>NZ_JANZQH010000015.1:0-45035 GCF_025153485.1 Chryseobacterium pyrolae
ATTATATATAAATATTTTAAAATCAATTAATTACGACTTAAAACAAACATTTTGTCCTATTTTTGGTTTGAACCCAAATACCTTTCATCCAGGCTTAAATATTCTCCTTCAAAATCTTCAGCTGGAGAAGGAAATCCATTTTCAATGCTGCTGTAAAGTCTGCCAAACATTCGACGACTTTCCAAGTTCAGATTAAGAATTTCTAGATCTTCAAATTGAATATTATGTAATTGGATTAATTTCATTCTATTTCTAATAATTCTGTCCATTTTGTCGTAAACCTTGGAGAAAGCTTTTCTTGCTTCATTTTTTCTCTCCTTCCAAAATCCTGCGATGCCAGCTTTACTACTGGGTTGGGAAGTGATTTATTTAGAAAATCTATTGTTTTCATTAATTTAGTATGTTTTTCATTCTCATTTAAATTATCAAATAGAGAATACTGCCTGAAAGGTTCAGGTGAAATTCCTTCTACTATTACACCTGCTTTTTTATAAGCAAATCCAGTTTTGTATATTATACTCAATGCTTTTTTTGCATATTGGCTCAGTGTAATATTTGAATTACTTGGTTGTGGAAGTTTCACTTTTATGGATCTACTATATTGTGGTAGATCTTCTCTAAAGAAATTTGTATGAATAAATACAGTAAGAACAGAACAGTAAGAACCTTCCTTTCTCAATTTTTCCGCGCATCTTGTAGCGAATGTTGATACTCGTTCCTGGAGCTCATCATAATCATTAAAATTTTTATCAAAACTTCTAGTTGTAGCTATACCTTTTTTCCTCTTCTTTTGTTCCAATTCTATATATTCTTTGCCTTCCAGTTCTCTTTTTAGCCTGAGGCCAACAATACTCATTTCTTTTTGGACAAAGTAATCAGATTGCTGAGTAAATTGATAGGCATTCTTAATGCCAATGCTCTTTAATTTGTTTGCATATTGGCGACCAATACCCCAAACATCATCAATTTTCAGCCATTTTAATGCTTTTATTCTTTTCTCTTCAGTATCAATAATATAAACACCGTTGAATTCTTTAGGAAATTTTTTTGCTATTCTATTGGCAACTTTTGCAAGTGCTTTTGTTGGTGCATATCCAATTGAAACAGGTATTCTAGTGTATTGGGCTACTTTTTCTTTCATCTGCAACCCGTACTCATGCAGATTATAGTTTTGAAAACCTACTAATTTTAAAAAAATCTCATCAATTGAATAAACTTCAACCTCCGGAGTAAACTCCGAAAGAATTTTCATTACTCTATTACTAAGATCTCCATATAATGCAAAGTTGGTAGAAAATACTTTTACATCATTGTCTTTGAATAATTTTGCATATTCAAAAGCAGGAGCCCCCATAGGAATTCCCAGCTCTTTAGCTTCGTTGCTACGGGCTATTGCACATCCATCATTATTAGAAAGGACAACTACCGGTTTTCCATTTAATAAAGGATTAAATGCTCTTTCACAAGAAGCGTAGAAATTATTACAATCAACTAAAGCATACATAAAACAAAATTAAGTACATTTTAAGATAATGTGAATACCACATGTTGTTAAAGTTTATATGCACAAATAAAAATGTCTATAACGACAGAACTTGTCGCATTTTATTTATTATTCTGTTAGTGTTTTTAAAACTTTGTTTTAGATTTTCTTAAAAAAAATTTTTAATCTATCAAAATTTTAATACATTTGCAATGTAATTATAATTACGCAATAGTGTAATTTATAAATTACCCAGCGAATGCAACTCGCTGAGTTATAATTAAAATTGATACTACATAAATAGCTTGATGATTTCGGCAATAGCTCTCACTAAAGTTGCAATGCCTTTCCAATCTGGTTTTTTCATTGTGTTGATTTTAATGGTTTGGACACATAAGTTTATTACGAATGTGTACTTACAATCGAGTTACATTTTTAAACATCATTAAAGTGCGGTTCCGTACACGATGTTTAAAAAAGACAAAAAAATAATGGAACCTATGGTTTTATTTCATAGCTTCTTAAATTTAAAAGTTAAAACTACCTGAGAACTTCGACCTTCCAATGGTAGTTTTTTATTTATACAAATATACTAATTATTCTCTCCGGTCATTTTTTATAATTTTTTCTTAATGCAAATTTAAGGCTCTTAATCCTGAAAAGCAAAAAGGTAAAATTTTCTATTAAGTTTGACATCTATCAATTTTCTCTATAATACTAAATATCTTGTAAAAGGCCCTTTTTTTAAAAAAAAGATCTATTGTTTCTTCGAAATTGAATACTGCAAAATTAAATGTTAAAGATAACATATACAAAAGGATTGATGTACAGATTAAAGAACCTTGTAAACCCTTTTGAATAGAAGGTTTCGGTGAAGTAAATTTATAGATTTATATGAAAATAGAGCGTTCAATTTAGACGCTCTATTTATTATCAATTTACAAATCTTATATTTCTGTATCGTCTATAGGGGGTCAGTCGACGAAAAGTAAAATTTTGTACGTTAAGGATAAAATCTATTAAAAGGTTTTGTTTTAATAGATTAAACTGATTTAATTAATCGGTAAATAGTAGCCGGATGAACATCGAATAGTTTGGCTACTTCTGGTTCTATTAATTTATACATGTATTTTACTGAAATTAGGACTAACAAAATCTTCTAGAAATAGTAATTTAGACCTAACTGGAAATTTGTGTTTTTTGAAATCTCTTCTCCACTGTTTTTAACAATATTGCTTAAACCTGCAATATAACGGGCATTAATGCCTATGTTCGGGGTAAATTTATATCCTAAACCAAGACCTAAACCAAAATTAAAGGTTTTTAATGCATCTTTATTACTTGTCTTATAAGAGTTACCATTAATATCTCCCTTAGCTTGTGCATTTATAAGGAGCCCAAATTCAGGGCCAGCTTCCAGATAAAATTCTGGAGTAGCATTGTATTGCACCATTACAGGAACATTGATGTATCCAAGGGTTTGTTTCATGTTTGTTATTGTATAGCCAACAAAGTCATAGTCATCTTTTAACTTTGCCCCCTGTAGGCTATATATTGCCTCCGGTTGAATGCTAAATGCTTCAGAAATTGGAATATTTATAAATACTCCGCCATAAAAACCGAGTTTAGATTTAGAATCACCATCTGTTATACTTGAAAGGTTACCTCCGGCTTTAATGCCAAATCTTGGTTCGTCTGTAGATTGAGCAAATGTCATAGTTCCTATAACTATGCATAAGCTTAGTAATTGTTTTTTCATATTATTTGTTTAAAAAAAGTGTATCTTAATTTCATGGTTTGATTTTTGGTTTGAAGCCTGTAAAAATAGCTTGTACTTAACCCCTTTTTACTTTTCCTAAACCGACCCCCTTACTGTTCAAATTGCATTTCTGCTTTTATTCCGCAGTCTTGAACATTATCTATTTGAAAGTTTCTGTATTTTACGCTTTCAAACTCATAATCCTTTATTTCGAATTCATCATATCTGATTCCGAAAAATCGTTTTGTCAGCTCAAAAGCTGTTTCAAAAGCTAAATTAGATTGATATTGTTGTTCAAATTCCTCAGGAGTTAGCTCTTCTTTCATAAATCTTAATTCCTCATTGTCAAACAAATCTTCAGGCTTTAAATTAACTTCTTCGGGAATTAATTCACCAAAATCTTGATAAATTTCGTCTCCAATTTCTCTTAAACGAATTTTTTTTCCATTTTCAATTAAACAATAATAGGTTCCATATCCTAAACTTAATGAGAAAATTTCTGAGGTTGGAAATTCCTCAATGAACGCTCTTTCAGTCTTAGTTGTTTCAGGTTTTGAAAATTGCCAGATTAAATCTGCATTAGCAATTAAAAGATGATTTTTATATTTAGAAACATACAGTTCACCAATCTCTGGTCTTTCATTGAAATTTGTTTTCTCTACAAATTCAAAATTTTTAAATCCCAAAGATTTTATTAGGTCATCATTTATTTCAATATTTCCAGCATCTTTTATAAAAGTTACATATATTTTCCAACTCATACTTTGATATTTTATTTCTATTATTTCGTTTCGCCAAATTTGAGCTGTCCCCTAATAAGAAAAACAAAAGCAGGAATACTCCTACTTTTGTTTATTTAATTGACTATTTTTTCTTTGACAGAGTCACTCAACTTTTAAGATTAAAATGCTTTAAATAGTACCCTTCAACTCTTTTATAAATCTTTTTAAAGGTTATATTTTTTTCCTTAAGAAGTTTCTCTTCTAATAGAATATTTAAGTCATAAAATGAATATGAACGATCTTCATAAACTAAAATAGGCTCATTAAACGGATTAAAATACCACCTTTTATTAAAACTCCATTCGGCATTAGGACAAAGCTTTTGCAAATCTTCACCAATAAAATATAATGCAGGTACTATAAGCTTCTTCTTATCTTCATCTGATAAAGTTTTTGATAGTTTTTCCGCGTCAGTATAAAAAGTATCTTCATTATATTTCAGCCCAATATCCTTTAAAATTATGATCATATTTTCTTTTGTGAAACTTTCTTTATTCATCAGCTTCTTATACAAAAAATATGATGTATTATTTTCAGGTAAAACAGGAAAAGAATTATTAGCAAACATTTCATCATACTTGTCTTTTGATATAATCAAACAACTTCCTCTGTCTATATTTGGAAATACAAACAATGTGTTCTCATCAATATAAAGCGAAGTACTGCCATTATAATCAGAATATTCATGATCTTTCATATTCCTTATATCATATTTTTTCGACTCTTCAAAAGTAATAACCTGATAATCTTTGCTTATATTTTTTTGTGCACACATGATGTTAAATGTAGTTATTAAAATTAAAAAAAATAATGTTCTCATATGGTACTTATTTGAGTATGGTTGAATCTGTTGTGTCCGTCCATTTATAATTAAACCGAATGTGCATGGCTCCGGAAACCATTCTATAATAGGCTCTGTAATGAACCATATCGATATTCATTTTATTGGCATAATCATACAGACTAGGGGCAATATAAGTATCTGACGTTGTTCCTAACATAAAATTTCCCCTACCTGCTCTTGTTACAGCATTACTAAATCCCATATAATTTAGCATTGAGGAAATCTGGCCTTGGTTTGAACTGCTATACAAAGTACCATTCATTGCTTTGACTTCTGCAAATGAAGCTCCATGATATGTCTTAAATTTAAAACCGCCATCGAATTGAATGTCTACTAAATCAAATACACCATCAGGAACGGTATTTCTAGGTCTATCTTTATACATTCCCTGGAATTTATTACTATTACTAGTATAATTAAGCATAGATAACTTAGTTCTCATTATACTATGAAAAGCTTCTTCAAACTTAACACCTGCTTTTTGCTGTAATGCTCCATAAGAACAGGTTTCGCAAAAATTAGTCTTAACATAGCCTAGTAATATACTTTTTGTTAAACCTTCCCAATCATCTCCTGAATATTCTGCTTCAGGTGAAACAATATACTTATATCCGGCATTAATTCCAGCAGTAGAAGATAAATTAAATGAATAGTTTATTCCTGTGAATCCTATTAAAGCACTTTTAAAAATGTTTTGTCCGGATGCGATCCCGTTAAATATACCTCCAACAGAGCCAACTACGGAATTTGCAATAAACTTAGTTCCATATACACTAATATTGCTTACCCCCTGGCCAATGGCAGCTCCGGCAAATGCACCTCCCACTACAGAAGTCCAGGTGTTTTTCCAATCCCATTTTACAGGATTCCAATTTCCATGATTTGACTGAACTCCACTAAAATAACTTCCTACTATAGCCCCAATAAACCACGCCCAAAACTCTCCACTTGGATCATTATACATCATCGGGTTATTCATTACGTACCCATACTTATTATAATTCTGGGTATTGGTAGGATCTTGAATATTTTCATCAGCGTTTAGGAATCTTCGGAGTAACGGATCATACAGTCTTCCATTCATATGAATGATTCCTACCTCCATAAAATGTTCATGGCCGGTATATCCCCTGTCTATAAGCATTGAGGCTTCTGCAATAAGGTTTTTATCTGTTATAGTGGCTGTATTCCCTATTTTGAGATGCGTGAAATTTCCCCAGGCATCAAAATGCCTTTGCTCTATTTTATTTCCTGCTTCATCACTAATGGCAAGGATACTTCCCAGATAATCTTTATGAAGGAATTTATAAGAACCGCTGCTCTGGCCAAAGTCTTTCAAATATACGATATCAGATTCATAAGGGCTGCTTCCGATGTATAAAATATGCTTTTCCTGGTCTGTAGCCTGATCCCTGATCACTTCAAAGCTTCCGCCTTCATTATAAAATTTAGCTAAAACATTCTGCCATACAGGGATATTTGGATCCCAGTTGCTGTCCATTGCTATTCTTGAATCAGAGACTCCTCCTCCCGTCTGTATCAGCTTAAGAATATCTACACGCTGTCTCATGTTTCCCAGTCCATATTCAAAGCTGATCCTGTTTTTCTCTCCATTAATCTGTACGGGATCATTATTCTCATTATAAGAAATGCTTTGGATTAAATCCCCGTTATAATTCTGCGTTCCAGCAGCATTAAGGGTCATTGCTGTAGGCTGGTATATCTTGGCAGAATTATCAAACTTTATCGTACCTACCTGATCATTTTCCATGATTCTACCTTTTACGTCGTATGTATTTTGTAAATATTCGCCGTTAACAGGATTAGTCCA
The DNA here is from genome assembly GCF_025153485.1 of Chryseobacterium pyrolae. NCBI lineage: Bacteria > Pseudomonadati > Bacteroidota > Flavobacteriia > Flavobacteriales > Weeksellaceae > Chryseobacterium > Chryseobacterium pyrolae. The sequence goes on from NZ_JANZQH010000015.1 coordinate 6,700, forward strand.
TTTTATCAAACGATTATTATCATCATAGAAAAATTTTTCTTCAAAATTAAAATCTCCTTCTGTTTTTCTAAACTGCAACTCATTTTTAAGCGCATCAAAAGAATAAGATATTTTCAGAATAGAAGGCTTAACAGCAGACGAGTGATTAATATTTGTTAAGAAACCATTCGCATCGTAAGAATTGATAATTTCAGTAGTACCTAATTTTGTTTTTAATACCAGCCCTTTTGCGTTAACATCTTTCAACTCCCATAAGATCTTACCGGAATTTTTATCTTTGATCTGATAAAGCTTCCCGTTCCAGGTACTGTAAATATTTTCTACTGTAACTTTAGTTACTATCCCTGAAGAAACCAATTCTTTTTCATAAGAACTTATTCTTCCTTTATCATCATAGGTAATACCTTTCTGTGAGTAGGTTTTTCCGTTGCTGTTCTCTATAGAAGATAATAACCTTCCATTAGGGTCATAGGTAAATTTAGTTCTAAATAACTGACCTTTAATAGTGGCTGATCTTTCCGTAAGAATGCCCTTATTACTATAGGTAAAAGAAATGTTTTTATTTGTGGCCTGTCCGCCATCAGTGGTGGAAAGCTCTTTCTGGGAAATAAGCTGCCCGAAATTATTATAGGTGTATTCTTTTGTGCCTTTTGGGCTAATCGTTTTTTTAGCTCTGCCAAAACCATCATATTCATACTTATATACTCCATTTGAAGGGTCGTTGAATTCTGATTTTCTACCCCAGTTATCATACTTTGTGATAACGGTATTTTCAGCATACTTGGCTTCGGTTTGTTCTCCGGCAGCATTGTAGGAGAATTGTATAGTTCCTCCTTTATCCGTGGTAGAGATGACATTTCCTAAGGCATCGGCAGTTTTGGAATTGGTTCTTCCATTTCCGTTAATTTCTTTTACGGTTGTTATGAATCCTGAAACTATTGTTTCTGTCTTTTTGCCGTTAAATGCAGTAGCTGTTACTTTAGCCGGATATATAGAATCATCATAGGTAATGGTATTCCACTGGCTGGCACTCTGCTCATCAAAATAAGATTCGGATTCCTTTACTTTCCTGCCTAAAGCATCAAATTGTGTTTCTTTTGATACCAACTGTCCCTGGCCAAAAGCCTTAGTTGAAGTTTTGAACTCCTGTCCCCATACATTAGTGAATTTTTTCGATAGATTACCGTCCGGATCATTTTGGATAACTATGAGATTAGATTGATTATCTCTTTCATATTGGAACGAAGTAGTTCCCCCTAAATTGGTTGTAGAAGTTAATAATTTACCCCAGCTGTCATACGTATTAGTAACGGTATTATTAAAGTGATCTGTTTGAGTGGTTATCTGCCCCCAATCGTTGTAATCAGTTCCGGTTTGCAATCCTAGATTATCGGTTTGCATTACGACAAATCTGCCTTTAGGATCGTACTGGTAACCTGATGTTATGGTTCCGGAATCTATGCTATTACCTGATACTTTCTGTGTAATATTTCCAAAACCATCATAAGTAAAAGTACCCAGGGTATAACCCGTATTATCCCTGTTCCAGGTTTTTATGGTTTTTACAAGGTTATTTTCGTAGGTGAATTCTTCTTTACTGCTTTTGCTGTCATTGTATGTCTGGACAACTTCTGTGTTGGACGCCAGGCGACCTATATAATAGTTTTCCCCAATTCCTGAAGGATTGTTATCATATAGATAATTAGAAGTTGTCACAGCATATGAAGTATTGATCTTCGAGATAGTTTGTGACGGCAAATAGTACTGACCATAAGTAACTGTACTTTCAGCCGTGGCACCTGTTAAGAAATCTTTTCCTTTGGTTATTTTAGGAAGAATCACCGTAACCACCTTAGCCTTGTCTGCATCAGACACGGTTGTTACTACCTGTCCGTTTAAGAGCTTATCCGTTTGATAAGTTGTAGATTTAAAACTCAGCAGCTGGGTATTGTTTTCAGAAATATCTTCCGGAAAAATTTTAGAGTTATCATTAGTTCTGATAGACCATTCTTTAACCGGGGCTCCTTCTTTCAAAGGATCTGTTTCAGTGCCGGACCATATTTTTGTGTTCTCAAAACCCGAATCAAACCATGAAGAGCTGGCCATTTGTCGGAAACCAATAGTCTTCTTATTGTGCAGGTTTATAATAAGGCCACGATAGCGGAACTGTTTATACCTACTAGTCTGATTATTATTACCTTCATAAATTTGTGATACTAATTGTGAATTTACTTCTTGAAGTTCCATTAATGGATACTGCTCATTTTTTATAGGCTTATAGTATCCCCCGTTTGAATATGAGCCATTATAAGTAATTCCAGTTGCTACCCCTCCCTGTATAATTTTGTTAATTGATGATCTTGGAAGATCAGAATAGTGTTGAAACTCGGAGACCATGCCAATAGATTGGTTTGAAGTAGGACTGTAAATAAATAGTTTGTTCTGCTTTAATCCTAAAATCTCTCTGTAAATAAATGGGCCAGCACTACTACGATTAATGGTTTGGTTGGACCCAAATTGAATTTTCCCATTTAAATACCCCTGATTTTCACTGACTTTTAAAATATATGAGGAATTTGCAGAAGTAGGAGAGACAATATTATAATCGGTACTAAAATTAATAATATCAGACTTTCCATCTGCATTAATGTCTAAAACTCTGGCTGTAGAATAATTACCATATTGAGAAGTAGTTAAACTATAAGTCCCACTAAAATCATTAAAATATGGTGTTTTAAGAAAGCTTTTTCCAGTGTTAAGATTTATAATATAGTGATTATCAACATTTGTACGCACAAATAAATCAGAAATACCATCTCCGTTAAAATCACCGATTTGTACCTGGGAAGAAACGCCGGAATAGTCCGCAGAAAAAACTTCAGACAAGCCCATATTGCCCTGTCCGTCTTTTTTCAGATTATAGGCCTGCAAAAGGTTAGCAGGCACAAATTCCCCATTTACAGTAGAGCCCCAATAAGGACTTGATTGGGCAATATCATCCAGGCCGTCGCCATTAAAGTCTCCTATAACGATATTATCGCTTTTAGCCAGGTAAAATTCAGAATATGGAAACGCGCTGTCCTGTTGCTTTGTAACAATATATTTTGTTTCATCTATACTGGAGCTTTGGCAATTACCCGGACGTGCCTGTGGATCTAATCCGCCATCTGGACTGCTGGGGCACGATGTATTAATGATATGAATAGATTTTTCAATCAATACTTCAGAAACGCCATCCCCATCGATATCATATGGAAGCAGTTTTTTGATCGATGATGTTTTGTCATAGTAGGTTAGCGGATTGCTTGTTGATGTATGCTGGGTTTCATTCCATTGACTTGCTGCAATTATTTTAGTTTCTACTAATGTCAATGCATTAGGATAACCTTGAGTTGTAATATTAACAGGTTTTGCTAAATCAATAGTATAGTATTTAAGGGTTATATCTTTGGTTGTAGGGTTGATCGTGTACGAAACAAACCCCTGTTTGCTCCCAACCACATTATTACCGTCTTTAATACTTAGTGCAACTGCATTGGCATAAACATTCTCTGTACCTAAATAATATTTGGGTAAGTCATCTTCATAATGCAGATAATATCCTGCAGGATCACCCCCAGATGCATTTCTATATAAAATAAAATCCAAAGAATGGGTTCCACGAAAATCACCAGTCAAAGAAAGATTATAAAAATTTGAAGATTGACTAAAATGGCTGTTATTTGTCTGATTTTCAATTCTAGAAAATTCAATTGGATGGGCCAGCTGATTTTCTGAATTATATTCCTGTATTTTTTCTACAAACTGGTATTTTGTATCGTCAGACTTGTATATGATGTCATATTTTCTATACTGAGAGTTATTAGCTTTTACCACAATTGTGTTTAATAACTTATCTTGAATAAATGATATACCATTCATATAAGATTGTTCTATAAGTCCTCGTGTAGATGATACATTATAATTAAATTCAATTTCATTAAAGTGTGTTTTCCCTAAAGATTCATTTCCTCCCCATTTAATGGAAGAAATTATGGCAACATTAGTTTCTGTATCTTGCGAGTAATTATACGTGATATAGTTTCCCTGCGGATCTTTCCATTTCACAATATTATATTCCAAAGGAGTTCTGGCAGTACTGGCCCCTGCGCTTGTTGCTCCGTACCAAGCCTGTGACCCATCCGCAAAGGTGGCTTCCCAAAATTCTGGTCCTTGCCATGTTTGTCCAGTAATAGCACCGATAGATTTAATTTTTGTATTGGAAAATTTTTCTGTGACGTATTCTGCCCCATCTTTCCCATATTCACCGGACTTTAAAATTAATCTTTGCCCATTGAAATTATAAAAATCAGAATAATCTAACTGTACACCTTTTATTTCTCCATCTTTTTCAATATTCTTTCCTACTCTTGAAATTGAACTAGTACCGGAAATATTCCAGCCATAGCCTGCAATCCCATTGGATGCACCGTTTGAATAGACAAGATTTACCTTTGGTGCTACGCTTTTTATACCCGGCGGTAGAGCAATTGGTAATGTAAACTCAAGCTGTCCGGCTCCATTGACGTCAATATTTCCTTTGGTAACATGAATTTTCTGTACCGGGGCTATTTGTGCAAAACTTACCATAGAAACCAGGAGCAGCACAAGGGAGGAAAAAAATCTCTTTTTGTTGTTATAAAATTTCATAGCTCTATCTTTTGGTAATGTTTTTACTGAAAATCCGTCCGTCTGTTAGGGTAAAACGCAGTACATATACGCCCCAATCATATCCAGTCATATTGATTTTGATTTGTTTATTAAGATTAGGCAGATTCTGCTGCTGGAATTTCCAGTGGACAGTACTGTGCTGGTATAATGAGACAGATTCTATCAATCCATCCACTTCCTCGGTCCAGTCAATGGTAAGTACATCATTAACCGGGACAGGATAAAGCCTGATCTGTTTCCAGAATGTTTTTTCATCCATCACCTGTGATCTGGATAATGAAGCAGTCTTGGATTGGTCAGAAGCCTGTTTGGCAGCTGAATCAGGGCCCCGATACCTTTGGTTGCCCGCTTCGTCGTATTTAAAATAGACCTCGGTTACCTGGGCATACGATAACCCTAGGGAAGTGCATAAAAAAATTGCACTTAAGTAATTTTTTTTCATTGTCTTGTAATTTTGCGTGATATAAAAATTAATTCTTAATTCCTATAGTAGAGTATATTATATCCGGTTTTACGGGAATAAAGTCAGGGTGTAGTTATATTTTTTCATTTTGTGGCTTTAATTTTTCTATTTCTTTACTTATAAGCAAAGTAGTGCGGAATGGCGACAAGGCTTGTCGTATTAAAAACTATTCATATTGTTTTTTTGGTTTTATCTTATTTGTGTGAATTGTTTTCTAGTTGGTGATCGTATTTTCATAAGCTTTTTTATTTTTTAATTTCACTGTAAATCAGTTTGTTATTTATAAGCTAACTTATGTGATGCTGTCTTTTCTAACAATCCGTATAATCACGGTATTTGATAGTAATTCACAAAAAAGTGAATAATAATTCATTAAATATGTAAAGAATTTGATTCTTTAGAACTGGGAATATTTTTAATGCTTTTAGTGAAAAAGCTTAAGAAGTATAACGTATAAGTATGCTTTGGAAATGCTGGGAACCTCCTACTGATAGGATAGAATCTATTTAAATTTGTAATAGCTTATAAAGTTTCCTATCTAATAATATTATTCAAATCTCTCAATTTTTTTACAAAATAGTTATCATGTATTGCTATTAAAGGCATATTTTTTATTACATTTGAATTCAAATAATAGTGATATAAATTTCGTATTTTTGTGGATTATTTCATATAAGAAATAATCACCTTTTTTTGTAACCAAAATTTAAGTAGTAAGACTTATCTTTATGTTATTAAAAATATAATACTATGAACTTAAAGCTATTTTTATCAGGAATTTTATTATCAACTATCTTGGCAGGGTGTGCAGATAGAAATGAGGATGTCTCTAAACCCGTTGATCTAAGTCAAAAGAGCAGTGATTCTAATATAAAAAAAATAGAATCTGCGAAAGTTGTGATTGATAGCCTGGGTATACCGGAAAATTTAATTGAGAACAACAAAGAAAATGAATCAATCGAACCAACAGAAACAATCGATCCAACAAAACCGGATCGGCCTAAATAGATTAACTATTGAAATAATCGCTTCTGCATTTGTTATCATATCTGCTATATTACCGTTTCTCAACAATGTAGCAGGTTATTTTATAGATGTAAATGTACAATTAGAAAATAACGCAGGAGAAAGAAGATTGGATCTGGATTCTTCAATATATTTTTTATCTATCTCTTCATGTTTTATTTTACTTGCATTAGGCGGATTGTTCAGAGCCAATAGATTCACTTTTTATGCAGCCTTAGTATCTGGATATTTTCACTTAATTACATATATTAAATTCATATTTTTTAATCAGAATAAAGTATCAGCTATAGCCGATATAGCAATTATTATTCTCTTGATATTAATTGTGTTTTTAGTTTTTAAATTAGATAGTTATTATGGGAAATTACGTGTACTAGATAAATTTAACAATAACACATTAGACCGTTTTTCTTCAATACTTTTTAAACGCAATAATATTAAAGAAAATGAATAGCCATAGAGAAAGATTAAAAGTACTTATTGCTCTTTCAGATAAGCTATGGGAAGACTATTCTGAAGATATTATATCGGAGGATGATTATCTGATGAAATTTTATAAGGTAAAAAAAGAAATTAATAATGGTTTTTTAGATACTATGCAGGATCTGGAGGTATTCGCTAAGGATTTAGGCTACTTGATTTTAAGTAGCCCTACAAAAACTTTTATTGGCGGATCTGAAAAGATAATAATTAATAAAAATTAAGTTTACTTGACAACTCCTTTGGTTTGAGTAAGAATTTCTTCTAAATCTTTGTTTTGTTTGGCAATTGCTTTATCATATTTTTTCTCCAATTCAGCTATTTTCTTTTGAATAAATGATAAACCTTTATCTACTGTATCATACTGTGCATACATATTTGCAAGCAGATCACCTAGTTTTTCACTATTATTTTCGTCCTGTAGATCAACTGTTTGTTGGTCTTTTTTTTGGCTCAAATCTAGATTTCCATTTCCAGTTATAAGCCAGTTTAAATTGCCATGCTCTTTAAGTTCCGGATAAACGGTTAAAATCTTAGCTAATTTTTCAACACCTAAATCACTTTTAAGTGCTACTCCTTTAAAATTCGAGGAGGACATACCTGTCTCTTTATAAAAAGTTGTCCTTTTAATATCTTCTTTATCGAGGAATATAAAAATTCGCTCTTTTATGGTCTGAATTTTATCCATAAATTTTTTATTAGGTCTGAATTTAGACTATATTTGTCAAAGATATAACATAGTTAATATAATAATGCCAAAGATAGAATAGAAAATTTAAAAACAAATACACCAAAAGAAAAAAACCAAATATACATGATGAATAAACATAATAGTAAGATTAGAAACTCTGCAAATGATCTTTATAATATATACACAAGTCGAGAAAAGTTGCATGAGTATAAAAATGGATTTAAACTAACTGAAGGAATTTATGATATTGCAGTTTATGAAGACTGCTTTAGTTTAATAGATTTAATATTAGAACAGCAATGTGGACCCAAATTAGAAATTCAAATTTGGGAATTGATAAGAAGAGAAGAGAATGCTTTTAATCTTACATGTTCTAATGTTAGGAATGAAATCCTATATGAGAAAAATAACTTACGAATTGATTTTTATTTTGATTACTTACAGATTTTCAAAATAGGAAAATTATTATGTTTGCCAATAGAGAAAGATATTTATTAATATAGCTTTGGACGTTTGTCATAGCTATGCAATGCAACGTAATTTATGATTAGTGCTAGTAGATCACATGAAAAAAGAATTGTCGAGATTTTAACAGAAAGTTTCGTGAATATTTTAATTGATAATTCAATCAATTTTATAGTAGGATTTGGAAAAAATCGGGAAAAAAAACTAAGAGAACTTTTTCGCTTCCAGTTTAGAATGGCCTTAATGTTTGGAAAAGTATTTATTAATGAAGATTTCAATTCAGTAATTCTCTTCATTCATTCGAAAAATTTTAATTTCAAAAGACTTCTTTTAGAAGTTCAGTTGGTTCTAAGGGTTATTGGAATAAAGAATATTTACAAGGTTTTGAAAAGAGAAAGAGTATTAAAAATGAACCACAGTAATTCAGATTATGTTCATCTGTGGTTAATGGGTACTAAACCTTCATTTCAAGGAAGAGGACAGGGGACTATATTATTGAAACAAGCTTTAGAGCATTATACTGGGAGAACAGTTATTTTAGAAACAACAGCTCTTGATAATTTAAACTTTTATCAAAAATCCGGATTCCAAATTTTTGAAGAAAATCATGTTCTAAATTATCCACTTTACTTCATGAGATATGATTAAAACTCAAATTATACCTACTACATTTATATACCTACTCATCTTCACATTATTGTTTGTCTTTGGTTTTATTAAACTTTTATTTGTATGGAAATCAACTGATAAACAATATGTATTAAAATATGTATTAATATGGATGAATGGTATTATATACAACACTATTGAAGGACTTTTACCTGACAAAAACTTTAAGGTTGATATTATCTCACAAAATATTTTCGCATGGATGATTGGTCTTATTGTGGCTTACCATTTTTTTATTTTCGTTAAAAATGAATACCAACTTAATTATATTTTTAAAAACTTAATGAATGAAAGAATCGGGATGATGGCTTTATTTCTTTTCATTACATTTTTTATTCTGCCATATGTTTTTACAAAGGAATTATTCGTAAGTAGATTATTATTTTTATCATTATTTGTCGTTTTTTTATTTTTATTTCTATTCTTCATTGTAAACAAAAAGATTAATACAATTCTTAATGAGCAGCAATTTTTTCTTAAAATTCATGCAATTAATGGGATTTTATCTTTTTCTTTTTTTTGTGGCTTTCCAATAGTTATATTGATATATGGGGATAATCAGCTAATTGAGCATACAGTGTATTCTGCCGCTATTTTTATAACATCTATAGATTATTTTCTTTATTCCAGAAGAAACAAAGAGCTTCAAAATTTATTTTCTGTAGATTCTTTATCAAAAAGAGAAAAAGAGGTCCTTCTGTTAATTTTGAATAACCCAGAAATGAAGTATCCTGATTTAAGTGATGCTCTAAATATTTCTGAAAAGACTTTGTCTACTCATTTAAGTTCTATTTATAAAAAAACGGGTTTGAAGAGTAAAAGCAAAATTGAAGAACATAATAAAATACTTATTAGACTTATTTCTCAATAGTATTGAAAATCAACAATAAGGGTTACCCTTAGAACATTTCAGGGGGTATTTCAGGGTATTTTTCTAGATATTTAGGTAATGAAATAATAAGTTTGATTCTTAATAATATTAAAGAGAAATTTTAATGCAGATAGTTATGAAAAATCACCTTGAGTCAGCCAATAAATATTACAGTCATTACGTTATTTCAGAAGTTTTTCACAATTTTCAGCAAGGGTTTTTATTGACAGATGGAATCTTTGAAGTTGCAGGGGAAGAAGAATGTTTTTGGTTCTTAAAAATAATGACTGATGCCCAAGATCATCTGAATTGCTATGATTCACAGACTTGGACTTTAAAGAGAATTGCTTATAAGAAATTTAGAATAGAAGCAACAGATTGTGATGGGAATCTAATTTTTGAACAAGATAAACTGCAATGCAACTTTTTCTTTGATGATCTTGTTGTGTGTATGAAAGACAACTTAATTATGCTTCCGAGTGAATATTTATCTGCAACTAGATCCCAACTAAAAATTACTGCTAATCCATATTATTTAAGATTTCAACTTATGAATACTGAGATGTCGAAAAGAATAGGTTAATGTTTTTTCCGACTATTAATAATCCCTGGGAGATTTACCGGACCGATGGAGCCAACAGCTTCAGGGCCTAGGTTTTCCATCGGCAGCCATCTTTCAGATGGCTTTTTTAATTCGCCAAAAACAATGGCAGGATCTTCTACAGATCGATTTTTAACGAATTATTTTTATAGTCTGGAGAAAGATCCGGATCTGTAATACTTCGTTAAAAATCGGAATAGTTTATAGTTCGTTAAATCATTCCGGTTCCTGGCGATATCCTGCGCTGCCGGAATCATTTTAACGAAGTATTTTTTTTGGGTCAGCTGTCCGGGAATCAGATGCCCCGGCATAGTCCTTCCTGATCCCATTCCCGTCCGCTGAGTGGAATTTCATATATATGTGTGGCATGCCTTGGTAAAAAGCTAAAGGAGGTTGATTCTGGCCAGACACTTCCCCGTTGAAAAGAACAATCCTGCTATTTGCTCCGTCTGAGGTTATATCCGATTTTCTAATGCGAATTTGAAATATTTTTTTCTTAAAACTTCTTTCCTGTAACTTTTTTGGGAATCCATTTTTTTTGCAAAAAATAAACCCACCACAAAAAAGCTACCCCGGCACCCAGCGGAATACTCCGCCCCATTTTTAACCCTAAAATCTTTCACGAGACATTGCATAGAAAAGTCGAATACCTCAGAATGTACGAAGCAAACGAACAGGTGTTCTTTGAAATCAACGGAAAAGCAACTTATCAGAAACGAAACTTATTTTATGCTTTTTACCTACGGCATCTGCCACTTCAGAAAAAGTCAAGTGTCCTCGAATACCAAAGCATACAAACATTTTAAAATCTTAAACCTTTAAACAATATAACTACTAACTAATAAATATAATATTATGAAAAAAACAATTACAATGACCCTTACTACAGGGGAAATAGTCTTAACAATGGACGAAATTAGGCTAATTAAACCAATAATTGATAAAGCTTTTGCTGACTTAGATGAAAGTATTTATGGAAGATTATTAGCTGAAGAACCAACGAAAGTTAAGGAGGAATTGATAAATCTGGGTTACGATAAATTAATTGCACTCGCAAAAATAAATGACAAGGAGAAGGGACCCAGATCCTTTACCAAAAAAATTCGATCTGAAATTTTCAAGAGACACGGCTTAGGTTATAAGCAATTGACAACCTGCATGAGTAGCAAGCAAAGAAATTTATTAAAAGAATTAGGACTTAACTCGAAGTAAGTCGAAGACCTGGGCAAGTCTTTAAAAGGTCTTTAATAATTCTCACAAATACAATTACAATTAAAACCAATGGCAATATTTAATTCAAACTTTTATCCAACCCCAGAAGATTTAATCAGAAAACTTTTAGAACCTTATAGAGTTACAGGAAAATATGATTGGCAAGATATGTTTAGAATTAATGGAAATATTTTAGAACCAAGTGCGGGGAAAGGAGATATTGCAAAATTCATTCAGGATAAAACAAAATCTAAAGTATTTTGTATCGAACTAGAACCTGAGCTTCAACAAATTTTGCGTGCTGATGGTTTTCCAGTAATTCATAGTGACTTTCTAAGTTATGAGAAAGATATGTACTTTGATTTCATTATTATGAACCCTCCTTTTGATAACGGAGATCTTCATCTATTAAAAGCAATAGAGCTTTCTTCTAATACAAAAATTGCATGTATTTTAAATGCAGAAACAATCAAAAACCCTTATTCAGAAAATAGAAAAAGATTAGCTTTTTTTCTAAAAAAGTATGAGGCTAAAATTGATTTTATTGAAAATGCTTTTATAGATGCCGAAAGAAAAACAAATGTAGAAGTTGCATTAATCTGGTTTGAAATCAAAAAGAATGATAGTTTTTTTGAATTCAATTATGTAAAGGATGAAGAGATTTCAAATGAATTTGACTTTAATTTTTCACAATTTGAAGTACAAAAGAATGATATAATTAATAATTTAAAAATACGCTGCGAAAAAACTAAAATAGCTTTAATTGAGAAAATTAAAGCTGATGCAAAATTTAAATACTATTGGGAACAATTTGCAGATGAAGGTTATCAAAACGAAGAAGACTGGATTTTAAAAAATGAAACCCCAGAAAATATTTTTTCACATTTTTCTATAAAATCAAAAGTATTTATGTGGAATTATGTTATTAAATATCTGGATGTAAAAAGATATATGTCTTCATCAATGATCAAAAATTATGATGCATTTATTTCTCAACAATCTATGATGTCTTTTAATAAAGAAAATATTTTTTCTTTTTTCAGTATGGTTATGGGCAATCAGGACAATATTATTAAAGAAATGATAATAGATGTTTTTGATAATCTTACTTCTTATGCTCATGCAAATATTTTACCTGTACCAAAATGGAAGACTAACTCAGCTTATAAGATCAATAAAAAGATTATAGCACCTGCATATGTAAAATATGGAGACTATTGTAATGCGGATCATCTTAGAAAATATGGGGATGCTTTTAAATTAGGCTACTCAGATTGGGGAAGATCTAATCTCTCAGATTTGGATAAAGTTTTATGTGTTATTTCAGGAAAGAGCCTAAACGAAATTACTTCAATTAGTATGGCATTAGAGGATAAATTTAATTTAATTGGTAAAGTAAGAACAGGGGACACTTTTGAAAAAGAGTGCCATTCTACATTCTTTAGAATTAAATTTCATAAAAAAGGAACAATTCATCTAGAATTTAAAGACAAAGAACTTTGGGATGAATTTAATTACCAAGCTTGTCTTGGAAAGAATTGGATTCCTGATGATGAAAAAAGAAAAGACACTCCGAAAAAATCTGATAGAACTGAAAAAAACAGCGAGATTCTGCAACTCGAATTTAATTAATCAATCTAAATTAACTTATCATGAAAAATAAAAAAAGAATAAAAAATAATGCTAATGAGCTTTATAATATTTGTTACCAAAAAGAAAAATTGATTCTTATTAAAGAAATTTTTTTTATTACAGAAGGTATTAATGAAATTATTGAAAATGAAAATTGTATGGACATTATTCAGTTAATTTTGAATCAACAAGATTTCATTTTTTGTGATGTTCAGGATTGGTATATTGAGAGAGAGGACAATGAATTATTTAATATTATATGTAAAGATTCTCTTAAAGAAGTTACTCTAATTATGAATAATATTATAATAGATTTTTATTTTGATTCCCTCCATATAGTTATTAAAAATAATACTGTTTGCCTTCCGATAGAATTTGATTTTTATTTCAATTCCTGATGTTTTTTTTGACTACTAAAAACGATAAAACTAAAGCCTGCAAAAAGCAGGCTTTTTTTATTGTATATATTTTGAAAGTTTTAAAGCGTTGGAATCAAAATTTGAATTTTTTAATTGTAGATATGTTGATTTATCTCTAACACTTATTTTAATTTCTAAGAGATCTTCTAAATCTTTTTCAAAAGATTTTAAAAGCTTAAAAATATTTTTTTTCTGCTTTTCGGTGGCATTTCCAAATGAGTTTTCGATTTGATCCTTAATATAAGCAAATTCTAAAACAGCCTTTTCTTTTTGTTCATTTTTTGAAAATACTGGAGTATTTTCTTTTTGTTGGTCCTGATTTTTATTGTCAATATTCTCCATGAGATTTTTTTTTCAAATATATAAAAAAAAATAATGTTGTTTTGATAGTTATAGTTGTTTAGGTTGTTTCGATTTTGTAATTTTGACTTTTAAAATTTTGTTAAAGGGCGCTTAGTATGCAAGATGTGCTTTTGTACGGATGAACCTCCCAAAAACATCTTGCCTTTTTTTCAAAAAGGAGTAAAAATCGCTCGGAACTCGCATTTTTTTTGAATTAGAATGGAACAAATTGCACGAATAGACATTAGATTATCGAAAGAAGAAAAGGATATTTTAACCAAAAAATGTTCTGAATTAGGGTGTAACTATACTGAATTCGTCATTTCAAAAATAAAAGATGAAGTTGATTACAGTACAAAAAAAAGCATCTTTGATTTTATTAGAAAGGATGATTATTTCTATAGCAAAGTGGACAATAATATTAATCAGATTGCTAAAATTGTTAATGCTGAAAAGCAAATCTCTAATAATCTTTTACAACAACATAATGAGTTAATGAGTAAACTTTATTCCTTATCAAAAGAGAAATCAGATATTATTTTTAAGATCTATAATTTATTAAGTAAATGATTGTTGTATTACATGAAAAAAGTATAAAGGATAAAGATTTTGGTAGCGTTAGATATAACGAAGATAAAATTGATAAAGGTAAGGGAGAGTTAGTTTCTGCAAAAAATTTTCCTTCATTTATTGATGTCCGAAATAAAGATCAGGTTAAACAATATTTAAAGTCTATTGAACCCAGGAATAAGAAATTTGAAAATGTACATTTTCATGTTTCTATTTCTTGTAAAGGTCGTGAGTATTCTAAAGAAACTTTGAAAAATATTGGAGATGATTTCATGAAAAATCTTGGTTATGATAATCAACCTTATATTGCAGTATTTCATAGTGACACAAAAAATAATCATGTCCATTTGGTTTCAACTAATGTCAATGTTGAAAATGGAAAGCAGATGGTACATAGTTATACTAAATTAAAATGTCAGGAAGCTCTAGCTAAAGCAGAGAAAAATATTTTAGGTATTGATTATAATTTAAAATTAGAAAATCTTTTATCATATTCCTGTAATAATATTTCTCAAATTCAAAAATTACTTAAACACAATGGATTCGATTCATATATAGAAGATGATTCGCTTTCAATCTTATATCATGATACAAAACTAAGAGATATTGAAATTAAAAATATTAAACTCACTAATGGAGCTGACCGAAAGTCGGCAAAACAAGTTACAGCTATTTTAAATAAATATAAAGAGATTTCTAACAATAAAGTTTTTGGTATTGTAAATGATAATAAAGTAGTTGATTGGAAAAGTCAATTACAAAAAGATTTAAAAACGAAATTTGGTTTTGATATTTTGTTTTCTTATTCTGAAGATAAAACTCCTTTCGGTTATACACTTATTGATAATAAAAATAAATGTGTTTTTAAAGGATCGGATATTGCAGATATGAAAAATATTTTTACCTTTACGGACATAAAAGTAGACAAAACGATCTTTGACTTTCTGGAAAATTCAATTTTTAAAAATGACGAAACAAAATTAGCTGCTAAATTCTATTTTGAAAGAAAGAACAATTTTAGCATACCTGATTTTTTACTTGACTTTGGAAAAAAAGTACCTTATACTGATTTCATTATTAACAGAAATATTGTTAATGGGTTCTGTAAGGTTAGTGTAAAAGAAACTATTGATTTCAACACACATTTTTCAACTGTTAAGGTAGGAGAGAATTATTTTGTTTTTAATGAAAGAGATAAATATATTTTCAATATTAATGATTTAGTTAATGAAAAGACAGCTAAACAATTTGAAAATAGGATTAGTAATACAAGTAATATTTCTAAACCTGGAAACTCAGAATTCGAAAATAATAATAATGAAAATCTCAAAGAGAATAACATTAACAAATCTGATAAAGATATACTCACTGAGCTAATAAGAGCTGCAAATAGAATACAGCCATCTGGTGAAGATCAGAATTCAGCGTCAAATTATAGAAAAAGAAGAAGAAAGTTTAAAAGATGATTTTAACTGTGACCAATTTCTGTCAGAATATTGGAAAGTCTACACTCGTTATTTATTTATCTAAGTATTTTTTAAAGCATAGAAATTTTGATGAAGTTTATATTATAGACAATGGTAGTGATTTGCTTTTAGAAAATTTATTTCATTCTGAAAAAGAAAAAATCAATCTTAATATTTTAATGGATTCTGTCTCAGATGAGAAGATAAATATTTTAAATAATATTATGATCCTTTCAAAACTTAAAGAACAAAAGACTTTATATCTTGTTGATCTGAGAGCTGACTTTAAAGGTGACATGGTAAATTTGATTAAGCATTCAAATGCTATTATTTCGCCTTTTGCCTACTATGATAATATATTAAGTTCGACAATAGAATTCGGAAAGTTTTTAGAAAATTTTTATGATGGGAATGTATACTTTCTTAACAATTTCTTTGACAAGAATATTTCTTGTGATCAAAATTTAATATATACTTTGTCTTCTTTCGGAAGTATTATTGAATCACCTATTTTTTTTACAAATAATTTGAAACGTTCTTTTTTGAGTGTATATAACGACGAGCTTGTTTTTCGTAAAGCTTTTGAAGAACTCAGTTTTTCTTTATTTGATTAAAATATTTACCACAATGAAAATTTTATTTATCGTTTTATCTGCCTATGGAATTTATTTCTTAGGGCAGATTATTTATGATGCTTTTATAGCAAAACCAAAATCAGCTAATAGAGATCAATCGGAAGATCAAGCAATCATATTGGAGGACCACGATGCCATTGTTCCGGAACCAGAAGAAACTAAAGTAATCAATTTTGATGCTGTTGAAAATTTAGATAGTAATGATCAGATTTTTGCAGAAGAAATTGAGGAAAGGTCTGATGAACAGATATTACTTGATGCCAGGAAAAAAATGGAAGAAGAAACATACATTGAAAGCGAATACGTAAGTGAAGATAATTCAGTTATTGAAATTCCTGAAAGTAATTCAAATTCTTTCATAATGAAATTTCGGGAACTTCTTCAGGGAGAGAATTTACAAACTTATTCAAATGAAGTTATAGAGAATAATATTGATGTTCTTGACTTCATTGAAAATGCAACAAAGATATCATCATTCAATTACGCAGAAGTTCAATTATTTTAAAAATAGTTGTCTTGGTTGTTTTTGGTGTTTTATTTTTTTTACTTTTGCAATTTATTATATAACCAATTAATAGCCATAGAAATTTGATTCAGCTATAGTAGTTTAAAAAGGAATAATTCAAGGATTTTTTTTTTGAATAAAATAGTTGTCTTGATTGTCTTTGTTGTTTAAAATTTATTTATTAACTAATTATTTAAAACTTTTTTACAGATGAAAAAAGCAAATTTTTTTAAGAACAGAAAAAATGTTCTAGGTGTGATGTGTTTGATTGCCTTATTTGGCACAACTTCTTTAATGTTTGCAGGAGGTACTGGGAGTACAGCCGTAACAACAGCAGCTAACTCTATTAAAGGTTACTGGCCAGCAATTACCACTTTAAGTAAAGCCATTGGTGGTGTGGTAGGTGTAATTGGAGGTATTCGTATCTACAATAAGTGGAGTAATGGGGACCAGGATATCAATAAAGAGTTACTAGGTTGGGGTGGATCTTGTTTATTTCTAATTCTTGCACCAACATTTGTTAGTGCATTCTTTAACTAATTAAAGATGGAAAATAACAAGAATAATGTATCTCATTATCCAGTTTACAAAGGGCTTAAAAAGCCCTTTGTTTTTAAAGGCTATAAAGGAAAGTTTATATACTATGCAGCTGGAGGATTGATTTTATCTCTTGTTATCGGTGCGATAGGAACAAGTTTTAATATCATTCTGGGACTTGGTATGATGATCTTGGGTGTTGCAGCAACAATTTATTTTGTGGGGCATTTTCAAAAGACAAGAGGCTTATTTAATAAGTCAAAGGACAGTAAAACTCTTTGGGTTCATCAAAACCGAATAAAAAAAATTATTAACAAATGAAACAGAAAGTATTTAAAAAATCATTTATCGGCTTTGATCTTTCAAGTGTCTATAACACGGACTATGATACTTTAATTGGATGTTATGGGAATCCAATAATAGGAATTAAAATTAAAAATGTTGTAACTCAATACTCTGCTGATGCGGAACTTTACCAAAAATACCATTCTGTTTTTAATCAGTTGGTAAATATTTTAGGTGAAGGACACATTTTTCAGAAGCTAGATATTTTTGATAAAAGAATTTATAAAGCAGAAGATAATAAAGAATATCTGCAAAAAAAGTATTCAGAACACTTTGACGGAAGACTTTTTAAGGTTATCGAAACACTTCTTATTTTTTCGCATTATATAGATAACTCAAAGAAGAAAAGTGACTACAAACATTCAGAAAAGAAATATGCGGATTTTAGGGAAAGAGCAGAAAAAATATTTCTGGTTTTGAAAGACAATGATTTTGATCCGGTATTTATGATGAAAGAAGATTGGGAAAATTATTATTACTCTTATTTAAATATGGATTTCTCTTCATACTATAAATATTTAAATAATATGCAGTCTCTTGATTCACATTTAGAAGTCAATAATCAGGCAGTAAGAGTTATAGATTTTATAGACGTGGAAGATATACAAGTGCCCAATACAGTAGCTCCATATTCCTTTTTAGGGGGAAGTTCCTCAGCTTCAAAAAATACGGCAGTTGATAATTTTAGTTTTTTAAGTGATCTTCAGGAATATAATTGCTTCATTTATAACCAAGTTATAGCGATACCCATCCAGAACGACAGAAATAAAGAACTTCAATTAAAGAAGAATCGCCATGAGGGATTTAAATCTGATCCTGCAAATATTATATTAGCTGACGAAATTGAAGAGCTACTGACAAGCATTGCTAAGGATAATCAATTAATTACTGATGCCTATTTTGGAATAATATTATCCTGTTCAGATAAAGAGCAGCTTGATAAAACGTCATCAATGATTGAATCAAAATTATTTCAAAAAGGAATTATTACTTCTAAACAAAGCTATAATCAATTTGAATTATTCAGGGCATCTATTCCAGGAAACATTAATGAGCTGAAAAGCTACAATTATTTTACATCGACAAGCGAAGCTTCTCTTTGTTTTTTTTTTAAGGAGTCCTATCCTGTTGACGAAAAATCAAATATCTACTTAAGATTTACCGACAGGCAAGGAGTACCATTGAAAGTGGATCTATGCGACCTACCCAGAGAAACCGGAAGAATTAACAACAGAAATAAATTTGTGTTGGGTCCGAGTGGCTCTGGGAAGTCGTTTTTAATGAACAATATAATTGAACAGTATCTGACTTATAATTATGATGTTGTTATAGTTGATACTGGAGATAGTTATTCAGGAACTTGTAAATACTATAATGGTAAGTATATACAATATAAAGAAGATGATCCAATCAGTATGAATCCCTTTAATGTTGCTGAAGCGGAATTTAATATTGAAAAAACAGAATTCTTAGTCAATCTCATTTTCCTTATTTGGCAAGGAGCTGACGAAAGTATGAGTACTACCCAAAAAAGTATTCTTGATAACACTCTACTCTCATATTATAGTCAGTTTTTTAATTCCGGAAGAGATTGGTATAAATCAAAAACTACAGATGAGCTTATCCTGTTTTTAGGACGTTTCAATTATTACGAAGAAGAAATTGTAACGGAATTTAATAGTTCATTTGAAAGTAAAGCTGATAGTTATTATTCGGTACTTGAAATTCCTATGAATGCAACAAAGGATGATATTAAAAAAGCTTTCCGTAGAAAATCAATTATGTACCATCCTGATTCAAATGTAAATAATGAGAACTTCAATGAGGATCATTATCATACAGAATTACAAAAAGTATATAAAGCTTATGAAGTGCTAAATGATGATGAAAAAAGGAAAGAATATGATGAAACACAGTTGGTTGTTACACAATCTACAGAAGTACTGAAGAAACCACGTATTAACTCGGATGAATGGAAAGAGGAATTTAGGAAATACGTGATTGCAAAAATTGAGGATATTGATAGAAAATTCAAAGTAAAAGAATTGTCATTCAATAGCTTTTATGAGTATTGTGAAATTTTTCTTCCGGTGTACCTGAATCATAAAAAACATGCAATTAATGAAGCGGAGTTTAATATCAGAACATTTTTACATGTATTAAAAGATTTCTATAAGGGAGGAAGATACGAAACCACTCTAAACAAAGAAGCTGATAAATCCTTATTTTATGAACCTTTTATTGTTTTTGAAATTGATAATGTAAAAGATAATCCCAAACTTTTCCCTATTGTCACATTAATTATTATGGATACGTTTATTCAAAAAATGCGTTTACGTGAAAATAGAAGGAAAGCTCTAATCATAGAAGAAGCATGGAAAGCAATTGCATCCAAACTGATGGGTGGCTACATTTTGTATTTATACAAAACAGTTCGTAAGTTCTGGGGAGAAGCCATAGTAGTTACGCAGGAACTAAATGATATTATTGGTAATGCTGTTGTAAAGGATAGTATAATAAGTAACTCTGATACCTTCATACTTTTAGATCAGACCAAGTTTAAAGACAATTTTACTGAGATAGCTGCATTACTTTCTCTTAATGAAGTAGAGCAATCTAAAATTTTCACCGTAAATAATCTAAACAATAAATTAAACCGAGCCCCAATGAAAGAATTTTATCTAAAGCGTGGTTCAACTGGAGAGGTATATGGAAATGAAGTTTCTATTGCTCAATATTTAACCTATACGACTGAAAAACCTGAAAAAAAAGCTATTGAAGTATATGTAAAAAAGTTTGGAAACTATCAGGATGCCCTGGAAGAGTTTATTTCGGATATTTCTTTATTTAAGGGAAACATGAAAGATCTAGTTACTATGATAAATATCTATAAAAAACCGATGGACAAAAAAGCCTTAGAATATTATAAAAAGCTAATTAATAAATCGAAAAAGGTTGATTTGAGCAAATATATCAATGAGCAGATGGAAGAGCAAGACTGCACAATTGAAGAGTTAATCACTTAATATTTTATATATGAAAAAAATTACGATAACCTTATTTTTTTGTGTTTTCAGTTTTTTCAAAGCACAAACAACCTATGTTGATATATTGACAGCACCAGCCATGTTGGTATATGCAGGGAACCTAAAAAGTTCACAGGAAAAGACCATAGATGAAATGTCAGCAATAAAACAAAAACAAGCATGGCTAACGTCACAAATGGTTTTAGTAAATGATGTACAGAATAAAGTTTACAAAGGGCTTTCTCAGGTAAATAGTGTTGTATCTAATGGATTACAGCTTAAAAGAATTTACGATGAACTTTCTAAAATGCCACAAAATCTACAGGGGGTTTACGAAGAAGTTTCTAGTCAGCCTGAATATTCGGTTTTTGGTGTAAAGGCAGGACAGTTGGTATACAATAAATCAATAGAATACTATGCTGAAGTTTCAGAGCTTTTATCAAGTGGTGAATTTAATTTAATGACATCAGGAGATAGAATGTTACTATTAGAAAGCTTAGAGCAAAAAACGAGAATGCTAAATTTTTATTTGATAAATATTAAGTATTCAATTATGCGAGCTAAGGCTAAAGGTTGGTGGAGAGCTATTAATCCATTTCAGGATTATATGGACACGGATAAGGCTATTTTTGATCAGATTATTAACCAGGCATCCATTTATTAAAAATCATGAGAAATTGTAAAATACTTTATACTATACTTCTAATACTAGCATTTTACAAAGCCTCGTCTCAAATTTCTTCCCAAGATCATGTATGTTTTTATATGATGAATACAGAAATTAAAGAGGCTGTAGATGAAGACCCTAGACAGTATGACATGAGAAATGGAGCAGTACAAAATTTTGCTTTGGAGGAAGTTAATAAAGGAGAGTTTAAAAAAATGGATGAGACAACCCAAAAGATTAGGTCGAGACTCAGCAGTGTTTCCCTTCTAATCCAGGGGATTCCATTTGCGTGGAATATTACAAAATATACACAGGGTACCTATGAATATCAGAGTAAAATTTTTCAAGAACTTCAGGATGCTCCAGCTTTTATTTTAGTTGCACTACCTGATCAGGTTTCTTTTGCTCAACAATTACAGCAAAATACCCTGTTTCTTTATGGGATTATTGCATCATATGGTGTTATTAATCAGATGGAAAGTAAAGAGCGAAGGATCTTATTAAAATTCGCTGAAAATGAATTCCAATCACTCTATTATCAAGCCATTGGAATTTATTCCAAAATAAGAACAGCTAAGTCAACTTTTGCCTGGAAAAAAGCAATGTTCTTTGCGGGAATAGAAGAGGATAAACAAATGTTCAAAGAAATACTCCAAAATTTATAATTATGAAAAAAATAATATCAGGATCATTTTTTTTATTTTTTGTCAATGTATTTTCACAGAACTATGTTACCATGTACTACAATCCTGAGTTTCATGCGCAGGTTACATCTAATCATGGGATGAGAATAGCAAGTGAAAACCTTTTGAGAAATAGATATGAATCCATTAAGGATAAATACGAAGAAATAAATCAGAAGGCTGCACAAATTTTAGTCATTCGACAACAGCTTCATTCTTATCTTACCAATGTTCACAGCCTCATTGCAAATGGCCAGCAACTTAAAAGAATATATACTGATCTACAACAATTATTTAATCATTTAGGTGAAATGTCACAGCTGGCAGGTCAATATCCTGAATATGTTGTTTTCTGTACTCCAACTTTTAATAAAGCTTATATTAAGGCTATTGAGTGCCAACAATACATAACTTCAATTATATTAAAAGAAGATCCTAAATATTTAATTGACATGCACAATCGGACTTTATTTTTGGCTAAAGTTCAAGGTGAAATAAGAGATTTGAATCTATTGGTTTATTCAGTTGTACTTTATATTAAAAATGCAAAGTCAATTCCATACTGGAGGCATATCCCTAATATGGATTTGTATTATACAATGGATAAGGAATTAATTAAACAAATTTTACAACAAGCAAGTTGGCTATGAAAAAAATATTTTTTTTATCAGTTTTTCTTCTCTCTTTCTTTCCTTACTCCCAGTCAGTAAAACGATTGAAAGATTTAAGTATAGTTGGCCAGGAAAAAAGACAAGTATTTTATGAGTGGAATGACTGGAGGCCTAAACCAACTTACTTTTTAGGAGTTCAGACTAATTTTGCATATGGTCAAATATGGGGTATGTGGGCACCATCCAGAAATCGAGATTATAAGAATGGTCCAGATATCAGGCCTTTAACTCCGATAGGAAAACAAGCTCAGAGACAGGTTCAAATGGATATGATGGATGACAGAACTAATAAGCTTCTAAATCATACTAATTCTTGGAAAGAGCAGGAAAATAATGAGTTTCTAAACTATACAAATCTTACTACAATCAGTGATCCTCTCTATTTAGTTTATTATAAACCTAATTTGAATTCACTAGAAGGTTTTAATATAAACAGTCCCTTTTACGTTGATTGGGGGTTTTCTAAGGAAAAACCATTTAAGGAAGCACAACAATATGGTATGATTGCACATTATCGTGAAATGATTTTAGAACTTAAAGATAAATATAGTATCGCCAAAAAAGTTGATGTCAGTAGAGGGAAAAGATTGTTAATGTATCATGACGTCTTTCTGGAATGGAGACGGATGAAACAAAGGTTGAAAGACCTCGAAAGCACTTTTTATTTACAGGATATTTCTAAGGCAGATCTTATGAAATGGAAACAATCACAAATTCCAAATTATACCAGGTCGGACGCTGAAATATTTCAGGAAGCTTTAAATCAAGCAAATATCTATTAAATCATGAAAAATAAAGAATTTTATTTAAAAAGCATTTTTATAATGCTTTTTTTTAGTCCCACACTTTTATGGGCTACATCTGCAGTTCAGACCCCTCCTAAGAGTGATGAATTTTATCAGAAGGCAGTTGATTTCTTACAAGGAAAAGGAGTAATTGAGGACTGGTTCTCGCAATCATTTATGCCTCTTTTTAACACATTCATGGTAAGTGAATATGGAAGCATGATTATTTTGGGACAGGCTATAGCCGGAGCGGGTACTTTACTATACCTGTCATACATAGGTTGGCAAATGCTGGCAGGAGATAAACAATGGGAAATTATGCCAATTTTAAAGCCATTTGCCACGGCATTCGTGTTAATGAATTGGCTGGCATTTACAAATATTATTAAAAAGCCATGTGATATGCTACGGGACGGAGCGGTTGCTGCATTTCAATCTGAGCAAGACCAAGTGAGTGCTTTAAGATGGAAGCGTTTTAAGTATGTCAATATGATGATAGACAGGATATATGAACAACAGGGTGATGCTCTAGCGAAAAAAGAACAGCAAGAACAGGCCAATCAAAGCATGTTGGAAGATATTGCAGATACTGTACTTTCAGCTGGAGACAGTCTATTAGCTCCTGTATATGAGTTAACAGCTCGGTTACAGGTTCAGGTATCTTTAGCTTTATCTGCTTTATTAGAAACCATATGTTTATGGGTTCTCCGAGTCGCTGTATATGCAATAATTTTTGTTTCACTTTTATTTGCAACTTTCTTAATTATTACAGGACCAATTTCAATTGGAATTTCAGTAATACCAATATTTGCTACCTCTTTTTCTACATGGGTGGCCAGATTCATAAATATTAATCTTTATGGTTTTGTTGCGTTTACAACACTTAGGCTTGGAATGATATTAATCAAATTTGGTTACACCGCAGAAATTGAAAGATATTCCAAGATTCTCGCAGACGATGGCTCTATTTCCAATACCGGAATGTTCATGCAGGTAATGCAATCAAATCAGTTTAATCTAGGATTGGTTGCAGTTACAATGTTAGTGACGGCCGTTGGAGTATTTATGACCCCAACATTATGTAATTACATTATATCTGCTAATGGTATTAGTTCCGGAATGAGTGGAAGTAAAAGAGCTGGAGGGATGGTGACAAAAGCAGTTGCAGCAGTTGCAACTAAAGGAGCAAGTTTACTAAAAAAATAAAATAATAATAATGGGAATTGTAGCAGATTTAGAAAAGAAAATGAAACTTAGTAAGACAGTTGGAATAATGTGTTTAGTTCTTTCTGTGGTAATTGTAATTGCTGGTTTTATATTTTCTTATCTCTTAATAAGTGATTCAAGAAAAACAATTTATGTATTGGATAATGGAGTTCCGGTGCTAGTTAAACAGACAGATTATACAATGAACCGGGAGCTTGAATATAAATCTCAGGTAGATTTATTTCACTCAATATTTTTTACCATAGCACCTGATGATGATTATATAAAGGCCCAAATGAAAAAAGCTCTATATCTGATTGATGAATCAGGTAATAAGGAGTATATGGCTCTAAAAGAGTCCGGGTTTTATAATCAGATTATTTCCTCAAATTCTATTGTTACAGTCATTAAAGACAGTATAAAAATGGATTATGCCAATAAAGCTTTTACTTTTTACGGTAGAGAATATATAAATAGAAAAACCCAGTTGATTGAGCGCAATCTTATAACACATGGGAAGTTTAGAGATATCCCAAGAACGGATAATAATACTCATGGTGTTTTGTTAGAAGATTGGCGAATAGTAGATAATACAGATATTAAAACCCTTAAAAAATAACTATGGAAAAAGATACAGTTCAGCCAAAACCGGAGAAAAATGCCGTAGTTGAAAAAATAAAAGCTGGAAAGGAAAAGGCGGTGAAGTATATAAAAGAACATCCTAAAAATGTTTTGTATACAATGGTTGCTTTGACCATTTTTTCGATTTTCAGCAATATACTTTACTATAACTATACCGTAAAAAATGCAAAGGTATCGTATAAGCAAATGTCAGATAAGCTCTTTAATACTGAAGATCGCAATATTGAAAAGAAGCAGAATGTTTCTATTGTTCAACAGGCAGGAGATTATTTAGAAATGAAAAAAGACCTAGACAAACTCAAAGAATTTCAAAATAGGAAAAATCTTACTAAGCAAGATACTTTAGAAATTCGGAGGATAACCAAAAAATATAATTTAAGATAATGGCTTTCGCAATAAATAAATTAAATTTCAAACAGCCCAAGTATATTATTCCACTAATTACAATGCCTTTCGCATTATTTATTAGTTATAATCTTAATCAATTTGGGGGGAAAGAGGAGGCTGTTAAAGTAGAAGAGTTATCAACCAATTTAGGTAATGCTGAAGAAGTTGAAGATATATTTGATAAAGGAAAAGCTTATGATAATGCTTATCAGATGCAGAAAGATCAGGGTACTGCCTTAGCTACTATTGATGAAGAATCAGATAGCCTGGCATTTTACAAGGATAATATGACACCTGCTCAGAGAAGGCAGATGGATTCAATAAAGGCCATGAAGAAAATGCAACGTGAACTGGAAAATTCTAGAATCGCTGCAAATGCCATTAAAACTGATTATTATAATCCAAATAATCGCACAGGTAGAAGTTTTGCAGGCGATACAAAAGCACGGGAGGATCAGGATTATAACAGAAATATGAAACTATTGGAGGCCATTAATTCTGATAATACAGAAAAAAGAAAACCTTCAAGAACCAAAGCTGATGATTATAACGAATCTCCTGATAAATGGAGAAAAGAACAACTAAGATTAATGAGGGAGCAAATGATGTTTGCTGATTCCCTGGAGAAATCAAAAGATCCGGAATTTATTAAACAGCAACTGCTTCAGAAGATGAATGCTGCAAACAATAAAAAGAAAAGATTTTACCTTAATTCATCTTTGAAAGTTACTAAGGATAACAAGACAAACCATTTTAACAGCTTTTATAGAGAGAATAATGAATCTTTTATTAAGGCAATTGTAGATGAAAATCTTAAAGGTTATATGGGGAGTCGTTTAAAATTAAGATTATTAGATGATATCTATATAGGAAACCTGAAAATAGATAAAGGAACCCCTCTTTTTGCACTTATTACGGGGTTTGATTCTCAACGGGTAAAGCTTTCAGTTGTTTCAGTTCTTTATAAGAATCAGATCCTTCCTATTAACTTAAATATTTATGATATTGATGGTATGGAAGGTTTGTACGTTCCTGCTTCTCAATTTAGAGAAATGACTCGTGAAATGGGGACTAACCTTGTGCAAGGTCAGCAATTAAATAATGGTAATTCTGACTTTTTTGGCAATATGTTAACTTCACTTTATCAATCATCATCGCAAACCATTTCTAAGGTACTAAGAGAAAATAAGGTAAAAGTAAAGTATAATACTCATATCTATTTAATTGATAATTCAGAAATGGACAAAAGAAGACAAGAAATCTATAAAAACAATCAATAAACAAGTCATGAAATATATATTATCATTCTTCCTTTTACTAGGAACAATTTCAACGATTTTTGCACAGTCCGGCACGGAACCCAATTTAGGAGTTATTCAACAAAATAAGATTTTTGAAAATCGACTATCGGTAATATTTATTACCAAAGACGTAAATATCTTATTCAGATCTCCAGAGAAAATACAGTTTGTAGATTTAAGTTCTGATAAACTAATTGGTGATCTTCCGGCAGAAAATTTAGTTAGATTAAAAATTTCAAAATTCAAATCTCCGGAGAATATTACAGACTCTCTTCAGATATTTAATAAAGAAGAGATTCATTATTTTGAAGGTGAAAATATTGGTGTTATCTCGGTAGTAGGACAATCCTTTATAGCTCAATACAAATTAGTCTACACATCAAATAGTCTTGCTTACGGAAGTTCTGTTGAGAATAAAGTAATAACGAATGTTCAAATAACTGAACAGGATATGCAGCCACTAGAATATCCTTCTAATTCTCTTTCAGATTTTGAAATGAAAAAATACGCTCAGAAGATCATTAAGTATGGAGATAAATATGCCGTTAGAAAGAGTAGTGATTTTAAAATGGGAGCTATTGTTAATAATTTATATGCCTATGATGATTATATTTTCTTAGATATCACTTTTACAAACACAACAAATTTACCCTATGAAATCGCGAATGTTGAATTTTCAATAGATGATAAGAAAATTTATAAAGCAACTAATAATCAGAGCATAACCATAAAGCCAATTTACCAGCTTTTCGAACATACCCGGTTTAAAAAACAGTTTAGAAATATTTATGTTCTGAAGAAATTTACATTTCCAAATAATAAGATTTTAAACATTCGTATTTATGAAAATGGAATTTCAGGAAGAACTTTGACAACAGCTATAAAGTATAATGATCTTCTTGAAGCTGATACCTTCTAATTTTTACTTGTCTTATTAATATGAAGACCATCTTTAATTAGATGGTCTTCATTTCTTCTAACCTTAAATCAAATGAAATTATGCAAGAAAGGCAAGAACAGATTAAAATTTATAATTTTTTTCAGAAAGCAGTATATGTTTTAGTTGGTGTTGATTTCTTTGTGCTGTTTTGTAGGAATTATCCTAATGAAATTTTAAGTCAGTTAGCACTTAATTTCTCTAAAATGAATTTCTTATTTCCAACTTTACATATAAAACTGTTTCAGATATTGATGGTGATTTTAGTGTCAATTGGGACCAAAGCTAAAAAAGAGACTGACATTAATATCACGAATAAAATAACACTTCCAATATTAGGCGGGCTACTATTGATCTTTTCTTCAATGTATTTGATCTCATATGCATTTAGTCCGAAAGAGCCTAAAATGTTTTTAAACCATTTTAATTTTTATCATGTAGGATATTTATTTCTATCATTGTTAGGAGTGCTTATTTTAATGGTAGGCACTGATAATATCAGTAAATTATTTCAATTTAAACTTGGAAAAGACAGATGGAATGTTGAACAAGAAAGTTTTGATCAGAATAAGGAACTAGTCGAACATGATACTATAATAAACATTCCCTACCTATTCTATTTCAACAGAAAAATGCATGTTGGGTGGCTAAATTACGATCCATTCAGGGGAACTATCGTTATAGGAACCCCAGGAAGTGGTAAATCATTTGGAGTTATAAATCCCAGTATTAGACAAATGATAAAAAAAGGATTTACTATATGTCTTTATGATTTTAAATTTCCGGATCTAGCACAAATTGCCTACTATTCTTTTCTACAAAAAAAGAAAAGTGATCCAAATTACAAACATAAATTTGCTGTAGTTAATGTAAATGATGTAGAAAAGTCCGTTCGTGTAAATCCTTTCAAGGCAGAATTTATTCAAACACAGTCCGACGCTCAGGAAATGTCTGAATCAATGGTTTATGCCTTGCAAAGGGGTGGCGGTTCAGGCGGTGGGGGGTCTGAAGCATTCTTTACTCAGTCAGCAATAAACTTCTTGTCAGCAACGGTATATTTTTTTGCAAAATATGAAGATGGTAAGTATTCTGATCTTCCACATATACTGGCCTTCTTAAATAGAAGTTATGAGGATATCTTCGATATTTTATTTCAAAATATAGAGCTTACCTCGCTGCTTTCAACTTTTAAAAGCGCATATGATAATAAAGCTTTCGACCAATTGGAGGGACAAATCGGAACTCTGAAAATATTCATGTCAAGACTTCATACTAAAGAATCTGCATGGGTCCTTTCAGGTGATGATATAAGTTTAAATATTTCAAATAATGAAAATCCCACAATCTTAGTATTAGCTTCTGATCCAAGAACACAAGATCAGAACTCTGCTATCTATTCAGCAATTCTTAATAAAATTATACAGCAGATCAACACCAAAAAGAATTTACCTTCAGCTGTAATTGCGGACGAGTTTCCAACAATATACATACATAAGGTTGATAATTTGATAGCTACCGCAAGAAGTAATAAAGTTGCTGTTCTATTGGGATTGCAGGAGCTGCCTCAATTGCGCCAGTATTATAAAAAAGAAGTAGCTGATACGATTGTTGCCATTATCGGGAATATATTCAGTGGATCAGCAAGAGATAAAGGTACACTGGATTGGCTTGAAAAACTCTTTGGAAAAGTAAAGCAACAGTCAAAATCACTTTCTGTAAATCAGAATAATACAAGCTATAGTATTCAGGAGCGGATGGATAACCTTATACCGGCTTCTAAGATCGCTTCTTTAAAAACAGGGGAAATGGTTGGAATCTTAGCGAAAAATGAAAGAAATGATTCATCTAATACAGGATTAAAAGAATATTCAACATCCGTTTTCAACGGAAAGATAAATCTTGATATGAACGCAATTAAGAGAGAAGAGAATAATTATCCGGATATGCCAATATTTTATAAGTTTCAGGAAGGGGATAAAAACATTAAGAATGAGTTTTTATTCTCTAATTTCTTAAAGATAAATAACGATATAGATACTTTAATTAAAAAATTAAAAACAGTTCCTTATGAATAAAAAGGTATTCAAGTTTCAATTTTTACTTATGGTCTTCTTTATGAATTTTTACTATTCTCAGTTCAATACAATTTACCATAAAAGTCCGGCTAAAGTAGCTTATCAGGTTAACCCTGAAAGAAAGACAGGAAATGTTTTCCTGGATCTTCCGGAAAGTAAACCTATTGAGAAAGAATCTAAAATAAAAGAAAAGCGTAAGCGAAAAAAGAAAGAAAATGAAAGTGTGTTTTCTTTTAAGGATTCACTAGAATTTTACAATTCAAAAAAGGAGGACACTATTTTACCTTCTAAAAAAATTGTTAAGAAAGAAATTCCTATTCCACAGAGTGATGATACCGACTTCGAAGAAGTAGATCAAGATATTGCTTATAAGCAATTCCCTCTTATTTATGAAGAGGATCACATAGAGAGGAAAACGCCTATAAAGCAAAAGATACATATGCCTGTTAATAACCTTCATGTAACTTCAAAATACGGCTACAGAGTTCATCCAGTATATGGGACTAAGAAATTACACGCCGGAGTTGATTTGAGAGCAAACTATGATAGAGTTTTTTCAGTCATGAATGGATTGGTTACTGAAACAGGTTATTCATCACGAAATGGAAATTATGTGGTAATCAATCACAAATATTTCAAAACTTACTATTTGCATTTATCTAAAATTCTTGTAGAAAAAAATGATATAGTAAAACCAGGAGCCGTTATCGCTATCAGTGGAAATACCGGGACATCAACAGCGCCTCACTTACATTTTGCCGTTAAAGAAAATGATAAGTTCATCAACCCTATTGAATTTTTAAACGATTTAATCATAGCTAATAATACAATTGCAGAAAATTATGGAACAAAAAGAAAATTTACTCAACGATAAGTTAAAGAGTGACTTATTAAAGTATGGGATTCTGGATAAAGACGAAAAACTTAATCCCAAAATTGACAATCAGGATTTTCAAAATCTTATATCCGGAGGCGAACTATTAATTGAAAGAGATCAGAAAGCCGTTCTCCTTTCATTAGATGATTCTAAATTAAAGATTGAACTCCTTAATAATGATATGATTAAGCATAAAAATGTTTCATCTGCCGAGATTTATCATCTTTTCAAAAACGCCAATATGTATAAAGCACTAGCTGATTATGGGCATATTGTCAATTTCGGCAAAGATCATTTATTTGGTGATATAAAGAATGAAAAAACTTTTTTTGTTGTGCTTGAAAATGAGCGTGGCCAGACCATGTTTAGCGGAAATGATCTTGAAAAAAAATTAGCCAATTATAAAATTGGTGATAGAGTTCAGATCAATAATATCGGTATTGAAAAGAAAAATATTGAGTTTGAATTAAATAATAAGAAAGAGAGCAGTATTAAATACGATAATCTCTTTACAGTTGGAGATTATAACCCAAAGAACAAACAGGTTAAAAATTCATTATTTGAGCTTAATAAAGGTTCAAATATTGTTAATGAAATTGATACTACTTCACTTTCAATTAAAAGTGTAAATGGTCATTATTTATCCGATAAGGAACTGGATAGATTGAAAAAAGGAAAATCAATTAGCTTGGATGATGGGTTAGAAATTATGTTGTCCCCTAAAGAAAAAAATAGATTTAATCTTATTGCCAATTCAAGGAACCTGCTCATCGGATCTTTACTCATTGATGGTGGCATTTCATTTACCCTCATAAAAACTATTCAATTAATCAAAACAATGATTACTGAACACCAGCAGAAGCAGATTGAAAATAAGTATTTAAATGAGCTTCAAAAACTTAAAGGGCAACTACAACAACAAGCTCAAAAGTTCCCTGAAGATAAAAGCATAATTAACAGTGTCAATATTGTGGATAAGGAGATCCAGTCTGTCAATTCAATTGATCCTTCTCTAAATAAAAAAGCTGAATATACTGAAGTGAAGATTGATTTACGACCTTTTGAAGATTCTCAGGAAATTCAAAGGCTTTCGGAAAAAAAATATCAGGGACAATCAACAGATGACCTGGTTAAGATTGTAAAGGAAAAAGATGCGGAGTATTCTAAGGCTCTCCAGGCAGATAATAATTCCCAAATGAGCCGTCTTAACAAAGATATTAAAGAAATACAAAGTGTAATAAATTACAGGAAGCAATCAAACTCAGAAGAGGAAAATAAAACAAGAGAAAGAGGATCTGGCTTTACCAGATAAAATGACAAAGAACATATTTAGTGATATGTTCTTTGCTTTTATTGTTAGTCGGAAAAAACATACAATGAATTTAAATATATTCAATGGAAATTGATCAGAAATTAATTGAGCAGTTCAAAGGATCTTTTATTAATGAGTCTATTATATGCTTTAGTGGAGATAACGACAGTAAGATAGAATATAATTCTGATTTAAATGTGTGGAATGATTACGGTGATTATTTTAAAATTATTAATCCTAACAGAGTTTCAATCCCTAAGAAAATATCAATATTTTCTAATATACAGGAAGCAATATTTTTTTTCGACGAATGGATAAATGATCTTAATAAACAGAGATTTGATGAAGAGATAATCGTTTGTTCAAATGAAAATACTGTAGATGATTTACTTCAGTATCTCTACGATTATATTTTAGTTTTTAACAAAGACTCTTTAAATATTGATATTTATCACCGCAATAATTCTTATTCTGGGATTATCAATATTATGAATATCAATAATTTCTTTACTTCTAATAAAATTACTTACCAGTACAGTAACAAGAAATTGTTTTTTTCCAATGATACAGTATTACAGATGCCTATAGATTTACAATCTATAGATGTTTTGTTGATTCCTTTTATAAAATTTCATGTACAAAATAATCTACTTAACTATCGTAATTATGATTATTTACTTAGTTGGTAATAAAAACAAATAATAATAATGGAAACATCTATAAACCCGAATAATAACCTGAAGGTTGAACTTAAAATAACTGAAACGCAAATAAAAGCCTTTACTGATTACTTTGAATATGGTTTAAATAGCGACAATGCAAGTTTAACAGCTACACAAATGGCTAAGATTCCTGATGTAATTGATAACAATTTGCTTAATAAAGTAGATAAATTTATGTTAGCTACAGAAGGGCTGGAATTAGTTTCCTTGGGAGTTAAATATCACATTAATAAGGATGATAATATTGTAAGGTCTACTTTGTCTGAGGACTTAATAGAAATACCCAGTATTGTTAAGAATAAGGATGTGAAGTTTAATGATTCGATCTCACTTTCACATGATGAAATAAGGCAGGCAAATCAATTAATAATTTCTGAAAAACAAAAAGAAATATTATTGAAAAATGGCTCAATAAATATTCCAAAAGAAGAAGCCGAAGATGAATTAAAAGTAAGCTTATCGATAAATAAAGATGGGAATATAAATGCCACTTGGTACAATGGAGAAGAGGAAACTTTCAAAAAAGAAGAAATTTTTCCTAAAGTAAAAAATGAAATAACCAAAGATACAGAGCCTAAGGATTCTTTGAAAACTATTATTTCTACATTCAACGAGGATCAAACGAAAAATTTTAATTATTTAAAGGATCAGATGAAATTTTTAGGTTTTGGTGTAGAAGAGAAACTTCATTTGGAATTAGCAAACAAAATTAACCTGGGTGAGAATAATTTTGTGATTAAGCAAGGGACTGAAATGAACCATTTCAAATCCAATGAAATTACCTTTTTACTCAGCTTTAATAAATCCAAAGAAACAGAAAATGTTTTTTTGAATTCTTATCTTGTCAGTTTAGAAAACAAAGAAAAAGATCAAAATGTATCGTACAATGTAGATCTGAAGAAAGTGCCTTTTTCAGCAAAAGAGGCAGTGAATTTAATTGAGGGCCGAAGCGTAAGAACGGAGATAAATCTTAAAAACGGGCAAAAAGAGGATATTTTTGTAAAAATCGACTTTCAAAATCCTAATGAAAATGGAGAATTTAATTTGAATAAGTTTTTTCAAAATTATGGTGTAAATACAGCTGAGATCCTTAAAAAATCAAATGTTCTCATTGCAAATGATGAAATTCACAATAAGCTTATTAGATCTTTAGAAAAAGGGAATGTAGTTCCAGTGTTAATTAAGAATAGTCAAGGTACTGAAAAATTAAACGCTGTATTAAATCCGCAGTATAAAACACTCAATCTGTATGACTTTAAAATGCAACGGTTAAATACTTCTCAATCAATGGGCAGTACTATAGCCTCAGAAAAAAAGGATATCGAAAATAATGTTCAACAATCAACACAAAGAAAAATATGAAAAGGTTGCTAATTTTATTAATTCCACTTTTATTTCTTGTTGGATGCAAAAAAGAGATTAAAAGTACTGAAGGTTCAATCGATCTATTTACAAACATTTACTATGATGCATCCAAAGGACTTACAAATTACCGTCAGTTTTATATATCAAAAATGGATTATAAGAATGATACAATATTAGAATTTGTTCCAAATGTTTTATTTCCTTCTATGATGGATAGAATCACCTTTATTAAGAAAGATTCTTTTTATAAACCAGTAGATTATATTGAAGGGAAAACTACTGCATTTATGAAAATGACGGCAAGCAAGCCTCAAAACGTTTATAAAAAACAATTTGGCTCCAAATGGGTGAACTTTCCAATTTTCGGATATGATAAACGTGTTAAAATGAGTGATACTATACTTTATGGGAATAAAGAATTTAGCAGGTTTAAAACCGTTCAGGGAAAGGTTCTTACTATTTTTTATATCAAAAAAACCGATACTATTCTACCCTATTCACTAAATAAAATTGCAGACCAAGACTATAAGGGGAGGCTGGAAAGAATAGATAGCTATGATAAAGAGAAAGATATTTTCACAACCCTTGTACTAATTCCAAGGAAAAAAATATCTGAAGATGGGAGAGAATTGTTTTCATTCAATGAAAAATTAAATAAGATGCTTAATAAGCTGGAAAAACAGAAATCTAAATAACAATCTATGAACAGTACAATTAAGATCATTTTAGGAGGATTATTCCTCCTAATTTCTTTTATTTCCAAAGCACAAATCAATATTCAAAATAAGGGTGAATATTTATTAATAAACGACAGTACCAAGATAATAAGAGGCGGTATAATAAAGATTAATAAGCCTTATCAATATGATTTTATTGCTATCCAACAGCAACAAGGGTTTAGTTTGAAGAAAGTAATGCAAATTGCTAATGTTGCTTCAGTTGGAGGAGCTTTAGGAACTAGTATTGGAGGCATTACAAAAAGTACAGAAATTATTGTTACCGGGGCAAAGGTTGTTAATCATGCTCATAATGTTAACAATATCATTTGGACAGCTGAGCAAATTGGCCAGCTTAATGCAAGTTCAAAAGCTAAAAAGATTGTAGGAAAGGATTTTGTTGTTGTTGATTGGGATTTTGATCAGGATGAAAATACTTTCTTCCTAGTTGGTAAAATTGAAAGTAAGAAGTATAAAATATTTCTTCAGAATGCAATAGCTCTTAATGAAATTAATTTATAATGAATTTTTTACGCTTAGTAAAAAACAACATCATAATAATTTTAAATGAAAAGCACTTATCAAAAGATAAGTGCTTTTTTTGTTTTAAGTCTAATTGTATATTCTTAATGTCTTAAAATAGATTTAAACAGCATTTTAGGGATTCTCATAATTATTTTTCTTGAAGCAAACAGAATTAGTATTAGCAGAGCAAAACCAAACCTGGAATTACTCTCTTGTATATTATCGGTAAATACATTGGCAACACTCGCCAAAAATAAATTGAAGATCAATAAACCGTAAATAATAAATTTTATAATTCCTTTTAATAAAGCTATCATAACATTGTATTCTAATACAATATTATAAAAAGAAATAATCCTAACAAAATAAAATTAAATAAATTGTTGTTTTTGTTGTCTTGATTGTTTTGTATATATTTGATTTTATAAATTACCATTATGAAAGAAGATATTAATAATTTCAAATCAGTTCTAAAAGCTTATTTTACTCAGCACAATGTTAGCATTGTTTTTATGGGAGAAAAAGACAATCCTCTCATAGTAGATTCTTCAACTGGAGAGGCTTTATATTGTTCTTTTTCAAGGGATAACTCAGGAGTTGTTTTTGGCTTTAATAATAACATTAAGAAATTCTATATTAGTTTTGTCGATCTTTTAGATGATTCCAGATTTAATTTTAACCATTGGTATAAAACATCCACTAAGAAAAAAATTTATATCTTTCAAAGTGAAAATCAGTATTTCCAGAGATATAATGTAAAAGAACAAGAATTTGTTCCTATTTTTACACCTGAATTGGATAGGTCTTATTTTGTATTTAGACTTGAGAAAGCTCTTTTATTTCAGCGGAAAATGAACCAGAATGGTATCATATTAAAAATCATCAGACAATGGGAAGATCAAAAAAGAATTTGCTAATAAAAAACACCAAAGAATTAATAGACAAATTTAAAAGAATTGGTTTTGAATTTTACCAAGATAATAATAAAATTCATTTATTTTCATTCAAAAATTTCTTGATTGTAACTTTATTAAATCTAGAAACCGAATATAAAAAGAAGTATAAAACTATATTGCTGCCATCGGAAGAATATATTTTATTTTACAAGAAAAAAGGCACTAATATTCATAAGGAATATATAAAAGAATCTAAAGAGAATATTAATTTTAATTTAGAGACTGAATATTATGATTTGTTTTATAGCTTAATGCATACTTTTTATATCAACAATAGTAAGAACTATTCAAATTATTCTTCCTCTATTTTTTTTGAAGAGATTGTTAAGTATTTAACAGAAAATACATTGCAGATGATTGACCTTAGTGAGTCAGAAAATTAATTAAAATCTATCCAATTCAATGCTTTCTCAATTTCAAATACTGAATTCTTATCACCTTAAAATTTTAGCATTAACTACAATGATTTTAGATCATGTTGGTGCTATGTTTTTCCCCGATTTTTTACCTCTAAGAATAATAGGCAGAGTTGCATTTATATTATATGCTTTTATGCTTGTAGAAGGTGTAAATAACACCAGAAATATTAAAAACTATATTCAAAAAATTTTTATTTGGGCTCTTATTTCAGAAATTCCATTTGACCTTGCTTTTTATGGCAAGCCTTTCTATTTTGAACATCAAAATATATTTTTCACATTATTAATTTCAATTTTAGGACTGCAATTCTTTCAAAAGTCAAAATCGTTTTTTTTGTCCTTTATAGTTGGCTTGGTTTGTTTGGTTGTTTCTTATTTTTTTAAATTTGATTATTCCTGGTATGGTACAAGTTTGATATTTGCTTTTTATCTTTTCCGGAAGCTTAATTTTTTTAAATTTATTTTTATAGAAACTATTAGTACTATAGCGACTTTTAATGTATTAGGAGTTCAGTTTTTTGCATTTCTTGGTTTTATTCCAATCTTTTTGTATAATGGAAAACAGGGAAAAAAAATTGGGAAGATTTATTATTCGTTTTATGCGATTCATTTGCTCATATTTGCATTAATTAAATATGTTACGAATGTTTGATGAGATAATTTTTTTTATTTACTTATTAGCCGCAGTTATAAATATATATAATCTTATTTTCAGAAGAATTGTTTTTAAAAATAAATACTACTTAATTTTTACAATCGTTGTTATTATTTATTCTTTGAGCTATGTAGGATTTTATCTGTATAAACACTACTATTAGATATATTTGCATAAATTTTTATTATGAAAAAACCACTCTTATTATTATCAATTATTTCTTTATTTTTCTCTTGTAAAAAAGAAGCAAGTAGAAGTATACAACCTACTCAAAGTGTAAATCAGAAATCGAACAAAGAAATTCAAGATTCAATAAGAAAAAAACAGGAACAGGATGTCATTAATATGGATACTGATCTTAAAGAATCTAAAAAATCATTGGATAAAGATTTAAATACAATGAAGTAGCATAGAATAATAAAGATGTTTTTTCCGACTATTAATAATCCCTGGGAGATTTACCGGGCCGATGGAGCCAACAGCTTCAGGGCCTAAGTTTTCCATCGGCAGCCATCTGAAAGATGGCTTTTTTTAATTCGCCAAAACCGATGGCCAGATCTTCTTCAGATCAATTTTTAACGAATTATTATTTAAATCTGGAGAAAGATCTGGAGCTGTAATAATTCGTTAAAAATCGGAATAGTTTATAGTTCGTTAAATCATTCCGGTTCCTGGCGATATCCTGCGCTGCCGGAATCATTTTAACGAAGTATTTTTTTGGGGTCAGCTGTCCGGGAATCAGATGCCCCGGCATAGTCCTTCCTGATCCC
>NZ_JANZQH010000016.1:0-18269 GCF_025153485.1 Chryseobacterium pyrolae
AAACTTAGGCCCTGAAGCTGTTGGCTCCATCGGCCCGGTAAATCTCCCAGGGATTATTAATAGTCGGAAAAAACATCACTAAAAATATATTGTGAAACTCAAAAAAACCACCAACCTCATAAATAAGGCAGATGGTTTTTCTAATATTAATTCTCTTCTAAATCTGTTTGCTTCAATGAACATGGAAGGCAATATTCTTCATTCCAAATTGCAGGATGCCCAAATTCATTAATAAAATCAATATCGTTTCTGTTACAACTTTTACATAATTTAGATGAATCTATTTGAGATTTTTGCAACTCTCTTTCATTCTCTCTAATCTTTAGAGAATTTTCTAAATCTGTTATCCGTACATTTGCTCGTTCAATCCTTTGTTTTGCAATTATAGTTTGATCTTCTGTGAATTGAAGAATTTCTTTAGGAAAATACTCATTTAAAATTTTAATGTAGGCTTTTGGCTGATCATACTTTTCATAATCCAGAATTGATTCCGAAACAAGCTCTTTCTTTATGAATTTCCTGATAATTCTCCAAAGCATCCCCTCAGAGAAATGTTTCAAAATGATTTCAAATTTATCCTTTCTAAATTCATATATATCTACTCCATATTGTTCAGTCATCCAAGATTCATCATCATAGCCCATTAAAATAAAACAAAGTGTTACTTTTTCAGTCAAAGTAAGGTCATCAGTAGAAAAAAGGATTGGATTTTTTTCATCATTTTTAATGAGTTCTTCTATGGATCTTTTAAAAATTTTTTCTCTGTCAAGTTCCAAAGCTCTATCTGCTCTTTGCTTAATTCCAAGAATATTACTCTTGATTTCCTGATCAGGATCAGATTTACTTATTTCAGGAGCGTTTAAATTGTCTCTCTTTTCGATTTTAATAAGTTCCATATTTTCTAGATCATATGCATCATTACCATTATCTTTTATTTCATAAGAATTCCAACCTGTAAGCACTTTCTTCCCAAAAGATTCAGCAAATGAAATTAAAGCCTTCGTTTTTGAATCCGGATATCTACAAACTAATATTATTCCATGATTTTCATTTATGACTTTGTTTAGTTCAATCCTCTTCGATACTTCTGTCTTTGTACTAAAACATACTTTATCAAAACAAAGGTTTTCTTCATATTCAGGAAAAAGAACTGAATTAGACTTTGAACACTTTAAGCATGCTGTACAAGCTCCTGCCAAAGGGTCTAAAGTAATATCTGAAATATCGAAAAAAGCTTCATCAAGATTTAAATTATCATCA
Organism: Chryseobacterium pyrolae; assembly: GCF_025153485.1. Classification (NCBI taxonomy): domain Bacteria; kingdom Pseudomonadati; phylum Bacteroidota; class Flavobacteriia; order Flavobacteriales; family Weeksellaceae; genus Chryseobacterium; species Chryseobacterium pyrolae. The sequence goes on from NZ_JANZQH010000016.1 coordinate 1,261, forward strand.
TCTAAATCACTTTTCAATTCTTTTATTGTCCCATAACCATTACCCCATTCTCTTTTAGAATTATCAAAGATTTCTTTTTGTTTTTCCTCGGAAACCCTTGCTAATAAGACAGCATGGCCAAGTCCGAATTCACCTTTGAGAAAATCTTCTTTTAATTCTGGAATAAGATCATTTAATTTTAATCTCTGTGATACAAAAGTTAAAGGCTTTACGATCTTTGCCGAAATATCATCTAAAGTATATTTTCCACTTTCTAGCATTTTTTTAAATGCTAAAGCTTCGTCCATAGCATGAACATCTTTCCTTGCAAGGTTCTCAATAATTTGAATCTCAAAAACTTCATCATCATTTAATTCCCTAACAGATGTTGAGATTGTTTTTGCTCCTGCTATCTTTGAAGCTCTAAATCGTCTTTCACCGCAAACAATTTCATACTTCCTTTTTTCAACTGGATGAATTCTTACTATTATGGGTTGTAAGACTCCATGTAGTTTTATACTTTCTGCTAATTCATTTAAGGAGGTTTCTTCAAATTCAGTCCTTGGATTAATAGAACTTGCAATTAGTTCGTTTAATTTCAATTCTTTAAATAGTTTCATTTTTTGAGAAGGATTAGATGTTGTCATAATATTATATTTATTAGTTAGTAGTTATATTTATATAATAGGGGAGGATAATAATTCTATGGGTAATTAAAACCCCATAGAATAGGGTATAATTAAATCTTTTACATCAATTTATTTAATACCATGAACTCCAATGTATTTTAGAACCGTCATATTTAGAGGCGTCTTCTACTTCGTTTATTTTTATCGAGGCATGTTTGGTAATTCTTTTTTGAAAAGGTTCTCCAATTTTATTATTGATATTTGGAGTACAGGTTCCATAATCTCTTCCTTCGAATTCTTTGTGTTTTCCAATTTCTTGAATTGTAACTACAGTATTTTTACGGTTCAAAACAATGTAGAAATTAATATTGGTCTGTTCATATCCCCAACTACTATATAAAATCGTTCCCACAGAAATTAAATCACTTTCAATTTTTTTATTTTCTAAGTATTTAACCTTTTTTTCATGGTTACTTTTAATACGTGCTTTGGTAATGTTTAAACTTTCTTCTCTGTTCGGTTCTGATAAAAAGTAATAATAGGAGGGTCTTGTAGACCTTCCTTTAAAGGCAATATAATAGAACATGTCATTTTTTTTAAATTTTACAATTTGTGTGTCAAAATATGTTTCAGTACTGATATTTTCAGCCTCTTTAGTTATTTCGGATATTTTAGTCTCTCGTGTCATAATATTATATTTATTAGTTAGTAGTTATATTATTTAAAGGTTTAAGGTTTTAAAATGTTTGTATGCTTTGGTATTCGAGGACACTTGACTTTTTCTGAAGTGGCAGATGCCGTAGGTAAAAAGCATAAAATAAGTTTCGTTTCTGATAAGTTGCTTTTCCGTTGATTTCAAAGAACACCTGTTCGTTTGCTTCGTACATTCTGAGGTATTCGACTTTTCTATGCAATGTCTCGTGAAAGATTTTAGGGTTAAAAATGGGGCGGAGTATTCCGCTGGGTGCCGGGGTAGCTTTTTTGTGGTGGGTTTATTTTTTGCAAAAAAAATGGATTCCCAAAAAAGTTACAGGAAAGAAGTTTTAAGAAAAAAATATTTCAAATTCGCATTAGAAAATCGGATATAACCTCAGACGGAGCAAATAGCAGGATTGTTCTTTTCAACGGGGAAGTGACTGGCCAGAATCGACCTCCTTCAGCTTTTTACCAAGGCATGCCACACATATATATGAAATTCAACTCAGCGGACGGGAATGGGATCAGGAAGGACTATGCCGGGGCATCTGATTCCCGGACAGCTGACCCCAAAAAAATACTTCGTTAAAATGATTCTGGCAGCGCAGGATATCGCCAGGAACCGGAATGATATAACGAACTATAAACTATTCCGATTTTTAACGAATTATTACAGCTCCAGATCTTTCTCCAGGTTAAAAAAATAATTCGTTAAAATAAACTTCATTGAACATATTGATAAAAATCCATACACAAAAAAGGATCAAAAAAATGGTTGTTATTACCGATAAATAGGAGTGTGATCGTTTTGGACGTCTTAAACCCTTTAGAGCATCCGGCTTTTTCCGAGGGACAACCCCTTGTCGGTGTTTTTAAAATTTTAAGATTATGCAAAACCACAACTTGGAACAGATTGAACAACTATTAGATGTAGTAGTGAAAGTAATTGAGTTAGTAGCTCTTATTGTTGAACTTAGAAAAAAGAAGAAGGAGTAGTAGATCTACTCTTTTTCTATATGATGATAAAATAGATCAACAAAATATGATACAGAAGACTATAGAAACATAAGGAATAAAGGGTAATAGGATAAATAGTGTTATAGAATTTAAATTTAAAAATTAATGCTTTTGCTTCGTATTAAATGATTCTGTAACTTCGTATCGAAGACAAAGTCTCTCGTACTACGAGGGGCTTTTTTTTGTGCCCTTTCTTAATAATTTTTGGTGTAACAGAAGATGGATGGATTACATTTTATCTTTATACAGGTTGGAAACAATTAAGTGCGTCACAACTAAATAAAAATCTATGAAATACCTTGCAAATCCTTTATTCATGGTATTAGAATAGAAATGTAAAAATGTGTCCTTTTGGAAGAACTGGAAATTTATTCTATTTGTTTCAGAAGAAATTAAGCAAACCGGCAAAGGCTTTAATGTGATGTTATATTTGAAGTAAACCGTTTTCATAGGTTAAAACCCTGATCAATAAATATTTTTAAAAAAGACATGATTAATAAAATTTTAAACCAAAATAGTATGTTAGAAATTATCTTAGCGATCCTCATTGTAGGAATGTTAGTTCTATTCGGAATAGGACTTTTCAGAAAGAAAAAATTTAAAGGTTATCTTAAAATTTTTAATTTATTTGAAGGAGGATTTGAATCAGAAGATTGATTCATTTTCAGAAAAGGGTGGGCTACGAACCACCCTTTCCTTTTTAATTTCCCATTAATAAAGGTTTCTGGATATGGGTAGTTTATCCGGTAAACTAACTCTCTTATTCATCCAATAATTTTGGATTCATGTCAAACATAATTTTTTATCATTTTTTGAGATTTTAAGATTGTTTATTATAGATAATTCCAACTTTTGCCAGTTCTTGATCTATATATTCAGAAGCTTTCTTTTGAGAAGTATAATTAGTCTCTAATATAGCACCGTGAATCTCTATTTTCTGTAGTTTATCCACAATTAGATTCTCATTATTTATAAATTCAAAAATACCTTTAGAGGTAGCTTCAATAGCCTTTTTCAAGATAGTTTGGACTTCATCAGCTGAGTATAAAAGTTTTTCTGCCATCGTATCGTTTTTGTGAGATTTAATCCTGTTTATTTTCTTCTAAAACTTTTTTGATTTTCAAAAACTCATCTCCTGTAGGATCAGATTTTCCACTTTCAATTTCATCATATCTTTCAAAGGTTAATTGCAGCTCTGCGTTATGTAATTTTTGTAGAACTTCCTCAACTGATAATCCTAAACTCTGCCTTTTATTTTTAATAAACTTAGAAATGGTTGTTTCTTGTATGCCAAAGCCCATTTGCGGAATTAAACTGTTTTTCATAATTTAATATTTATCGGTTTTTGAGATTTAAAATAGTCTTTGCTTATTACGAAAAGCAAAGTGAATAATAAAGTTTTTTTTATCTATCGCTTCCAAATGAGAAGCTTGATAACTCAATAAGTCTTTTACTAATTCTTCTTCAAATATTTGTGCATAAAAACCAAATATACAAGGGTAAAAGTCATAATTTCGCTTTACAGAAAATTGAATTGGAAGATAAAGAGGTTCACTTCTTTCCAAAATATTAAAATTAAAGTTGAAAGAATATCTTTTTAATATTTCAATTAATTCTAGTTCAGCATTTATAGAATATTCCATATTACTTTATTTGGGATCGTTTTTTGAGATTAATAAATACCCTATTTTTTTCCAAACAATTTATTTACTCGATTAATATTTAAACCAACTGTAGTTCTTTTCAAATCTTCATTACTAGCTTTATTTTCAAATTTAAAACTAACAAAATTGGCAGCGTAAAAATCAAGAAATAAATTACCTTCCTGAAAATTTAAAACTAATTCTTGTTTTTTCTTTTCTTGTAACTTTTCAATTATGAGTTTATGTAATTTGTCTAATGTGTCTTTTTCAGTCGAAAAAATAAACTCGTAAGATTTTGAAAGATCTATAGTTGACACGCTATTTCCAATTGTATTATAATCTAAATAATAAATTTTAGCTTTTGTTTTATCTAAATTTTCATAAAGCTTGATACCTTCAAAATACTTCCCTACTTCTTTCCAATCATTGTTTGAAACTGTAAATTGACCAAAAGCTACTCCTGAAAATAATACAAATAGTAAAAATATTTTTTTCATAATTTAATATTTTGTGGATATTATCGTTTTTTGAGATTAAATTTTAATAATTATGATCTACATATTTCAATAGATACATGAATGAGAAATTTATTTTCATAATGTATTCATCCTCTCCAGAGTATGTATTCAAAAATCTTTCAGAAAATCCCCATCCACCTTTTTCTTTAGCTTTTTTTAAAACATCACTTAAAGGATAAAAAGTATTTCTGTAACTTCCTGGTTTATATATTGGAATATCTGAAAGTAGACAATCTTTTGTTTCACAAATTATCCAATATCCTTTACGCTCACCAAATCTTTCAGCAGAAAATACAGACTTTGTAAAACTTGCAATGTATTCGTGTTTTGATTTCCTAGATATACTTCTTATTAGCAATGGTCTAGTTTGTGGATAAAAATTTTTTAAAACGTTATCCCAAACATCATAATAGGCCTTGAACTTCTCACTACGGTCGGTGAGTATCCAATTACAAATAAAAGTAATCGTTTCTGCAGAAGGACAAATCTCTTTTTCAAGGATATCAATTAAATTTTGAGAAATGTTCGTCTTCTGAATTTCAGTTAACCGATAATAATCTTTCATCTTATCGCAAGATTTAATTTTTTTGGTGATCTTTTAGTGCAAATAATTCATTTAAATTTCCTTTAAAATCGGGTTCTCTAAGTAATTCAAAACCGATAATATTTTTCGTTGAAACTCTAAGCACGCTCCCGTTATTTCTATCAGTTATTACTAAAATTCCAGTTTTAATAGTATTAAAATTAATTTCAAAATTCAAAGGCTGTAAATCAAAAATGAATCCTCCATCCATCCACAATTTGATCTTTAAATCTTTTTTGACGGAGTAAATGTCTTCGTCAGAACCTTCAAAGACTGGGTGTGGTTCTAAAAAAATTTTTAAATCCTTAAGCAACTCATTTTTTTTCATATTATAAATTTAATGTTTGATCGTTTTTTGAGATTATTTTTTATTCTTTTTAACTCCATCCAAGTTGTCCAAATTAGACTTGCTTAGTTTTTAGATTTAGAACCGTCAAGAGTTCCTAACTGATGATTTTTCAAGTCAATGGAAATATGAGGAGTGTTATAAAGCTCCTCATATTCTTCCTGAGAAATAAATACAGGATTTTTCGATTGTTTCTCCAGAGCTATTGCAAAAGCATCCAATTCATTTATAGAATTCCGAATTCTTAAAATTTCTTTTTCAGCATAGGTTAATTTTTTATTATTAGCCTGTTTTTGTCGAATAAGTTCCACAGCCTTAATCATATTCTCTTCGTGTCTTTTATTCGAAAGGATTTGATCGAAAACATCATATCTCCAAAAATCACCATCCTCTTGAAAATGAATCTTGTCTGGTCCTGTTTCAATATCGTTAACGCTCTGAATTTCTTCCGGAGTTAAATGATAATGAAAATCAACACCCTCTCTAAAATCTAAATTAGGGTCTAAGTAACTATGTCCAAAATCTAATTTATGAGAATCAAACAGACTTTCTAGATAAGTTTCAAAAGATCTTCCGGTATTTTCAAAATCTATGATTGTAGCAGGCTTTGGCTGCCAGAAAAGAATAATGTCATTTTCCATTTTATGAAGATCAAACCTTTCAATATGCTTTGATAACGCTGAAATAAAATCTCCATTTAAATAATTTTTAAAATCAAGTTTCATACTATCGTTTTTTGAGATTCATTATTCATTTTGTAGTTCAGTTTCTATAATTTATTTAAACAAAAATTAACTTTAAAAAGCTTATTTACATAAAATTGGTAGGTTGTAAAGTGAATTGTTGTTTCTGAAAAAGAAATCCTATCAATCAACCTTAACATTGCTATTTTTGTGGGCTTACACCTACATTTAACATCATCTAAAAACAGTCTATACAGATTTTCAAATGCTTCTTTAATTTCATCATCTGAAAAGCTTTGAATTAAAGCTTCCCTTGAGATATTTACGTGTATAGATTGGCAAAGGTCTAAACTTTCACAGTAGAATGAATTTTCTAAACTTCTTTTAATTAAGAAAACAATATCCTGCATTAACAGATCCAAACTCTTTTCCATAACATGTAATTTTATCGTTTTATGAGATTTAAGATTAAGAATTACTCCACTTAATGTACATTCTTAAAAAGAATTGGTGGATAATTGGAATTAAAATGATTGTAATAAAAACATAAACCAAATTCAAATTATTAATTGGTTTATCTCCAAAAATTAATAGTATTAATAAAGATACAAAAGCACTATAAATTAATACTGAAATTAAAATCATCATAGAGTTCCAAAATTTATTTTGAGCAAGAAATTTTTTAGATTCATTCCCTCTAATGTGTTTATAATAAATATACAAAACATAGTAATAACAAATAGCAGCAATAATAAGAACTATTAAATTAAATTTATCTGTTAAAAAATATAGGCTTTCCATCTTATCGTTTTGTGAGATTAGTTGATATAAGGTTGAACGTATAAATGAAAAATCCCTCCATTTTCCAAATTGGTATCGGAAATAAATATTCGTTTTGTTATTAAAAACTGTTCAGTTTTATATTCTTTTAATAGAATCTTGCTTATATCGTGGCACCTTAAATCTACAATATCACCCACTATTAAATTTCCAATTGTTTCAAAATGGAAATCATAGCCATTGCCATTTTCATTTTTTAGGTAAATAAAATACATTATCATAGTTTTATCGTTTTGTGAGATTATTTTATTGGTTGGGAATATGTCTTGTCAAAATCGATATCAATTTCACCCAGGTATTTAAATTGGTTAATATTAAAATTTAAATGTTCTTCTACATGTAGTTCTCCTGCAAATGGAAGGTTATTTGCCTCTTCTTTTACTTCAACTAGCCTTTCAAACTGTTCCTCTGAAAGTTCATAAACTGTATTATCATAGATAATAATTCTCTTTGATTCATCATTCATAATTTCATCTTATTTTCTTTAAAAATTCTTTTGTAATTTTTCTTCGATGTTTTATGCTTTGAAGACCTATTTGTCTTCTATTGTGATTTATAATTGCAGAATCTTTTATAAATTCATCATCAGTACTTTTTAAACCATATACAGTCTTTAAATGGTTAATTTGATTATATCTTTCTACCATTTCCACAAAATCCCTTGGTGGAATATCACCAGAACTTACATAGTCTCGGAGTTTAGTTTTGAAATACTCATAATCTTCTATCTGGGCCATATGGTTTAAAAACGTACCCATCGACATAAAAACACCATCTTCAGTTTCAAGTCCAATTTTCTGCATTGATGGATAACCAAAATTTTTAAGAGTCCATTTCAATAATTCAGAGTTCTTTCTAAAATTATCAAGTGATTGTTCTCCTGTTATAGGATCTTTTGCTTGATCCCTGATAAAAGCAATTCTAAAAGAATCAATAAGTTGTTTATTTAAGGAGTTTTTCCATTCTACTACTTTTTGCTCTACAATAGTACTATCAATTCCATATTTTTTGTAAAGTTTGAAAAAATCTGAATCTTCTCGCTTAAACTTCCAATAAGGAGCGACTAAAGGAATAAGTTTATATAGACTTTTTTTGCTTCCAAAATTTCTATTGTATTTATCAGAAAACTTAATATAGTTTTCATATTCTTCCATTCGTTCATCATTTCTAGGGGGGTATTTTCGGAACAGTTTTTTGAATTTTTTTATGGCGATAAGAGTATCATTCTTTATTCTATATGTACTATCAATAGAATTTACAGTATTGTAATATGTGATGTAATCAACCTTATTATTTCGACAGGAAGTCAGAATAAAAAAGAAGCCAACTAGAAAAAATCCAATTATTTGAATAGGATTTTTAGAAATAAAAAAATTCATTTTTCTATCATTTTTTAAGATTCTGATCAACTATTCTTTACCTATCTCTTCAACTTCTTTAGTCATTTCTTCTCTTTCTCTCAGATTATAAATGTTATCTAATAATCTTCCAAGTAGAACACCCAAAACTGTACATAATGTCAGGAGAATCTTTACTGTTGAATCTTGTAATAATTCTATGCGAAATGATAATAAAGTGATTATAATGATAACTATTCCAACTATTGAAATAAATAGTAAAATTTTAATTTTTTTCATCTTATTATATTTTAGGTTTAGTCGTTTAATTTTTAAATCTTTAAAATTATCTTTTAATAATTAAATTTCTTTACGGTAAACCGTATTTATTTGATCGTTTTCTGAGATTTTTTATTGATTAAGTAAATTTTCAATTATTTTTTTATTTTCCTTCTAAAGATTCTATGACCTCTTGTATCTCCTTAATTTCTTCTTCAAAGTATGTAATATTAATATCAATTTCTGCCTGATGAAGTTCATTAATAGGTTTCTTCTTCATTTCAGTAAGAAGGTCTATTTCTAATTGATATTTAGATGTTAAAGCATTTAAATGCTTTATAATTATGTCAGTTGTATTCATAATATTATTTATCGTTCTTGTGAGATTTTAATGTCAATTAATTTTTTTTGATTTCTTTTCTACTATCCTTGGGTAACGTACCCCTGTCATCAATATGTATTTTTACATTAAAATATAGATTATAATTCCATATTAGTGTACGGAGCATTTCATTGAAGATAATAATATCATTTGCAAATGCAGTATGCTTCACAGATATATCACGTCTCAATACATCTCCTTTTCGAGCTGATTTATGCTCTGTGACATTCTCCGTTTGTAAAAACCAAGGTTCTATTGCTTTTTTAATATATGATGCAAATTTTAAACAGGTATCATGATTATCTGCTTCAATTACAACAAAAAAATTATGTTCAAATTGACCATTATAATTGTTCATAGTTAGTTGATCGTTTCTTGAGATTTATTTATATCCATTTTGTGAAATATTCAAAAACAAACTGTCCTCTATTCCAGGTTGTATCATAAATTTTGCTTTACCAAAATTTAGCATTGAAAACCTTCTTAAGTACTCTGTTTCACGATAATTCCCTTCTAATCCTTTATCATAAGGATAATAACTTTGTTTAAATTTTGAAGAATAGTTTAGTGGATAAAATCGCTTGACAGTTAACTTATATTTTACCCTCAATTTTTCCTTTTCTTTTAAATAAAATATCGAATTGCCTTCACCAGGGTTTTTATAAGCAATCAAACCAGATTCACCAATTTCAGTCAAATACCCTTCATAAATACTATCTAATTTTTTTTGATAAAATTTTGAAGATTGATTATCCCTCATTGTTGCATAAATAATAATTGGATAACGACCTTTCATATTACCTTTTAAATTTTGATCTTCAAATTGAAGCGTATTAGGTGCGGGAAAAATAATATCTTGAGAAGTATTATTTTCATATATAAGAGACAGTTCGTTATTGTTGTTAATATATTTGAGGCTAAATGAATTTTTTTCTTTTTGTTCACAAGCTATAAAAAGAAAAAGTATTGTTAATATTATAATATTTTTCATCTTATTGTAATTTTTAGCTATGTATTAAATCTAGATATTTTAAATATCATTGAGAAACATATCGTATCGTTTTTTGAGATTTAGTTTTATATAATTCTTGTTTATAGCAGTTTTTTTATTTCTGCATATCAAACCCAAGTTTCTTTCTAAATTCAAGAGTTAATCTGTAATGTTCTTCAATTGGAACTTCTTTTTTTGATGCTTTATTTATATCCTTGCCTTGTTCTGTCCATAAGTAAGGAAAAAAGTTAAAGACTTGGTCACTTTTGAGTTTTGCCAGATCTATTTTCCAATTTGTCCACCTGTAATCTTTGTAAAATTCATCAAGATTATTATTAAAGCAAAAGTTCAGAAAGTCAGTATAAGTAAGATCAAGAGGTTCATATTCTAAATTATCTGGTGCTAAATAATAAACCTTTCCTAAGTCGCTACCAAGCCCACCTCCATTAAGGATAAAAAAACCACCCATTGCATCATCAGCAATTAAAAGATAGGGTGTCGGCTGTCCAAAATTTTTAAATCCTTTTCCTTTATTCCATTCTGGCAATGACCTTCTCAACTTATCACTACCCGAGCCAAGAATTCTAATCCATCCATTGTCAACTAAAAGTCCACCTGTCATGTATACAACTGCGCCCATTGGAGACCGGGTTGTAACTTGAGTTTTATATAGAGCATCCTTTGCTTTGTTTGTGTCAACAGGCAATATTTCCACTTTGTTTTTAGCAGAGTCTATCCATTCTTTTACAAGTGGCCAACCAGAGTCTGTATTGTTTACTAATTCATCAATAGAATGCATTTGTGTTTGTCCATAAGTTGTTATGGAGAATAAGGATAATATGATAATTGTCAAAACTTTTGTCATGTTGGATCGTTTTTTGAGATTTTATTTATTTCTATTTTAATCTCTCGACAATTACATCGAATTTTTCAATTAGCAGTAGCTTATAAAGTTCTGTGACCTCGTTCCAATCTTTAGCCTGATACTTGGTTTGTTGTCCTTCGAAAATTACAAGAAGTGATAAATCTTTGTTTACTTCAATTACATTTTCATCATCGGTTATAACTGAAACCCAAAATGCTCCATGTTCGTCATCTATTAATTGAATGTCTGATATAGCTTTTACTACGTCCTTTTCATCAATATTATCTTTTTGATAGCCGCTTGCATATTGAATATAGTTTTCTGTCATATTATCGTTTATTGAGATTTGAGATTTAAAATTTAATGTTTTATTTCTCTTATCGAGCTAATATTCCACTTGAAAAAGTAAACATGGTCATTCCCATAAACTAATACGCCTTTTGATAAGCTGTCTTGTATTACTGAGTTCTTTTCATGAATTTCATAGTATTTTTTGTTTCCAAATTTTGTTATTAGAAAGTCAATAAAAGACAACAAACAACAGAGAATAAAGGAAGTAATTATTATATTTTTAATTATTTTCATCGTTTTTTGAAATTTTTTTCATATTATCCTTTTTTTATCAAATTAGCTATAAAAATGATCACGAATACAATCAAACAAGCTATCACATTATAAAAATATTCTTGCCTAATTAGTGAAATTATACAACTAACTATCATAAAAAATGCACCTATTAAATAATAATTTTTCATGCTATCCTTTTTTGAGATTTTTATAAAGTATTATTTAGTTCTTCACTATTTTTAAAATTAACATTATCATCTATTATGACTTTTAAAGCCATAATAAAATTACTCATCAACTTAAAATTGTAATCATAAACCATATAATTTGTAGTGCTTTCGAAAACATAGCGCCAATTAACAAATGAATTATCATGAAGTTCTAATAACTGGTCAATGGTTAGATCAGTTATTTTATATTTCATCTTTTGATCGTTTTCGTTGCCAAATGTTGTATTAAAAGAATACCTTACAGGAACTAATTCATGATTCTCATCTTCTTTAAAATGTTCATATTTTCTTTTTATTTCTGATGAGATTTTCCCAGGTAATTCATCAAATATATCAGAAAGTTTGTGAAGCCTGAGTTCCGTATTTTCGGTTTTCATAAAATACAAGAGCTTTAAAAACAATTCTGCTGAAAATGATAAATTTGTAGCCGCTATAGGAACCAATATAAATGCTTCATCACCTCTTGAATTTTTAATTTTAAGAGCAGCATCTATACCCGAACGATAGAAACCGATAGCGCTGAAATATAGTTGCTGTAGATTATTTTCTTTCATTTAAATCGTTTTTTGAGATTATTTGGGTTTATACTCTTTTTTGATATTATCAAATCTCGTTATGACTTCATTAATTTCATCCTCATTTAAATTTCCATCAATAAAATCATCAAGTATATTCGATAGAGGTTTTATACGATAACTTTTTACTGGCTCCGTTAAATCTAAAGTTTTGATTTTTGGTAGATCTAGATTTAAAGTAAACTTTATAAGTCTTAAAATTGAAGAAAATTTTAGATCAGTTGGTTCTTCTGGGTTCTTAGATAAACTATTAACATAAAGCTCTGCACTTTCCTTAGAAAATCCATTTTGAGATAAATAGTTTATCAGTATTTGTTTTTCTTCCATCATCGTTTTTTGAGATTAATTACAATGAAGATTTTAATCTTCAAATTTGAATTTTTGAAGATGAGAATCTTCAACGACATCATTAAATATTTTGTTTATAAAGTCTACTTCTTTTTGGAAAACTATTGGAGATGGAAGCTTTATGAACCTGTGCCATTCATCATTGACCTTGGCGTACCTATTACAATCTAAATAAATGAAGAATTCTTTCTGCCTGCTATGAAATTGCTCCATTACTTTGTATGATTTGAATTCCTTACACTTTAATTCAGAACCTCCTTCATAATATTCTAATTTAAAAGCAGTTGCATTGTCAATATTTATTTTCTTCTTAAATTTATCTATTTTCATCGTTTTGTTAGATCATTTATTTTTTCCTTTCTTCCTTACAGGATTAAAGAATTTAACCAAATTTTCTTTTTCTGAGTCTGACATTTTTTTTAATAATTCATCGGTGATTGTCAAAGGCTTTCCCGTTCCTACCGGATGAGTGGTTAAATCCTTTCCAAACACATCAATTTTAATAGGTTTCTTATAATTGTCTTCCATCGTTTTTTGAGATTTAATTCTTAGGAGATTTAGTCCTTCTTAGTATATTTTTTGCCATTTCGTGCTGTTTATCTATGGATTCTTTAGAAGCAATTACACCATTATCTTTTAGATATTTTTTAAATTCTACATCATTAAGATTAAGTTCCTTTGCTTCTTTCCATATTTGATGTGCTGATTTTTTCATCTTTTTTAAAAATTAATTATTTTATAAAAGGTCGATTTACTGCCAATATCAAATGCTTTCATAATTTTCATAATTGGCATGTTTTTACTTTCATATGAAGCTTTTACTAAAGGGGCAATTTCTTTATATTTTTCTGTCAGACCTTTTGGCCTTCCCCCGGTTCTTCCACGGGCTCTTGCAGACTTTAAACCTGCATTGGTTCTTTCAATCAATACGTTTCTTTCGTGCTCAGCTAAAACACAAAATATTTGGAAAATTAATTTTCCACTGGCAGAACTTGTATCGATGTTTTCAGAGATTGATTTAAAATGAATTCCTTTTTCGTTCAGCTCCGTTACAAACTGAATCAATCCAACTGTAGTTCTTCCGATCCTGTCTAATCTCCAGACCGTCAAAGTATCACCTTTTCGAATAAAGCTTAATAATTGATTGAGCTGGGGTTTTTCCGATTTTACCCCACTAACTTTATCAACAAAAATTTTTTCGATTCCTAAATTTTTTAAAGCATCAGTTTGCAAATCTAGATTTTGTTCAAACTTGCTGACTCTTGCATATCCTATTAACATAAGTTCATTTTACTCATTTAAAACAAATATAGTGTAATTTGTTTTTATGTACTAATAAAATGTACCAAAATTAAAAGTTAAAACCGCATAATGTAAAATATCAAACAGAGTACAGGAAACCGACCGTTTTAAAAAACTATATTTTAAAAAATTTATATCATATAGTTTCATCCATTGCTAACATTTAAATAAAATAAAAATAGCATTTATTTATAATGCTGATCTGATGTAGTCATTTCAAAAATTACGCTTTTACACGTATCACAAAAAACTTCTAGATCTCCATTTTTCCTAAAACCAATAGAAAGTTTTTCTTTATTCTGATTACAGTTTCTACAATCAACTGCTGCCAAAATCTCGTTAAAGTATTTTGTATTATTAAAATAATCCGGTAGACTTTTCTTTCGTTCTTCTTCTTTCGCTTTTTTATAGAATATTAAACTTCTAATGATATAAAAAAGAATAACCAGGTTATAAAGAATTACAAAAACTTGCGCTATGAATTTAGGTTGATCAAAATCAATATGTTCTTGGGGAATCGTCCAATTATTTAAAAACAAATACATCAAATTAAAAATTACAAACATTATTGAGTAGATTAGGATTGATGTTCGTTGATAGCTAGATCCTATTACATTTTTATGTAAATGATCACATCTTTGAGGAATTGTAGGATCATAGCCTCTGAATTTATCTTTCATACTTTAGTTCAGCTTTATTCTATATTTACCCAGCCTTTGTATAAAGATGAAAAACAATAAATCTAGCAATTTCTATATCCTTATAATTGTATTTCAATTCATCTATATCTTTAGAATTGTTTTTAGCTGATTTCAAAGTATCCTCATAATCCAAAATCTCTTTAAGTTTATTATTTATTAATTCTGTTGTAATATTATCATGTTCAGTAAAATTATTCTCACAAAATAAAATAATGTCTTTTGCAGTAATGCCTCTGTTTTTTCTTAAAATAGTGGAAATATCTTCTTTATCATCTTCGAAAGAAGCTGTATTCCAAAGAAATAAAATGATCCATTCACACACAATTAATACAATTAATACGATCCTCTCAGTCAAATCCCAGAAATTAGGTCTATAATCCATTTTTATAAAACAGATTGAAAGATATGTAAGTATCGAAAATATTACTCCATAAATAACAATATTCAGTTTCACTGAAATCGGATATCCTTTTTTCTGTAGAGTAAAGTTGATCAGATCAATTTCCTCCTTTAATAAAAAAAATTTTGAAGATTTTAATACAAGTTCTTTTCTCATAATATTTAGTTTTTATAATGGGTTATAGTTCTGATTTTCCTCTATTGTACCTTTAGGAATAGTTAAGACTGCATTATATTTATTCTTGTAGGTATAGTTATAATCAATAGTATCAACTTCAGTCTTTTCTTCAAGTTTTATGTTAAAAAATCCCCAGCTGGAGGTACTTTTTTGAATTAAATAATACTTTGTAAAAGTGGGTATAGTATCTTTTTCAACTAAAAGAGTTATTGCAGATGGAGCCTTGCGCTTAACATAGCCCTCTTGATCTTTAACCAAAAAGAAATAATAGTCTTCTTCATTAACAAATCCTCGTCCAATGCTAAATTTTCCATTTACCGCTGATTGAGATTTCAAAGAAGATATTTCTACAATTGTTTTATAATTAGTTTTAACATTACTTCTTTTTATAGATTTTGTGAGGCCTACTATGCCAACAAATACGATCAATGCAAGAAATATAACGCCCCCAATGGTTAACATACTCTCTCTATCAATTCTCCTGAGTCTTTGTTTTTCCTCTTCTACAAGAAGATTAAAGATTTTAAAAGCTTCTTCTTTTTTCTCATTGCTTACGCCTTCCAAATTTTTATAAAAAAATTTAACACCATCAGAATTAGCCGTTAAATTATCTACTTTCAACTCATCGTCTAAGGCATTAGAGCCGATGTAGCTATAATCCATATAATCTACAACTGCAATTAGATCTTTTCTATCTATAAGAATATATCTTCTATTTTCCATTGTTGTTTTAATTGTTTTGAGTGTTTAAAGATAATATTTCTAATTCAATTTTTCTTTGAACTTTAACAGTTCTTCAAAATTTTGCGATTTTACAACACTTATGTAACGATTGAAATTTTTCGTTCTTGAAAACTTAACTAAAGCTAGAATAATTGGCTTAGTAGTATCGTTTATATCGTTCAGTTCTACAATAAAGCTTCCAGAATTACTGAAGGTTTCATTCTCAATTTTGTATTTAGATTTAAGCAGATCATTAAGCTCTAATGCCTGCTCAGGATTTTTCATTTTGATTATTGCATAATTATTCATGATAGTAAATATTTTATTACGATTAACCTTGTATCGAGAGGTAATTAAATTAATCATACAGATCAGGAAATTGAGAGATTTCTCCTTCATGATCACAATTTTCACATCTTAAAGCAAGAATGCTTTTACGGTGCAAATTTATAGTGCCACATGATCCGCATGTAACAATATTAATTTCAATCTTTTCCAGAATCTCTTTAGCTAGTACACTATTTAATTCAGTATCTAACTTTCTTAAAAAAGAGGGTAGGGCATCTAACCCATAATCGAAAGTATATCCATACTGATTTATCTCCAGTAAAAATTTCCCACAATCGCTATAAGACAGGTAGCCATTTTTTTGTTCAATGGCCAACCATTTATCACAAATTGGCTTTACAATATCTGGTATACATTCAAAAAGGTCTATTTCTTCAGTATTCATATTTTAATACGATTTGCCTTTACCTCGTGAGGTGTAAAAATTATTATCTTTCGCTTGGAAGCAATAAAACTCCATTTTCAACCCAAATAGTGAACTCCTTAAAGAAGAAGTCAGAAAAAGGTATTATTTCTTCAAAAATTACATTTTCATTTCCATCTGTTGCTACAATTTCAAACTGATTATCTTTTAATCTTTTTAATTTCCAAGTTTGAAAAGGTTCGTTTGCTAGTTTTTTTTGATTGAGTGTTATGGTCTGCAAGAACCAAAAGCATTCTTCTTCGCCTGCTATTTCAAAAACTCCATCAGTAAGTAAAACTCCATCTAAAGGATAATATCTTTCTGTACCTGTATAATGACCGTAAAATTCATTCGCTGATTGTTGTTCATCTTTCATAATATTATATTTATTAGTTAGTAGTTATATTGTTTAAAGGTTTAAGATTTTAAAATGTTTGTATGCTTTGG
>NZ_JANZQH010000017.1:0-12146 GCF_025153485.1 Chryseobacterium pyrolae
GGCTTCAAACCAAAAATGGGACAAAATGTTTGTTTCAGATTATAATTGATTGATTTTAAATGAATTAATTTTAGCCATGTCAAAAGATGGTTTGTCTAGGTTAATTATAAAATCGTATTCTCCATGCATATTAACGTGCTGCCAAGTCATTATTGAACTGTTTTTCATTAATTCTACATTCTTCTGTACTTCATCATCCTCTTCAATTTCGGATAATTTATTTGATATAAAAAGATAATTCCATAAGATAATTGCATTTTGGATTAAGTGCCTACACGCTACTACAATTTCTTGTTCTTCTTTACTTTCATATTTTAATTCTTGATTATTTCCAAAAAAGACAGCTTTAGCAAATAAGTGAGATAACTCAATTTTATTTAATTGTTTTTCAATATTTTGTCGTAGATGGGTTTCATCGAAATACCTTAATAAAAAAATAGTTTTATGAATTCGTCCTATTTCTTTTATTGCTTTGTGGAGAGGATGTTGCTTTGCATATGAGCTTAATCTCTTTAAAATAATAGAAGATTTTGTTTCTCCTAATTTAATTGAACATAATAACCTTAGTATATTTTCCCATTGATCTGAAATCATAGATTCATCAATATACATACTCTTTGATGGAAGTATTTTATAGCCTTTATTTTCATATATGTTTCTTGGTACCTCCTTAAAAGTGTATAATAGCTGGTCATTATAATTTTTAATTCTAGGAGCGAATAAAATTCCCAAAGAATTACATACACCAAATATAACTTCACTATATCCATGAGTATCTGTAGAATGCATATCACTTTCTATATCTCTATTATGAAGCAGTCCATCAAGAATGTATCCGGCTTCTCTTTCAGAAGCACTAATTACACTATTATAAAAAAGTTTGCTTTTTTCATCAATAAAACTGTATGCAGAAATACCTTTTCCTGTTCCAAAGTATTTGAAAGAATGAGTAGCATTAATTGACGGAACAGTTACATTAAATTTTTGCCCATCACTAGAAGTATGTAATGAATCTTTCTTTTGAAGATATATTTTAGGAAGGGATAATTTTTCTACGATGTCTAGAACCATCCGATTTGCTTCATCAATATTATCTTTACTAAAAAACCATCGTACTACATATTCCAATTTATCAGCTCCAATACCTGTAGATATTTTACCCATTTTCCTTATTCCAATGTTACATCCCAATGCTATAATTGCAGCATAAATAATATTTTCAGAAGGTGAATCTTTACTTGATTTTCGGCTATAATGTAAAAAAGAAGAAGTGTAATTTGTAGAAAAATTAATGTCAGATAATATTTTTGTAAGAGGTATATAAATGTTTTCTCCGATGATTTCATGAACAAAATGACTTGTAGATTCGGTTAATTTGGGGGTAGTTACTCTTGGTCTGTTATCTTTATTAAATTTTAAATATTCATTCGTTATTATATTTTCATTAGTTTTTTTGTAATGTTCAGCCATATTCTCTTTTAGAAATGACAAAGCATCTTGCATATCATATAAGTGATTGATATTTGCTCTATCCAAAAGTTCTTTTTTATCCAATTTCCAGCGGTTCTGACCAATTAAGTAATCATCAATTGATTTATACTTATCTGAAAATTTCAGGTTTAACGTACCTGCTTTTATATGATTAGAAACCTCTTTGAACAAAAGAATTTTATACATTTGGCTATTAAATTCTCCGTTATCATTAAACAGCCATTTTTGTTCATTTTTGGCAATAAATTCCGTAGGAGAAATATGAGTTATTTTTCCATTTTTAGTTTGATAATTTTTTATTGCAGATATTACATTCGAATCAGACATTTCAGTATTGAATTCAAGCATTAATAAAATTCCTCCAACCCTATTGTGTATTTTTCTATATCCATTATTTAAGGCTTTAAAGAATAATTCTTCTTTTAATGCTGCTGTTCCTAAATTTTCAAGTTTGTCAATTTCTTGAATAATATTATCGTGAAAAGATTCATTTTCAGAAGCTAAAATGTTTTTTATTAATCTCAGTTTTTCAGAATCTCCATACTGATTTGTAAAAATTATTTGTTTTACCTTTTCTAATTGTTTTTTTGAAGAAAAAATAATGTTTCTAATTTTCATTAACTGTTTTTGTTTACTAGGTTTTAGATCTTTCTTTAAAAAATCATTTGCTATCAACTTATTAGCATTATTATAATATTTTTGAATTACCTGTAGAAAGATATCAACGAATGAATCTTGACGAATACGATATTGATAAATAATGAATGATACTATATAAAGTCTTTTTCTTTCAATATCTCTAATACTATCAAACTGTATATGTTCAGCTTTAACAACCCAAACAGCATAATAATTTAATATGCCGGAAATTTCATTCAGTTTAGTAATATTAGTAAGATGAAAATGCATATCTCTAATTATACTAAAATCATCAATACTTTCTTTAATTTTTCTTGGTGTTGTTGCTTGAATAACTCGTTTCAGCTTTGTGATCAGATATGGATTTTTAGAAGTTACTTCATCATCATTGGTTGGAAGTTTCATCATCTCATCTAACAAATTTTTCTGAACTATAGTGAGATTCTGATCAATTATACTTACTAAATTCTGTTCAAATAAATTTAAAGATTCTGCTATAGTCTGAGCAAAAATATAATACTTTGGCTGCTCAATCTTTTTTTCTTCTAAGAACGAAATCAACGAATTAAAAAGTTCTTTTGGTCTTAATGGAGTTTTAACCAATTCTGATGTTTCCTTTTCAAATAAATCCTTATTTTTAGTAAAGGATCTGTATCCAAATTTATTTAAGATAAATGTTCGATGTCTATTGTATGCGTACTTTTTATATTTTAAAATATCTACTTTGAAACTTAAACCACAAAGTTCAGATACATATTTAATATCATCTTCTCTGTACTGGCTGGGAACAAAGAATTTTTTCTGGGCAAGAAAGTATCCTTTTTGAAGAATATAACCAACAGTAGTAATACCTTTTCTTAAGTTCGGATCAAGTTCAGTATCAAACTCTAAAGTAAATAATATTTTTCTTTCTTCGTTTGATAATTCAATAGGATTATCAAACAGCTCAATATCTTTTTCTTTTAATAGATTTATTCTTGACATCAGAATTTTTTTATATTTATAAATATATTAAAAAGACGTTTTCTATACATTTTAAATTTTGGGATTTCCCAAAATTAGACTATAGTTTAACATTGGGTTGAAAATAAGAATGATTTATACAATTTAAATGAAATAACCCCATCCCAAAAACACCCATCCTAAAATTGGTAAATTTTATTTATATTTATTAACAAAAAAATTCTAACATGAAGGCAAGATATATAAGAGTATCTACATTAAACCAAAAAATTGAACGGCAGTTAGAAAAACAATATCCTGATGAAAAAATCTATATAGATAAACTTAGCGGTTCAATTCCATTTAGTGAGAGAGTCCATGCAAAAGAGCTTCTCAAAGCCGTTGAAGAAAATAAGATACATTACATGAGTGTTTCAAGTATTGACAGATTAGGAAGAAATACATTGGATGTATTACAGACTATTGAGAAATTCCACAAAAATAATATTTGTTTAAAGGTAGATAATTTAGGGCTGGAAAGTTGGGTTAATGGTAAAGAAAACCCGACATTTAAATTAATCATTAGTGTTTTAGCCAATATTAGTGAAATGGAAAGAAACTCTTTATTGGAGAGACAAAAAGAAGGAATTGCAATTGCAAAAGCTAAGGGAATCTATAAAGGGAGATTAAAAAATACAACAGAATCTGTGGACGAATTTTTAGCCAAGTACCCGAATGTTATTCATTATTTGAATAAAAAAAATCCACCAACCATTATAGAAATTGCTAAACTTACAGATTGCTCTAAAAATACAGTACAAAAAGTTAAAAAATATATCCATTATAAATAATTTCTATAACTGCCTACATTATATGGCAAACAATTAATTCAAAATTTCTTCAAAATTGAAGATATAGATTTGTAAAATGAAGATCTTAATAATAGAAGACGAAACAGAATTGGCAAAAAGTATCTCCGAATATCTTTCCGGAGAACACTATTTATGTGAGTTTGCAACGACATTTAGTGATGCAATGGACAAAATAGAGACTTTTAATTATGATTGTATTCTGCTTGATATCATGCTTCCAGATGGAAACGGACTTACTATTTTAGAAGAATTGAAAAAGCAAAATAAACAAGATGGTGTTATCATTATTTCTGCGAAAAATGCTTTAGATGATAAAGTAAAAGGTTTACAACTAGGTGCTGATGATTATCTTACCAAACCTTTTCATCTTTCCGAATTAATGGCAAGGATCTATTCGATCATCCGCAGAAAGCAATTTAACAATTCAAATGTTGTAAGGCAGAATGAAGTAGAGGTCGATCTTTTAGCAAAAACTGTTTCAATTAATCATCAGACCATTACTCTTACCAAAAAAGAGTTCGATCTGTTGATCTATTTTATAGGAAATAAAAATAAGGTAATTTCCAAAAGCACTTTAGCAGAACATTTGTCCGGTGATTTTGCAGATATGCTAGACAATCATGATTTTGTATATGCACATGTAAAGAATCTGAAAAAAAAATTATACGATGCTGGATGTGATCATTATCTGAAAACTGTGTACGGAACGGGATATAAATGGGAAAGTAACTAAATACCTATGAAACCATTATTAAGCAAGACTACAAAGCCATTTATTATTTATGTCCTTATCATTCTGGTCATTAGTATTCCTGTATATTATATTGTAGTTGATACCATTTGGAAAGGTGAATTGGATGAACATAATGGAACAATTGCAGAAAAGACTGCTTATGAATTTAATAGTTTAAAGCTTTCTGATCAAGAATTGGAGAAAAGTCTAGTGCTTTGGAATCAGATCCAGCCGGGAACCGATATTAAAAAAGCATTATCCAATAGTGCAAAAAAAGATGTGTTTTTTACTGTAGAAAAGCAGAAAACGTTTGTATCACAACCTGAGATAGAACGATATAGATGCTTAATGAAAGTGATTTATATTAATAAAAAGCCTTTCCTTTTTACCGTTGAAACCAATATTGAAGAATCTCAGGAAACCGTTGCTGCCATTGCTTTAGTTACCATTTTCTTCTTTCTTCTTATCGTTGTTGGTTTATTGTTTTTAAACAAAAGGCTTTCGGCTTCAGTCTGGGAACCATTCCGAAATACTTTGGATAAGCTGAAAACATTTAATCTCAACAGCCAGACAAAAATCGAATTTGATAAAACTGAAATAACAGAATTTGAAGAACTCAACCGATCTTTAAGAAAATTAATAGAGCACAATATTTCGGTTTTTAAAACTCAAAAAGAATTCACCGAAAATGCTTCACACGAATTACAGACTCCTTTAGCAATTTTGAAAAACAAGTTGGATATTTTACTGCAAAGCGAAGATCTTACACAAAGACAATATCAGATTGCTGAAGAAATGAACAGGGCTTTAACAAGAAGTTCCAGAATTAATAAAAACCTTTTGTTACTGGCCAAAATTGACAATAGTCAGTTTGATAACACTGAAATTATTCGATTTGATGGCTTATTACATCAAAGTATGGAAATTTTACAGGAGCATTTCGATCAAAAAAATATTTCTGTTGATAAAAATATTTCTGTTGATATAAAAGTAAACGGAAACAGCGGTTTAACGGAAGTCCTTATTAATAATCTGATACTAAATGCAATTCGGCATACTTCCCCTAACGGATCAATCTCGGTAAAACTAACAAGTTGTGTGCTTGAGGTTGCTAATTCCGGAACAGAAAAATTGAATACAGAACTTTTATTCAAGAGGTTTTCAAAGCTTTCCGCGGATCATAAAGGTAGTGGTTTAGGATTGGCTATAATTAGGGAAATTTGCAAATTTCATCAATGGAAAATCAGTTATAAATTTGAAAATAGGCTGCATATTTTTTCTGTCATATTATAAAAATTAAAATTATTATTTAGGAAAATTCATTGCGACCGCCAAGAGAAAACCATAGTTCAAAAATATTGTTTTTATCATCGGTACAGATCATTTTACAGCATCCCCGGGAAAATGGAAATTAATATCGACAAGCATCATATTCCTGCCATTATTTATAATCTTAAGCAAAATCCTGAAAAAATAAATTGACTATAGAAAAAGAGTTAAACATTTCATATTATCAGACCCGCGAGGGTAGGATTTAAAAATGGCAAAATGAAAGCTAAATAATTTTACAGAAAATAAGCATTCTAAATTTCTACAAAATTGTATGTCAAATTTGTAAGAAAAATATGAAAACGCTAAATAAGGTAGCAGCTGTAACCCTTCTATTCTGGCTGATGAAAATAACTGCAACGACACTGGGAGAAACTTTAGGAGATTTTATCTCTATGACGCTCAATCTTGGTTACGCTGTTGGAATAGGAATTACCCTTTTATTTTTCATCATTATTATTACAATACAGCTGAATGTAAAAAAATACATTCCGGTCATTTACTGGCTGGTTATTATAGGAACAACCACATTAGGAACGGAAATTTCTGATTTTATAGACAGAACCCTGAAAATCGGATATTTATTGGGTAGTTTAATACTGGTAAGCGGTCTTCAGACGACACTTTTTCTATGGTATAAAAAATATAATACTCTTGAAGTATATCCGGTTTTTGAAAGAAATAAAGAGATTTTTTACTGGATGGCTATTCTTTTCTCCAACAGTCTGGGAACAGCGTTTGGAGATTACCTGAGTGATAATTTAAGATATAGCTATTTAGCAGGAGCTGTGATTACAGGTGTTATCATACTTATTGTTGTTCTGCTTCATTATTTTACAAAGATCAATCATGTTCTGTTGTTTTGGGTCGCTTTTGTTTTTACAAGGCCTTTTGGAGCAACTTTCGGAGATTTTCTTACTAAACCTATTTTAAAAGGTGGATTAAATCTCAGTACACTATACGCTTCATTGATTTCTTTAGGTCTATTATTTCTGATGATTATTATATCACATCAAAAGCAAAAGAAAGAATTAGATCTTCAAAACTAAAAATTCAAAATTTCTTCTAAATCATTCCTGAATATTGCCTTACAAATTAAAAATTTAATTAAAATGAAAAAGTTAGCATTCCTATTGACAGTGATTTCAGCAGTAGCTTTTGTTAATGCTCAAAAAGTTCAACAGAAAGATGTTCCTGCATCTGCCCAGAAAGGTTTTCAAAAACAATTTCCAACGGTTAAGGAGGTAAAATGGGTAAAAGAAGATGGTAATTATGAAGCAGGTTTTAAAGTAAACGGAACGGAAACTTCTGTTGTGATCACTCCTTCAGGCAACATTCTTGAAACAGAAACAGAGATGAGTATCAATTCTCTTTCTGCACCCATCAAAGCATATATCACTAAAAATTACCCCAATCAGAAAATAAAAGAAGCCGCGAAAATTACAAATGCAAAAGGTATTCTTATCTATGAAGCAGAAATAAACGGAAAAGATCTGATTTTCGACAATAAAGGGATGTTTTTAAAGGAAAACAAAAACTAAATTTAATAAATATGAATAGGATCAAGCTGTTACCGTTTTTAATAATGCTGTTGTTTTCTTCAATGGCTTTTGCACAGGTAGCTGTTGTTACCATTTCCGGAAATGTAAAAAATAGAATGAGATTATCGGTATTGTCATATGTAAATGTGATAGCAAAAACCGAGAAAGACACTGCATTTGTTGCCGGAACGATAACCGATGAAGAAGGGAGGTTTTCATTAGCCGGAATCAAACCTGGAAATTATCAATTGGAATTTTCGTTCTCGGGATTTCGAAGGCAGACACAGTCCCTTTTTGTAGGAAGTCTATCAGAATTTCTAGAGATTCCTCCCATCGAACTTGACCCCATTGAAAGCGAAAAAGAATCAAAAATTGAAGAAATTGTTGTAACAGCTTCTAAAAAGAATGAGATCGGCAATCAGCTTGATAAAAAGACCTATTCTGTGGCAGATAATGTCAGCCAAAGCGGAGGTTCGGTTTTGCAAAGTATGCAAAATCTTCCTGGAGTAACTGTTCAGGATGGAAAAGTGCAACTGCGCGGTAACGATAAAGTAACTGTTTTAATTGATGGTAAACAAACTGCATTAACTGGTTTTGGAAGCCAAAGCGGACTGGATAATATTCCATCTTCTGCGATTGATAAAATTGAGATCATCAACAATCCTTCATCAAAATATGATGCGAATGGAAATGCCGGAATTATTAATATTATTATGAAGAAAAATAAACAGAACGGCTGGAACGGGAAAGTTGGCTTTACGTATGGTACAGGTTCCTATTGGGTAAGAAAAGAAAATTTGCCAACGGTAAGACCTCAATATACGATTACACCAAAAATAAATCCTTCGGTTTCGCTTAACTATAGAAAAGATAAGGTTAATATTTTCCTCCAGGCAGATAATTTATATACGGAAACGCTTAATAAAAATGAATTTGTAACCCGAACTTATGACGACGGAACGATCATTAATTCACAACTAAAAAGAAACAGAAATACCAATTATCTTACTACAAAAGCAGGAATCGACTGGAATATAGATTCTTATAATACTTTAACCTTTTCTGGGCTTTATGGAAGTGAGAAAATTATAGATCGTGGAGACCAACCATTTTTTAACGGAGATCTATCTCAACGTCTTCGTCTTTGGCAGTTTTTGGAGGATGAATTGAAAACCACAATAATGGCAACAGCTTCTTATCAGCATAAGTTCAAAGAGGCAGGACATGTATTGAATATCGGATTCAACTACACATTCCACAGAGAAGACGAGAAATATTTTTACGATAATTATTTGCCGGCTTCAACCGGAACAGATGCCTTTAAATTATTGTCTGACGAACAGGTTTATGATTTTAATATTGATTATGTGAAACCTCTGAAATACGGACGCATTGAAACCGGAATTAAAGTTAGAAACAGAAGTATTCCTACGGACATGAATTTTATTCCGGGTGTAAATTCTGTTTTGGATACCAATGCAGGAGGTTGGGCCACTTATAAGGAGTTGATTCCTGCTGTTTATGGTAATTATATTTTCGAAAACGAAAAATGGGAAGCCGAGCTTGGGGTAAGACTGGAATATGTGAAAATTCAGTATGATGTGAATCCCAATCATCCGACGTACAAAAGTGACAGCTATAATTATACACAACCATTCCCAAACCTGAGACTGGCTTATAAATTAAACGATCACAACAAGTTATCCGTATTTTATAATAGGAGAGTTGATAGGCCAAATGAAGTTGATATCCGGATTTTCCCAAAATATGATGATGCTGAAATCATTAAAGTCGGAAACCCACAGTTAAGACCCCAGTTTACCAATTCGATTGAATTTGGACACAAATATAATTGGGATAGCGGGCATCTGTATTCTGCTCTTTATCATCGTTTTGCCAACGGGACGATCACCAGAATTTCAAGTATTGTTCCTGAAAGTACCCTGATTTATGCAGTATTTCAAAATGCAGGAAAAAGTTATAATTCAGGGCTGGAAATGATCTGGAATCAGAAAGTTTCGAAAGCCTATTCTTTTAATATCAATGGAAATGTTTACAGAAATCAGATTGATGCCTTTTCGGTGGGAAACCTTTATCCACAACCCAATATATTTTCTGCTAATCGGGAAACAGCTATTTCTGGAAATGTAAAATTGAATAACATTTTTAAGCTTTCTAAGGGGTTTGATACACAATTGACAGCTGTTTATCTGGCTCCGGATATTATTCCACAAGGGAAAATTGGTTCAAGGTTTTCAATGGACTTGGGAGTGAAAAAATCGATCCAAAACGGAAAAGGAGAAATATTATTAAACGCTACAGATTTGCTGAATACAATGGTAATTAAGAAGAAAATACAGGGAAATGGATTTGCTTATACAAGTGATGATTATTATGAAACTCAAGTTGTAAGACTAGGCTATAGTTATAAATTTTAATAAAAAACTCAACAGTGATCATGGATAATTTGGTAGAAGCTGTAAGCAGTTATGTAACATTATTTCTTTCAGAAAATCTTTCAGAGGATTTTTCTTTTCACTGTATGGGGCATACTTATGATGTAGTAAATGCGGTACGGGAAATTGGTGCGCAAAGTAACCTTTCGGAGGAGGAAATGCTTGTCTTACAGGTGGCAGCATGGTTTCATGACTGCGGATATGTGAATCTTTATATTGGTCATGAAGAGGAAAGTAAAAAAATAGCACAGAATTTCTTAGAAAATTTTGGATGCGAAAAAGATTTTATTGATGCTGTTTTAAGCTGTATTGATTCTACAAAATATCCCCCAAAACCATCTTCTTTACTAGAAAAAGTGCTGTGTGATGCAGATTTATATCATTTGACACGACCCAATTATTCAAAGTATGAAAAAGCGCTAAGACAAGAATTTGAAAAATATCTCGGCCTTATTTATACGGATGAAGAATGGCTGCAAAAGAACCTCAGTTTCTTGAAAAATCATGAATATTACACAGACTACGGTCAAAAAGTTCTTGCAAAGTTTAAAGAAGTGAATATTCAATTAATGATCTATTCTGAATAAATTTAAAATCAATTAATTACTTACTAAGATGTCAAAATTCACTAAAAAAATAGTATTCCGCCTTTTCGTATTAATTTTTGCTTGTGGAAAAATGACTGCGCAAACAGGCAATGATACCATTCAGGTTCAGGAGCCCCAAAAAGACAGTATCGCTACGTTGAATACTGGAAAAAGTCATCTAAATTATAAAAGCTTAATCATTCCTGCCGCACTTATTA
This sequence comes from Chryseobacterium pyrolae, assembly GCF_025153485.1. Taxonomy (NCBI): domain Bacteria; kingdom Pseudomonadati; phylum Bacteroidota; class Flavobacteriia; order Flavobacteriales; family Weeksellaceae; genus Chryseobacterium; species Chryseobacterium pyrolae. The sequence goes on from NZ_JANZQH010000017.1 coordinate 10,809, forward strand.
GTTACGGAGTTGCCAGCTTGTCCGTAAATGGTCTGAAGCAATTAAACTTCTCCACCAGAGACGAAATTAATGAGCACAAACCTGATCATATCAAGTTGGATAGTTATAGTCAGTTTGCGCCTGCCGTTTTGGTATACGGGTTAAATGCATTAGGAGTGCAGGGAAAGCATAATTTTAAAGACAGAAGTATCATTTACGGAACGTCAATGTTGATAACATCGGCCATCACGATTCCTTTAAAACATATTGTAAAAGAAGAAAGACCGGATGGGTCCAACAATCTGTCGTTTCCTTCAGGTCATACGGCCATAGCATTTGCTTCGGCTCAATTTATGTTCAGGGAATATAAGGATACCAACTTCTGGCTGGGAGTTTCAGGGTATTCTCTCGCTGTTTTTACAGGAGTTTACAGAATGTTGAATGATAAACATTGGGTAGGGGATGTAGTTGCTGGAGCAGGTTTTGGGATACTTTCAACAGAATTAGCTTATTGGCTATATCCTAAAATCAATAATTTGCTGGGTGGAAAAAATAAAAATACAGCAACGATGGTAATGCCTTTTTATCAGAATAAAAGTGTGGGAATAGGTTTGGTTAAAACTTTTTAAATTAATAAGAAATATGTGGTTCTATTATGCGCTGTTGTCGGCATTATTTGCTGCATTTACAGCTGTTTTTGCCAAAATGGGAGTTTCCAATGTCAATTCTAACCTCGCAACCGGGATAAGGACTGTGATTATCCTTGTATTGGTCTGGAGTATCGTGTTCATAAAAGGTGAAGCGAAAGATATAGGTTCGCTGTCAAAATTTAATATTATTTTTCTTGTTCTTTCCGGGATTGCAACCGGATTATCGTGGCTGTTTTATTTTAAAGCACTGCAAATCGGAAAAGTGTCGCAAGTAGTCGCTGTAGATAAATTAAGTGTGGCTATTGCCATTATTTTATCTGTATTATTTTTCAAAGAAACATTAACGTTAAAAACAGCAATCGGAGCTTTATTAATCATTGGCGGAACTATTTTGTTTGCAATGAAATAGTTGGGTTCTCATCATCAAATTATTTAACGAAGTGGACATTTTGCCCCATTTTTGGTTTGAAGCCAATAGCCGTAATTTTATAGATATTATTTTTTAAAGAAACATTAACCCTAAAAACCACGGTAAGGGCTTTACTAATCATTGGTGGAACTATGATGTTTGTATGAATAGTGGGTTCAATCATCACTATTTGATATGAAATTTAATAAATCTTAATTTTAAAATTATATATAAATATTTTAAAATCAATTAATTACGACTTAAAACAAACATTTTGTCCTATTTTTGGTTTGAACCCAA
>NZ_JANZQH010000018.1:0-8970 GCF_025153485.1 Chryseobacterium pyrolae
TACCTACGGCATCTGCCACTTTAGAAAAAGTCAAGTGTCCTCGAATACCAAAGCATACAAACATTTTAAAATCTTAACCCTTTAAACAATATAACTACTAACTATTAATTATAATATTAAAATATTCATTATGAAAACAGCATACAGAAAAGTACAATCAAAGACCACAGAAACGAAACAAGATAAATTTATCAGCAAAATTTTAGAAAATCTAGACAAAGTAAATGTTAATGATTGGGAACAATATACAAAACTAGAAAGTGCATATCCCTGCAACCTTTTTACCGAACAAAATTACAAAGGCTTTAATATGGTAGCCCTTTTTTTAGATACAATAGCTAACGGTTTTACTTCTGCAAAATACGCCACTTTTAATAGTATAAGTAAAGCAGGTGGAAAACTTCAAAAAGGTGCAAAAGGCTGTGTAATTGAATTTTTTAGTTTCATTTACAAGCATATTGAGACTGGAAAAACTTATACTCAGGATCAAGTTAAAGAAATGACAAAACTACAACAAAATAAGATTAATAAAATTCCTTGCTTAAAAAACTATACCGTTTTTAATTCTCAGTTCATAGAAAATCTTTCAGATCTAAATTTAAATATTATTGATGATCAACCTGAAGAAAAGGAACTTGAAGAACTTCAAAACTGTGAAAGCTTTATTTCAAAAATTATTACAAAGGGAGAACTTGATCTGAGGTTTGGGGTTGATACTACTGCATATTATTCTCCAGCTTTAGACTATATTTTCATGCCGGAAAAAAAATATTTTGTTTCTACATCTAAATATTATTCGATTTTATTTCACGAGATCATTCACTGGACAGGTAATGGTAATAGACTTAATAGAACTTTAGCGGGACATAAAGATAAAGAGAGCTATTCATTCGAAGAACTTATAGCCGAAATGGGAGCTATGTTAAACTGCTTACAGTTCGGTATATTAAATGAATTTATAAATTCTGTACGTTATCTTAAATCTTGGGCAAATCATAATAGTCAAGAGAGAGAAACTGCAATCAGAAATGCTTTTTTAGAATCTAAAAGAGCAAAAAAATTCCTTGAAGCTATTTAGTAAAGTAAGAACCTAAATAGGGTTATTAAAAAATATAACAACTAATTAATAAATATAATATTATGAAAAACACTATTAAACCTCATACTGATCTGTTGCACCCAGTACCTGCAATAATTTTAATTCTTTTTTTGATGTTCTTAACAATGTGGATACAAAATTTTTAAACAATATAACTACTAATTAATATATATATTGTATGTTTGTAAAATGAATTTATATGAAACATTATGGTAAATATTTACCCTGGGCAGGATCTCCGGTAAAGTACAAATCAGATGATATTGAACGCCTCTTGGTGAAAGAGGAACGATTAAAAAACGATCTTCTAAAATTACAGTCTGAAATAAAAATTGCTGAAATTGATTTTGAAAAAATGATAAAGGAAGACTGGACAGAGGATGAAATAAAGGAAGCTAAAGAAAAAGCAAGAATATTATAACTACTAATTAATATTTATATTAAATTTGTACAAATAATAATATAACCACTAACTAAAATATATACTAATATGAAAATAGAAGATTTAACAGGGGAAGAAATTATGCATTACACTGTTTTGTTTTGCTGGGATTGGAGTAAAGATGATTTTGAAATTGCTTTCAAGGATTCAAGACTTGGCTGGGATTATTACTATAACAAACTACAAGGGAAAATTAATGATGGGGCAGATCCAGCTGAAGCAATTTTGTCAGTAGTTCTCAATATGGATAACACGCATAAGCCTATGCTCTTTGATTATTTATTTAATGTAAAATATCCTAAAGAAATCTCTGATAAAAGAGATTGGCGAAAAGTTATTGATAAGCACCAAAATAAAAATGGCAAGGATTAACACAAGACCTGATATTATCTATGTAAAAGATATGTCAGAAGTTGATAAGGATAACTTTGAAATGATCCTTAATAAGTTTAAAATGACCAATAATGGTAAAGCCATTAAAAGATTATTTTCAGAATATCTAAAAATTGAGAAGACAATTTCAGATAAAAACTCTGAAATTATGATTTTAAATAAGCAATTAATAGATGCTGAGAAGGAAAAGAAGAAATTCTTTGAAAATAAAAATAAATTAATAAATGCGCTTTCAGATGTTGGAAAAACGTTAATTGAAGCCAAAAAAGACATTTCAAAACTATAATAATAATTCGATAAAGGTTCCAGGTTCCGGATGGGGTCACAATCTTCCGGAGCCTTTTTAACGAACTTAAAATGAATCTAAAATAATTTTAAAGTAGTATGAAAACTATATCAATTTTTACACAAAAAGGAGGAGTTACAAAAACTACCAGCACAATAAATATATCGGGAGTTTTGGCCGAATTGGGCTATAAAGTACTTGTTATTGATTTTGATACTCAGTGTCATTTATCACTGGGGTATGACGTAGATAAGGAAACAGAGTATAATGTCGAAGAATTTTTAAACTCTGTAGAACCTATACGGTATGCAGAAAGAGGAAAGCATCAGAATGTTTCTGTGATTTCCGGTAAATTAAAACTTTCAACAAAAAGTTTAAAAAGAGATAGTCTGAAAAAGCCATTAAAGAAAATTGAGAAAGATTTTGATTTTTGCTTAATTGACTGTCCTCCCAAACCCATTAATGATGATCTTGGTTTTGGGGAAATAGCTATTTTTGCTTCTGATTATATAATTTCTCCAGTAGATTATGATGCTTTTACCTTAGATGGTCTCACTACTCTAATTATTACTCTTGATGAGCTACAGCAGAGGGAAAAGCTAACAGCACAGTATTTAGGATTTTTCTTTGCAAAAGTGGAAGAAAACACGAAAGACTTTAAAGAAGCTTACAGAGAACTTTCTGAAAGTGAAATTTCAAGTCTGCTTTTCAAAAGTTATGTAAGAAAGAATGCTTTTATCAGAACAAGCATTAATACGGGTGAATCAGCGGTCTTTTTAAAGCCTTTTTCACCTGTATCGATGGATTATAGAAAATTAACAGATGAATTATTAATGAAAATCAAAATAGATGCAAAATAAATCAAAAATTAAAGGTCTTGGAAGTTTAAAAATGGCAGGGTCTAATTTGCAAAAAACTGCTGAGAAGATACAAGAGCAAGGGGTTGAATTTTCCACTGAAAACAATATCTCTTTTTCGTTTACGCTTGATAGAAATTTAGTCCTCTTTATTAAAGAGATTGTTTTTATTAGAATTAATGAAAGTGTAGAAAATTATCATTTTAATGAAAGCTTGGCCGTCAGAGAAGGGATTCAGCTTTTAAGTGAAAATTTCCCTGTAAAACAACGCCCTGAAGAAATTGGTAACCCAACAAAAAGAGGGAGAAAATCTACAGCTACTGAAGGTGTTGTTAAAGTAAGCACTTCATTTTTGATAAGCGAAGCTGACCGGGAATTCATTTATAATTTTATTTATGAAAAACAAAAAGGAGGGGGGAGATTTACAAAAGAAGAGTTCTTTATTTTAGTTGTTAATCAGCTAGAAAACAAATACAAAATAAAATACCAGGGATAAAAAAAGAGCCCTAATAAATTAGAGCCCTTAACATCTGAAAGATGTTTTTTCCTGACACAAATATACTAAAAATATTAATATGAAAAACAGATATCTAAATGGCTACAAAAGTTTATACATGCAATGTGTTTTTTGAAAATAAATCAGGCTTTTATAATAGTGTTGATAATCCCGAAAAACTTGCAAAGCATTTCGATGATAAAGGTACTAATTGGAAGTATCTAAATGTCTATGAAAAAGATAAGATGGGCGTTAATAAATGCGGGACTTATCTACGAAGAATTTACAGTCAAAAGTATTTAATGGAAAAAGAACATGAAAAAGAAAAATAATAATACAAGCTCTGAAAAAGTTATTAAAACCTTTGAAGAACATGAGCCACAACTATTTACATTATATCCCAACGAGTTGATTGATTTTCTTGGAGGAGTAGATCAATTGAAAAAGCTTAATATTTTTGGGCACCGCATTATTTATGTAATAATGGAAATGCTGAAGAATATCCAGGTGCATAAGATTTCTGTTAATGAGGCCAAAGAAATTTTGTCAAATGATTTAATGATAAGAGATGGGCGTATCCTTTCTCTTTCAGACATTAGACAGGAAGAAGTAGAAAAGAGAAGAATTTTGGAATCAGGGAAAAAGTTGGCAATTATAGAAGAAAATTATTTTGCTGATAATTTCAACATGTTCCAAATGGTTATACCTACAAAGGCATTAAATGATAATGGAAATATAAAAGTAAAAGATAACAGTGTTTTTGATGAACAGTTACAGGTTCTAAAGGCTTTAGGCAACCATAAAATCAAGTCAAACACAGGTAATGAATATTTGATGGCCAATTTTATTGAACTTCCAATTTATAATAAAGGAGATAACTATGTAAGATTTTATATTACAAAACCTACGGCTAATATGTTGTTGAATAATATTGATGGATATTCAAAGGTATACAGAAGCATTCTGTTTTCATCATCTTCACCAATGCCTCTCAATGTGTACTTGTACATTAAAAAGAAGTTTGGGAAAATGAATGGGGGTAACATAAAAATTAAAAAATTTGTAGCTGAGTTGGCCCTGGCTGATCACTATCTAAAAAAATCAAAATTAGATGTTTTCTTATCTTCAATTAAGAAAAAACTTAATGAGATAGGAAACATTTCTTTCGGATATTCTATTCAGGAAGATTCAATTAATTTCGAACTATATGAAACCAAGAACACTGTTTTCATTGAATATTCGTCAAATGATGAATATAGAGCTACTAATGCACTGAAATATATTAAGAAAAAACGCAAATTAAGCGAAAAACATTTAGTTTACATTAAAGCAAAATTTGAAGAACACGGATATGAAAAAATCAATGTTATAACCAAGAGTAGGCTAAGTGCAGAAGTAATAGGAGATGACTATTTAAAGTGGTTTGTAGATAAGTGTATAGAGTTAAACTTATAATACCCCCATTATATGTTCCTAACAATTGTACCCCCAGTGAATGTTCCTAACAGTTGTACCCCCATCGGATTTCTCTGTTACCCCCATTGGATTTCCTTAATGCCCCCACTGGATTTCCCTAATACCCCCATTGGATTTCTTTATTACCCCCACTGGATTTCCCTAATACCCCCATTGGATTTCTCTGGATGCTATATAAAAAGCCCATATTTAGGCGTATTGCTTAACATTTTCCTCCCACACTAATAATATAATATGTAATTAATAAGTTAATCTTTTTATTATATATTAATGTGATAATACCTAGGATATGGATAATATAAGGTGTTCGCCTTAGGCTCACGAGCTTATATTTTGCCCTTACGGTCAAATTCTTTATTAATAGTCGGAAAAAACATCTTCAATATTTTTTCATTTCCTAATTTTTGAAAAAAAAAATTTAACCAAAATTTCCGATTTGGTTGTTTTTGTTGTTTAAGTTGTTTTTATATATTTGTTTAGTATTTTTTATTATGAAAGAGTATTATCAGCTGATTAATGAACTAGATGGCCTTCCAGATAATAAAGCCAGAAATGAATTTTTAATTTCGATTAAAAAAAATCCGTTAATTCCACGACATGATTTCAGACGAATTGCGTGCAATATTTTGTTGGAAGATAATTTTATTGAGCGGAACTATAAAATATCGATTTTAGAAAAGATAAAAATATGCCTTTTTAAACTTAATAATTATTTTGCTATTTTATTAAGAAAAAGGCAAAAAAAATAAAATAAAATATTATGAATTACATCTTTAATATGTTTTATATATTATTAATTATCAATATGTTATATAGAATAGCGAAATATAGAAAATTAACAAAGATCTTCGAAGTAACAAATTTTAATTTAATTGAAAAAGAAAGTAATAATAGGGTTTTGTCTATAATTCTTCTTCTTCTTCTTTCATTATTGATGTTGTATTGTTTTTATTTAAGTATTAGTAAGTTATTTTTAGAGTAAAAGCTTCAAACCAAAAATTGAACAAGATTTCCACTTCGTTAAATATTCCAATTTTAGAGAAGATATCATACCATTCCAATAACATTCTAGTGCCAACTAAACTTTCGGGTCTAAATTAGTATATTTGTTTCTATATTATGAATTCCGAGAAAGCAAAACGATTTTTTGAAAATTATTTAGATGAACAATCTTCTGAGTTCGTTACGCTGGCTCAAAGTGGTTCTTCGAGGATGAACTTCCTGGCCAAATCCAATACCAGAAAATACATTGTCACCAGCAATGAAAATATCAGGGAAAACGAAAGCTTCCTTTATTATTCTGAAATCTTCACTGAACTTGGGCTCAATACACCTCACATTTTTATTGTTTCAGACGATAGGAAAATCTACATTCAGGAATTTCTCGGAGAAAAAACTCTTTCAGAAGTCATTACAAAAGAAGGACTTTCCGGTAACGTAAGAACATTGGTAAAGCAAACATTAGAAAAGCTTTTCCTGCTTCAGATCCGGACTCAGGGGAAAATTGACTTTTCAAAAACGTTTGAATACGAAAGGTATGACGAGCTTCCCGTGATCCATGATCTGTATTATTTTAAAAATTTTGTAGCTGATGTTCTGGAGCTCGAATACAGTAAATCTGTTTTACTGAAAGAATTTAAACAGATTGCCCAGCTTATTGAAAGTCTTGAACCCAAAGGAATTATGATTCGTGATTTTCAAGCAAGGAATATTATGGTGAATGAAGATCGTAAAGTTTCGTTCATCGATTATCAATCTGCTATGGAAGGACCACTGATATATGACGTGATCTCTTTTTTATTTCAGGCTAAAGCTGATTTTCCGGAAGATTTCAAAAACGAAATGCTTGATTATTATATTGGTCAGTTTGAAAATGCAGAAACTAAGACTCAACTAAAAGAATCTATAAAACCAGTCCAAATAATGAGATTCATACAGGTACTCGGAGCTTACGGTTTTAGAGGATTGATACAGAGGAAGCATCATTTTATGGAAAGTATGGAAAAAGGGATTAAAAATATTTCGCAGTTTGCAGCATCCTGGGAACAGATGAAAGATTACCCTGAGCTGAAAAAAGTAATTGAACAGCTGGCTTTGGAAGAAGTGAAATTAAAAATTAATACAATTTTAAACAACTAGTTCCAAAATCCACATTGGTGCCTTGGTACATAAAAATAGTATTAGTAATGTCAGCCTAAGCAAAGATAATGGCTTTGATATTAATAAACCTTAACGGGTTTTAAAAAATATAGAATAATGTTACACATCGATATACACAGTTTTTCGTACAAAAAAGGAGGAATTCCGAAGGACTCTTCAGGAAATGGTGGAGGCTTTACCTTCGATTGCAGAGGAATTTTAAATCCAGGGAGAATTGAAGAATACAAAATCCAGACAGGAAATGACATAGGGGTTCAGGAGTATCTTGAAACCAAAACCGAAATGCCAAAGTTTCTCGAACTGGTAAAATCTATTATTTCAATCAATATCGACAATTATCTGGAAAGAGGTTTTGAAGACCTTCAGATCAATTTCGGATGTACAGGCGGGCAGCACAGATCTGTATATTCTGCCATCAAGATCGCTGAATTCATCAAGGAAAAATATCCTGAAGGCATAGAAATAAGCCTTCACCACGACGAGCAGCACCAACTAAACGTGAGCAATGGGTAATGAGCAATAAGTAATATTTTTACTTGTCACTCAACTCATGAAATTACTCATTACTTATCACTCATTACCTATATACTATATGAAAGCTTTAATTTTCGCTGCCGGGAAAGGCACAAGGCTAAAACCTTTTACGGATCATCATCCAAAAGCACTGGCCAAGGTCAACGGCGTGCCCCTTTTGGAAAGAAATATCAATTATCTTAAAAGCTTTGGAATAAAAGATTTTGTGATCAATATCCATCATTTTGGAAATCAGATTGTTGAATTTTTGAAGAAAAACAGTAATTTCGGATGCAACATTGAAATATCAGATGAAAGGGACGAACTGCTGGAAACCGGTGGCGGCTTGATTTTTGCTAGAAAATTCCTCGATCACGGGGAAGATTTTCTAATCATGAACGCTGATATTTTAACGGATATCAATATTAATGCACTCGTTGAATACCATAAAAAGATAAAAGATTTCGCTACTTTAGCGGTTTCTGATAGAGACAGCTCCAGAAAGCTGCTTTTTAATGATGATATGGTTTTGAGAGGCTGGCTTAATGTACAGTCGGGAGAGCAGAGGCTTGCGGAATTCAACAAAGGATTTAAGGCTCTTGCCTTCAGTGGTGTTCATTGTATCAACCCCGCTATCTTTGGAAAAATAAAAAGAACTGGAAAGTTTTCTGTTATGGAGGAGTATCTTGACCTGATGCAGACTGAACATATCCACGGATTTGTACATGACAGCATTCTGATAGATGTGGGAAGACCAGAATCTATAATAGAAGCCGAAAAACATTTTAAATAATCAGCTTTTTCTTTCAGCTTATATTTTTTCCTTTCGTTGGAGCCACAGCTTTATTGTTGAATTTATAACATATATTAAAATATTTTTTTAGTTAGATCTTCTCTTACTATAGCAAAAACCCTACCCATGACAATAACTATATCCTCCTCTGACACAATAATCTCAGGAAAATCTGGATTATCTGGAACCAATTTTTTATTCTTTAGATCTAATCTCTTAGTTGTATATTTTGAATTATTGAATGATACAACACCAAGATCTCCATCATCAACAGAGAGATCCGCACGAATTATTAGTATGTCCCCTTCATGAATAGTAGGGTAATTGGATATTCCTTTAGCCTTAGCAAAATATGTACTTTCTGGTTTACTTAAATACGGCTTCAAACCAAAAATGGGACAAAATGTTTGTTTCAGATTATAATTGATTGATTTTAAATGAATTAATTTTAGCCA
>NZ_JANZQH010000019.1:0-8821 GCF_025153485.1 Chryseobacterium pyrolae
AAAACTCTAAAACTCTAAAACTCTAAAACTCTAAAACTCTAAAACTCTAAAACTCTAAAACTCTAAAACTCTAAAACTCTAAAACCCTCTCTTCCTCGCCTGTTCCACCATCCGTTTGATCCTCGCATCCAGGCTTTCGCTTGAAAGAGTCTGTCTTAAGCTGTCAACTTTGATAGGGAAACTCAATGGCGTAAAGGTATTGGAATATTTTAAAATGATTTTTGATTTTTCAATTCTTTTAAAGGCTTCTACGAGACGGGGTTCCTGAAGCTGCATATTGAAAACTTCGGTATAGGCTTGTCTGACAAGGAAATGATTGGGGTCATAGTCTTCCAACACTTTAAAAATCAGTCCTGCTGAGCTTTGCAATGATTTGTTGGAACGCTGTTTTCCCGTGTAATTCTGGATCACCATTCCTGAAATTACAGCTATATCACGGAATTTCCGGCGTGCCATTTCCGCAGAATTGATACTGGCAATGACATCGTTCATGAGATTGTCCCGGGTCAGAATTTTATCCAGATGCTCCTCATGCAGAGGAATTTCTTTGTCGCTGAACAGTTCAAAACCATAGTCATTCATGGCCATTGAAAAAGAAATCGGGGCCAGTTTTGAAATACGGTAGGCGATGAGTGCAGCCATAACTTCGTGTACAAGACGACCTTCAAAGGGATACATGAACAGATGATAGCCTTCCCGGTTTTTGATCAGCTCTACCAGAAATTCGTCTTCTTTAGGAATGTGGGAGTTTTTTTCCTGACTGGCTAATAGGGGATGTAAAAATTTCAATTCTTTTTCCGATGCTTTCGGATTTAAGGCATGAGATAATTTTTCTCTTAAAAAATGACCTAAATTAGAACTCAACGGCAGTCTTCCACCCAGATAGCTCGGAGCTATTGCTTTTCCCTTTGCAGCGCGGACGTAGACGGTCATATCTTTGATCATGGCGACTTCAAGCGTTCGTCCGGCCAGAATAAATTTTTCTTCTTTTTTTAATTTTGAAATAAAATATTCCTCTACCATTCCGATATAGCCGCCGGAAATAAACTTCACTTTCAGCATGGCATCACTTACGATAACGCCCATATTCATACGGTGGAGCATGGCGATCTTACGAGAGGTTACTTTGTAAAGGCCGTCTTCCATAATGACGATCTTATGGAATTCTTCATAGTTTTTTAAAACACTTCCTCCAATGGTCAGGAAATCCAGGATGCTTTTCCATTCTTCTGCCGTCATTTCCTGGAAAGCAAATACTTTTCTGATTCTTTCAAAGGTTTCTTCGGGATAAAACCCATCGCCAACAGCTAAAGTCATCAGAAACTGGACCAGTACATCGAAACACAAGACCTGAGGCTCACGGGGTTCTATGACTTTCTGTTTCACAGCTTCTTTTAAAGCAGCGACTTCGATCAGTTCAAGAGAATGGGTGGGAACGCAGTAGATTTTAGAGGTTTCAAAAGGGGAGTGCCCGCTTCGTCCGGCCCGCTGCAGAAATCTGGCAACTCCTTTTGCTGAACCGATTTGAATCACAGTGTCTACAGGTTTAAAATCAATTCCAAGATCTAAAGATGAAGTGGAGACTACTGCTTTCAGTTTTCCGGCACTTAAATTCTCTTCGATCCAGATCCGGAGATGGGCATCAATGGAACTGTGATGAATAGCGATCTGTCCTGCAAAATCCGGATAAGCATTCAGTAACAACTGATACCACATTTCGCTTTGGCTCCGTGTATTCGTAAAAACGATGGTAGATTTTGAATCAAGGATGATAGGAACAATTTTATCGGCTAATTTACCTCCCAAATGGCCAGCCCACGGAAGAATCTCAAGCTCGTCCGGAATAACGGGGAGAATATCTATTTTTTTATGCTCTTTGGCAGTAATCTTTGTCTTTTTGATGTCATAGGGAATTAAAACATCCATGGCTTCATCAAGATTTCCAATCGTTGCTGTGATTCCCCATATTTTTATTTTCGGAACATATTTTCTGAGCTGAGAAATACCGAGTTCCACCATAACCCCGCGTTTTGAACCCAATAACTCATGCCACTCATCAACAGCAACACATTTCATATCCTGGAAGAAGCGTGCGTGATTTTTCTGGCCTAAAAGCAGATGTAGACTTTCGGGCGTTACCACAAGAATTTCAGGCATATTCCGGACCTGCTGCTGTTTTACTTTCTGGTCTGTATCTCCGTTTCTGACCCCAACGGTCCAGTCGAGGCCAATCTCATCCATGGCTTCCTGCATCGCCTTGGCAATATCCTTAGACAAAGAGCGCAGGGGAGTGATCCAGATCATTTTCAATCCTTTTTTGTACTGTTCAGGACGGTTCATAAAGTCTGAAACCAAAGCCAGAAAAACGGAAAATGTCTTTCCAAATCCGGTGGGTGCCACGACCATTCCACTGTATCCGCTTCCAAATTTCTGCCACGTGTCGGTCTGAAATTTGAAAGGAGACATGCCTTTATCAGCCATCCATTGCTGAATGACCTTGAATCCATCACTATTGTCAAATGCTTTCAAATTATTGGATCAGTTTTTTTATTTCTTCAAGTTCGTCAATTTCGTCTACGGTTTTGTCTTTCCGCCATCTTACAATTCTTGGAAATCTTAATGCGACACCACTTTTATGCCTGCTGCTGAATCCGATGCCTTCAAAGGCAATTTCGAAAACCAATTCAGCTTTTACGGTGCGAACAGGCCCGAATTTTTCAATGGCATTTTTATTGACAAATCTGCTTACCTCCATGATCTCTTTATCCGTCAAACCCGAATAGGCTTTCGCAATGGTTACCAATGCATCTCCATTCTTTACAGCGAATGTATAATCTGTATAATAGGCACTTCGTCTGCCGCTTCCTTTTTGTGCATAAATTAACACAGCATCAATAGTCAGCGGACTTACTTTCCACTTCCACCAGTCGCCTTTTTTTCTTCCGGCATGATAAGACGAATTTTTCTGTTTCAGCATAAGACCTTCACTATTGATGTCTCTGGAACCTTCTCTTATGCTATTCAGATCTTCCCATTTTTCAAAATCAATAACCTGAGAAAGTTTAATATTTTGAGGGGTCTCGTTCAGCAATAATTCTTCCAGCATGGCACGTCTTGATGCTATAGATTTTTCACGGAGATCCGTGCCTTCCAACTCTAAAAGATCATAAACAAACACTTCAATGGGAATATCTGCCAGCATTTTTTTAGTTAAAGTTTTTCTGTTTAATCTTTTCTGTAATTCATTAAAATTTAAAACATTAGAGTTCTTTACCGCAAGTATTTCTCCATCTAAAACAAAGTTCCCTTTCATAGCCTGAACGGTCTCTTTAATTTCCGGAAACTGATCGGTTACGAGCTCTTCACCTCTTGACCAGATAAAGACTTCGTCATTCCTTTTGATGATCTGTCCACGGATTCCGTCCCATTTGTATTCGATCTGCCAGTCTCCAGGATTTCCTAGTTCTTCAAGCTCTTTTTCAAGAGGATAAGCCAGACAGAATGGATAAGGTTTTGAATTGTCTGGATTGACATGTTCAGCCGAAATCAATTCCTGAAATGTAACTTCCCCGGGGATCCATTTTCCCATCAGACTATGCATTAAAGTACTCGATTCCTGAGATGAAAATTTGGTAAGGGCATTGATCAAAGTTTTATCGGAAACCCCAATTCTGAAACTTCCGCCCAGTAATTTGTTAAAGATAAGGCGCTCTGTGTAATCAAGTCCGTTCCACGACTGTAATACAAATGCTTTCTTTTCAGTTTCTGATTTGTCTTTTAACTGAACGATATCCAGCATCCACTGGGAAAGCGTACGGTCAATGGTTTCTGAAGGTGGAGGCAGGATCAGGGAAATGGTTTCTCCAAGATCTCCCACGGAAGAATAGCTTTCCTGAAACAGCCAGAACGGTAGTTTTGTGATCTCAAGTGCCCATTCTTTCATATAATTGGTATTCACATTCCTTTTGGGTCTTTTGCCCGTAAACAAAGCAATGAACCATACTTTATCCTCATCCGGAGCGCGTTCCAGATAATCGATGATGGCCTCTATTTTAGCGTTGGTCTTATTGGTCGTTTCCAAGGCGTTGATCAAATCTGCAAAATGTTTCATGGCTCCGGATTTTCAATGATTTCTTTTTCGGACTCTTCTTCGTCTTCGCCGAACAGGGTTTCTACAACATCCGCTTTGATGCCGATCTCATTTAAATATTTCGAAAAAATTTCCGTCTGTCCGTGGGTAACGTGTACGATTTCTGCTTCTGTAGCTTTTACGGCCTGCAGAAGCCCTTTCCAGTCGGCATGATCGCTCATGGGAAATCCGGCATCGGCACTGCGCCATCTTCTGGCTCCGCGTACCTGCATCCAGCCTGAACAGATAGCGGTTGCCGCATCCGGGATTTTTTTTATGATATTGCTGTCGAGTAAAGCGGGTGGGACAATGACGATTTCATGCTGTACTTCTTTGGGGTTTTCTTTAAAATCAGCCGTCTTGTAATCCGGAAGCGTAATGCCTACAGATTCAAAAGCTTCATTCAGCCTTCCAATGGAATTGTGAACATATATTTTTCCTAAGCCTTCCACTGCTTTCATGATACGCTGAGCTTTTCCCAGCGAATATCCTATGAATACTGAGGTTTTTGAATTTTCCTGATTTTTAAGGACCCAGTTTTGAAGTTTTTTATTGAGATCGGGAACTTCCAGCCAGTTGTAAATTGGCAGACCGAAGGTGCTTTCCGTTACGAATTCATTGCATTTTACGAGTTCAAAGGGGGTACTTAGTCCATCTTCCTGTACTTTGTAATCTCCCGAAATAACGGTGACGTATCCTTTGTATTCTAATCTTATTTGGGCTGATCCGATAATATGTCCGGCAGGGTGCAACGAGACTTTTACACCATTTAGCGTAATGGTTTCACCATATTCAACGCTCTGGCATTCAATATCAACCCCGATCCTTTGATACAGGATGGGCTTTGTATAATGATGGCAAAGGTATTTTTTCATTCCCCACCGGGCATGGTCGGCATGTCCGTGGGTGATAATCGCCAGGTCTACAGGTCTCCATGGATCAATATAAAATTTCCCCTGCGGACAGTAAATCCCCTTTTTTGTGAATGTTATTAATTTCAATGGTGTGATTGGTTTATATTTTACATTCAAAAATCCCACCAATTACGCAAGTTTTTGCAAATTATAATGGTTCAGAAATCATTTTATTAAATTAAAATCTTAAGGTTTAAATTTTTTATGTAATTTTATCTACCTATTAGTAGATAGATTTATGAAAACTAAAGATAAAATAATTGAAGTCGGGAACAAATTACTGACTGAAAAAGGATACAATGCTTTTAGTTATGCAGATATTGCAAAAGAGATTGATATAAAGACCTCTTCAATACATTATCATTTTCCATCCAAAGCAGACCTCTGTATGGCTATTATTGAATTACACCGACTCCGTATCCTGAATCTTAAAAATTCTCAGGTATTACTGTCCGCAGAAGAAAAATTGCGGGGACTGTTCGGCTATTACCTATTTCTTATTGATAAAAATCAGATTTGTATAACGGGCACTTTAGCTTCTGACTATCATTCGCTTAATGAAAATATGAGTGAAAAATTAAAAGAATTTAATAAAGCCATACTGACCCATACAATAGATATCCTACAATCCGGTATTGACAGAAAAGAATTTCAGCAGATTAAAAACTGCAGGCTGAAAGCAATGGAGCTTTTGTCTATGCTGGTTGGCCTGGCCCAGATAGGAAGACTTTATCCTAAAGATGAAATTAAGCAAGTATTAGATCAGACTATTCATAATTTAAAACAATAAAGATGGCTTTTTACCAAAAATTAACTCAATATGGAAGTAAGGTCATTGGATTACCCAGGCTGTTTAAATGGGGATTCAATTTATCACCTATGTACCGGAGAAGTACCGCTAAGATCAAATATATCTCTCAGGATCTGCTGAAAATATCCATCAAGCTTCCGATCAGCTATAAAAACAGAAATTATATGGGAACCATTTTCGGGGGCAGTATGTTTTCCTCCGTTGATCCTATTCCGATGGTACAGCTTATATCTCTTACTGATCATCAATACGTTATTTGGGATAAATCTGCAGAAATCTACTTTAGGCGTCCTGCTCATACTGATCTTTATGCAGATTTTATTTATACAAAAGAAGAATTGGCGGAAATAGCAGAGAGAATAAAAAATGAAAAGGAGATAGAGATTGTCAAAATGACCCAGCTAACCGATCGAAATAAAGAAACGGTCTACTGTGAAATAAAAAAGACAATCTACATTGCCGATAAAAGCTTTTATAAACAAAAGCGGGAATTAAAAAAACAGGAATCCAAATAACAGAATCTGGCAACTATATCAATACATAATTTCCCACAAAATATTAAACAAAAACTTCTTTGAACATTTTGCTGAACATTATTGCTAAATATTTATAAGTTTGTTTCATGTTGAACTTCTCACCAACAAAATATTGAACCTTCCACCAATAAGTATCTCTTTAAAATCCTTCAATTTTGTATCTGTAACAATAAAAAAAACAAAATGAACAAAACTATTTTAATTACAGGTGCAGCAAGCGGTTTCGGGAAAATTGCAGCTTTTGATCTCGCCCAAAAAGGACACAAAGTTATCGCAACCGCACAGGTTTACCCACAGATGAGTGATTTAATTCGTGAAGCCCAGGAAAAAGGAATAGAATTGACGGTAGACAAACTGGATGTAACCCATTCAGGAGATATCGAATACATCTTAAAGAAGTATGATATTGATATTCTGATCAGCAATGCCGGAATTATGGAAGGGGGCCCCATTGCTGAGCAGCCGATCGATCTGGTTCGTTCCATGTTTGATGTGAATGTTTTTGGAGGATTAGAGCTTGCCCAGGGATTTGTCAAAAAATTCATTGAACAAAAGAAGCCTGGTAAAATTGTGTTTATCACATCCATGGGCGGTTTATGGACGGTTCCGTATGTTGCAGCGTATTGCGCTTCAAAACATGCTATGGAATCTATTGCAGAAGGATTGAAAACGGAACTGGCTCCGTTCAACATCAAGATTGCTACCTGCAATCCGGGTGTTTTTGGAACCGGATTCAATGACAGAGGGGTAGATTCTATATTCCGCTGGTATGATCCACAAGTGAATTTCACCCCGGAATCTTCTTTCGATGGGGTTGCCGATTCTCTTGCTCATCAGCTGGATCCTCAGTCTATGGCCGAGGTGATCGTCAATGTGGCATTGGATGATCAGTCTAATTTTAGAAATGTACATCCTAAAGAAACCGAAGATTTTGTAAAACAACTTCAGGCCGAGGCATGGGCTGCAAAAAGTTAAATAATGAATATTAATTATGATCAGGCTGCAAAATCACTTCAGGCAGCCACAGAAAAAGCCAGATCTTTCAATATCCCTGTAAGCATTGCAGTAGTTGATACTGGTGGGCACCTTATGACATTAGCAAGACTGGACAGTGTTTATGGCGTTATCGATTTTGCCGTTAAAAAAGCAAGAACTGCTGTGATGTTTGGGGTCGATAGCGATGTGATGGGGACTATCATTGCCGGAGCAGATATTCACGGATATGGAATGCTGAATTCCAATGCAGGACTTTTAACGGTTGCCGGTGGAGTAGTGATCAAAGATGCTGAAGGGAAAATCATAGGAGCGATAGCTTCCTCGGGTGGAGCTCCTGAGCAGGATAAAGAGATTGCAGAAGCAGGTGCTGCTGTTATAGGTTAAATTTCAGATATTTGTATCATGGAGAGAACTTTTGAGATCATATTCGATAAACTGGTGTATTCATGCGCTTTTGAAACATACAGAGGACATGAGGAATTTATTCCGGATTATTTTCTTGGTTTTCAGTTGTCCGGTGAAACGCATGCTTTCCATGACAAAGAACGGATGATCATAAAAGAAAATACGGTGGTTCTGGTACGAAAAAATCAACTGATCCGTACGGTAAAGCATCCTTCGAAGAACGGGAAATATCAGTTTCTTTCCATAACACTTGATCAGGAAACGCTTCGGCAGTATGCGGCAGAAAATAGAATTACGGCAGATGAAAGATTTTCAGATACCGAAAGGCTCTTTTTTGAATCTGATGAATTTTTCAGAGGTTACTTTGTTTCGTTGCTTCCCTATATTGACAAAACGAAAGCAGCGACTTCCAGACTGATAGTTTTAAAGGTGAAAGAAGCTATAGAATTGATTCTCCAAAGCAATCCTGATTTTAAAAACCTGCTTTTTGACTTCTCCGAACCGCATAAGATTGATTTGAAAGAATTCATGATTAAAAATTTCATGTTCAATGTATCGGTAGAGACCTTTGCCAGGCTTACAGGCCGTAGTTTATCAGGATTTAAGCGTGATTTTAATAAAGCATTCAATATAACCCCAAAACAATGGCTTAAAGAAAAAAGACTGGAGGAAGCCTATTATCTGATCCGTCATAAAAATAAAAAACCATCAGATATTTATCTTGAACTCGGGTTTGAAAATCTTTCCCATTTTTATTATGCATTCAAACAGAAGTTCGGGATGACAACCAGTGAAATTTAACAAGTAAAAAAGCACAGAATAATAGAAAAGGAGCCGCATTCAGCTGCTCCTTTTCTATTATGTCGGGAAGCTTGAAGAGGGAAGTTATTGAATCCAAAATCGGAACTGCGGGACAGTTTTATTAATTTTTGTACCTAAATAATTATTGGGGAAATATCCATGTGATAAGTTTGTCAAATAGAATAAATCATTTGAAATAGTTAAAATATCTTTAAAATATTAATCATTG
>NZ_JANZQH010000001.1:0-774387 GCF_025153485.1 Chryseobacterium pyrolae
AATATCAACACAATTATTGAAAAAATATAAATATTTTAACTTATAAAATTTGCTAATTAACATAGAATGTCAAGGTTCAAAACCTTGACAAGGATAACGACTAAGATTATCATAGAATTTCAACAAGATTTTTAGTCAGATTTCTTCTTGAGAACTGTTCAATATTCTGAGTATTTTCGAGAAGACTTCCTTTTTTCCATTGCTCAAATTTTTCCAGAATAAAATCTTTAATCACTTTAGAATCTTCGTAGCTGAAATGTTTTCCGGCAGCCGTTTCAGTAAGAATTCTTGAAACATCGGCTTCATCAGGACCAAAAGAGATGATTTGCTTTCCGGTGGCCAGATATTCAAATATTTTTCCCGGAATAATTCCTTTAGAAGATTCATTTGGAAAATTGGTGATCAGCAGAAGATCTGATTGGGCCATCTCTTCCACGGCTTTGTCGTGAGAAATATACCCAAGGTTCAGAATATGATTTTTCAGGTTTGAATTTTCTATGGACAGAAGGATCTTATCGTCAATTTTACCCGCAAACTTCAAGGTGAAATGGTCCGCAAATTCTTTATTTTCCTTTACTAATTCATCAAGGATTTTCCAAAGGTTTTCAGGATTTCTTAACTGCTCAAGAACCCCGATATAGCTTAAAGTAAAGGCTTTTTCCTGAGTGTTTTCGTCTGTCACATTGTGTGTGGCCGAAGCATCGCTTTCATCAAATCCATTCGTAATACAAACGGCATTGGCACCAGCTTTCCGGAAGTTTTCTGCGTCTCTATAGCTTGTGGCTAATGTGATATCGGCAGTTTTAAAAACCGCACTTTCAAGCTGACGGTGCTTCCTGTCTGAGCTTTTAGTAAGTTTTAAATGTTTATAATAAGAGATCTCTGTCCATGGATCACGGAAATCGGCGATCCATTTCAGATCCGGAAATTTCTTTTTCAATCCGAGACCGATCATGTGAAGAGAATGGGGCGGCCCGGAAGTCACCACCACATCGATTTTATTTTCTTTTAAGTACTGCTCTAAGAATTTTATGGAAGGTTTTACCCAAAATACTCTGGCATCCGGAATGAAAAAGTTTCCTCTTACCCAGATCGAAAGCTTGGATTTCCAGCTCTGGTTTTTACCAACATCAAACTGTCCGGCTTTGAATTTTTTATTGCTTTTATTCAGTTTTTCAGCTAATTGATAAGGTTCCCATATCTTGGTTTTTACAATCTCCAGATGTTGAGGGACGTCTTTCAGAAGACTTTCATCGAGTAGGGGATAACTTGGATTTTCCGGTGTGTAGATCACGGGATTCCAGCCGAATTCAGGTAGATATTTGGCAAACTTCAGCCACCTTTGAACACCAGGACCTCCCGCAGGAGGCCAGTAATAGGTGATGATCAGTATTTTTTTTTGTTCCATTAATTGAAGATTTGAATCTAAGTCTTAATAGTCTTAACAGCTTAAATAATTCTTAATGTTTTAAATTTAACCATTAAGGTTTGAGTTAAGGATAAAGAGTATTAAGTGCTAACTTCGTTTTAGGCTTTTTCTTCAGTTAAAGTTATCTTTTTCTTACTTTTGTACATCCAGAAGATTCCGAATCCACTGAGTGCGATAAACAGTCCAAAGCATAAAAGCGACAGCCATTTACCTTTTTCAATCACTTCAGGTTCAAAGACCATTCTGATGTTGTGGTTTCCGGCAGGAACATGTACAGCACGCAGAAGATAATCCGCTTTGATGTAAGGAACTTCTTTTTCATCTACAAACATTTTCCAGCCATGAGGATAATAGATCTCAGAAAATACAGCCAGCTGAGGTGTTTTAGACTGAGACTTAAATTCAAGCTCGTTCGGCTGATATTTGGTTAAATTAATAAACGCCGTAGAATCTGCCTGAACAGGTTTGCTGCTGAAATAGGATTTATCTGATGCAGCAATCACCGCTGTTTTCTTACTGTTGATGATCCCGATAGACTTGATTTCTTCATTCGGTGTGTTCACGAATTTAAGGTCGCTCACAAACCACGCATTTCCGTTGGCTTTAGCATTCGGCATGGCCTGAGGCTTGTCAGGTCCGCCCATTACCCAATATTTTGCGTTAAGAAGATTAAGAACATTCGGTACTTTTACAGAATCCATGATCTGGAAATATTCATTGATCACATCGTCATATCTTCTCAATTTTACGGCATGATAACCCCCGATTGAAGATTTGAAATAAGACGTATTCGTCTCGCTGAATGTTCCTAAAATATTATTGAAAACCCTATAGTGCGTTTTATCTTTTTCGGCGATGGTTTCAAGCGTTTTATTCACGTTGACATTCGCTAAAATAGATTCTAAATTCGGATTTCCCTGAACTTTTTCAGCCAGAAGATCTGAACCTTCAGTCTGAAACGGGTTTTCCGCAAAGATCTTGTCTACATAATTTTCATCATTCAGATAACGTTTGTTTACAGTCCACAGATCAAATAAACTCACCGTCCCAATGATGATCAAAGCCACATTCTGACTCAGTTTCTTTTTCATAGTCATGAAAAGGACTGCAGCTGTAATCGCTACGTAGATCAATGCTTTTATTGCATCAATTCTGAATAGTTTGAATCTCTCCTCAGCCAGATAGTCTAAAAGGAAAGGAGGGAAATATGTTTTTTCTCCATCTGTATAAAAACCAAGCAGTGATTTTCCAAAAAGAAGAAGAAGAAGCAATAGTCCTAAAGTTCCACCACTTACATACATTAGGATTTTCTTTTTGTAGTCCTCTGTCAGTTTCTCGTCGGTAAAGAATCTGTAAATTCCAATAATGGCAATCAAAGGGAATAATAATTCTACAACCACCAGAATAGAAGATGGTGCTCTGAATTTGCTGTAAAAAGGAACGTAGTCGATAAAGAAGTCAGACAGCGGCATAAAGTTGCTTCCCCATGCCAGTAAAACGGTCAAAATGGAAGCTCCGAGAATCCAGTAACGGTATTTTTTCCAGGCAAAGAAGAATCCTAATAAAGCAAGGAAACATACGACGGCCCCCTGATAGGCAGGCCCTGAAGTTCCCGGTTGGTCTCCCCAATAGGTTACCCCGTTGAAACCTTTGGAAATTCTGTCCATCTCTGCCTGTGAACCTACATTTTCCTGGATAAGTTCCTGCACTTTATTCATCATTTCTTTGGCCTCAGGTTCCTGGCTTCCGCCACCCATTAGCCTTGGAATAAAAAGATTCAATGTTTCCAATTTTCCGTAGCTCCACATCAAAATGCTGGTTTTATCCAGTCCTGATTCTCCTGAAGTATGGCTGTCATTGGTCAGGATTTGTTTTCCACGTACAGTTTCTTTGATGTACTCGGAATTGGCCATAATCCTTTGGGAATTCATCCCGACACCAATCAGGCATGAAGCGGCAATAATTCCTGATGAAATAAGGAAATGCTTCATCGAAATCTTTTTCTGAATCGCTCTTACCAGTTCGGATAGGAATAGAAATCCTAACGCCAGAAACAGGTAATACGTCATCTGCGGGTGGTTGGCTGCAATCTGAAGCCCCATAAACAGGGTTGTTGCAATGAATCCCCAGATATATTGTTTTCTGATATAGACTAATATAATTCCGGCAAGCAATGGTGCGAAATACTCAATTGTATTGACCTTACCGTTGTGCCCGGCCGCAATAATAATATAAAAATAGGTGGATAAGCCAAAGAAAGTGGCGCCCAATAAGGCATACTTCCAGTTTCTGACGGCTACCATTCCAAGGAAGAAGAATCCTGCAAAAAGCAGGAAAAGATAATTAACCGGTCTTGGAAGGAAGTTCAGGTTGCTGTCTATCTTTTTGATGATATCTCCTTTGAACTGGCTTCCCATCTGATAGGTTGGCATTCCGCCAAACATGGAGTCACTCCAGTAGGTTTCGTTTCCGGTATCGGCTCTGTAGTCCAGGAGCTCTTTTGCGCCTCCTCTGTACTGTACGATATCATGCTGAAAAAGCTGTTTTCCTGAAAAAACAGGGGTGGAGTATAAAAATGCTAAAACTATAAATACAACGAGTGAAATTGCAATATAAATTAAGTTTTTATTTTTAGCCATGCTGGTTATTATCTTTTATTTCTTTGGATTTTACCTTTTGTCTTTACTTTCTTTTACCTCTTCATAGTCAACTGTTTCTGCATCCCAGTTGAGGTTCTGTTTATTCTTATTTGAGCTGTTGATATCCTGCTGCTTGTTCGTATTGTCCTTATGATTGTTAAATCTATAACTATAAAAAGTTTTGAAAAAGAGCCTTCTCAGGATATTCCAGACAAAGAACATAATAATAGCGGTGAGTACTAACTCAAGAATGTACTTCATAATTTCTAATTTAAATTCAAGTGTATGGTTTAAAGCCTGAAGTTTAAAATTCAAGGGTACAAAATGATCCTGAAAGTAATTATCAATAATAAAAACCCCCTCTCAAACTCTAATACCCTTTCACTCTCAAATTCTCTGACCCTAAAACGTCTTTAATTCAATTATTTTGCAGAAGGATTGACCATTACAGAAGATTTGGAAGTACTTTTCATAGACTGTGACTGTTTTCCGTCTGAAATAGTCTCAACCTGTGTTGTTTTTACATCGATATTCTGGTTGGCGATCCATCCTGTACTTTGATCAAACTTAATGGTTCCGTTCTGAGCAAGTTCGCTGCTTAGGCTGTGCGTGATCGGTCCCTGTGTTTTCTTCTCAGTTTTTTTAGGAATTCCTCCAGTTACTGAAATTTCAGCAGTTCCGTTTCCTACACTTTTCAAGATATAGTTTGAAGTTACTTTAACACTACCGCTTGCATCAGCATTTTCGGAAGTCGTCCATTTTTCACCGATTTTCACTCCTTTTTTAGGAATAATCGTTAAGTTTTTATTAAGCTGATCTTTCAATACCTTTTCATTGAAAGTTTCTTTAAGACTGGCTACAACGCTTGCTTTTTGGTTTGCATCTTTGATCAGCGTTCCTACTGAATTGGTCACTTTGGTATATACGGCATCAAAACCTGTAATAGAAATTACATTTCCTTTAGTGTCCATTTTCATGTTCAGCTTGTTTCCTGTAAGCGCCTTGTTGATATTCCAGATCATTTTCAGGTCATCTTCTTTCGGAATGGCCTGCTTGGTATCAACGATGATGGTTTTACCCTGAGCACTTTGTGAATTTCTTTTTGCTACAAGATTAAGGGTCATATCATATACATTCCCTTTGATATCGTTCACTGTGAAATTCATTTCGTCCGTAGATTCGTTGGTTGCCGTGATGGTTTTTCCCTGAGGATCTTCCATGGTTTTTACGTCTCTCTGGTACGTGGTAAGAGGGTAGGTCTTTCCTTTTTCCAGTTTAAAAGTCTGAGTGAACACTCCGGCAGAATCTTTGATTGCTGGATTTTCCGCCACTTTAGCTACAGAATCTGCAGGAACTTCTACGGTAATTGTTTTTCCGGTTTTAGGATCTACTTTAGTGATGGTTGCTGTTTCTTTTTTACAAGAAACTAGAGCTATAGATGAGATGAGCATTAATGCTGCTACGTTTTTCATTTTAATTTTTTTAAGTTTAAATTTTACTGATATTTCTGTTCTGTGCATCAATAACGATACCATAAAACAGAACGATAAAATACTTATGTCCTGACGGCTGATTAAAGATTTGGAGCTGAAACGATTTTCTGTCTTACCGCTTCATATAAAATGGCCCCACATGCTACAGAAACATTTAGAGACTGTGTTTTTCCTTCAATAGGAAGTTTTATTTTTTCGTCTGAGTGGTGCATCACTTCTTTAGAAATTCCGGTTTCTTCATTTCCCATAACGATCGCACAAGGTTCTGTGAAATTTACGTCATAGATCAGTTTCTGAGCCTTTTCAGTGGCTGCAAATACAGAAATACCACTCTGCTGAAGGAAATCTACTGCATGGGCAAGATTAGGTTCTTTACAGATCTTGATATTGTAAAGTGCTCCCGCAGACGTTTTAATAGCATCTGAATTAATAGGCGCTCCTCCTTTTTCAGGAATAATGATGGCATCTACCCCTACACATTCTGCTGTTCTGCATATCGCTCCGAAGTTTCTCACGTCTGTAAGTCTGTCCAGGATCAGCAAGAACGGTGTTTTTCCTTCCTCGAACAGCTGTGGAACAAGATCTTCCACTCTGTGAAACGGAACATCTGAAATAAAAGCAACCACACCCTGATGGTTTTTTCTTGTAAAACGGTTCAGTTTTTCAATCGGTACATAGTTAGGACGGATTTTATGTTTAGCTAAAATAGTCTTCAGCTCAGCATAAATAGGACCCTGAAGTGCATTTTGCACAAAGATCTTATCAATCGTTTTTCCCGCTTCAATGGCTTCTATTACAGGACGAAGTCCGAAAATGAAATCGTCTTTTTTGTTTTCGTTTGTCAAAATTTATTTTTTCTGTTGTTAAACTTAATCAAGGCAGGGCGGCTCTTCTACTGTTTTGTATCTGCTGTCAAAGCGAGAATCTGTTGTAGTGATACCTGCCATTTTTCTTTCATCATTATAAACATCCCATACTGCCTGGTTGTTGTCTTTAATATCCAATGTATAATGTACATTTTCTTGTCCTTTTTCCGCATTTTCCTCTTGCAGTTCAAACAAGTATGTATTTCCGTCTTTTCTTATATTTTTTATCTGAAAATAATAAGCATCCTGCCCAATGATATGCTCTAATGCATATTTTCCATCATGGTTCAAACGTATTTTCTGGTTTTGATAATCACATGGAATATATATGATTTGCTTTGAGTCTTCTTTGGTGAGCATGGTCCATTCTTTTGGAAGAGCCTCGAAAATTTCTTTCCAATGATCAGAGCTTTTCGTGTCAGGCTGCTGGATTTCCGGACTCTTACTCACTGACGGTTTTGAAAGACTGTCGGTCGTCTGAGGTTTTACAGTCTCATTTTTAGGAGAACAGCTCACTAAACTAAAAGTGATTGCACCTAAAAGGAAGAACCGTGGAAAACAACTTTTCTTCATCAAAATATTAATATTTTTCGCCTAATATTGCTCTTTTCTGTGCCATGATGTAGCCATAATGAAGGCTCTCATGCATATTGTTAAAAATAATGGCATCCTGAATGCTTTTCAGATCCATCCCGAAACTTGTGGTGTATGGTGTGTAATCTGAAAAGAAGTCGCCGTCATAATCTTTCATCAAAATCTTTGAAGTTTCGGTGAGTAAAAACTCAAGATCTTCCACTTCAGATTTTTGTACATTCAAGTTGGGAAGAGTGCCTTTTTTGTAGGTTTCGATCCAATATTTATCAATTCTGAAAGGATTTCCGCTCAGATAATAATGCAGCAGCTGCTGGGTAGCAACCGTATGGGCAATATTCCAGTACATATTGTTATTGAAGCCGTCAGGAATCAGCAAAAGATCTTCGTGGGAAGTGTTCTGCAGGACCCCTAAAAGGTTCTTTCTCACTTGTCTGTGTGCTTGAAAATGATAATTCATTTTACAATTTTTTTTAATCACCAAAAATAGTCTAATAAACTGGAAGCGACAATTTTTTGGATAGGGTATTAAATTAAATGTTCTTAAATCGTGAAAAAATAGGTTAATTCTTATCGTTTTAATGTAAATAAAAACAACAGAATACCATTCTGTTTTTACGAATCATAAAAAACTCCTCTGAAGATTATTCAAAGGAGTTTTTTATGGTTTTTCAAACTCAAGTGATCTGAATATGATTTTATAGTGATTATGGTTTAGGCTTTATCTAGATATATTGTATGTTTATTTTTTAATGATTTTATGCTTGAAAGTTATTCCACCCTTTAAAACGATATTGACAAAATAAATCCCTGTGCTGTAAGGAGACAGGTCAATCCTGCTTTCTTGATGGGTTTCAGCTAATTTTTTTCCGTCTATACTGAAAAGGCTTATCGACACAACATCTTCTTTTGATTTTATATTCACAAAATCAGACGTAGGATTAGGGTATATGCTTACGTCTACGGTCTTAATATCTTTTACATCCAAAGCTGCATTGCTTTTACCCTGCATATAAACTGATAAATAAACATCTCCTTGTTGTTGATTAAAAACGGCGGTTGGTATGGTGTGTTTCAGCGTGTGATTTCCAGCAGTGATATTGGGTAGTGTAAATCCTCTGATGGGAACTGAATTTCCAGGACACCAATTGTTCCATGAGGTCCATTCGTTGAGGGTTTTTGGAACCGTTCCATAGATTCCGTTCCCCTGTGTGTTGTATACTCTGTAAGGCTCACAGGAAATTCCTCCCGGAGTATAGGTGAGCATCTGTACATCATCTATATACGTGTAGTTTTGTCTTCTTACATATTCTTCACCACCACTGTTTGCTCCGTGTGGAGTAGATATTACGTAGAAACGGGCATTGGTAACAGCGTTAGGAAGGTTAAAGTTGACAATTCTTACTGTCTCACCCGGAACGTTAGTGCTGTTATAGTTATTAAGAGTATTGTAAGTCAGTATAGGAACGATGTTATTATAATCTGTGGGCGTGGCTCCTGTATCTGTTGAAAAGAAATTCAGGGTTCCGGAAAAAACATCAATCCTGCCGGAGCAGCCTGCAACCTGGGTTTGTGCTGCATAAGGAACTCCAAAGACATCAAGTTCCATATACATATCATAAGCGTTACGCAGTCCGGTATCATGAAATACACTATAAAGATTACTCAAATCATAAGTATAGGGAACTTCAAGAGGAGAGCGGTTTTTATTCATAAACGGGGTGATGTATCTGCCTACTTCAACTCTTTTCACATTGGTGTCACTTAAAGTGTAGGTAGGCTGATTTTTAGGTATCATCGACAGATAAACACTTCCCAGGCGGTCATAATTGTCACACAAAGCACCTATGGTTACCCTCATGGCAATTTTTGCTTTGAAGGAGTTGAGTTCGGCATCTGTAAGTTTTCTGGCATATCTTGTATTGGAAAGCCTGATGAGACCTGCCGGCACCGGATCGGATACCGTGGCTGCATAGCCGTCATAATACGTTGCCTGAGAGATCACATTCACCTGAGTGGTCTGTGACTGAAAAAGGCCGGCCAATAAAATATTCAGAAAAAATAACTTTTTATACATATTGTCTGTATTTATCACAAATATATTAAATATTCGTTTAAAGTGTTGGTAAATCATATTGAAAAATCACATTTGTTTGAAAAATTAAAATTTTATCTTTAAATTAGCGCAATGTTCAATATTAATTAATCAATGATGAAAAAAATTTTACTTTTCTCTTTGTTATCGACAGCAT
Organism: Chryseobacterium pyrolae; assembly: GCF_025153485.1. Classification (NCBI taxonomy): domain Bacteria; kingdom Pseudomonadati; phylum Bacteroidota; class Flavobacteriia; order Flavobacteriales; family Weeksellaceae; genus Chryseobacterium; species Chryseobacterium pyrolae. The sequence goes on from NZ_JANZQH010000001.1 coordinate 9,271, forward strand.
TAATGTTTAATGCCCAAATCAATTTAAACATTGGAAGCACAAATGTCGGTACGGCACCGGTGAGTAGCTTTTTTTCGTATTCTTATGTTCAGCAGCTTTATCCTAAACAGGAAATCAATGCCAATGCTGCGGGGAATATCACAGGTCTTGTATTTTATATAGACCCTTCAGCAACTATTTCTGATTCTTCAGACTGGACGGTTTATCTTGGACATACTTCAAAGACAGCATTCGTATCTGGCGCAGACTGGATTCCTGTTTCACAACTGACTCAAGTATATGCAGGTACCGTGGTTAAGAATAACAATAGAGTAGAAGTTACTCTTACAACGCCATTTGCCTATAATAATACCGATGATTTAGTCATTGCTGCAAAGGAAAATTCTCAGAGCATTGATATTAATAATTTCGACGAAGCCTTTCGTGTTTATCCCTATACTCCGAACTCAACCCTTTATTATAAAGGAGACCGTATGATCGTGGATCCTGCAGTTCCTCCGGGTGGAATAAGAGCTGATTATAAATCAGCCATCACTATTTCAGGATTGACGCCAAGATCTACTCCTGCGTGTCCTTTAGTGAGCTATCCTTTAAATAATGCCCAATCTGTTCCTTTGTCTCCAAACATCAAATGGTTCCCTGTTTCGGCAGCAGATTCCTATAAAATTTCAGTGGGAACAAGCCCTGGAAGTACAGATGTTATCAATCAGCAGGTTGTAACGGTTACTAATTTTACTCCCTCAGCTCCTCTTAATGCGAATACCAACTACTATTTAAAAGTAAGTGCTGTTTCGGCGGGTATTGAATCTACAGGATGTGCGGATGTAGTTTTTAAAACGATACCTCCGGTTCCTTTAAATGATGCTTGTTCCGGTGCTTTATTGGCATCAGTTTTCCCATATGAATATACCCAGATTGACGCAGTATCTGCTACTAATAATAATGGATTCATCACCTCGTGTGCCGACGCAATGAATGACGGCACCTGGTTTAAATTTACCGGAGACGGAGGTCAATTTACCGTTGGTATAACAATGCCTGCTGGCAGTACCTACGATCCTCAGATGGATATATACAGTGGGACATGCAGCAGTTTAGCGTGTGTGAAAGCAATGGATAACGGTGGTGGCGGTGCTGCAGAAACCTATACATTCACAACTACAGCAGGAACCGAATATTTTATAAATGTAGGAGCCTATGAAGAAACAGTCGATATGCCGGAAAATGTTTTTACCATTAAAATTATTAAACTTTAATAGAGGTGAACGATGAATGGTCAATAGTGAATTTTTGCTAGTATGGAATCATTGACCATTGACTTGCGAAGCAATATTGAGCATTTATAAAAAACCTGATTTAACATACTGTTTTATAAGAAATTATTACCGTAACTTTCACTGCATGAATTGATTTTGTGCAGTGAAGTTCTTGTTATGCCACTCAGAGTGCTTTACTAATCCCGGAATATTTAACAAACTTTAACTCAAAAATGGCATTCATTATGTTGATTAATGCCAGTATTTATCAGAAATTTACCACTTATTTTAATTAAAGCTATGTCAGATACATATCAAGCCGAAGATATCCGCCAGTTGACGGAAAAAGTAAAAGAAAAAAACTACTTATTTTCCCTTCTGAGGCAGGAAATCAACAAAGTGATCATTGGACAGGAATACATGATAGACCGCCTTTTGGTGGGGCTTTTGGGGAACGGACACGTTCTTTTGGAAGGGGTACCTGGACTGGCAAAAACTTTGGCGATTAAAACCCTGGCAGAAGCGGTTCACGGACAATTCTCCAGAATACAGTTTACACCGGATTTACTCCCTGCAGATGTTGTCGGGACTATGATCTTTAATATTAAAGACAACGATTTCTCAATAAAAAAAGGGCCTGTTTTTGCCAATTTCGTATTGGCAGATGAGATCAACCGTGCGCCGGCAAAAGTACAGTCGGCACTATTGGAAGTAATGCAGGAAAAGCAGGTAACCATTGGTGACGAAACCATGAAACTTCCAAAACCGTTTTTGGTACTGGCTACTCAAAACCCAATCGATCAGGAGGGAACTTATCTGCTGCCGGAAGCCCAAAGCGACCGTTTTATGCTGAAATGTAAGATCGATTATCCGAATTTTGAAGATGAAAGAACAGTGATGAGAATGGTTTCTACCTCTCATCAGCCCGTTGTCAAGCCTGTGATCTCATTACAGGATATTGTAGATGCTAAAGAACTGATCAACCAGATTTATCTGGACGAAAAGATCGAAAAATATATTCTGGATATGGTTTTTGCCACCCGTTATCCTGAAAACTATGGCCTTTCTGAACTTAAAAATTATATTGGTTTTGGAGCTTCACCAAGAGCATCCATCAACCTGGCGATTGCATCCAGAACGTATGCATTCCTGAAAGGAAGGGCTTTTGTTATTCCTGAAGATGTAAAAGCATTGGCTCAGGATGTATTAAGACACAGAATTGGTCTTACTTTTGAGGCAGAAGCAGAAGAAATTTCATCAGAAGAGATCATCAACAGAATTTTAGCAAAAATTCAAGCTCCGTAATGAGTGAAGTGATCATCAGAAAAGCAGTTCAGGAAGATTGTGCTCCCATGCTGGAGCTCATCAGGGAACTTGCAGAATATGAAAAGGCACTTCATGAAGTGACTTTAACTTTGGACGAGTTTACAAAAGACGGCTTCGGAAAATCTCCGGTTTGGGGAGCTTTTGTAGCCGAGCTGAATCATGAGATCGTAGGAATTTCACTATATTATGACAGATTTTCAACCTGGAAGGGAAGAAGGCTGTATCTTGAAGATCTGGTGGTAACAGAAAAAATGAGAGGGAAACAGATCGGAAAACTTTTGTTTGATGCCACTTTGGAATATGGAAAATCTAACCAATACAGCGGAATGGTTTTCCAGGTATTGAACTGGAATGAACCCGCCATTAATTTTTATAAGAAATACAGCCCCAAATTTGACAATGAATGGCTGAATGTTTCGATTGAATTGAAAGATTAAAAGTGAGAGGATGAAAGTAAGGAAGATGGGAGATGGAAGCGCAACTCGAACCTCACAACCCGCAACGCATTTATGGAAATAAAAGATATTGTAAAAAAAGTAAAGCAAATTGAGATCCGTACCCGAAAGAAGACGGAAGCTTCGCTTATGGGACAGTATCACAGTGCTTTTAAAGGACAGGGGATGACGTTTTCGGAAGTTCGTCCGTATCAGTTTGGCGATGAGATCCGCAGAATCGACTGGAATAAAACAGCCCGGTTTCGTGAACCTTTCGTAAAAGTGATGGAAGAAGAAAGAGAACTGACCATGATGATTCTGGTAGACATTTCTGCTTCCATGGATTATGGAACCAAAGGTCAGCTGAAAAGAGAATATGTAGCAGAAATTGCTGCCAGTCTCGGGTTTTCGGCGGCAGGAAATAATGATAAAGTGGGATTGATCCTGTTTGCAGATAAAGTATATAAAGTAATTCCACCACAGAAAGGCAGAAAGCATATTCTTTCTATCATCAGTAATATTCTGACGGCTGATTACGTGCCTGCTGTATCAAAGATCGATAAGGCTATGGAATATATGATGGGGATTTTCAAAAGGAAATCTCTGGTTTTTCTGTTTTCGGATTTTGAAGATACCTATGATTCCAAAATGCTCCGGGTAGCTTCAAAAAAGCATCAGTTGCTGGGCATGAGAATATATGATGAAAAAGATAACGAAATCCCTGATGTAGGCTATGTGCTTTTGCATGATGCTGAAACAGGAAAAGAAGTCTGGGCCAATACTTCCAATGCGAGGTGGAGATATACCTTCGCGGAAGCCCAGAAACAGAAAGTCCGTGCTCTGGAAGAAGATTTTGCCACCAGTTCGGCCAGCTTTATGAATGTCAGCACAGGAGCGGATTATTCTAAATTGCTGTATAATTATTTTCAGAAGAAATAAATCTAAATAACAAAGGCTCCGGCCTTAACCACCATTATTTGAAATTGAAAAAAATATTATTCATACTGTCTTTTCTAATCTGTGCAAATGCTTTTTCACAGATATTGTCTTCGAAGCTTGAAAAGAAGACCCTTGCTTTGGGTGAAGTTAATCGCTTGATTATTAAAATTGACAATGTCCATGATCTGCAGGTGGTTGCAGCCCCTAAAAATGAGCTGCTTCCTTTCCATTTCGAGGAAATCAAGGATAGTATTGGACAGAACCAGAATTTCTACGAAAGAAAAATTGAGTTTTCAGTCTATGACGAGGGAAAATTTACCATTCCTGAACTGGAATTTAATGTAGGAGGGAAGATTTTGAAAACCATTCCTTATGAAATTGATGTGATCAATACAGCCCAAAAGGCAGATCAGATCAATGATATCATGAATAATAAAGAGGTGAAACTTGAAACTAAAGATTACTGGGAACTTTATAAATTTTATATTCTGGCAGCTCTTGCAGTTATTGCTCTGATTATTGCGATCATTATGTTTATCAAATGGGGCAGGAAATCTAAAAGCTCACCGGTAGTTGCAACCAATCAGACTTTAAAGGAACTGGATTCTCTGAAAAAGAAAAAATACATTGAAGACGGAAATTTCCGTTCGTTCTATGTTGAATTAATAGAAATATCAAGAACATTTATTGCCAAACAGTATCATCTTCCGGCAGATGTTCTTCTTACCGACGATCTTATTGACGTCATGAAAAAGAACAACACCATTTCTCAGGAAAACGAAAAAATAGTAGAAGATGTATTCTTAAGAGGAGATCTTGTAAAGTTTGCCAAGACCTTCCCGGACCAGGTGACTATGGAAAAAGATTTTGCAGACATCCGGGATTTTGTGAAGAGATCATCAAAAGATTTAGAATTTGAAAATTTAAGAAAGGATGTTTAATTTCGAATTTTACAGTCCGTGGTTCCTGCTGCTTTTCCTGCTGTTCATTCCCCTTTTCATTAAAGATGCGGGCGGAAAGAAAAAGAAAGGAATTAAAGTTCCCACTGTCCAGAATATGGAAGATAGTGGAGGAATCCGTGCGGTGCTTGTTCTGCTTAAACTCTCGAAGTATATCATTCTTTCAGCGCTTATCGTTGCCATGGCAAGACCAAGGACTTTTACGATCTCTCAGGACAGAGATGATACCAAAGGGGTAGATATTATGCTTTCGATAGATGTTTCCCTGAGTATGCTTGCGAAAGATCTTAATCCGGACCGTATTACGGCATTAAAAGATATTGCTGTAAAATTTGTCCAGAAGCGTCCGAATGACAGGATAGGAGTAGTGGCGTATGCAGCAGAGGCATTTACCAAAGTACCGGTGACTTCAGATCATCAGGTGGTGATTGACGAAATTAAAAATCTTAATTCTGCAGGACTTGAACCGGGAACAGCGATCGGAGAAGGACTTTCTGTGGCGGTGAATCATCTTATCAAAAGCAAAGCTAAAAGTAAGGTGGTGATCCTGATGACCGATGGGGTAAGCAATATTCAGAATGCAATACCTCCACAGCTGGCCGCAGAACTGGCTAAAAATAATAATATAAAGGTATATGCGATCGGGATCGGGACCAACGGTTTTGCACTGATGCCAACCTCTCAGGATATTTTCGGGGATCTGATTTTTACCGAAACGGAAGTGACGATCGATGAAAATACGTTGAAAGAAGTAGCACAAGTTACTGGTGGAAGATATTTCAGAGCGACTTCCAACAGCAGTTTGGAGGAAGTTTATGACGAGATCAACCAATTGGAGAAATCGGATGTCAAAGTTTCCAAGCTGTACAACTATGATGAATATTTTAAAATCTTCCTTTGGATCGCGCTGGGAATGCTGTTCTTTGATGCATTGCTGCGATGGGTATTATATAAATTTTTAAGCTGATGAATTGGTCTTTAGGAAATTACTGGTATTTACTTTTGCTGCTGCTTTTGCCGTTGCTGGCTTCCTTTCTGATCCGTTTTTTGAAATGGAAAAAGAAGAAAAGGGAGATTTTTGCAGAGAGCCGTTTTCATGAAAGCTTATTTGAAAAAAGGTCAGGATTTACAAAATTCTTTCCCGCTTTATATCTTTTGGGAACGCTGTTTCTGATATTTTCGATTATAGACCTTCTGAACGGTTCGGAAGAAGTTAAAACCAATCAAAGGCTTAATAATGTCATCTTTATGCTGGATGTTTCCAATTCCATGAATGCGGAAGACATTGATCCAAGCCGTCTTGTAGAAGCGAAGAATTTGATGGTGAATACCATGCAGAAGATGAAGAATGACAAGATTGGAATCGTGATTTTTGCCGGTGAAGCAGTTTCTATCATGCCGCTTACCACAGATTACGGTACTGCCGAAACCTACATAAGTGCTGTAGAAACAAATTCCATGAAGATCCAGGGTACGGATTTTTTGAAAGGAATGCAGGCAGCAGCAGAGAAGTTTAAAAATGTAAGCAAAGGCTCAAGAAAGGTGATCCTGCTGAGCGATGGTGAGGATAATGAAGGAAATGACAATGCCGCTATCAGACTCGCCAATAAAGAAGGCATTTCCATAACATCGGTAGGCATAGGAACGGATGAAGGTGCGCCGGTACCGGAATATGTTTTCGGACAGCTGATGGGCTATAAAACGGATATCGACGGCGGAACGGTGATCTCTAAAAGACAAACAGAAGCCCTGAAGAAGATGGCAGAGTCTACAGGTGGAGACTATATTGATGGAAATAATGTGAACGAAGCTCCCAATAAGATCATCGATGCCATGAATAAAAAATCTTCATCTGCACAAACTTTGGTGAGATCCCAGAACGCGAATCACTACTATCAGTATTTTTTAATCGTCTCTATTTTCTTCTTCTTTTTAATTTATATATTGAACCCGAAAAAAGATTTCAATATATAATTTTTTACACTTTGTTTATCAATATTTTAAATCAATACTTTAACCGAACTTTAACAAATAGAAGTCTGTTTATTAACATATAAACGAATAATTTTGCAGGTAATGAATACTAAAATCATTTTTTTATCGTTTCTTATTGCTTTCTCGTTCTCAAGCGTAGTGTTTGGGCAGGAAAACTATAGAACTTTAGTATATGAAGGTAATCAGAAATTCAATGGTAAAGACTATGATGGAGCGTCCTCTAAATACATGGAGGCCGTAAAAACCAATGAAAAAGATTTTACAGCTCATTATAATCTTGGGAATGCATTGTATAAAAGCAAGAAGTATGAAGAGGCTAAAGCAGAGTTTGACAAAGCACAGAAGCTTTCGCAGACACTGCCCGATAAAACGGCCGCTCTCCATAATCTGGGCAATACTTATATGCAGATGAACCAGCCGGAAAAGGCAGCGGATTATTATAAGCAGGCTCTGAAGCAGAATCCTTATAATGAGGCAACCCGAAAGAATTATGAAATTGCCAAGCTGAAAGAAAAGGAAAAAGAACAGCAGCAAAAAAACGAGCAGAAAAATTCAGGAAAAGGCGGTGGCGGAGATGATCAGAATAAAAATGATGATCAGAAAGGCGACAAAAAAGATCAAAAGCAGGATCAGGGCAGTGGCCAGCAGGAAGAAGGGAAGAGCGAAAAAGGAGATACTCCTAAGCAGGATCAGAATGATGAAGGGAAAATGCCTAAAAACCTTGAAAATGCCATATTAGATAAAGTAAGCGAAAAAGAAAAAGAAACCGCCAAAAAAATATTAAACAAGAATTCTTATTCGGTGCCCCAGAGCAACGAAAAAGATTGGTGATGCAACAGAAATTAATTTACATATTATTCATTTTTGCATCCGTAATTTCTTACGGACAGGTTAACCTGTATATGGAGTCTGATAAAGCAGAGTACAATGGAAAGGATATTGTCAACCTTACGATTATTCTGGAACTTAATGGCGTTGATCTTGAACCACAGACCCGTTTTCAGCTTCCTGATCTTTCAAAATTTACCATCATAGGAAGCGGATCCGTAACCAATACGTTGATTGATCCCGCAACCAATACACTTGTTACCCAGAAAGTATCCAGAATTGCTCTTGAACCTAAGAAAAAAGGCAAAATCAAAATAGGTTCCGTTCTGGTAACGGTTAACAATAAGATCTATAAGACAGAACCTTTTGACGTCAATATAAAAGATATCATTGAAAAAAGATCTCTTGCCAGTAATATGTCCAGCGAGATGTATCTTAATATGGAGATAGAAGACCGTGAGGTATACCAGGATCAGCCAACCATAGCTGTATTGAGGGTATATTCTAAAAACATGGACAACTTCAGAAAAGTAAAAGATGTTCGTCTTCCGCATCAGGATAATATTAATGTCCATCCTATAAGCTTCAGCAAGTCGGAGATTGACCCTTCAGGGGCCGGAAATATGGCTTCCCAGATTGTAGCCGTATTTATGGTGTTTCCTAATGAATCAGGGTATGTAGATGTTCCTTCGGTCTCAGCGTCTGTAAGCTCTTACTCCAACAAGAATAAAATTGTTTCCAATAAAGTTAAGCTTAATGTAAAAAAACTTCCGGAGGGATCGCCTGAATACTTTAAAAATGCAGTCGGGAATTTCACTGTGAATGTTTATAATGCATCAAAGGATAAAATAGAGGTTGAAAAACCAATTAACGTAATTGTGAAAGTTTCAGGAGAGGGGAACCTGCCTGATATGTATCTTCCGAAGATCATGTCATCTCCGGATTACGAGGTTTTTACTCCAAAAATCACTTCCAAAGTGGCTCCCGGAACTACAGGAATGAAAGGGGAAATTTTCGCTCATTATGTGGTGATTCCTAAAAAAGCAGGACCTATTTCCATCCAAACCGAGCAGTTTGCTTTCTTTGATCCTGCCAGCCGCGAATATGTAGACCTTGGACAGAAAACCCTTGCACTGAATGCATTTTCTCATGACCAGATTCTGGAATCACGTACAACCGTTGAGAAAGTAAACGAATATACCAACACTCTTTTGGAAACGGTAAATACGCCTGTTTTAAAGACAACAACATTTAAAGTAAAAGAAAAGAGTAAATTCCACTGGAATATTCTTTTAACCAATATTGCTATTCTTGTAGGATTATTTATTGTCTATCTGTTATTTAAGACTTGGCAAAAAAAGCGAACGTTAGTTAGAGAAACAACATCTCCGAAACCACTTGGCTCTGTGGCTGAAACAGAAAAAGAAATCAGAGAAACGCTGAAAACAGATATTAACGATTACTTCAGCTATCTTGAAAACCTTAAAGATAACGGAGATTATGAAAAGTTCTTTGATACTTTAGAGGATATGGACCTGGATGTAAGAAAACAGTATTTCCAGAGCCCTTCAGAAGATTTCAGAACATTTTTGGAAAGTTATAAAGGACCTGCTGTTGCTGAGGAATACAGAAATCTATCCCAAAGAATTCAAATGGAGAAATACTCACCTTTGAAATCACCTGAAGGAATGGAGGAACTTTTGAAAGCAGTTGTTAATTTGTATTCACGAATTAGCAAATAATCACTTTTTTTTCATATTTTTGCGAAATTATTAATTACAAAGAGATGGAAATACTTAATGATTTCTCTATTAAAGAGATCGTTACCTGCTTTATGGTTCTTTTTGCGGTAATCGATATTATCGGTTCTGTTCCCATTGTGGTAAGCCTTCAGCAGAAATTCGGACAGATTGAAGCCGGAAAGGCATCGATCACTGCCGGAGTGATCATGATTGTTTTTTTATTCGTAGGAAATAAAATCCTTAAGCTTATTGGAGTAGATGTAAATTCATTTGCCATTGCCGGAGCTTTTGTGATTTTTATCATAGCACTCGAAATGATTCTTGGAATTGAAATCAACAAAACGACAGAAGCAAAGGCTGCATCCATTGTCCCTATTGCGTTTCCGCTGGTAGCTGGAGCCGGAACCCTGACCACAACGCTATCTCTTAGAGCTGAATTTCATGACATTAATATTATTTTAGGAATTGTTCTCAACACAATTTTCGTATATTTGGTGCTGAAATCAGCGAAGTGGCTGGAAAACAAAATGGGAGAGGCTACCCTGTCTATTCTTCAGAAGGTTTTCGGAATCATCCTTTTGGCTATTTCAATAAAATTATTCACCGCTAACTTTGCCCAATTGGTGCAGAACTATATTAATTTTTAAGAATCATGCAGAAGTTTTATAAAGTATTTCTAGTTGTGTTTATCGTTTTCATTGCCATCAATCTTTATGCATTAGACTGGCAGACGGATCTTTTATCAGAAGATAACCTGAAGTTTGTATTTTCAATCGCTTCAGCAGTTCTCGGTTTGATTTTGCTTTTTGTATTAGATACATGGAGTAGAATTGGAGTGAAGAAATAATTTAAGAATCACATTATTCTATATACTAAAACCTCTTTCGTTTGAAGGAGGTTTTTCTGTTTGTATGAGTAGATTATGACGTGTAGCTTCGAGAGCCTCCTTTGCCTGGATTTTGATTCTAAGAAATAATAAGATTCTTTAAAATTGCTTCTGATTTGAGTTCTGTCTCCCGCCATTCTTTTTCAGGATTGCTTTGCGCTGTAATGCCGCCTCCTACAAAGACGTGTACGGAATCTTTATATAGCCTTGCACATCTGAGGTTCACAAAATACATGACCCATTCGTCTGTTTCCACTTTAATAAAGCCGGCATAGAATTCACGTGGAAATTTCTCAAATTGCTGAATACTCTTTTTACAGAAATCCTTTGGAATTCCGCAGACTGCGGGAGTAGGATGGAGGTCATGGATCAGATTGTCCAGGTCTTCAGGCCGGATGAGGGCTTTGAAATCAGTTCTCAGATGTTTGATGTTTCCTGAAATATGATCGTACGTTTCTGACAACTCTATGTTCTCCGAATAATCTTCAAGAATGTCTTTAATGTAAGATGTAACGGGTTTCTGTTCTTCAATCTCCTTTTCTGTCCATTCCTCCGATACAGGAAGTGTTCCGGCAAGGCTCATGGTTTCAAACTCGTGAGTGGTTTTATTGAACTTCCCTAGGGTCTCCGAAAAAGCACCCATCCAGGCGTTCTCTCCATCATTAAAAATATATCTGAATGCATTTGGATAGGTGATACAAAGCTTTTTGAAACTTTCCTTATAATCGATTGCATTAAAATCCGTGAATATCTTCTTTCTTGAGTACACAAGTTTAGGAAGCTGATGATCTTTGATAACATCAATAACCTGCTGGAGAGTATCTGTATATTCGTCTTTGGTTTCTTCCTTGAAATGACTTTCATCTTTCAGCAGTGTTTCATTGGTCATCGCTGTCTGCTCAAATGGTTCGGAAGCTTCGGTGATATTGCCTTCGAAACTGATGTGCCTCAAGAGATCAAAAGAGTGAAAACTGATGGATTCCCCGTCTTGTTTTTGATCGGTTGAATATAATGTTTCGTTGAAAGGAAGTTTGAAATAAATCATGAGCTGTGGATAGGTTTTGAAAGTTACCACCCGGAAATAGTGTAGGAAATTCCCAAGTTGATTTTCCTTTCAGCAAAGGTATTATTAGTCTTAAAAATGTCAAAATTAAAAGAGCTGTTTTTTAGCGAAATATTTCTCATTTTATATTCCTGATATTCTAAAGACAGAAGAAATTTCGGCATGATCCGGTATTGAATTTTGAACAAATAAAAAAAGACTCAGTTTTTTGAGTCTCATATTTTTTAGTGGATGCTTTTAAAACTATTTCAGAATAATATTGTTCGTCATCGTGGTATGATTGATGAGCGTTCCTTTTTCATCCCTGATTTCAATTTCAGAAACATGCATCGTCTTTCCTTTTCTGATGAAACGTGCCGTAGCCGTTACAATTCCATCTTTTTTACTTTTAAGGTGGTTAGAATTAATATTCGTTCCTACCCCATAATATTTACTACCATCGATAAAAATATTAGACAGGCTTGACCCTAAAGTTTCTGCCAGAACACAGCTTGCGCCACCATGCAGAATACCAAAAGGCTGATGTACCTTGGGCTCAACCGGCATGGTTGCAGTAAGGGTTTCATTGTCAACGTCAATGTCGATGAATTGTATTTCAAGTGTTTTTGCTAATGTTACACCGTTTCCCCAGTTGTTTAAGAACGTAAGGAGCTCTTCTTTAGTCTGACCTTTCATTTTATAAGTGATGAATGATAAATAATGAATGATAATTGATGATAGGATGAGTCAAAGTAATTTCGCTAACTTCTAACTTCTAACTTCTAACTTCTAACTTCTAACTTCTTCCTCATTTCCTGTTCCCATAATATTCGGGTTCCAGTTGGCAGGGATTTTAGGTCCGATGTCATTTTTGATATAATAATCCTGAATCTCGTCCATGATCTCAGAAAAAGGAACAGAAGCAATTCTTTCATAAGGAATCGTATAACCTAAATAAACAATATTTCTTTTAAAATCACCGGCTGCGAGAACAATAGGAACTTTTGCGGCTAATGCCATATGATAGAATCCTTTTCTCCATTTCGGAACCCAGCTTCTCGTTCCTTCTGGGGTAATAACAAGACTGAAATCTTCTTTTTCAAACTGCCTGGCTACAAAACTCACCAGATCATTTTTCTGGGTTCTGTCGATTCCGATTCCTCCCAGGCTTCTTACCACACTACCGTACCATGCTTTTGTGTGGGCATCTTTGATGATAATTTTTAAAGGTTTCCCCAGAGACCAGTAGGCAAGATTTCCCAATAGATATTCCATGTTGTGGGTATGTGGTGCTACCACAAGGATACATCTGTCCAGGCTTTTTGCATCGCCTTGTAGAACGACTTTCCAGCCCAGTATCTTTAACATTATTTTACCTATCAGTTTTCTCATATATCTTTAGATTAAAAACAAAAAGTACAACCAAACAGGTTATACTTTACAAATATATTGAAATATTATCGCTCTTAAAACAAACCGCTGATTAAATCTACGATTTTCATTACAATTTCTAGTGCAACTTGTACCATGGTTAGGGTGTTTTTTATTGATTTGGTTAATTATTTTTAACTATACGAATGTATAACATTTTTTTAACATAGCGAACTAAATACTCTTTTTTTTAGTTTTCTGAGAGAAGAAGAGTGTGAATTTCAAACGGTTGCCTTCCATTCACACCTCCTGCACTCTCTGAAGGTAATTATTTAGTTTGTATGGAAATTTCGTCTTTTCCGTCTTTGATTTTGATGTCTACATTTTTATTCATCTTTTTGATGGTAGACTTCATAGAATCCATTACTTTGTCAGCCTGGGAATTCGGAACTTTTTTCCCATTGATGATAATACTGTCTTTATCGTCAGAGTTATATTCAATTGTAGAACCATTGACAGAGATCTTATTCTTTTCAATTTTGATCTTTCCGTTCTCATCCTGATCCTGATCATCGTCATTGATACCATCTCCGTTCAAATCTCCGCCAAAGTCCATTCTATCTTTTTTCAATGGAATCACTACCGCGTTTTGAGGAACTACCAATTCGTAATCTACCCTGTAATGTCTGAATCTGTGTTCGTAAGGATACTTGATATAATTTGGAAGCATTACCTTATTGCCCACTATTTCTACAGGTACGTTGATCTGAACCGGAACGTTATAACCATTTCCTTCTTTTTTGATGATCAGGTAAGGTGTTTTTACCTCAGGCTTTCTCGTTATGTCTACAGAGATATAATCTTCTTTGTAAACCGTTTTTTTATCAGAATAAATATCATCATCATAAGCTGTAAAATTCTGAGGAATATTTACCTGTTTCAAATCTACATAAAGCGTATCAGATGTAGTATTGATGGCAATATTTTCAGTGTCTTCCTTGCTACCTTTGTAGATCAGGTTTTTCTTAGCCATGCTTACTCCGAAATAAGTTCCCAGTCCAATCAGTATAAGAAACAATGCACCTATTACCCATCCGATATTTCTAAGTTTAGTTTTCGGTGAAAATATACGAATACTCAATAAACTGAACAGGATAGTAGGAATCAGACATCCGATGATCATAATGGCTACCAGGACTTTGTCAAGGCCGTTGTCATCCATATAGAATCTCATCTCATTAGCTCCTGGAAAATCTGCATCCATCCCGAATAATCCGAAGATGACAAATATACCGATGATGCTTCCGATCGCCATTAATACAAAGATGGATCCTACAAAATATTTAATGATATTCCATACGCCACTACCAGCATTATCAATATAAGGCTTTGTCTCGTTGTACATTTCTCCGACTCTCTGAGTAGATTCGTTGGCAAACTGAACCAATTTATTAGACTCATTTTTAAGATTGTCGAAGTTCATAGGCTTTCCCTTCATTTTCAGGAAATCTGCAGCTGTTTCTGCTCTTGGAAGTACGATCCAAAGAATGATGTAAAGAAGGCCAATTAGTGAAGAAGAAATAGCTGCGGTGAAAATACCCAGTACAAAGATTCCAAGCCAGATAGCTCTCATTGCAGTAATATCCATTCCTACATAGTGAGCAAGACCTGCACATACCCCGGCTATTTTTTGTCTTTCAGGATCACGGAACAACTGTTTTTTGTCTGTATATTCAGCGCCTGACTGAGCTGTTTTTCTGGTGTTCTTTTCAGAAAAGTAAGCTTCTTCCTGCTCTTCGATCTTTTCCGGAGATCCGATCTGTGCAATCACTTTTTCTACGTCTGTATCGTTGATTACTTCACGTTTTCCTAAAGAATCTCTGAAGATTTCAACCATTCTTATTTCTATATCATGCATTACCTCCTCCTCCTCTGAAGCATCCAATGAGCTTCTCAGTGCATTCAGGTAATCGCTGAGCTTTATATATGCGTGTTCTTCTATGGTGAAAGAAAAACCTGCGAGTCCTATTGAGAGTGTCTTGTTCATAGCTTTGTTTTTTATATTTTTTGAGTGATTTGATTGACTGACGCTGTCAGCTCTGCCCAGGTATTTTGAAGTTCAGTCAGGAAAAGTTTTCCTTTTTCTGTGATCTGGTAATATTTTCTTGGTGGTCCTCCTGTAGATTCTTCCCATCTGTAGGAAAGAAATTCTCCGTTTTTCAGTCTTGTAAGGAGAGGATAGAGGGTTCCTTCCACTACATCCAGTTTTCCTTTTTTAAGTTCATCAATTAGGTCAGAAACATACATTTCACGGTGATTGATGAGACTTAATATGCAGAATTCCAGAATCCCTTTACGCATTTGCGCTTTGGTATTTTCAGTATTCATCTTTAATAAGTTTTGTTAATTAGTTATGTTTTAAGAATAATACTCCTAGCTAGATGAGCCTCTTCTTATTTTACATTACAAAGATATGTAATTAAAATGGTAATATGCAATACAAAGTAGTGAAAAAATATAAATATATAATATAACTAATTGAAAATCAGTATAATTATTTTTATTAATGAATTTTAAGAAATGAGAATTTTAAAGAAACCGGATCAAATTGTTACTAATTTCCCTTTTAAGCTGGTTGGTCTTAAAGTAACAAGAGCTTTTTTTTCTAATTCTTTCTGATAGGATACGAAACTGAATTTTTTGTAGAATTTACGGACGATAAGAGACATTTCCATCATAGCAAAATGTTCGCCAATACAAAGTCTGGGCCCGGCACCAAAAGGGTAGTATGCAAAATTCTTGGCATTTTCATCATCAAAACGCTCCGGAATAAAAGAGTCCGGATCTTTCCAATATTTAGGATTTCTGTGAAGACCGGTGATGTAAAGGATGATCAAAGTATCTTTCGGCCAGGAATATTCTTTGAAACTGTCATCTTCCAAAGCCTGACGATCAATGGCCCAGGCTGGAGAATGCAGTCGCATAGCTTCTTTGATAATATTTGAAGTGAAAGATTTTTTCATTAAGCTATCTGAAGTAAAAACCATTTCATTTTCTTCTGTGATTTCTTTTCTTAATTTTTCCTCGGCTTCAGGATTCTGACTGATCTCGAAAAAGATAAAACTTAAAGCATTGGCTGTTGTTTCGTGTCCCGCAATGAAAAGAATAAGCATTTCATCAACCAGTTGTTCATCGGACATCGGAAGTTGTGTGTCTTCATATCTTGTCTGGATAAGCATGTCGAGCAAATCATTTTTATCTTCTCCTGAACTTCTTCGTTTATCCAAAACCCCCTGAATAATAGCCTTTGCTCTTTCGCTTTTTTCAAGAGTCTTGTCAAGCACTCCAAACATTTTTAATATTTTAGAATAAAAAGGCAAACGGACTTCTTTCGCGAAAACTTCCTGAACTTCTGTAATGATTTTACCCAGTTCTTTCACCCGGTTTTCATCAATGTCAGAACTGAAAAGGGTCTTGGCTACAATGTTAAAGGCAAGCTTGTGAAAGAAATCATACAAGTCCAGATCCTGTTCAGGTTTAAATGATTGAAAAGCTTTATCAATTTCTTCTTCCATAATGGAAACAAGATTGATGATTTTTGTTTTACTGAAACCGGGTTGGATCAGTCTTCTTTGCCTTAGCCAGTCTTTTCCGTTGTTAGTGAGCAAGCCGTTTCCCAAATACTTTCCTAAAGTGATGGATTGGATCTCGGATTTGTAATAGTTTTTGTGATTCTGTTTTAAAATATATTCTGTGAATTCTTTATCCTGAGAAAAAATAAAGTTTTTATTCGTAAGACTGTCTTTGATGCAGTAGTTATCTCCTGCAATGTCATGGTTTCCGGTAATCACCAATAGCGGATTTTTCAATCCTTTCAATAGAGAATACAACTTTCTTGTTCCTTTAATTTCCGTTGGATAATTGAATTCTGGAGCCATATTATATATTTTTACTAAAAATACAACTAATCTATTATATGAAATAGCTTTCAACCAAAACCCTTATTTTTGCATAGAATTTGTTTAAAATATTCAATCAATATCCAAATCACACATGATCAATACATCCCTGTTTTATAAGTCTTTATCAGCGTTGATGCTGCTTGGACCTCTTTGTTTCGGACAATACCGCTTTGCCATTGAAAATGCATCCAAAAAATATAACACTGAAATTGATGTGGAAGAATGCCTCACTGATCAGTGCAGACATAAGGCAAACGTAGTCCTCTTTAATAAAAACGGTGAAAAAATACAGACTTTGGTTTCAGATGACCTGGTTTTATCTTTTAAGGAAAAATTTAAGCCCTCCAAAGTAAATGTAATACCGCTTACTTCAGAAATGGTCTATGAAAGTCCTGTGGTATTCGGTGATTTTAATTTTGACGGGACCGAAGATGTCGCCATCAGAAACGGAAACGGAGGAAATTATGGGAGTGCTTCATATGATGTGTATGTCTTTAATTCGACACAGAATCAATTTGTCCCAAGTAAAGAACTTACCGAAATTGCCAGCAGCTATCAGGGAATGTTTGAAGTAGATTACGGACGCAGACGATTGATTACTTATGCAAGGTCCGGAGCTTCTTTACATTACACCTATGAATATCAGGTGATTCCTAATAAAGGGATAGATCTGGTGTATGAAAAAATTGGAGATGTAAGTGAAGAACCATCAAAAATAACCATAAAAGAGAAGATCAATAATAAATGGGTGGTTAAAAAATCATCTAAATAATAGTATAATAAGAAAGAAAATGAAGATACAAAAGGAGATCGATTTTATCCTGGCCGTAGATGCCCTGAAAAATGTACAGAGGAGAAATTACAATGCTGATGATTCCAGAAGGGAAAATACTGCCGAACATTCATGGCAGATCATTATTCTGGCACAGATTCTATATCCCTATGCTAAAAACCGCACAGATATTGATCTTTTAAGGGTAATCAGAATGCTGTCCATTCATGATCTGGTGGAGATTGAAGCAGGAGATACATTTTTATTTGATGAAGCTGCCATGGTTGGGAAATTCGAAAGAGAAAAAATTTCTGCACAGAAGATCTTCGGAATCCTGGATGAGCCTTTGCGTACAGAATTTTTTGAGCTATGGCTTGAATTTGAAGAAGAAAAAACTCCGGATGCTATTTTTGCCTGTTCCATTGACAGGATCATGCCGTTTATTCTAAACTCCCACACGTCAGGGAAAAGCTGGACAGAAGCCGGGGTTACCGAAAAACAGATCAGAAATATGCTGGAAAATGCCATTACAAGAGCATCTGATGAAATGGGAGAGGCTTTTGAAACATTGCTGAGCAGAAGTTTGGATACTGATAAGGTAGTTAGGTAATTTTACAGCGAAGCAAGACAGTGGTTTTTAAATCGCTGTTTTTTATAATAGTTTCGGGCGGCCAGAGGCCGCCCGAAACTATATGAGTTAGTGAATTTTATCTATTTTAGATGGTTACCTTAAGTTATTTAGAGGTCGACCTAAGAAACTGTAACGTTAAGAAAACTCTTATGTCTGAGTGCGGGACAAAGTATGATTCTTAATACAGATGGCTACCGCACGAGTTTTAGAGTTTTTAGAGAGCAGATTTCATTTTTAGTGGAAGTTTCTGGTCTTGAATTTTTGGTTCATTTTGCTTCAAGGCAAAAGAACAAATTAAAATAATTATAGTATAAAATGGTTTCGGGCGGCCAAAGGCCGCCCGAAACTTACCAATTATAGTATTCTGATTGGCTTTTTCTCTTCATCAATAGCCACAAAAGTAAAATCACCAACGATCGCTCTTTCTCTTTCATAAGAGTACATCTGCTCCGTATAGATCTCTACATTCACCTTCATACTTGTTTTTCCGACATAGGAAACCTTTCCGATAAGTTCCACAATGGTTCCTGCAGGGATTGGTTTTTTAAAATCGATTTTATCGCTGCTTACAGTTACCACTCTTTTTCTTGCAAAACGGGTTGCTGTGATAAAGGCTACTTCATCCATCAGCTGCATAGCTGTACCTCCGAAAAGAGTATCATAATGGTTAGTGGTGTTTGGGAAAACCGCTTTAAAAATTCTGGTTTCGGATGCTGCAATTCTTTCTTCTGTAGTCATATTTCATTATTAATTAATACGAAATGAAATAGATCAAAATAACAGAGCAGTGACAAGAATCATAGGAATTCCTGAAGCAGTCCATCAGATCAATAAACTTCAAATCGCGAAAGTTTCTTGTTTAAAGAAATAGGCAGGTCTCCTGACTTGTAACATCATTTATCTCCTTCCCGTGCCCTGCACAGTGGATCCTTGATAAAGACTTCAGTTACTTACAGTTGCGCGACAGTCCGTGATTTTCACACGGTTCCCTTTTAATCTGCGTTAAGCAGAACCAGTTTCTGTGATGAATAAGCGTTAAACTTTTTCAGGACAAAAATAAGAATATTACAGAGAAAAACGGCAATTATTCCGGACTATTATAAATAATCTGGCTCATCACCCTTCCTTCCTTGATGGTCCAAAGCGTGATATACCTGTTCTCACCGGAACCGTTAATCATATAAAGATAGATGTGATCGTTGTCAAGAGCGGTTACTCCGACATTGTTGAAATCCATAGTAGGCTGGAACATATTTTTAATAGCTTCCCTTACAAAAACAGAACCTCTTCCAGGTTGCTGAACCCGGATCGATTTGATCTCCGTCATGCCTTCCGGAAGTCCGTCCTTAATTCCCCAGGGTTTTACTTTATCAATCGTAAGGATCTTTCCGTCTGCATCTTTTTCCTGTTTTCTGTAGCCGGCATTCGACGGATAAACATCGATTACGACCTTGGTTCTTTGGGAAGTCGGTATTTTGGGATTACTGTTGTCTGTAAAAATAAGTGATTTTCCGTTTTTGGATTTAGAAGGGGTAAACTGGGGAAGCTGGTCGATAAAAGCAATACGACCTTTATTCACCATCCCTTCCTTCTCAAGATTTTCATATCTCACAAAAGGTTTTTCCTCATCTTGCTTTTCAGGATATTTGATCCAGATCCATTCTGTTTCTCCCGGAGCAGGCTTTACATAAACAAATACATCACCTTTACGCATCCGGATCTTGTCTACGATTTTTCTGTAGTCATCCTTGTGGACACGTACATTGGCGTAGCCTTCTTCAGCCTTTACAACACCGAAAGGAACTTTATTCTGTCCTTTCACAAATGCTAAGGAAAAAAGACTGAAAGCGGATAAGTACAATGCTCTGTTTACGGAAATCATTCTATGAAATTTTTTGATCCCTCAAATATATAAATTAAATGTTTTTTTGATCAGTAAAATGTAATGGTATTTGATTAAAATTGTCAATATACTCTCAAAAGCTTGTAAAACTCTTCATTGGGAGGCTGATGCCGATTATTTTTAAAACAATTTTAATTTTTCGGAAGATAATTAAATTGTTGCAGTTCTTTAAGGTCTTTCACCTTTCTCAAATGGGTGTCCGAGAGAAGATAAATATCATCAGCCATATTGAATAAAGTCATATAATTATGATCGGAGATGATCATTCCTTTATAGGGTACCTGGCTTTTAATGATCATTTCCAATTCATCAACGTTTTTAGGAGAAACACCGCTGAAAGGTTCATCCAGTAAAATAAATTCCGCATCTGAATAAGTAATGATCAGGGTTTCAATGATTTTTTTCTCACCGCCTGAAAGATTTCTTGGTGTTTCATTCAAAAAGGGCTGTATCATTTTTAGGTCGTAAAGCTTTTCCGCATTTTCTTGGGTACAGAATAGTGGGATGAGCTTCCTGATCTTACATTCTTTAGGGAGAAATGAAGAACGCTGAGGCAGATAAGCAATTTTATTTTTCCTGTCGGACAGGCTTTTAAGAATAGTATCATTCAATTTAATAAACTGCGTATCCCCTTTAATTGTTCCAAAGATGATCTCTAATAAAGTAGATTTTCCGCCACCAGCGGGGCCAAGAATTCCTGCTATTTTTCCAGTTTCACAGCCTAAATAGATATCCTGGAGAATCTTTCTTCCGCCGAAAGATTTGGTAACACTGTCGATGTGAAGTTTATTCATAAGAATCGGGTAATTACTTTAATAATTAAACTTAATGATCCCGTGAAACC
Organism: Chryseobacterium pyrolae; assembly: GCF_025153485.1. NCBI lineage: Bacteria > Pseudomonadati > Bacteroidota > Flavobacteriia > Flavobacteriales > Weeksellaceae > Chryseobacterium > Chryseobacterium pyrolae. The sequence continues at coordinate 30,161 of NZ_JANZQH010000001.1, forward strand.
CCACAAAAACCATTTTGAAAACCCAAAATTGGCGTAGAAAAAATATTCGCCTTTCAGCCTTATATCATAAATAAAAAAGTGGAGGAGAGGAAGAATGAGGAAAAAATATAGCCCAAGATTTTCAAAAGTAAATTGAGTACCGAAGCATAACAACAGAGAAAATAACACCGCAGGAATCATTAATTTTCTATAAAAAATCCAAAGGACAGTAAAGCTTTTATCCATGATCCAAAAATAACAAGAAAATTTGATCTGTATGCTTCAACATGCAATGTTTAGGAGTTAAAATAAAATAGCGCTGAACATTCAGCGCTATTTTTATAGGATTAAAAGGTATACCTCATTAAATTCTTTCAAGCTCATCCGCATTAATCGTGGTCTTAAAAGTTCCATAGTTGACGATCACTTTATTTTTAGAAATCTTTTCAATTGTTCCTACGCTGGTACTTCCGGGAATACGGACACGTTGTCCCTCTTTCATCCATACGGCGCGGTCGGTTTTACGTTTCTCCTCCATTTTTTCATTGGTTTCAGCGATCTTTTCAATCACATCATCCTTTTTGAGTTGCTGGGTGATCTTTCTTTTAACCACCTGAAGACGCTTAGTTTCGTCTTTATCAGCGCCAATTTTCCTGAATTTTTCCTGCTCAAGAATTTTCACAAAATCCTTGACAACATCTTTTCTCGATTTACCTTTTACGTAACTGTCGATGAATGTTTCAATTTTATTTCCAAACTGAAGCTTACGGTGTTCCTCCTCATACAGTTTTTGGAAATTGAACAGTTTCTGTTGCAGCTGCTCATTAAGCTTTTGAAGATTGTCACGTTTGTCTTCCACAGATTCCTTTCTTTCTGCAAGATCGGTTTTCAGCTTTTCAACTTCAAATTTTTCCTGCTGAAGCTTCACAATTGTTTTGTCAAGATTAACAATGTCATGCTCTACCTTCTTTTTTGCCGCATGAATGATAAATCGTGGAATCTTGTTTTTCTCCGCAACCTCAAAAGTGAACGAACTTCCTGCCTGTCCTACCTCCAGCTTATACATTGGTTCCAGCGTTTCTTCATCAAAAAGCATGGCTGCATTTTCAGCATTCGGAAGCTCTTCGATGACCAGTTTGATGTTCGTATAGTGAGTCGTAATGATCGCAAAACTTTTTTTATCATAGAAATATTCCATGAAACTTTCTGCCAGTGCACCTCCAAGCTCAGGATCAGATCCTGTTCCGAATTCATCAATAAGAAGTAGGGTATTGGCATCTGCCTCACGGATGATTCCCGACATTTTCTTAAGCCTTGAAGAATAAGTCGACAAATGATTCTCGATAGACTGGTTGTCTCCGATATCCGTCATCATCTTTTCAAAAAAGAACATTTCCGATCTTGGATGCACAGGGACCAGAATTCCGCTTTGGATCATCAGCTGAAGCAGTCCGACTGTTTTCAGGGTAATGGATTTTCCTCCCGCATTCGGTCCTGAAATACAGATAATCCTGTTTTGGTCCGTCAATGACAGGGTTTGTGGAAAAATAGTCTTGTTTTCAATTTTATTTCTAAGCCATAACAGCGGATGGAATGCATCTTTCAACTTCAGCGTTCTGTGACGGTTGATCTTCGGAAGTATTCCGTTGACCTGTTCAGCAAATTTTGCTTTCGCTCTCGTCAGGTCAAGGTCAAAAATATATACCTGGTATTTCCATAGCTGAGGCTGGAATTCTGCAAGTTCAGCAGTCAGTTTTCTAAGAATCTTGTCGATTTCTTTCTTCTCTTCCTCTTCACTTTCCTTCAGCTTGAAGTAGGGTTTTACCACACTGTCCGGCTGCATATAGGTAATAGAACCTGTTTTTGAAATTCCTAAAACTCTTCCCGCAATTCTCTTCTTAAACCCTGATTTTACAGCTAAAACCCTCTGGTCTTCAATAATAGTTTCCCGGATATCATCCAGAAATTCGCTTTGTCCGTAATTGAATAAAGCACGGTTGAAATTTTCCTGGATCGCTTTTTTAGCAAGTTGGATTTCTGCCCTCAGTTCTTTTAAAATGGGTGAGGCATCACTTTTTACTTCCCCAAAACGGTTAAAAACTTTATCTACTTTATCAATGATCTCTTTCTTAAACTCCAGCACAGAAACATCACCTACCAAAGTAGGGAAGGTATCCGGCATACTGGCAAAAAACTTCTGAAGTTTTCCTATCTGTTCAGTTAAGGTTTTTATTTTAATAAAAGCATTGTTTTCCAAGCGGTAATTCTCGATCAGCATTACCTTCAGCTCAGTTTCAATATCTTCATACTCAGCGAACGGAATTGCATTTGAACTCTCAAAACTCGAAAGATATTCCGACGTTTTTTTCAGGGAAAGTTCCGCCTCGTCAATTTCCATGGGACGAAGTTGAAGAATTTTTTCTCTCGTTTTCGGAGAATACGCAAATGGAGAGATCTCCGCGAGCAATTGCGGAAACTCTAATTCGTTTAAATCTTCTTTATTTATATACACACTGCAAATTTAGTGAGAAAATGTGAATGTTAATTTGAAAATGATGTAATTTGAAAATTTGAAATATCTATTAATCAGGTTTTATTAAATTTGGGATATGAAACTAGAAACTGAAAGACTACAATTAAAAGAAATCAACGAAAGCTATGTTGAAGATATTCTGAAAATTCGGAGTAACGAAATAATCAACCAATTCGTTCAGAGAAATTCTCCGAAAAATAATTACGATGCCCTGCAATTTATTTTAACCATTAAAGAGAGAACACGAAATAATGAGACCTTTTATTGGGGGATTTCTTTAAAAGATCAACCGAATCTTATCGGAACGATTTGCCTTTGGAAGTTTTCTGACGACAGAAAACAAGCAGAAGTAGGCTACGAATTATTACCCGATTACCACAGAAAAGGAATCATGTCGGAAGCATTGACTGCGGTTTTAAACTTTGCTTTTAATGATTTACATTTGCATGAAATTGTGGCAATGACCAATAAGTTTAATGAAAATTCGAAAGGTCTTCTCTTAAAACACAATTTTGTTTTGGAGGAAGGTAGAATAGATGAAGGATTTCCTGATAATTTGGTTTTCAGTTTTAAAATTAAATAAACTTTCCTACATCCTGATTTCAGGCAAAAATTTGATATTGCAGATATTTAATTTTATATTTGAATTTTTTCAAATAATCCCCACATGACCTGGACAGACGTTTTAGCCCCCATAAAAAGTACAACCTATTTTATAACCCTTTGGGAAAAAGTAAAACAGGAATATGCTACGACTAAAGTATTTCCGCCTAAAAATCAAATATTCAGAGCCTTGGAAATTACACCTTTCGAAGATGTTGAGGTGGTGATCATCGGGCAGGATCCTTATCATAATGACTATCAGGCGAATGGTTTGTGCTTTTCGGTTTCAGAACAGGTAACAGCGCCACCTTCCCTAAAAAATATTTTTACAGAACTAAAAGATGATCTGGGCGTTGAAAGAACTTCAAAAGAATTGGATGACTGGGGAAAACAAGGGGTTTTATTATTGAATGCAACCTTAACCGTGCGTGCCCATTCACCAAATTCTCACAAAGACTTAGGCTGGGAAAAATTCACAGACTTTATCATCAAGGAAATCTCAGATAAGAAAGAAAATGTGGTTTTTGTTCTTTGGGGAGCTTTTGCACAAAAAAAAGCCGAACTTATTGATCCGGCTAAGCATTTTATTTTAAAATCAGCGCATCCTTCACCGTTTTCTGTATACAGAGGTTTTTATGGAAGCAAACCGTTCTCGAAGATCAACGAATATCTGGTCTCAAAAGGAAAGAAACCTATTTCGTGGTAGGATCTCCGGGACCTTCCGTTTTTTTGATTTTAATCCCGATTTTATATTTTCCTTCCAGATCTTTTCCTCCGGTATCAGATTTCCGGGAAGGAGTCACTTCTTCCAGTGAAATAGTGTAGCCGTTATATACTTCTGACTGACGGTAATTTCGTCCTGCATTGTCAGAAGTAGCGAGACTTAATACCATAGGTCGGGAGTAAGTTCCCATTACTTCTATTTGAGCTACGGCAACTCCCGCCCAAATACATGCTACTCCTTCAGGACAGCGGCTGTCTTCAGAAATACCTTTGAAGGTGACATTCATTTGGTAGTCTTTCAGGAATTTATTTTCTCCCTGATTAAAATAAATAATGCCCCCTTTTTGTGCTGAATTCTTGGTGTCATTCATTGGAGAGGTTGTTCCGGAAGTTTGTTCCGGTGTTTTCGTTTTCTTTTGGGCATGGCATCCCGCTAAGGTTAGCAATCCAAGGCTGAATATGATGGCTTTATGGAACATATCTTTTTTTATATAATATTAAGCATATCTAAAACTACTACCAAAAACATTGCCACACCTACCACAAGACTGAAACCTGTTCCGTAAATGAAGCCTATAAATGCCCCTTTAGTAGACTGAAGTGCTTTGTTCATATCCTTGCTGTCGTGAAGAAGCTCGCCGATAAATACCCCAGCAAACATCCCTATCAGAAATCCTAAAGGAATAGGAATAAAAATCCCTACAATTGTTCCGATAATAGATCCAATACTTCCCCAGCGGGTTCCTCCATATTTCCTGTTGGTTTTTGCAGGAATAACGTAGCTCAGCACCACAGAGACAACCGTAAGAATTCCGAATGCCCAGATATAAATCATTGGCAGATCGGCATCCGTTCCGAATTTATAGATCAAAAGACCACAAATACTTAGTACAAGCCCCGGAAGGACTGGCAGAAAAGTTCCCAGCATCCCAAGGACCAGTAAAATGAGGCAGAGAATATTAATTAAGGTTGTATCCATTCTTTAAAATTATCAATGCAAGATAGGAAAAAAGAAGATTTACAAAGACGTTTTAAATATTTGGGATGAAAATTGATTGTCAATAGTAACATCATCATTCTTAATTTTATAAATTTGCTGTAATGAAAGACGAAATACAGGACACTAAAAACTTTTTACAGGAAATAAGTGATCAGCTTTATATCTATATCAGCCAGGTAACGCCAGGCGGAATGGATTGGATTGTTCATATTATGATCAAACTGGCACTGCTCTGTGCCGTATTTTTAGTGGTTGATTTTGTTTTTAAATTCGCCATCAACTTTATATTCAGGTTTTTCCGCAATGACGAAAAATATCCGATCATCCGATCCATTTATCAGTCTAAGATAAGCAATTCTGTTGCTCATTTCTCTGCACTTTTGGTGGTAGGAGCGATCCATCCCTCGATATTTCCGGCAACAGCACTCCCCAAAACGAATATTTTCATCAACAGATCAATCAATTTAGGTTTGGTCATGATTCTTGCGGGAATGCTTTACCGTTCACTCACAGGTTTCAGATATTACTTTACCATAAAGCAGGATTTTTATAAAATTATGGCACTGAATGCCATTTCAGAAACCGTAAAGATCCTGGGAATTTTTGTCTTTTCTGTAGTGGGTCTCTGTGTTATATTCGGGATCAAAGGAACCACGATTGTCGGGAGTTTGGGAGCTATTACCGCAGTATTGGTACTTGTTTTCAGGGATACGATTTTAGGTTTTGTGACCGGGATACATGTGGCTACCTCCAAGAACCTGAAAGTCGGGGACTGGGTAAGCATTCCGAAATACAGTATTGAAGGAAATATTACAGATATAAGTCTTCTGACCACGAAGATCACGAATTTTGATAAAACCGTTTCAACGATTCCTACTTATGACCTTCTGACGACGGAGATCAAAAACCTTCAGGTCATGTCAGAGTCCAATACAAGAAGGATCAAGAAATCTGTTTATTTCAATATCAATTCCTTTAAATTTTTAAATGAAGAAGATATTGAACGTTTAAAAGATATCAACCTGATCTCAGAGTATCTGGAAGAAAAGACACAGGAAATCAGACAGGAAAACCAGAGGGTAGAGCATAATGATAAAACCATCAATGGCAGGCAGCTGACCAATATTGGTGTTTTCAGATATTACGCACAGAAGTATATAGAAAACGATCCGGATATCGATGAAAATGGAACAAGAATGGTTCGCCAGCTGGATATTACCCCGCAGGGACTTCCTCTTGAAGTGTATTGCTTTGCTAATGATTCCAAATGGGAGCATTTTGAACAGATCCAGGCTGATATTTTTGACCATTTGTTGGTTGCTTCAAAAGAATTTGACCTTCAGGTGATGCAGATAAGCGTTAAAGTCTGATGCAGAAAAAGTAAAAGTGGAAGTCATAGAGCTTCCCGTAAATTTTTAAATTAAATTTTGATAATGATTAAGGAATAGAGAGATTGATAAACGCTGAAATACTTCAGGCTTCCATCTTCAAACTTCCCTCTTTATATTATCTAACATCTAAATAAAGAAATGACAAAACTAAGCGTAAACATTAATAAAATTGCGACTATAAGAAATGCAAGAGGAGGCGAAACGCCAAGTGTAACAGAAGCAGCAGTGAAAATTCAGGAATTTGGAGGACAGGGAATTACCATTCATCCGAGACCTGATGAGAGACACATCACCAGAAAGGATGTGTACGATCTGAAACCCTTGGTTACCACTGAATTCAACATTGAAGGAAATCCACACCGCTCTTTTATTGATATGGTTTTGGAAGTGAAGCCGGAGCAGGTTACGCTGGTTCCTGATGCAGATGATGCCATTACATCCAACGCAGGCTGGGATACCAAAAAGAACTTCGATTTTCTGACAGAAATTATTGCAGAATTTAAAAATGCAGGAATCCGTACCTCCATTTTTCTGGATCCTTTGCCGGAATTGGTAGAACATGCCGCAAAAACTGGAGCTGACAGAATTGAACTGTATACGGAAGCTTACGCGAAAAATTATCTTACGAACAAGGAACAGGCAATAAAGCCTTACTATGATACCGCAGTTGCTGCTACAGAATTCGGATTAGGAATTAATGCAGGACATGATCTGAGCCTGGAAAATTTAAAATACTTTGCCGACCATATTCCCAACCTTCTTGAAGTATCCATCGGACATGCTTTGATTTCTGAAGCCCTTTATATGGGACTTGAAAATACAGTTCAGGCTTATTTGAAGAGACTGGCAAAATGGTAGCTGATTAATAAAATGAGCGAATTTTGTACACCTTTACCTGAAGACAGAAAAAAATATATTAAAGATCTGGGAAGCATTCTTGTAGATGATTACGGCAAAAAAGATTTTTATAAACCTGAAGAAATAAAAAAGGCCGATCAAAAGGCTTCATGGGGGAGTGGAAGTGATTATTCCTGTTGGGGGATGTCTGTTTTCTCTTCACATGAGGATTTTGATGCTTATCATAAAGCTTCGGGAGAAATCTGTGATTATGCTGAAATGAAGCAAACCATGCTTGACGGAATTTCTTCAGAGGGGTTAAATTTCGTTCTTCCTGAGCTTTCTGACGCAGAAATTGATTTATCCTGGCTGGATCTTGGAGATGTTTTTCAGGCAGTCGGAGAGTTTTTTTCATCATTTTTAGACTAATACATTATGGATAATACTATACTTAACTCAAAAATATTCGGCGAAAACCTTAATGTTACGCCACTTCTTGTATTTCACGGACTGTTTGGAATGCTAGACAACTGGGGAAGTTTTGGAAAAGACTTAGGTGAATACCTTCCCGTACATCTTATTGACCTTAGAAACCACGGGAGAAGCTTTCACTCGGAAAGCATGACCCACGATGATCTGGCAGACGATATTGCCCGTTATATGGATCATTATGGTATTCAGAAAGCTCATGTTTTAGGACATTCTTTAGGAGGAAAAGCAGTCATGCAGTTTGCTTTGAAATATCCTGAAAGAGTAGAAAAACTAATTGTGGTAGACATTTCGCCGAAAGCCTATCCTCCACATCATCAGGGGATTATTAAGGCTCTTGAAACTGTAGATTTCAATACAGTAAGTTCAAGAGGCGAGGTAGAAACTGTTTTGAGTCAGTATATTCCGGAGAAATCTACCATCCAGTTTTTAGCAAAAAACTTATACTGGGATGATGATAAGAAACTGAACTGGAGATTTAATCTCAAAACGTTATCTGAAAAATATAACGAGTTTGTGTCGAATGCCGTAAAATTTGGTGTTTTTGAAGGCGATTCTTTATTTATTGCCGGCGAAAAATCAAATTATATCCTTCCACAGGATGAATATGGGATCAAACAGCAGTTTCCAAAAGCAAAAATAGTGACGGTAAAAAAGGCCGGACATTGGGTTCAGGCAGAGAATCCTGTAGATTTTGCGAATGTTGTTAAGGAATTTTTGGAATTGCATTAATTTAATTCCGTTTATTTAATTTTTTAGTTAAAATTTTCTTAAAATAAGATTATATTTCCCCACGTGTTGATATTTTTTGTACTTTAGTTTTACATAAAAACTAAATATAATAACTTATGGAAAAGAAAAACTCAAAAAAACCTTTCTTTGCTTCATTTTTAGAGAAACAAATTCAGGATCCTGAAGCAATTCAGGGAGGAGGAATCACTACACCTACTACAGATGTTATTACGGTACCAACAAGAGATATCGTGACCACTTCACCGCTTGTAGACAATGCAACACTTCCTGTAAGAGATCAGGTAGTAACGATGAAGTATCCGTCTGACAGCGATGAGTCTGGAGAATTGGAAATTTTATAATCAAGCTAGAATAAAAATTATTAATCCAACTCAATCACAATGAAAGACGAGAATTCAAAAAAGAAACCTTTTTTTGCTTCATTTTTAGAAAAGCAGATTAAAGATCCTGAAACCGTTCAGGGAGGTGGAATCGTAACCACACCAGATATTGATGTGATTACAGTACCCTCTATGGATAATGTAACAAGACCGATATTAGACAATGCAACTTCACCCAGCAAGGATCTTTTGGTTACTATGAAGTATCCTTCAGATGGCGATGAATCTGTTATTTAAATTTCTATTATAAAGGAAATTACAATTATACTTTTAACCCAAACTAAATTATTATGAAAGACAAAAATTCAAAAAAGAAGCCGTTTTTTGCGTCATTCTTAGAAAAACAACTTAAAGATCCTGAAACTGTAAAAGGAGGAGGAGTTATTACAATCCCTGAAAGAGATGTGATCACAAAACCTGTAGTAGATAACGTAACATCTCCTCAGGATGATCTTATGGTTACCATGAAATATCCATCTGACGGAGATGACGATTCTCCATCCGTTCCAGTAGACTAATACATTAAAAAATTAAATATTAATCGTATTAATACAATCATATTCAAAGGAAACTTACCATTAAGTTTCCTTTTTTAATAAAAAACGGCAAATGATTCTCTGCATCACCCACTCAAAGGATTTTTACAATATCGACATCTTTTTTGAATATTTAGCCTCTAAAAATATCCCATACTTCAGACTGAATTCTGACCGTATGAACCATTTCCAAAAGATCAGTGTGAATGAAAATTCCTTTGAATTGACTGATGAATTCGGAAATACGATTCATTCCAAAGACATTCAGGGAGTATGGCACAGGAAAGCATGGGGAATAAGCACTCCCGAAGAACTGGATGAGGATTACCGAAAAGTATTCCTGAGCGGGTACGGAAACCTTCGTTACAACCTGATCACTTTATTAGAAGACGTTCCGTGGATCAACCCTTTTGAAAATGAAAGAAAAATAGACGGAAGTAAAATGCTTCAGCTAAAATTGGCCAAAGACAATAATCTGACAGTCCCGCCAACTATTTTTTCTAACGACGAGGAAAAGATCACTGCCTTTTTTCATGAATTCTGTGGCGGAAAAGCGGTTGCAAAACTTCACAGTCTGACCGCAAAGACCATGAACGGAGAGAATCTTATCTCAACAATGATCATTGAAGAGGATACTTTGGAACATATTTCAGACATTGCTTACTGCCCAATGATCTTCCAGCCGTATGTGGACAAAGAATATGAATTAAGAATTGTGTACATCGCAGGAGAATTTTTTACAGGAAAGATCAACAATAGTGAGAATGTCGATTGGAGAGTAGCGCAGGGAGATTATTTCTGGTCAGCCTATGATCTTCCGGAAAATGTCAAAACCGGTCTTGCCTCCATGATGGAAGAAATGGGGCTTTATATAGGAGCCATTGACATGATCAAGGGAAAAGACGGCGCCTATTATTTTCTGGAAGTAAATCCTCAGGGAGAATGGGGAATGCTGCAGAAAGAACTGGGCTTTCCCATTGCAGAAAGAATTGCCGATAACCTTATAAAAAGAATCAATATCCATGAATAAAATACTAATCATTACGCATACTGCAGATAATTTTTCAATTGAGAAAGTAACAGAATACATAGAGAAAAACGGTTGCGAGGTCATCCGTTTCGATGTAGACCTGTATCCTATACAAAATAAACTGTCGACCATTTTTCAGGATGGAGAATGGGTAAGTATCCTTGAAACCAAAGATGCACAGTACCGTTTGGACGATATTGCCGCCATTTGGTATAGAAGAGCTTACAACATTGGAAACGGAGTGAAAGAAGAAATGGATAAAAAATTCTATGGTGCCGCTATGGGTGAGATCCGCAATACGCTTTTCGGATTTATAGAGTCTGTAGATGCTTATGCACTTGGAAAGCCCGGGGTTTACAGAAGATTAGACAGTAAAGAAGAACAGTTAAAAGTTGCGGTTAAATTAGGACTTAAAATTCCTGAAACCTGTCTTACCAATAACCCTGAAGAAGCAAGGAAATTCATCCTTAAACATCAGAATGTAGTCGCAAAAATGCAGACTGGTTTCGCGATCTATGAAGACGGTGTAGAAAGTGTGGTTTTTACCAATGTGATTAATGAAGATAAACTTGAAGAACTGGATTCACTGGTGTATTGCCCGATGCAGTTTCAGAAAAAAATAGAAAAGAAAAAAGAGCTTCGCGTTACTATTGTAGGACAGGACGTGTATGCTTTCGAAATAGATTCCCAGCAGTCTGAAGATGCTAAAGTTGACTGGAGAAAAGACGGTGTCAACCTTTTGACCAAATGGGTGAGAACTGAACTTCCTGCAGATATTGAAGCAAAACTTCTTGAACTTTTAGATATTTATAATGTAGATTACGGGGCAATAGACATCATTGTTTCCCCTGAAGATGAATATTATTTCATCGAAATCAATGCAGCTGGCGAATTTTTCTGGCTGGATAACCTGACCGAAGACAATCTTATTTCAAAGAGTATTGCAGACGTTCTTTGTGACAAAGCTCCAAGAAGAAACAATATGGTCATGGCTTAAAACAACATGGCGATCTAAACCATAAAAGTCCTTTTGTTAATCTAAAGGGCTTTTTTTATTGGTTAAAGTGAAAGTTTTTAAGTAAAACTCCCTTTAAGAAACGCTGAAAAAAATCATCTGATTTTTTCTTAACTTTCCTTACCTCCTTCATTAATCTTAATGTTTCAAAAACAACTCAAATATTTATCTCCCGCAGATTAAACAGGTCAGACAGATTTTTATCACAGCAAATAAAATCTTTGATGTTTGAAACTTAAGTGTACTTCCTACTACCCAATACATAAACTTAAAGAAAATTACTTAAGTGTTAAAAAACTTTTGCCTCTTTTGTGGTTGAAACAATCCATTCGTTACTCTATCAACTTAAACAGGATGACATTGAAAGACCGGAATAATGATAATATTGGTTAAATTAAGTGGAATTCTGCTTTAAAAATCGCAAATTTGCATAAGCAGTTTTTCATGAAATCTCTACAGAAAAATGAAGAATTGCCGGATAGAAAATATTGTCATATTTTAGTCAGCAATCAAGTAAATAATTAATGATTTTTGTAACGGGTGCGACCGGAATTCTGGGAAGGGTGATCGTTTTGGAACTTCTTAAAAAAGGGAAAAACGTACGTGCTTCCAAAAGACCGGGCAGCAATTTAAACGATGTAAGGCATTCTTACAGTGTCTATACAGAAAATTCTGATGATCTTTTTAATAAGATCGAATGGATAGACCTGGATTTTGATGATCTGGATGCTCTGCAGAATGCATTAAAAGGGGTAGATGAGGTCTATCACTGTGCCGCAAAAGTAAGTTTCCATCCTCATGATGAAAAAGAAATGTACCATACCAACGTAAAGGGTACCGAAAACCTGCTGTTTGCATGTGAAGGTTCGCAGGTTGAAAAATTTCTGCACGTCAGTACGATTGCCGTTCTGGATCTTTTTAATGAAAAGGGAGAATTAGACGAAAGTTCTGAATTCAATCCCAAAGAAGAACATTCTGCCTATGCCATTTCTAAGCATCTTGCTGAGATGGAAGTCTGGAGGGCTTCTGCCGAAGGTTTGAATACCGTAATCGTGAACCCGGGAATGATTATAGGAAGCGGAAACTGGGGTCAGAGCAGTGGAGATATTTTCCTGACTTTTGAAAAAAATGGCTTTACATTTTCCGGTGGAACGAGTTATATAGATGTAAGAGATGCAGCTGAAATTTGCATCGAACTTATGGAAAAGAATGTTTTCGGAGAACGTTTTATTCTGATATCGGAAAACAAAAAATATGCAACGCTTGGGCAGCAGATCAGATCGAAGCTTGGTTTAAAAGAGGCAAAAATCCTTACAAAATCTCAGTTAAATTTAGGAAGACTGGCCAATATCCTATTTGGCTGGCTGATTCCGAAACTGAGAATCATTACAAAGTCCAATATTGAATCCATATCATCCCTCAACACCATCTCCAACCAAAAAATAAAAAAAGAGCTTGATTATCAGTTTATTCCCGTAAAGGAAAGTATTGATTTTCACCTTAACAATTATATTAACGACAAAAAGCTGAATTCATGAATCTTGCAGCAGCAATTATCCTAAAAAATATAGAAAAACATCCGTTAAAATCAGCGATAGGCTTTAAAAAGAAAGATGAAACCTGGAAAGAACTGAGCTGGAAAAAACTGGGCGAGATTGTTTTTAGAACAGCTAATGCACTGAAAGATGCAGGAATTCAGGAAAATGATAAAGTCGCCATTTATTCGGATAACTCTTCTGAATGGATGATTTTTGATCTGGCTTCCATGGCCATTGGTGCAATCAGCGTTCCTATTTATTCTACAAACAATGCAGAACAGGCAGAATATATCTTCAATGATTCGTCTGCAAAAGCTGTTCTTGTGGGAAGTCAGGAGCAGTATGATGCGTGTCTGGAACTTGTAAAGAAAGAAGGTAACCCCTTGGAAACGATCATTGTTTCCAAAAAATCAATCTGGATCAAGAAAGAATTCAACAGTTTTTATCTCGAAGATTTTATTGCAAAGTCTTCACCAAAGCTGGAGATCATTAACAAAGAAAATGATGATGTCGCTACACTGATCTACACCTCAGGAACTACGGGAACTCCGAAAGGGGTGATGCTTACCCATGGGAATTTTATCAAAGCATTTGATTCACACTTTGAATTTTTTAAATTTAAAAACTTTGAGGAGGAACTTTCATTGGCATTTCTGCCTTTGACCCACGTTTTCGAGAGAAGCTGGAGCTTGCTTTGCCTTTATGGTGGTGCCAGAGTATATTTCCTGGAAGATCCCAAGAATATTGCCAAAGCGCTGGAAGAAGTAAAGCCTACCATGATGTGTGCGGTGCCTAGATTTTTCCAGAAAGTATATGCCGGAGTGTTAGAAAAAGCAGAAGAAGGTTCATCAACTAAGAAAAAGATCTTCGATTGGGCACTGGCAACAGGGTGGCAGACTGCAGAACTGAGAAGAAACGAAAAACCAATTCCTTTTGGATTAAAACTGAAGGAATCTGTTGCAGATATGCTGGTTTTCAGCAAAATTAAAGAAAAAATGGGGGGAAGACTTTGGTTCTTACCTTGCGGAGGAGCATCATTGTCACCAGAAGTCACCAGGTTCTTCGATTCAGTAGGCATTCATGTCATCGTAGGATATGGTCTTACAGAAACTACGGCTACACTGACCCTTTTCCCGTTGACTCATTTTGAACACGGTACCAGCGGAAAACCTTTACCGGGTGTAGAAATCCGTATCGGTGAAAGCGATGAGATTCAGGCTAAAGGAAATGGTATTATGAAAGGCTATTACAACAAGCCTGAAGACACCCAGAAAGTTTTCACGGAAGACGGATGGTTCAAAACCGGAGATGCCGGAAAATTTGACGACAAAGGAAATCTGATCATTACAGACAGGATTAAAGATCTGATGAAGACTTCCAACGGGAAATATGTAGCACCACAGCAGATCGAGAATCTTCTTACCAATAATAATTTTATCCAGCAGATTATGCTGGTGGCAGAAGGAAGGCAGTTTGTGTCGGCTCTTATTGTCCCTAATTTTGAATTTTTACAGGATTTTATCAAGAAAAACAATATTCCTTTCACCAATTGGGAAAAAGCCGTGGAAGATGATAAAATTATTACTTTATATAAAGATAAAATTAAAGAATTACAGGAGCATCTGCCAGATTATGAGAAGGTGAAGAAGTTCACGCTGATGCCAGCTGAATTTGATATCAATACCGGCGAGATTACACCAACATTGAAGGTTAAAAGAAATGTGGTTCTTAAAAAATATGCAGATATTATAGAAAAAATGTATTAAAATAAAACAATCTAAACCACAAAAAAGACAAACGGTTTTTTCAAATAAAAATCAAATATTTTTGAAAACTTAAGTGGTCTTGAATAGACAGTTTTATTTAACTTTATCAATAACTTAAGTGTTAAGATTCTTTTGTGCCTTTGTGGTTGAATAAAAGCGTTTTACCATTTTAAATCAGATTATGACAACACAAGAATTCCTAGGAAAACAAAATTTCACCATCCATACCCAGACCGTTTCAGAAAGCTGTCCGTCCAATATTGCCCTGATCAAATACTGGGGTAAATACGAAAACCAGATCCCTGCCAACCCGAGCATCAGTTACACTTTGAATCATTGCAAAACAAATACGTCTATGGAGTTTTTAGCTGATGAATCTTTCTCTGTGCAAACCTTTCTGGCAGGAAATGAAGAAGTGAAATTTGCAGAAAAAATAGAAAAATATTTTAAAAATATCGAGCAGTATCTTCCATGGGTACTGAAAGGAAAATATATTATCAGAACAGAAAATACCTTTCCGCACAGTTCCGGGATTGCAAGTTCTGCTTCCGGATTTGGAGCTATAGCCAAATGTCTGATGAAACTGGACGAAGCTTTTTCAGGAAAGGGTTCTGAAGAAGAATCTTTAAGAAAAGCCTCATTTTTAGCGCGATTAGGAAGTGGCAGCGCTTGCAGAAGTTTGTACAACGGATTGGTTGTTTGGGGAACTTCGGAAGAAGTAGAAGGAAGTTCAGACCTATTTGCTGTAAAATATCCTGATGCCGAGATTCATGATATATTCAAAAATTTCAACGACTGGGTTTTATTGATCCATGAAGGTCAAAAAAGTGTCTCTTCAACCGTAGGACACGGCTTAATGAACACCAATCCTTACGCTGAAAGAAGATTCCAGGAAGCAAGAGAAAATTTTGTTCCGATGAAGGAAATTCTTAAAAACGGGGATATGGAGCGTTTTATAAAATTGGTTGAACACGAAGCTCTCACCCTTCATGCTATGATGATGATGAGCGATCCTGCCTTTATTCTGATGAAAACAGGAACCATGGAGGTCATCAACAAGATTTGGGATTTCAGGAAAGAAACAGGACTTCCTTTGTTTTTCACGCTGGATGCCGGAGCAAATGTTCATCTGTTATTTCCGAATGACCCTTCAGAAGAAAAAATCAAAATCTTTATCGAAACAGAATTACTGCAACATACCCAGAAGAATGGAGTAGTGAAGGATGTGATGAGGTTTTAGATTTAAAATACTGTAGCTTTTACTATACATAACGAGCTGCGTCATCTGCGAAACCAGTTGGGAAAAATCTCTCATGGATATCGCAGATGACGCATTTTTTTTAATCTGATATTGATGTTTTACTCTTATAAATTTAAAGAAATAGGAGTATTCAGAAAATCATTGAAAGGTTTCATCAACTTGAAAATTTTTGTCATACTTTTTACGGCATTTTTATCCAGAACTTCCTCGTCTTTCAGATGATAAACCACAATAAAGCTTTTAAGTTTCAAATAGTCTCCCATTGGGTCTTCCTTTTCAAATCCCTGGGGAATTTTTTTAAGTTTATCGTCCTGATCCAATTCCGGAAAATGTTTTTTAAATTCCTTTTGGTTGATGATCTTGAGAAAATCCGCACCATACAGAGAAATTTCTTTTCGTACTTCTTTCAAAACGGAAGATTCCGGCATGTAAACTCCTCCGGCGAGAAAAGATTTCCCGGGCTCGATGTGAAGATAGTAACCGCCTTTCTGACTTCCTTTGCCCATTCCTAAAGAAGCTCCGAAATTCGTTTTGTAAGGTATTTTATCTTTTGAAAATCTCGTATCACGGTAAATTCTGAACAAAGATTTTTTACCGTCAATTTTCCCTAATTCTTCATCAAATTCTGCCATCTCTTTGATCAGTTCGTCAAGAAATGAGATGACATTTTCCTGTGATTCTGTGTAAAGTTTTTTGTTTTCAGTAAACCACTCGCGGTTGTTATTCTGAGTCAAATCTTTTAAAAATGTCAGGGTTTCTGGCTTAATGGTACTCATGCTTTTGGAAATTTAATGTAAAATAGTGTTTTATTGAACCAAGTTAAAAAATAAACTTATGCTGACCAAAATTAAGTGATGAGGTACCTTTTTTATGCTTAATGAAGTGGAGAATTTCAACAGATGAAAATTGTAAAATGAAGCATACAAATTGGATCCGATGAGGTGTGAATTTTAAGATTAAATTTTGGAAAAGAGGCTGAAAAAAGAGGAAATCCAATAAAAAAAAGTTGGTATTGTACGGTTTGGAAAAAATAATTGTAAATTTGTAAGAGCCTCAAATAAGTCGTAAATTGAACATTGTTAAGAGATCGGTAAATCTTGAAATGTAACCATGGATACTGGAAATGTTCTCATGATAATAAATAGGATTATTAAAAGTAAATTTACATTTCATGGTGCTGTTTTTGAAAATTCATAAATAATACAGAAAAAATCAATCAAATTTAATAAAAAAAAACAATGGTTAGCATGTTTTTAATGTAAGACCTGTTTTTTTGGATTTAATTTTTTAAAAATTAAAAATATATTAGAGGATTGTGAATTAAAGTTTACATATTTAGAACTTTATTCAAAAACAAATCAAATATTTGTTGTATCTTTGCAAAAATTTTAAAATATTTAATGAATTTATTTACGGAGTCCAATTTAAGTCCTGATATACTTAAGGCAGTTGGCGAACTGGGTTACGAAAGCCCGACAGAAATCCAAAAACAGACTATCCCTTTCATTCTTTCAGATATTCGCGATTTGATCGCACTTGCGCAGACAGGGACAGGCAAAACAGCAGCGTTTTCGCTTCCGATTTTGGATATGATTGACGAAACGAGTCGCAAAATCCAATTTTTGGTGCTTTGTCCGACACGGGAACTATGTCTTCAGATTTCTAAAGACATAAAAAATTACTCCAAGTACATGAAAGACATCAAAACCACAGCGGTTTACGGTGGAAGCAGTATTATGGATCAGATTCGTTCTTTAAAGGACAAGCCGCAAATTATTGTAGGTACTCCAGGAAGAGTAATCGACCTTATCAACAGAAAAGCACTTGATTTTTCTGCTATTCATTGGTTAGTTTTAGACGAAGCTGATGAAATGCTTTCAATGGGTTTCAAAGATGAGTTGGAAACGATTCTAAGAGAAACACCGGATACAAAGCAGACGTTCTTATTCTCGGCAACGATGAATAAAGAAGTGGAGAGAATTTCTAAAAACTATCTTACCAATCCGCACCGTATTTCTGTGGGTTCTATTAACGAGGTTAAAAAGAACATCAAGCATGAATACTACGTGGTAGGATACCGTCAGAAAAAAGAAGCTCTTAAGAGATTGATTGATGCCAACCCGAACCAGTATTCTATTTTGTTCTGTAGAACAAGAATGGAAACTCAGGAGGTTGCAGATTTCCTGATGCAGAACGGCTATGCTGCTGATGCACTTCACGGAGATCTTTCTCAGGCACAGAGAGATACAGTAATGAAGAAATTCAGACTGAAAAACATCGATATTTTGGTGGCAACAGATGTTGCGGCCAGAGGATTGGATGTAGATTCATTGACTCATGTTATTCACTACTCTTTACCGGATGATCCTGAAGTTTTTGTACACAGAAGCGGAAGAACAGGTAGAGCAGGAAAAGATGGTATTTCAATCTCTTTGATCAAGCCTGAAGAAAGCAGAAAATTAAAGCAAATAAAATCTACAACGAAAATCGATATCGTTGAAAAATTTATCCCAACAGGAGAGGATGTTATCAAGGCTCAGGTTGGAGGCGTTTTCGAAAAGTTATTTACGGAGCACCTGGATGTATTTGAATTTAATGATAACCTAATCCCGGATCTAAGCGCGTTTACAAAAGAAGAATTGGTACACAAATTATTGCAGTTCCAATTGAAAGATCTTGCGACGTACTACAAAGATAAACATGATCTTGCTGACCAAAAATTCAGCACTAGAGATGATGATTCTAGAAGAGATAGAGATAGTAGAGGAAGAGACCGCGATAGAGGAAGAGATCGTGATCGTGGAGACCGTGACGTAAGAGGAAACAGAGATGGCGGAAGAGAACGTGGTGGAAAACCTAGAAGAAAGAATGAAAACATGGTAAGATTCTTCTTCAACTTAGGGAAAAAAGATCAACTGAAAAAACTTGATGTTTTAGATATTATTAATAAAGCGACTTCACCAGCTGGAGGAAGCAAAAAAAGAGCAGAAATTGGTGATATTGAAATTTTAGAGAAATTTTCTTTCTTTGAAATTGAAAAATCATTTAAAGGAGAGCTTTTGAATAATATTGCATCAATGAAATTCAAAGGAAAAGATATGAGAGCCGAAGAGGCAAATTAACACTCATTCTAAACTATATAAACCGGCTTTACAGCCGGTTTTTTTGTTTGATAATCAGGCGTTAATGGTATGTTAACAAAACTTAATGTTATATAGTTTCAGGGCAAATCCTTTTTTAGGAAATTTGCACTCAAATTATAAATACATAAAAATGGGAATTGGTAATATTTTCCACGCTTTTCAACCGAAGGATAAAATTTTCTTTGTACTTTTTGAAAAAGTAACTGAAAACTTAGTTGCAATGTCTGAAGACTTTAACAACGGGATTAAAGATTTCGATCTTAATGACGATACGATGTTAAAAAGAATGAGTGACTACGAACATAAAAATGACGAGCTTACACATGAGATCTTCATTGAGCTGGGAAAAAACTTCATTACACCTTTCGATCGTGAAGATATCCACACACTGGCAACAGGCCTTGATGATATCGCCGATTACATCTACGCTTCCACAAAATACATCTTCCTGTATAAATCTCCTGAAATGAAGGCTTATTCGGATTTCTCACTTCTGATCCACAAGGCATGTCTTGAGATCCAGAACGCGATGAAAAACCTTAAAGGTTTCAAGAATATGGACCAGGTAAAAGAAGCTTGTATCAAAGTAAACTCTATTGAAAATATTGCAGATGACCTGCTTTCCAATTCAATGGTTGATTTATTTGAAACCAATGATGCGATTAACATTATCAAAGTTTCATCTGTACTTAATTATCTTGAAATAGTAACCGATAAGGCAGAGGATGTTGCCAATACTATTGAGAACATCATGATTAAATACGCCTAAACAAAATAACAAAAATGGAATTTCCGATTTTACTAATAGTTATTATTGCACTGGCTTTAATTTTCGATTATATCAATGGTTTTCATGATGCCGCGAATTCAATTGCGACCATCGTTTCTACAAAAGTTTTAACTCCATTCCAGGCTGTACTTTGGGCAGCTCTATGGAACTTTGCCGCTTTCTTTATTGCAGCTTACATTATTGGAGAATTTAAAATTGGGAATACGATAGCCAAAACGGTTAATGAAAACTTTATTACATTAGAAGTAATCTTTTCAGGTCTTATCGCTGCGATAGCCTGGAACCTTTTAACATGGTGGTTTGGGATTCCTTCATCATCATCACACACTTTGATCGGTGGATTTCTGGGAGCAGCCTTAATGCATGCTTTTATGATGGATTATCATGAAGTTGTGGCTACTCAACCTAATTTAGGAGCATGGGAAACTTTTAAAACAGCTTGCTATCAGGTTACCCAGCAAGGTGTTGTTAAATTTGATAAAGTAATTCCTATTTTCCTGTTCATTTTTATGGCTCCGATTATTGGGATGATTATTTCAATCATTATCACTTTAATTATTGTTCATCTTTATAAAAGATCGAATCCGTATAAAGCAGATAAATCATTTAAGAGATTACAGTTGGCTTCTTCAGCTTTGTTCAGTTTAGGACATGGTTTGAATGATGCACAGAAAGTAATGGGTATTATAGGAGCAGCGATGATCTATTATCACGTTAATATGCTTCAGGATCCTGATTATCTTAATATTCCATCTGCGGGGCGTTTCGATTATTTTGCACAACATTATATCTGGGTTCCTTTGGTTTCTTTCATTGCGATCGCATTGGGTACGATGAGTGGTGGTTGGAAGATCATCAAAACAATGGGAACTAAAATTACAAAAGTAACTTCACTGGAAGGGGTAAGTGCTGAAACAGCAGGAGCCATTACTTTATTCCTTACAGACCATTTTGGTATTCCTGTATCTACAACACACACGATCACAGGGTCTATCATCGGGGTAGGGTTAACGAAAAGAATTTCTGCGGTGAGATGGGGAATTACAGTAAGCCTTCTCTGGGCTTGGGTATTAACGATTCCTATTTCAGCAATTGTTGCAGGGATTACTTATCTGGTAGTAACATTTCTGACTTAAGATAAAAGTTGAAATTATAATATAAACTTTGTCCTCCGGGGCAAAGTTTTTTGTTTTATAAAGCCCCGAAAAATTGTATTTTTGTTCAAATTATAAGATTTTATGGAATTTTTAGACAGATACCAGCAGATCGTAGCTGAAGCGATCACGAAGTACACTTTTAAAGATAAGCCTGCGGAACTCTATGATCCGATGAACTACATCATTTCCCACGGCGGTAAGCGTCTTCGTCCTATTATGGTACTGATGGCGTGTGACCTGTTCGGCGGAGATCTCAGACAGGCTATTAAACCCGCACTGGCGATCGAGTTTTTCCATAATTTTACCCTGATCCATGATGACATTATGGATGAGGCTCCTCTGAGAAGAAATAAACCCACCATTCATACCCTTCACGGGATCAACGTTGGAATCCTTTCCGGAGACGGACTGATGCTGAAAGCCTATAAATTTTTTGAAGACCTTGAGCCTGAAATTTTCAAGGCTTGTATCAGAATATTTACCCATACAGGACTTCTTCTATGTGAAGGGCAGCAGTACGATATCAATTTCGAAACTCAGGAGGATGTAACTTATGATGATTACATTAGAATGATTACTTATAAAACCGGAGTTTTGAGTGCCTCTTCTTTTGAAATAGGAGCGCTTATTGCAAGAGCCAATTTTAAAGATGCCAAAGCTATTTTCAACTTCGGAAAACACATTGGGATCGCTTTCCAGATTATGGATGATTATCTGGATGTATTCGGAGATCAGGCTCAGTTTGGGAAAAAACATGCCGGAGATATTTATGAAAATAAGAAAACAATCCTTTATCTTTTAGCCAGAGAACATGCTACAGAGGAAGAAAGAAAAGAGTTGGATCACTGGTATGGTAAAAAGACCGATAATATCGATAAAGTATACGGTGTTGAGAAGATCTTCAGAAGAACAAAAGTAGACGAGAAAGCATTGCGTCTGATTGAAACGCACAATGAGATCGGGCAGAGCTATCTGGCGAAAATCAATATTCCTGAAGATAAGAAAAAACCTTTCGCGGAACTGGCGAATTATCTGTTGAGAAGAGAGAGTTAATAAGGTAGTAGGATTTAGGGCTTAGGGATGAGTTGTTTGTAGCAGCTATCTAAGCCCTAATTTCTAAACCCTAATCCCTTACTTAATAATGAAATTCAGAACTGAAGTTGACATTCCAAAGTCGGAGAAAAAGATAGATGTTGAAGATAAAATATTTTCAATAGGGTCTTGTTTTGCTTCAGAAATGACAGACTTGTTGGGACAGGGGCAGCTTCAGACCGTTAATAATCCCTTTGGGACCATTTTTAATCCTTTTTCGATCAGTAATGCGGTCAAAAGGCTCCATGATTCAGAATTTTATGACGAGGAAGAACTGATCACTTTTAACGAAGAATTCATTTCACTGGATCACCACAGCAGCTTTGATACACGGTACATCCATCAGACTCTGGATAAGATCAATGCAGGAATAGAAGAAGGAAACCGCTTTCTGCAGGATGCCGGTTGGGTGATTATTACCTACGGGACTTCATTTATTTATGAATTTATCCCCAAGAAAAAACTGGCTGCCAACTGTCATAAGATTCCACAGAAATTTTTTGAAAAAAGACTGCTTTCCCATCAGGAACTTACAGATTCCATCTACAATACGGTGTTAAACCTGAAAGATATCTGCCGGGATGATGTACAGATTCTGTTTACAGTCTCTCCTGTACGCCATACAAAAGATGGAATGATTGAAAACCAACTGAGCAAATCTAAACTGATCACTGCCGTTCATGAAGCTGTTTCACAGCTGGAAAATTGCCATTATCTTCCTGTTTATGAAATATTGATGGATGATCTGCGTGACTATCGTTTTTATAAGGAAGATATGATTCATCCTACTTCACAGGCCGTCAATTACATTTTTGATAAGTTTGGAGAAGCTTATTTTTCTGATGAGACTAAAAGTTTTATTAAAGAAAATTTTAAGATTAATAAAGCGCTGGAACACAGAACCGAAGATGAAAAGGATCCGAAATATATAGAGTTTAGAGAAAAGCTGAACGAAAAAATTGAACTTCAGAGGGAAAAAGTAAGGCATGAAATTTTTTCAAATGATTGATTTTACGAACCTCAATTATCTGAAATCCGGAAATAAAAAGCAAAAAAGAGCTTACGAAGTTCTTGAAAAATATAAGGTTTTTGAGAAATTAAAAGCCTATTCGCCTGTTTTGGCGGGAACAATTCCTATAGAGATCGATATTGAAAACAGTGATCTGGACATTATCTGTGAGATAGATCTTCAGTTTGAAGAGGAGTTTTTGGATGATATTAGGTCTAGCCGGTTAATTCCGACAGACGCAGAGGTGAAAGTTGAAAATATGATGATCAATGGAGAGAAAAGTATGGTTGTGAATTTCATGCTGGAAGAATTTCAGGTCGAAATTTTCGGACAGGATAAGCCATCTCTTGAGCAGAATGCTTACCGTCACATGCTTGCTGAATACAGAATATTACAGGAACAAGGAGAAGAATTTAAACATAAAATAATAGAACTGAAGAAACAGGGAATCAAAACTGAGCCTGCTTTTGGCCTGTTGATGGAGTTAGAAAACCCTTATGAAGATCTATTGAAATTTTAAGAAAATGATTGATACACATACCCATTTATACGCAGAAGAATTTGATGTAGACAGAAAAGAGGCCATTCAGAGGGCTGTAGATAAAGGAATCACGAAGTTTTACCTTCCCGCTATTGATTCGGAATCGCATGGAAAAATGCTTCAACTGGAAACAGAATATCCTGGACAGATCATCTCTATGATGGGACTTCATCCATGCTACGTAAAACCTGAATCCTGGGAAAAAGAACTGGAAATAGTTAAAAATTACCTTGATCAGAGACGTTTTCCTGCGATAGGGGAGATCGGAATCGATCTTTACTGGGATAAAACAACATTGGATATTCAGGTTAAAGCTTTTGAACAGCAAATCGACTGGGCTATAGAAAAGGATCTTCCTATTGTTATTCATACCAGAGAAAGCTTTGATGAAACATTTGAAGTGCTCGAAAGAAAGAGACACCCGAAACTTCGCGGTATTTTCCATTGCTTTTCAGGAGATCTGGAGCAAGCCAAACATGCAATAGATCTTAATTTTATATTGGGAATAGGAGGGGTTGTAACATTTAAAAATGGGAAGATCGATCAGTTTCTGAATGAAATTCCTTTGGATAAAATTGTTCTGGAAACAGATTCCCCATATCTTGCTCCGGTTCCGCACAGGGGAAAAAGAAATGAAAGCTCATATCTTGATCTTGTAGCGGGAAAACTAGTGAATATCTATGGGAAAGACTTTTCAGAAATTGACCGATTAACTACGGAAAATGCTGAAAAAATCTTTGGGAACTAATCATTTAAGATGAATAAGATTTTAACCTATACAAAAGACGGCAAGGCAAACAGTTTAATGATGTTTGCCGTTTATTTTGTGATTAATCTTCTATTTCTGACCAAGTATGGCATCCGGCAATCTGTCGTTCCGCTCAGTATTTTAATTATTGCATTTGCAGCATTACATTTTTCGATGTTTTTTCTGAGAAAGAATCAACTGTTGGAAAAAAAACTAAATGAAAAGTTAGTTTATCTGCTGACGGGGCTTTTTACTGTTGTTTATATTGCATTATGCCATCTCTTAAAAGATCCGTATAAAATGAATATAGACCGGTGGCAGACGCTCAATTTTTCTCTAGAGTACTGGACCCACGGGAAATATATTTATGATACGCCCAATTTTATGGGGAACTTATCTTCATATCTTCCGGGGCAGCTGTTGCTGGCTCTTCCATCTTATCTTTTAGGAAATGTAGGTTATCTTCAGGTGATGGCTTTTTTGCTGTTTTCCTATACCATTCTGCTTGAATTTAAAAGCAATCTGATCAGGTTCACAGCGATACTGATGCTGGGGATATCCCTGTCTTATATTTATGAAGCGGTTTGTAAGAGTGATTTTATCGCCTCTTTTATTTTTGTAGCTGCATTTATCCTGTTCTGGCACAATAAGTTTAAAGATAATTATTTTCAAAAACCGGTGCTGCTGGGTATTAGTCTGGGCATTTTATGTCTCACCCGAAGTGTGGCTGTTATTCCTTTAATTATTTTTTTAATGAAGCCCTTTTTAGCTACGGATATCAGCCGCAAAATAAAAACAGCATTGGCCTTTTTGCTTACCATAACTGTATTATTGCTTACCGTGTTTCTGCCGGCTAAGAATCTTGATTTTATTCTACAGCATAATCCACTGACTTTGCAGGGACAGAGCAATAAATTTGTCATGTTGTTTTTTCTGGTGGCAGCCATAATTTTATCATTTAATGTTAAAAAAATAAGTGACGTATTTTATTTTTCAACATCCATTGTTTTTCTGATTATGCTCTGTTTTGTTCTTGAGAAGTATCTTGTTCTTGGATTTGGTTTTCAGCATAACCTTTTTTCTACAACTTATTTGGCGAGTTGTCTGCCGTTCTGTATAATTTCGTATTGCCTGTCAGTTCGTAAAGAATTGAAAAGATTAGTATAAAAATAAGATTAGATAATTATACATAGTAGATGAGATGAGAATATCTAAAGAAATACAATTTTATGGTTATGTAGGATTCCTGGGAATCGTTTTGTTATATATCATTGCCCAGTTGTATGTCAAATCACATCTTCCTGAGCTTGGATGGACCGTGTCAGACTGGTTGATCAATTATGAAGATGGAGGATTTAAAAGAAGGGGATTATCCGGTAGTATCTTCTTTCTTATTCAGGATAGCTTAAAGATATCACTTAATACACAGGTCTTTTTAATTCAGGCCTTTTTCTTTATACTTATTTTCTATTTTTTGGTCCGCTTACTCGTATCCAAAAAGCTGAATTGGGATATTTTGATATTACTGTGTTCACCGCTTTGCTTTTTGTTTATTCCTGTTAATATTTTTAATTCAGGAAGGAAGGAAATTGTTTTAATAGCCCTGGTTTTGTTTTTTGTTTGTGGAAAGCAGAGTGAATTAAAAAAATACATACTTTTCATTGGCTTTATTGCCGGATTATTTCTGCATGAGCTATTTTATTTTTATTTACCTTTTGTCATAGCTGCTTATATTCTCAAGACTCAAAAGGTTGATTTAAGATATTTAGGAAGTCTTTTTGTAGCCTCTACATTAGTTGTTGTTATATTGTTCGTTTGGGGCGGAGAAATTAATCAGGGGCAGTCATTAGAGCTTTTAAAGCATCGGGGTGTTCAGTTTACAAAGTTGAATATTTTCACTTATGACGTGGTTAAGGAAAGAAAAGGAATGATCAATGCTTATCAGTCGTATATTCTGTTTGGCTTGGAATTGCTGTTTATGATATTCCTGTCTTTTATTTTCGTGAAAAAATATCTGCCTCAGAGCGTTAAGAGCTTTGGAATTTTCGTGCTGATTTCTTTGGCATGGGTAAGTCCCGTTTATATTCTGGGAGCAGACTGGTTCCGCTGGAATCACATTTATGCATTTTTACTTATTATACTCATCATTATTGCTTTGCCTGATAATGATCAAAAAATACCATGCGTAGAAGGAAAGTTCAATCTTTCATTGGTAGCTGTTATGATCCTTTTCTTCATTGTTTTTTTCCTTCATATCCAATATGACAGTTCGGGGAACTCAAAAGATTTCTGGCTGCAATATACAAAGGGCAGGGTATAGGATCTGCTTTAAACTTCAATAGAATCAGGTAAGGACATATTATAAGGTGAGAATCTTTTACATGAAAATCTTTACGGGAAAGTAATTGAATACCACATAAAAAAAAGCCCTTTCAATCGAAAGGGCTTTACTATTATTTTTTTCTCGTGAAATTCTTATTCTTAGGTTTCGTAAACCCGGTAGGAGCACTGCCAGCTGGCTTATTGCTGTTGCTC
This sequence comes from Chryseobacterium pyrolae, assembly GCF_025153485.1. Classification (NCBI taxonomy): domain Bacteria; kingdom Pseudomonadati; phylum Bacteroidota; class Flavobacteriia; order Flavobacteriales; family Weeksellaceae; genus Chryseobacterium; species Chryseobacterium pyrolae. The sequence goes on from NZ_JANZQH010000001.1 coordinate 57,010, forward strand.
TGAGGTTTTGGAGATCTTGGAGGTCTCCTGTCGCCACCTCCGGAAGAAGGCTTGTTATTCGAGTCTCTTTTCTGCGCTATAAGATTATCAGTATGGAAAGGATGCTCTTTTATCACAGGAATTTTTTTCCCGATCAGTTTCTCCGTATTTCTTAAGTTTAAAAGATCCAGGCTGTCTACGAAAGAGATCGAAGATCCTTCGGCTCCGGCTCTTCCCGTTCTTCCGATTCTGTGAACATAGGTTTCAGAAACGTCGGAAAGTTCAAAATTGATTACATATTTCAGCTCATCGATATCAATACCTCTTGCAGCGATGTCTGTAGCGACCAGAACCCTTGTTTTTCCGTTCTTAAAATTATTCAGGGCATTCTGTCTCGCATTTTGAGATTTATTCCCGTGAATAGCCTCTGCTGAGATATTATCTTTCTGCAGTTTTCTTGCAATTTTGTCTGCGCCGTGTTTTGTTCTGGAAAATACCAGTACAGAATCTGAAATATCATTCTCTAAAATATGAGAAAGAAGATCCAGCTTGTTTTCTTTGTCTACAAAGTAAACCGATTGTTTGATTGTTTCTGCAGTGGAAGAAACCGGAGTAACTTCTACTTTTACTGGATTGTTCAGGATAGAATCTGCCAGTTTCTGAATCTCAGAAGGCATGGTCGCAGAAAAGAATAACGTCTGTCTTCTCTGTGGAAGAAGTTTAATCACTCTTTTTACGTCATGTACAAAACCCATATCAAGCATTCTGTCTGCTTCATCAAGAACAAAGATTTCAATGTTCTTTAAGCTGATAATACCTTGAGCGATAAAATCGAGAAGTCTACCAGGAGTTGCTACCAGGATATCGATACCTCTTCTAAGAGCAGCTTCCTGATTCCCTTGCTTTACTCCTCCGAAAATAACGAGTTGTTTTAGCGGAAGGTATTTTCCGTATGCGTTAATATTTTCCTCGATCTGGATGGCAAGTTCTCTTGTCGGCGTTAAGATCAAGGCCTTTATATGATTATTTTTGGTCTTGTTTTTTGATAAATTCTGCAGAATAGGAATAGCAAACGCCGCTGTTTTTCCTGTTCCTGTCTGTGCACATCCTAAAAAGTCGCTACCTTTTAAGATTTCAGGGATAGATCTCTCCTGAATGGGCGTTGGGTTCGTATAACCCTGTTCCTGAATTGCTTTTGCAATAGGTTCTATTAAGTTTAGGTCTGTAAAATTCAAATGAACTATTTTTTTAATTTAAAATAAAATTCCCTCAATGTGAAGGAATTATATGGTACAAAGGTAGTCTAAATATTTTTAAGCGGATCATTTTACTTTTGCCCACTGTTGGTTATGTCTCAGGTCTTCAATGAACAGATAGACTTCCCTCAGTTTTTCACTTCCTCTTTTGCCGTAATCTTCTACATTTTTGGAAGCTCCATCCTTAAAGTTAATTCTCAAATAGGACGTTGAAAGATCCGTGATATTTCTTGTTCCGTACTTGTCTTTCAGATTTTTAATATCCAGGCCATTCAGTAGCGAGACCAGTTTGTTGTAATCTCCTTCTTTGATGACCGCTCTAAAAGTTCCTTCACGGGGCTTTGAGAATTCGCCTTTCGAAAAATCTTTGGCGAAATTGAAATGCTCTGCTTCCAGTACGGCCGTCCGGTCCGGATTGATGGTCATTGTGAAAATAGGGCAGGATCCAAAACATGCGCCGGCCTGGTATTCAATTGTAGTGTATTTCGAATCCGTTTTTTGTGTCGTGCACGAAAATAAAAATATAAATGCACAAAGGCTTAGTATATATTTCATAATAGATGGTTTCTCTGTTTTGTTTCAATAATTATTCCAAATAGAAGCGGCTTCAGGATTGAAGCTACTCCAGAGATGAAACGCAGCAGCCTTTGGTGAATGATAATCTTAAAAGTACAGAATCATGATCCTTTGATTCATAATACTTTGTTCTCTTTTTTGAGGAGTTATAATAAGAATAACTCTTTATTTCTCCTTTTGTGAACAGTATTTTATTTTTATAGAACAGAGGTTCCATATCATAGAGAATGTTGTTGTTGAAATCCTGATCACTGTTGGTAATGTCCAGTTCAATCACTCCCAGATTCGTTTTCACTTTCTGATTAAGAATAAGGTTGTATGTATAATGAATCAGATCGTTTTCTGCTCTCTTTTCAACCAGTTCTAAAATATGTTCAGTTTTTGCTTTTTTCCTTTTTTTGATGTCTGCAATTTCAGATTCCAGAGGAATGTCACCTTTAAAATAATCAAAATTTCCGGGTTTAACCTCCTTGCTCTCATCCTTGATCAAAACAGGAAGTATAGGATTGGTGTCTTTACTTAAATTATAAATAAAGCCATTTCTGCTGTTGTTATAAGATAGGACAGACAAATCCGTATCACTGATGAAATACTGAATATCCTCACTCACTTCATTGCTTGTACCCTGATCTTTGATCTTATCATAGGTAAGCGTATACTTTACCCTTTTGTTGAATTCATACTTAAAAAATGCCTTATCATTTAAAGGCGCCAGTTCATCTGTTTTAGATGTTTCCACGAATGAATCACTATCCTGAGCGTAAGCTGAGGCAGGTAGAAGAAATGAAACAAAAATAACAGCAGGTGCTGTTATTTTCTTTAATGAGTGTATCATCTTTTATCCGTGTAGTTTTTTCCAGATTGCATCTTTCAGTTCTACGAGGCCTTCTCCAGTAACACCGGAGAAAAATAGCGGCTTTTTGTTTTCCGGGAATTCAGCAGAGATTTCTTTTTTCAGTTCTTCATCCAAAAGATCGGCTTTTGAAATAGAAACGATGAAATCTTTATCCAAAAGTTCAGGATTATATTCCGTTAATTCATTTTCCAGAATTTTAAACTCCTGAAAATGGCTTTCAGAATCAGCTGGAATTAAGAATAAAAGGATAGAATTTCTTTCAATATGTCTTAAGAATCTGTGTCCTAAACCTTTTCCTTCAGCAGCACCTTCAATGATTCCCGGAATATCAGCCATTACAAATGATTTGTAATTTCTGTAATCCACAATCCCAAGATTGGGAGTCAGTGTGGTAAATGCGTAGTTGGCAATCTTAGGTTTTGCTGCAGATACAGAGGCTAGAAGTGTAGATTTTCCGGCATTTGGGAAACCAACCAAACCTACATCGGCCAAAATTTTAAGCTCAAAAACCACGTAACCTTCCTCACCATCCATTCCTGGTTGTGCATATCTTGGCGTCTGATTGGTAGAAGATTTGAAATGTTCATTTCCTTTTCCTCCTTTTCCTCCAAGCATTAAAGTGATTTCCTGTTTGTCTTCAAGAATTTCGCCGATAATTTCTCCTTCCTCATTTTTAGCGATAGTCCCGATAGGAACATCGATATAAATGTCAGCACCGTCAGCACCGGTCAGCTGACTTTTCGCTCCGTTTTCCCCCCGGTCTGCTTTTATGTGACGGGTGTATCGAAGTGGTAGTAAAGTCCATTCCTGAGCATTCCCTCTCATGATGACGTGTCCGCCACGACCTCCGTCGCCTCCATCCGGACCACCTTTAGGAATATATTTTTCACGGCGAAGGTGGGCAGAACCAGCACCTCCGTGTCCGCTTTTACAATGGATCTTTACGTAATCTACAAAGTTAGACATATAGTTTGTGTTGCGGGTTGCGGGTTACGGGATTCGAATTCTTCCAATCCCGTAACCTATATCCCGATTATTTAATTTTTTCGACTTCAGCGAAAAGTTTTTGAGAAATCTCATCAATTTCTCCTACGCCGTTTACTTCAACATATTTTCCCTGTTGCTTGTAAAGTTCAGCTACTTCTGCTGTTTTAGTATAGTATTCTTTAATTCTGTTTTCAATGATCTCTACATTGCTGTCGTCAGATCTTCCGCTGGTTTCACCTCTTTTCAGAAGTCTTTCCACTAAAGTTTTATCTTCAACCACCAAAGATAGGCAGATATCAATTTTGTCGTTCAGTTCCTCATCTACGATTTTTTCCAAAGCCTCTGTCTGAGCAGTCGTTCTTGGGTAGCCATCAAAGATAAATCCGTTGGTATCGGTTGGCTTTCTAAGCTCCTCGATCAGCATATCCGTCGTTACTTGATCCGGAACCAATTCTCCCTTATCGATGTAAGATTTAGCCAGTTTTCCAAGCTCGGTATCATTTTTCATGTTGTATCTGAAAAGGTCACCTGTTGAAATCTGTTTTAAATTGAATTTTTCGATCAGGTTTTGAGCTTGTGTTCCTTTTCCACTTCCTGGAGGGCCGAACAGAACAATGTTTATCATAATGTTGATTCGCTTGCAGCTTTCAGCAATAAGCTTTCAGCCTTTAGCTTTTTTAGTTAATATTTACTTTATTTCGATTTAATATTTAAAGCTAATGGCTAATAGCCAAAAGCTAGTAGCAATAATTAATGGTTGATCTGTCCCTCTTCCAACTGATACAGATTCGCAAGGTTTCTTCCTAATTCATCATAATCAAGTCCGTAACCAAGGACAAATTTATTTGGAATCTCTTTTCCGATATAATCCAGTTTAAAATCTTTCTTGTATACATCAGGCTTTAATAAGAAAGAAGCCAGTTTTACAGATTTCGGACGCTGGGTTTCTGTGAAATATTTGAATAAGCTTTCAACGGTATTTCCAGTATCTACGATATCTTCAACAAGAATAATGTGACGGTCTTTCACATCTTTCGTTAGTTCCATTTTCTGGTAAACGATTCCTGTAGATTCAGTTCCTGCGTAAGAGCTCATTTGGATGAAAGCAATTTCGCATTCGCCCGGATAGTATTTTAAAAGATCTGAGAAGAACATGATCACTCCGTTCAGAACCCCGATGAAAACAGGAACTTCATCCTTGTAATCTTCATAAATCTTTAAAGCTGTTTCTTTTACAATTTCCTGAATCTCGGCTTCCTTCAGATAAGGAACGAAAGTTTTGTCGTGAACTTTAATGCTTTCCATAAAAAATTTTAGTAGTCGGCAAAGTTACGTTTTTTTGATTAAAATCTTTTCTACTTTTATTGCGGATTTCATAATGACTCATTTAAACGAGATGTACTGGAAATAATGCGGGTCAAAAATCTGTGATTCCATCCAATTATACCATTAAATCTAGGATCTATAACTTTTGCAGAGAACGGAATTCCAGTCCGGCGGATGGGAGGTCCCTTAGAAGTATTGGAAAAATCCATATGTTTTTTATCAGGAAAATGTAATATTTGGAAATTTCCTATCTTTGTACTTCCAAAACCCAATGATAAAGACATGTAGGATTTAATTTCTTTCCGATTTTACCAAACAGTAACCCATGTGTTGCTGATGTTTAACTATTACTAAGAAAGAAATTATGATGGTACTACAAAGTATATCCTACGGGTTTCCCGGGGGAGACCTCCTGTTTAATTCTATCCATTTATCAATACAGTCTCATACAAAATCAGCACTAACCGGAAGCAATGGTGTAGGAAAATCTACGCTTCTGAAGATCATTGCCGGAGAAATTCAACCACTAGAAGGAAACGTAACGGTCAAAGGTGATCTGTATTATGTTCCGCAGATGTTCGGAAATTTTGATCATCTTACGATTGCAGAATGTCTTGGGATTGACAAAAAACTGAATGCTCTTCACCAGATTACCCATGGTGAGGTAGACGACGAATATTTTGAAACTTTAAATAACGACTGGGATATTGAGGAACGATGCCAAAATGCCTTACAATACTGGAAACTAGAAAACTTAAACTTAAATCAAAAACTTGAAAGTTTAAGCGGCGGACAAAAAACAAAAGTTTTTCTGGCAGGAATTCACATCAATCAGCCTGATATTATTGTACTCGATGAACCTACGAATCATCTTGATCTGGAAGGTAGAAAACTCCTGTATGATTTTATTAAACAAACAAATTCAACTGTGGTTATTGTCAGTCACGACAGAATATTACTGAATCTTGTTGATGTTATATTTGAATTAAGCAATCAAGGGATTTCGACTTATGGAGGAAATTATGATTTTTATGCTGAACAGAAAGAAATAGAGCAGCATGCACTGAACAACGACATTCATTCTAAAGAACTTGCTCTGAAAAAGGCAAAAGAAAAAGAACGTGAGACGTTGGAAAGAAAGCAAAAACTGGATGCAAGAGGAAAACAGAAGCAAGAAAAGTCCGGTGTGGCAAGGATCATGATGAATACGTTGCGCAATAATGCTGAAAAAAACACTTCCAAATTGAAAGATATTCATGCTGAAAAGATCAATGATATCTCGGGAGACTTGAGGAGTTTACGTTCATCATTGAAAAATTCTGATCATATGAAAGTAAATTTTAATCATTCTGACCTGCATTCCGGAAAACTCTTGATTGCAGCAGAAAAAGTTAATTTTAAATATGATGAAAAATTATTGTGGAAAGACCATCTAAATCTTGATATCAGAAGCGGTGAAAGGATTTTGATCAAAGGATCCAATGGTTCCGGGAAAACGACTTTAATACAACTTTTATTGGAAAATCTGAAGCCCTATGCCGGAACAATTTCAAAATCAGAATTTAATACCATTTATGTAGATCAGGAATATTCTTTGATTGGTCAGGACGTGACTGTTTATGATTTTGTCCAGCAATTTAATGATAGTGCAATGCAGGAGTCTGAAGTGAAGACTTTACTATCCAGATTTTTGTTCGGAAAAGAAACCTGGGCTAAAAAATGTGGGGTATTGAGTGGAGGGGAACGGTTGAGACTGCTTCTATGCGGGCTTTCAATCAGCAATAAAGCACCGGATATGATCATTCTGGATGAACCAACAAACAATTTAGACTTGCAAAACGTAGACATTCTCACGAATTCGATCAAAAATTATCAGGGAACCTTGCTGGTGATTTCTCATGATGAGACCTTTCTTGAAGAGATTGGAGTGGGGAGGGAGATTGTTTTGGGTTAAATAATGTTCTGTTGGATGTTTTTTATGCTCCCGCAGATTTTACGGATTTCGCTGATGCTTGTGCTGTATTTTTTATTGAGTTTAGATGTAAACCTTATAGGTTTCTAAAACCTATAAGGTTCGGGTGGAGGGATGGTTTCTCAGTTGTTCGTAAAGATTTTATGTATTATTTTAACTGAACATCAGGAAGTTTATAATTCCCAACAACTTCTATTAAATGGGAAGAGTTATTTTTTAGATTGTTGAAAAATTTCTCCATATTTTCTTTATAGCCTCTTTCACTTATGGCGAAAAGTAAGACGCCTTTGCTTCCATTGACCGTAATCACCTTATAACGGTATATATTTCTTTCTGCAATGAGTATTTCCTTTCCATCTTTCGAGTTTTCACTCATGAGAAAGTCTACAATATATTCTCCCTTATTTTCATATGTTTTATAATTGACAACCGGATTCGATTGCTTCATTTTTTCAAGTTCGCTTACTTTCTGATCAACTACATCTTTAAGATCGAAATCTCCCTTTACAAATTCGATCAAAGTTAATGTATTGTATTTTTCAATATTTTCATTAGAACTTAAGTATTCCTGTTTGTAATAATTTTCATTGGGATGAGAACTCCAAACTAAATTATAGGTCTTGTTATCCATTTTAATGGGTCCGGGAATGCTTAAGTAATCGATAGTTTTATTCTGAGCATGTAGCGAAAATGTTATGAGGGAAAATAGTGCGATAAGGAATTTAATTTTTTTAGTCATAATTTTTTAGTGTTTTTGTTATAATGATCAAATATATAATAATTTAAAAAATGAGAAGAGGAAGTAAACTTGAAAACTTCAAAAATAATTTAATATTGTGCTTTTGTTGGAGTGAAATTATTCCCGAATTTTTTCTGTTGCCAATCACAAAGATTTCTATGTTAATATGCAAGAACAGCTACGTAATTTGAGAACGATCAAAGATCTCCCACAGATTTTACAGATGACACCAATGGCTGTGTTATAAATGTTTTGAAATCCATTGCAATATTTCATTGAAGATCTCTTCTCTGATTTCCTCATTCAATATTTCGTGGCGCATTTCGGGATAAATTTTAACGTTGATGTCTTTAAAACCATCCTGTTTTAAATAATCATCCGTTTTCATAACACCTTTGCTGAAATCACCGATTGGATCATTCTGTCCGCTGACAAACAGAATAGGGAAGGACTTGGGAATAGAAGCGGCCCAGTTTCTTGCCGTAGCTTTTTTGTAAATACTGAACAAGGCATAAAAAGCATTATTCGTAAAAGGAATTCCACAGAGCTCATCTTCAGTAAATGCTTTTCTATTGGCAGGATTCACGCTTAACCAGCTTGTGTCGCTAAAATCTTTGTCTTTTTTAAAACGTTTATTATTGACAGTATTGAAAAGAGTATTGAGATAGGTAAGATGATGAGGCGCCATTTTGTTGGCTAACGAGAGATAACCATTGATCAGATTGATACCGGCCAAAGGACCTCCGGTTCCTGTAATAATGGCTCCATTTAATTTGCCACTAGCTCTTTGAAGAAGACAGCGTGTAACGAATGATCCCATGGAATGTCCAAGAACAAAGTGAGGAACATCCGGATATTGTTGTATAAGATAATCACCCATTGCATCAGCATCTGAAATAAGCTTTTCATCCGGTTGATCCAGCTGGAAAAATCCGATATCTTTTTTATCCTTCACTGATTTTCCGTGACCCAGATGATCATAGGTGAGTACAGCGAATCCTCTGTCTGCAAAATAGCTTGCTATTTCAGCATATCTTCCGCTGTGTTCCTGCATGCCGTGGATGATCAGTAAAGTGGCTTTTACGGGAACTTCATTGGGAGTGAATAAAGTGTGGAAGAGCTTTACTTCGCTGGTGGAGGATGGAGAGAAGTAGGAGGATTTTTGTGATGATCTCATGGTGTGGAGGAGCTTTGGTTATTTCAGAGAATAATCAAAGATACAGAATTAATCAAATTCATTTTGAAGAGTATTTTCCTGATTTTATTTGTTCACTGATGAAAATTATCAAAATAGTCGCCTAATAGTATTGTATGAAATTACTTTTAAAAAATATTAGACCCATAATTTGCCCACCCTATTTTTAAAAAGTAATTTTGCATGAATCTAAAATAAAAGTAAAATATGTCAACTTACGTAGTTGTAGGTCTTCAGTATGGAGATGAAGGTAAAGGAAAAATCACGGATGTTTTATCAGCTAAATCGGATTATGTTGTTCGTTTCCAGGGAGGAGACAACGCGGGTCACACGGTTTATGTAGGTGAAGAGAAATTTGTTTTGCACCTTCTCCCTTCAGGAGTTCTACAGTGCAAAGGGAAGTGTATCATTGCGAACGGAGTAGTGGTAAACCCAAAATCTTTCATTAAAGAGGTTGGCCAGATTGAGAGCAAAGGCTTGAAAACTGACCACATTTTTATCAGCAGAAGAGCGCATGTCATCATGCCTTACCACATTCTTTTGGATACTTATCGTGAAGAAGAACAGGGAGGAACTCAAATCGGAACGACTAAAAAAGGAATCGGACCTTGCTATGAAGATAAAATTTCAAGAGTAGGGATCAGAATGATCGACCTTTTAAATCCTGAAATTTTAAGAGACAAAATTGAGAAAAACTTAAAACTTAAAAACTCTCTTTTCGAAAAATATTACGGAAAACCGACTTTAGACGTTGAAGAAATTTACAACGAATTTTTAGAGCTTGGAAAACAGCTTCAGGACAGAATCGTTGATACGGAAGTTGAATTGAACGAAGCCATCAGAGACGGGAAAAACGTTCTTTTTGAAGGAGCTCAGGCATTAATGCTGGACATCGACTTCGGAACTTATCCGTATGTAACTTCATCTTCTCCATCTACTGGAGGTGTTTGTACAGGAGCAGGAGTTCCGCCTACATCCCTTCAAAACCTTATCGGTGTTGCGAAAGCATACTGTACAAGAGTAGGAAACGGACCTTTCCCTTCTGAATTAGATAATGAATTAGGAGAAAAGATCAGACAGATTGGAGGTGAATTTGGAGCTACAACAGGCAGACCAAGAAGAACAGGTTGGTTAGACCTTGTTTCTCTGAAGCATGCTTGTATGATCAACGGGATCAATAACCTTGTGATTACTAAATTAGACGTTCTTACAGGAATCGAAAACTTAAAGATCGTAACTCATTATAAAACGGAAGACGGAAAAATTATCGATTATTTCACTTCTTCAACTGAGAAATTATACAACTACGAACCTATCTACCAGGACCTACCAGGTTGGAAAGAAGATCTTACCAAAGTAAGAAGCTACGACGAACTTCCTGACAATGCTCAGAAATATATCGAGTTCATCGAGAAATACCTTGGAATCAACGTATACTTGGTTTCTGTTGGCCCTGAAAGAAGCCAGAACATCATCCGGAAAGAATTATTCTAAATTCAGAATAAAATAAAATAGAAAAGAGACTGTCACATGACGGTCTCTTTTTTTATAAACATCCGGTAGCTTCATCATCGGCATAGCCGTATTCTTTGCTTTCCTTAAATTTGCCGCATCATATTTATTAAATCTTTGCGTTAAAAAAATGAATAGAGCTGTCTTCAATCTTATCCCTCTGTCACTATAGCATCCCGCTCTCCGTCCTCTTCTTTTCCTTCCTGTATCATTTCTTCTGCTTCAGCTTTTTCTTCAACGGTGGCTTCTTCTACCTTTTCTTCTTGTTCGTCATTATGATGGTCAATGAAAAACTCACAGTACACAGGAAGATGGTCTGATCCAAAATTTTCCAGGGTTTTAAGCTCTTTAATGAAAATATCTTCACTGTGGAACATTAAATCAATCGGAAATCTTAGCAGAAGGTACTTAGCGTGAAATGTAGATACAAACGAACGTCCGATTCTGGGATCGATCAGATGACTCGTTTTTCTAAATAATATAGAGGATTTGGACCATGCGACATTGTTGAAATCTCCCACAACAATCACAGGTTCTTTGATGTCTTTAACACGTTTGGCAGCACTTAGCAGATCCCCGTCTCTTTCTTTTGAAGTTTCCTCTTCCGTAGGACTTGGCGGCGGCGGATGTACTCCAAAGAATACAAATGAAAAGCCATCTTTGGTCTTTAAATGAACCTCAATACTTGGAATATCATCAGCAACGAAATAATGTGTCTGTGCACTTTTGATCTCAAGTTGAGAGTAGAAATGCATTCCATAGGTATTTTCAAGCGTCACTTTGTGGTGGAACGGATAGTCTTTTTCAAGCACTTTCATTGCATGTTCCCAGTCCCCGTTGCTTTCCATGGTAAGAAACACCTCAGGTTTGTGTTTTTTGATCAGTTCAATAAACCGGTCATATTCTTTATTAAACTGGTAGACATTAGCGGAAATAAAATGAAGCTTTTTGGAAGACTGATGTTGTTGTCCGTATTTTTTCACCGGGTAAAGCGGAGTATATTTTACCAATGTGACACCGTGATGAACGAACAACAGAAGCAAAAGGCCCTGTCCGTACCAGAAATGCTGGGGATGATCAAGAAAAAGCCCTGCAATAAAGGTAATCACAACTACATAAGTAATCTGGATTTTGCCGAATTCCGGAACCCGAAATATCCAATGAGAGTTTTGAATCTTGGGTAGTATCGTCAACAGTACCAGCAATGCAATCAAAAACAAATAAATTCCCCACATAATTTCAAATAAATGGATAAAATTAATCTATTTTTAAATAATGAAGCGCAATTCACTTTTTAAACTTTGTTAATTTTAATTGTTGACCATATTTTTCCTATTTTTATAGAATCAGATTAATTGATATCCATATGAATAAACTTGCCGCCGCCGCTTTACTGTTCTGTACGTTCTGTTTCGGACAGCAGAATCAGGACATTGAAAAACCAATTCGTAACCTATTTCTGGGCATGAAAAATGCTGATCCTGCACTGATGAAATCTGCTTTTGCAGAGAACGCTATTTTACAGAGCATTGCCAAAGACGGAACGGTAAAAAATGAAAACGTTCAGGAATTTATTGCTTCTGTCTCTAAATTTTCAAAAGATGATCTGGAGGAAAAGATCATCGTTGACGCCGTTCATTCAGACGGAGGGCTGGCCAGTGTATTTACGCCTTATTCTTTCTACTTTAAAGGGAAGTTTTCACATTGTGGAGCGAACAGCTTTCAATTGGTGAAACAACAGGATCAATGGAAAATCCAGTACATCATCGATACCAGGAGGAAAGAGAACTGCAGAGAAATAAAATAAATTTAATTTTAAATTATATTTTTTCCAGCTATGCCCATTAGCTTTGGATATTGACAAGAAATATTTACATTTTACATATACAATGAAGATTCATCACATTGCCATCATATGTTCAGATTATGAAGTTTCAAAGAAATTTTATACTGAAGTGATAGGCCTGAATATTATCCGCGAAGTGTACCGTGAAGAAAGAAAATCATACAAACTTGATCTGGCCATCGGAGACCATTATGTTATTGAGCTTTTTTCATTCCCTTATCCGCCGGAAAGACCTTCGCGCCCGGAATCATGCGGTTTAAGGCATTTGGCATTCTCTGTTGAAAACGTTAGCGTTAAAAGGGAAGAACTTATAGCAAAAGGCCTTATCTGTGAAGACATCCGCATAGATGAATACACCGGAAAAGAGTTTTTCTTTACCCAGGATCCGGATCAGCTGCCGCTGGAGTTTTATGAAATGTAAAATTAGTGAGCGTATCCTGTAAAAAAGCTGATCGCCATAATAACAAGAACTATTGAAGAAATGACTACATACACGTAGTCTTTTTCTTTCAAATACCCGATCAGTGCGAAAATAATTCTTACCAGAGGAGTGAAAATTAACAGCAGAATTCCCAGCTGGATAATCGCCATTCCTTCTCCTTTGCACAAAGAACTCCAGAACATTCCCCATACTTTTTCAGAAGAGGTACCCATATTAAGGGACGAATATTTTTTAGGCATCTCAAAGCCTTCCACGAAAAGTTTGATAAAACCAATCAATGATGTTATTACAGACAAAATTACGCCTAGTCTCAAAAGATTTCCTACCGAACGGTTCAGATCTACATCTGTAAAATTCTTTCTCATTATCTGAAGCTTTTATTGATACCGTTATACATCATGTAAACTGATAAAATAGTAATCACGATCGCAAAGAATACTTTTAATTTCTTTGTTTTCGATACCATCAGTGTTTTTGATCCGATGAAACTTCCTACTACCACACCAATTAATACCGGAGCTACGATCACAGGAATGATCTCACCTCTCTGGAAATAGATCAGGGCACTTGCTACTGCTGTGACACCAATCATAAAATTACTCGTAGTTGTAGAAACCTTAAAGGGCAGTTTCATCATATTGTCCATTGCCAGTACTTTAAGGGCACCGGAGCCTATTCCTAAAAGTCCGGACATGGCACCTGCAAACATCATCATTAAAAATCCCGGAACTGTATTTCTAGCCGAATAGCTTTTTAAAACGCCTTTGTCAGGAAAAGTTCCGTACAGCTTCAGTTTTTCTTCAAGACTTCCCTTGATGATCGGTTCCTGATGGTCAGGTTTTCCTTTAAGATTGAGAATAACAGTCAATAGAAGAATACTGGCGAAGATGATCCCGATGGTATTGGGATTAAGCATTCCGGAAAGCAAAGCCCCCATGATAGCCCCTGCCGTAGTACCGATCTCCAGGAACATTCCTATCCGCATATTGGTAAAGCCCTCTTTTACGAAAGCTACCGCAGCACCGGAAGAAGTCCCGATCACAGAAATTAAAGAAGCACCGATTGCATAATGCATAGGAACGCCGAAACCCAGCGTCAATAAAGGAATAATGATAACTCCTCCTCCCAAACCCGTAAGTGAACCTAAAAGACCGGCTGAAACCGCGCCGAGGAACAGAATAATGATTTCTGACATGCTACAAATATAAAACTATTGCCTTATTCTGCCAAACGTTTAAAAAAGATAAATTTGACGTATTTTTGCAGGCATGAAAAGTGAAATGAAATTATTTTATATCATTCTCGGTGCAACGCCCAGGGGCAGGAATATCGAGCAGCATGACGTTTTTTTCGGGATCGCAGAAAATCTTAAAGATCTCGTTCCTGATATGAAGGATTTCTGGAAAGAAGCCGAAGGAAAGATCCATTTAGACTGCCATCAGGAAGTGAAATTTGCGGACGGATATGAGGTGAAAATTGTTGAAAAAACAGATCATACCTCTGAAGATCAACTGTATTTCCTTAACTTAGGGGGATACAAGAAAGGCTTTTTTGAAGAATTTCACGAACAGCATCTGATGGTCGGAAAATCAATGGGGGAGATCATCAAAAGAGCAAAAGCTACAGAGTTTTATGCAACGATGGGTTTTGAAGGCGCCGTAAGCCATGTGGATGATAAACATGGTGTCGATATTGATGATATTTTCAATGTGAATGATATCCTGCCGGAAAAAATGAAGGAAAAATATTCCATCGTCCTGACAAAATCTGATGCGGAAGATCAGAAAAACCCAATGGGGCTGGGATATTTAAAGATCGATAAAATTCAATAAGACTTTCCATAAAAAATCTAATAGAAAAAATAAAAGTAAGAATGAAAATAGGAATTTTAGGAGGCGGACAGCTAGGAAGGATGCTGATACAAAGCGCACTGAAATACGACGACCAATTTTATACGCTGGATCCGGCTTCCGATGCACCGTGCAACAATATCTCTCATTTTACGCAGGGAAGTTTCAACGATTATGAAACCGTCCTGAACTTTGGGAAAGATAAGGATGTGGTGACCATCGAAATAGAGCATGTGAATGCGGATGCTTTGGCCGAGCTTGAAAAACAAGGTGTAAAAGTAGTTCCCAATGCCGCGATTATCAAAACGATCCAGCAAAAGATCCTTCAGAAAGAATTCTATAAAACCCACGATATTCCAAGCCCTGAATTTCAGGTCGTATGGGACAGTGATGAAAAGATCATGATGCCGTTACCGTTTGTACAGAAAATGAATACGGGGGGATATGACGGAAAAGGCGTTCAGGTAATTAAAACAGAAGAGGATTATCAACACTTATGGAAAGAAGCTTCAGTCATCGAAAGCCTTGTAGATATTGACAAAGAACTTTCTGTCATCGTTGCCAGAAATGAAAACGGTGAAACAAATATCTTTCCAGTGACAGAAATGGTTGCAGATCCAAAACTCAATCTTTTGGACTTCAATGTTTGTCCCGTTCTTCTTACTGAAGACACTCAACGACAAATTGACTTAATTACAGAGAAATTTCTGAATGCTGTAAATTCTCCGGGACTTTTTGCTATTGAATTATTTTTGGATAAAGAAGGAAAAATATGGGTGAATGAAACTGCACCCAGATTACACAATTCGGGTCACCAGAGCCAGGAAGGGAATACGAATTCACAGTTTGAGCAAATGTATCGTGTCGTAAAAAATCTACCGTTAGCCGATACAGATGCAATTACCTATAGTGGAATGCTGAATTTGGTAGGTGCAGAAGGATATGCCGGAAAAGTACTATATGAGGGAATGGAAGAGGTGCTTAAATTACCTGAAACCTACATCCATTTATACGGAAAAACGGAAACCAAGCCCGGAAGAAAAATGGGTCACATCAATGTACTGGCTGATTCCCGAGAAGAGCTTATGGAAAAGCTAGTGAAAGTGAAAAGCATGGTGAGAGTGATCGCTGAATAAGACTTATACTTAAAATAAAGATAAAAGAGCTGTAATGATGATTGCAGCTCTTTTTTTATGTGATTTTGTCAATGTTATCTATCCATCCGCTTCATCGAATCAACTTGTTGATTCCACCTTTGCTTTCCTCGAATCTATAGTATGATCTTAAAGCTTTGCGTGAAAAATTCTCCCGCAGATTAGATGGATTGAGCAGTTTTCGTGAATGTTGTGAAGCTTAAATTTACTCTATTTTTCCACGTTCTACTTTTGAATTTTAGGAAAATCAATGCTCCATTTCTTTTCATTTGAATTCCAGATGAGGTAGGGACCACCAAGATCATCAAGGTAAATTAACTCATAAGAGCCATTGCCGTTTTTTCTATAATCAGGTTGTGCTCCAAGATCTTCTTTTTTGAAACCTAATTTGTTGAGTGTTTCCCAATCGTTAATTTCAGGAAGATAATGATTGGTCTTTTTATAAATTTCAATATTTTGGATAAGACTGTTTCCGTATTGTATATCGGCACGCCTTGTTATGTCTATCGGAAGATTCCAGTAGATTGTGAGGGATACAATGATCACAAGAAGGATGGAAATGATTACTATCGCAGCTTTTTTCATAACACTAAACTTTATTACTTAATATCTTTCTTCTCCACCTTTTCAAAAACCTTCTTGTCCTCATTCCATACAAATGCATGGTAATAAACACTCTTATCTTCAGGTGATTCTTTACAGATGCTGGCTATAAAAAGCCTGCTGTTCAGGTCAAAGATAGCCCGGTCTTCCGCAAATAGACATGAAGTTTCCTCACCCAAAGGAAGTCCGTAAATTTTTCCGTCGCGCACATCCATCATCATTCCCATAATGCAGCTTGCTCCGCACCCAAAAGTCACGGTAATGTAGTAGCTGGCAAAATCAGGGCTGCCGGATGCATACGCTTCTTGAATCCTTGTTCTGAAGTTGTAAGCACCTTCATCGCTCGAGAAATCCAGTTTTGCTTTTTTGACGAATGTATAGTTTTTTGAAGGAAATTTATCGAAAGCAAAATGAGAAGAACTGGCAGCAGCTTCTGTTTCAGGTTCTTCAGTTTTTATACTTTCAGGTTCCTTTATAACGGCTGTATCCGTTTTTACTTCTTCCGGTGCTGCTGCTGCTGCGACAGTGTCAGCCAGTGCGGGTTGTGAAACTTCAGTTTTGACTGCTTCTTTTTTTTCTTTGCATGAAAACAGAACGACCACCATCATGGATATTAACAATAGATTGACTTTCATTTATTCTCAGTGATTTATAGTTTAAAAGTTTTTAAATTAATACTTATTATTTAAAAATCTTCTGGATCACATTTCCAATCTCCATAAAATCACCATGATTTCCCACAGAACGTATCTCCGGACTGTTTTCGTCAAATTCCGAGAACGGGAAGATCAGAAGGTAATTATTATCCTTTAAATACCTGTTCAGTAATTCAGGAATAAGCCTCATGCGCGGAATGTAAGATTGCATACCGCGTTTAGCCATCAGGACGATCAATGCTTCGTTTTCCTTCAATTTTGCCGCAGTTTTTTCACCATCCTGCCAGGTACTCATAATAATGAATTCGGCTTCTATATTGGCTTTTTTTACAATTTTCTGAAGAATATCAAGGATATTTTCGGGAGCGTAGAAAACTACAGTTGCTCCAGAATTTCTGGCCACATTCCATACCCTCAGAAGGGCGTGGAAGAATCCGGCTTCCTTATGCGCATTCTCCGGGATCATCACTGCATATTTTTTAATCGTGGAAAGAGGTTGTGCAGCATGATAGACCAGTACATTCACATCGTCATTCTGAAGATATCCGTTGTACAAATTGTACACAAAAGAAGGGGAGAAGCCTTTCTCGTCTTCCAGTCCGATGATCAGATCTGTAATCTTCTGTTCCTTGATTACATTTTTAACCCCGTTGATCACATCGTTGTCGTATCTTTTGAGCGTTTGCATTTTAACGTCAGCAGCTGAAGCCGCATCTGCAGCCTGATGAAGAAGCTTTTCAGCATTTTTTACCGAAGATTCATTTTTATCTTCATTAATCACATTTAAAGCAAACAGATTTTCCGTATTCGAATGGGCTTTGATCAGGATTCCCAAATTCACCATTCTGTCTACCGTTTCCTCATGGTTGATGGCCAACAGGATGTTTTCCTCTTCATGGCTGTTGCCGGAAACTGTATCTTCATTGTCACTTTCTGCAATCTTTTGGGCACTTGCCATTGAGATGAATGAAGAGATGGTACAGGAAATAAGAATCAGAAGAATACTTCCGTTCAGGACGTGCTCATTCAGCAATCTTACCGGTTCGCCGGTTTCTGTTTCAGAAAGGATGATGTTATATCCTACCATAACGGAGGCTAATGTTGCTGCTGCAGAAGCAGAACTCAGTCCGAAAATCAGTTTTCCTTCCTCTTTGGAAAGCCTGAATGTCTTTTGGGTCATCACCGCTGAAATATATTTTCCTCCGATGGATGCCACAAGCATAATTCCTGCCACCTCCAATGTTTCCCAGCTTTTAAAGAATACCTTAAAATCGATCAGCATTCCCACACTGATCAGGAAGAAGGGAATGAAGATGGCATTTCCTACAAATTCCACACGGTTCATCAGTGATGAGGTGTGTGGAATTAACCTATTTAACGCCAATCCGGCAAAGAATGCCCCGATAATGGCTTCTACTCCGGCAAGTTCAGCAAGCATGGCTGCCAGATAGATCATCACAAGAACAAAAATATACTGTGAAATTTTATCATCCACCTTTTTGAAAAACCACCTTCCGATAATGGGAAATATGATCAGAACAATAAGTGCAAATAGAATAAATGAAACAGAAAGTTTAACCCAAAATTCTGTACCAACATCTCCCTGTGACATTCCTACAATCACGGCAAGCACCAAAAGCGCCAGAATATCCGTGATCATTGTTCCGCCAACGGTAATATTTACGGCTTTATTTTTTGCAATTCCCAGTTTGCTCACCAGCGGATAAGCGATCAGCGTATGGGAAGAAAAAAGACTGGCAAAAAGGATTGACGTCAGTATAGAAAAATGAAGGAGATAATAGCCTCCGAGATATCCGAGGACAAAAGGAACAATAAAGGTATAGAGTCCGAATGTAAGGCTTTTCCATTTGTTCTTTTTGAAATCTCCCATATCAATCTCTAATCCTGCCAGAAACATGATGTAGAGAAGTCCTGTAGTTCCTGTAACCACAATGCTGCTGTCTCTGGCAAGCACATTGAAACCGTTTGGACCTATTACCGCACCGGCAATGATCAGTCCCAGAAGATGGGGAACTTTAATTTTATTCAGAAGAAGAGGAGCAGCAAGGATGATGACGAGCACCAACAGGAATTTTAATACCGGATCTTCTATTGGAAAACTCAGATTATGTATACTCAGTAAAATCATAGGTGTTTTATTTGGTGGAACGTACTAATTCAACAGAAAATCTGGCTGTACAGCCGTTATCAGCTATAATGGTTCTTGTTCCTTTCATTTTGTTGTCCGAAATGTCATTAAGCAGAACATTCATTTCTACCTTTTTTTGCGAAGTGGAATCTGTCCTGAAATTGAGTTTAATTTCATTATTCTCAAATTTGCCGGAATAAATCCGTACCAGATTATTGTTGTTGATGATTTTTGCAGAAAGATGAATAGAATCACTGTCGAATTCCCAGATATCGGTTCGCTGGTCACCTACTGCATAATCACTGCAGTTAGACTCTGTGCAGATCACCTTTCCGTTCCAGGTGCCGGAAATTTCTTCAGGCCACAAGGCTATCCTCACGGAATCTTTTTTTGAAAAAATACTGTCCCTCATTTTTAAAAGAGACTGATATTCGGATTCTTTTTTTGCGAATGTTTTTTCTTTTTCGAGTAATTGTTTTTCTCTTTCTGTCAGGTTTTTTTCTTTTTCCTTATAATCACAGCTGATTAATAGAAAAGAGGCAGCAAAAAGTATAAAAAATGTGTTTTTTAGCATATTGTCGATATTGGTCTAAACAATATAAGAAAAAATATGGAAAATATAAAACCCAGTGGCTTATATCGGCTTCAATACGGGAAAATATACAGCAGAGTTATTATCAGTATTCGATAGGAATCAACACAATTCCTGAAACATCAAAACCATTCACATTCGTTTTCCACGTGGGTGATTTCTTAATGATTTCGATGATTTTGGTTCTGATAGTATCTGCGATGCTGAGGTTCTTGATTTCAATAAAAGATGCTGAGCCTTTAGGATCTATATCTAAGACCAGAACAGCATTTCCACTGTCTTTCTTTTTAAATTTCTGATCCAAAACAGGATAGATGCTTTTTTCAATCCATTGGTATAACGCAGCCTCTCCTCCTGCAAATTCAGGGTGTGGTGGCTTATTGTCTTTAAACTTGGGAGGAAGGTCATTTGGATAAGCGCTTAGATTAAGGTTTTCTTTGAGCAGTTTGAGGCTTCCTTTCTTGTTCGGGCTATATATTCTTTGATTGATCTTATTGGATTTAAGATCAATATCTATAAAATGAATTTCCGTATCATTGATCCGGTAAAATCCTCTGTGAGTTTCTTCATTGGAAGCATTTTTCACCAATGCATTTTCTGTGATGGTATCACCTTTGTTGGGAATCACGTACAGTTCTTGGGCTGTTGATGGATCTTTTTTGTTCTTAAGATAAATATCGTAATTAAAACTTTTCAGTTTTACATTTTCTCTAAGTTCAGTTTGTTGTGCAAAATAAAATAAAGGAGTCAATATCAACGAAACAGTAAATAATTGGTGTCTTAGCATGTGATCAGTGTTGGTGGAACCAAGATAGGAAATATAAAGTAACCGGGAAGGTTTTTAGGAAAGCCCTTTTTGATGAATAATTTATTTCCCGCAGATTTCCCAGGTGTTTGAGAATATTTTTACAGCTTGTCAATATAAAAATCCTGGATTTTTGGAAATCTTATGTGCTTTTATATGCAGTTTTGATGTCAAATTTATTCCACTAAGGGTTTTAAAATAACATTTTTATATCTTGTAATTTCACCTTTTCACTTTCCTCACTCTACCTTCTGTTTTTTAAACATTTCCGGCTTATAATTAATAATAAAGACACCACAGATAATCATCACAGCTGCGAAGATAAATTTCAGGGAAATTTTTTCGTCCATGATCAGCCAACCTAAAAATATTGCAATGACTGTATTCACATAGGCAAGTATGGAAACCTGTACGGGAGATATTTTGGTTAATGCATAATGAAAAGCGAAAAAGGCAGCAACAGATCCGAAAACAGCCAGATAAATCATGGCTGAGATACTTTTCAGAGACCAGTTCCCAAAGTTATAATTTTGTGAAAACAGAAAAGCGAAAATAATCTGTACAACGCCAGCAAACAGAAATTGATAAAACAAATTCAGGGTGATATTTCCACTCTGGATATTGAGCTTTTTCGTGAAGATAGTTCCGGAAGCCCATCCAGCAATGGCGCAGAAAAGGAAGATCATTCCCATTCTGTATTCGGGATTAGCAAGATCCTGTAGACCATCCCAGAAAATAAAAAGAATTCCGCTGAAACAGAGCAAAACCCCAATCAAAGCCCGGAAGCTGAATTTCTGCAAACCAACCGCCAGACTTCCCAGAAATACCAGAATAGGAGAGCAGGCACTGATTAGTGAAGCCAGGCTGCTGGATACGGTTTCCTCGGCAACGGTGGTCATCCCGTTCGCGACAATCAGCATCAGTGAGGCGAAAATAACCTGATAACCCAGGTTTTTCCAGCCGATCCATTTGAATTCCTTTCTTGCAAGAAGAACCATTAGCATAATGACCGCTGCCAGAAACTGACGGATCCCGGCCACGAACCAGGCAGGAATAGTTTCCACGGCAACACGAATCGCTAAAAATGTAGTTCCCCAGACAATAGCAACAGTGAGAACAGCAAAAAGAAGTTTGTAATCTTTCAAGGTAAATCTATGGTATAACAAACAAATATACCTGTTATGAAATGAATGGAATGGGTACAGTTGCGGCGATTTTTACTGATACAGATTTAGCATTGAGTATTTAACTGATAGAAATCGGGGTGTTGGAAGACCGAAATTTAGATGAGTTATAAAGTGGTATTGCCGTCTGCATGAATAGAAGTAACCCAACACGTTCAACAGTTATATTCCCATTGGCAGTAAGCCCAGGTTTTCTTACTTTTTCCTAATCACATATTTTTTATACTTTTGTTATTCTATGACTTATATAAGTTAATTTAGAGAAATGATGAATTTATTTATAACAACAACCCCAAAAATACATAGTATTGACCTTCTGAAAAGGAAACTAATATCCCTCTATGTTTACTTTTTATTATTGGTCCTGGTGGCATATGCTGTTATATTTTATTTATTTCTTGAGTACAAATACTATTCTTATTTTCTATTAATTTATTGTGTTGTTTTTTTATATAGCTGGTCTATTATGAAAAAATATTATCCAGTAAAAAACATGGTGCATCTACATCTTATTACCGGATCATTATTTGTTTCTATTGTTATGCTTAATTTTTGGAAATATTCTGTTTCCTCCTCTACATGGTTGCTTCCGGTGCCATTTGCTGCCTATGTTTTTTTAGAAAGAAAATACACCTATATATATTGTGTGTATATTACATTGATTATTTTGTCTGTAAACCTATTATACAAAGATCTTGGATTGGAATTTTTTAAATTTTCGGAAGAGAAATATTTGGTCATTTCAGATTCATTTGTAGTCGTTGCTAACATTATTACATTCATGCTTTTATTATATTGTCATGAAAAAATAAATAAAATGGAGAAGGAAAATAGTTTTATAGCTAAAGATGATCAGAGCTTAAATAATTCACTTCATTTAATTAAAGAAAATACTGATGAACAGGGAAATGATATCAATGAAGATGATATAGCCTTAACCCATGTATTTACTGAACGTTTTGATCTCAAAGAAGTAAGATCAGAATTACAATCTGAAGTAAAAGAGGTTAGCTCAAAAGATATTGAAAAATATAATCTGTTATTTCAAAAAATCATTGATTATATTGAAACAGAAAAGCCTTATAAAGATGTCAATTTTTCTATTTCAGAATTGGCTTTTGCTATAAAGACTAATAGTTTATATATTTCTACGGCTATTAAACAAAACGGGTATAGCAGCTTTAATCATTTTACAAACTCTTATAGAATCAATAAAGTAAAAAAGCTCATTGCAGAAAACGATCTTAATAAGGTAACATTAATGTATATCTATACAGAATGTGGTTTTTCTAACCAGGCTACTTTTAATAGGGTTTTTAAAAAGGTTGAAGGGATTACCCCGTCAGAATATATTAACAGATTAAATAGTATGTAACTGTAAACCCAATGCAATTCAAACTCTTTACAATAGTACTGAAATGTAAAATGAAGATGATCAATTATTGACCACCTTCATTGAATTCATCTTGTAATATGTTTTAGAATCTGATTTTAATTTTAAAGTGCCTTTACCTGCTTTATGATGATATATGCTTTGGCACTGGTACACGTTCCTGCAGGGCAGGTGGTGACATCTGCGTTGATGCTGTAACTGGGTGCTCCCATCATAATGACAGCCTCATACATGGTCTTATCCGCATTATTTGTAGTTGTCCAGGTGTAGCGACGATGCTCCGGAGCAAGATAATAAACATCAGCATCACCCCAGGCTGAAGTAGGACCAGTAGAAAGTCCTGCATCATAATAAGAACCACTATTTCCATACCAGGTATTTCCAGCAGATAGAATAAAGGTATTTCCAGCTCCGTTATAATCTCCATTTTGCCACTCCGTATGATAGTTCCACATGATAGTTTTAGGACCATTGTTTGATCTGATCTCAATATCAGCTGCTCCAAATGTTGAACCTTGTGGTGTTCGTACTCTGATTGAAAATTCCCCATCGGGTGTTGTTAAATACTGTTGATAGTTGGCATAACCTCCTTCTGTATTAAGTCTTAAAGGCCCCAATACTGCTATTTCTTTTATATCAGCTTTATCATCTCCTCCCACCGTAGCTGTACAGTTTTGTGCAGATGTAATAAACGGGACGAGGCTGTTGGTGATATTTACACTTGTAGTAGCAGGAGAAGAAACTGTAGGATTTCCACTTACTGCAAACACCAGTTCCCCGTCTCCATATTCAAGCTTATCTGCTCTTAATATAAAGGTTAATCCATTCACAGTTACTGAACTGCCGGGTTGATATTTTCCACCATTTCCTCCTGTATAAGGTATTTTCAAATATCCATTGTAGGGAACACCAGCAGTATAGTTTGATGGCGATAAGGTTGCTGCACTGCAATTTACTGAAGTAACTCCCGGAGCTACAGCAGTCGAATTATCAATATTCCTCCATTCTGATCCATTCCAAAAATAATATCCTGCCGGTAATGTCACGCCATTATTATAAATAAGTAAGCCAACGGCGTTTACTGCGGTTCCGAGCTGCAAAGTAGTACTCGTAAGATTTATTCTTGGAGCGAGCATCCCCTTATTGGTAGAGACAATATCAAGAATTGAAGATGGATCCGGATTCGATGTGTTTATTCCAACCTGGGCGAAAATGTTGCATGACAAAAACAATGCAAAAAATTGAAATTTAATTTTCATAATTCATGTATTTTTATATTATTATTTTCAGTACGATATAAAAGATTATCATTAATAAATCAGATAACCGTAATGAACAATGTAAAATTATAGGGTTTATTAAAGAAATAACTGAAAAAGAATGAAACAATAAATCATATTATTAACTTTATTTATGTTTTTTCAATAAACTGATAGCTAGATAGTTGTGTAAGTTGTTTTTTTAAAATAAAATGATAAGTCGTAATATCTTTAAATTAAGATTTAGCAATCGTGAACAGATTATTGAAAATGATTTATCTTATGAAAAAATATTGATGATCTTAAAATATCGACGGGTAAAAATATTAGTAATACATTCGGAATTTATAAAAATTATGTGGGCTGTTATTTTAAAATAATACAGGAAAAATTTTAAATGAATATGCTGAAAATATAAAATAGCTCCTATTGAAAACTGTCTATACAAGGTAAGCGAGATCGCAGATGAATTTGGAAGTAGAGAGAAAAGCCACCTGAACCTGTTTTTCAAAAAAACAAAAGGAATTACGTTTTCTGCATTCAGGAATGAATAGAGCTGTTATTTTAAAAAAAGACTTTTATTCTTTATCTTTGAAGATCTAATAAAAATTGAAGATGGTAGGAATTATTATGGGCAGCCAGAGCGATCTGCCGATCATGGAACAGGCTGCAAATTTTTTGAAAAGCCTCAATATTCCATACGAACTGACGGTAGTTTCGGCGCACAGAACACCGGAAAGAATGTTTGATTATGCGAAAACTGCAAAGGAAAGAGGTCTTAAAGTAATCATTGCAGGAGCCGGTGGAGCAGCCCATCTTCCGGGGATGGTAGCGAGCTGTACCACCTTACCCGTAATTGGAGTTCCGATTCTGTCCAGCAATTCTATTGACGGTTGGGATTCTGTACTATCTATCCTTCAGATGCCGGGCGGAATTCCTGTAGCAACGGTAGCTTTAAACGGAGCTTTGAATGCAGGGATCCTGGCGGTTAAAATTTTAGGAACCGGAAACCAGAAGATTGCTGAAGATCTTCAGAAATATCAGGACGCTTTGAAAGATAAAGTACTGGGTACCGTGGATGATATCAAATCAAAACATCCTAATCAGTACGATAAGTAGTATCAATTGTGAATAATTAATTGTGAATTTGCTGTATTTATGATCATGCATAGGCAAGTGAACTGCTAATTATTATAATAAAAAAACGCTCCAAATTGGAGCGTTTCTGTTTTATTCCTGGATCATATTGTCCCGTGTATTTTTCTGGACGGAGATGGCTCCGAATAGAGCGAGGAGAAATGCAAATGCATAAAATCCTTTTTCACTCGGAAGTATGGTGGCATTCCAGAGCCCAACTGCTAACAGCACGATGGAAGAAAGGGTGGCAAACCAGCAGATCCCGTAATAGATATCTGTTACCGGGATATTTTCCAGGCGGTCACGAACTGCTTTCTGCAGAGAAACTACGGCAAACAGGCCATAAAGAAGGATGGTAAAGTAATATCCTTTTTCATTCAGCAGCATTTCTGCTCTGGCAAGACCTACGATATAACCGACCATTCCTGCTCCCAATGCTACCCAAGATGCGGCTACGAATGCATTCGATACTCTTTGTTTTTTCATTAATTATATGTTTTGTTTAAGGGGCTAAATATATTCATTTTTTCTAAATTTAGCGGCTATGACAGAAAAATATGGGTAAAATACGGAGAAAGGGGTAATGGGGACTTCACTAGCCCCGATAGCAGCGGCTACCCCGCAGTATGCCTGGGCTTTGTGTGGTGCGAGGAGTAGGAGCGGATAGCGGGAAATAGCTTCTAAAAATGAAAACGCTCCGAAATGGAACGTTGTTCATTAAAAGTTAAGTCTTATTGTGTAATATATTCGTAATTGTACTGGACGTAATTGTTTCCATTGGTTTCTTTTCCAACCACCTGAACCGGGAGCTGAGCGCTGTTGTACTGTATAGTATAGGTAATATTTTGATTTTGAGTCCAGCTGCCGTCATTATTTTTATAGCTTAATCTTTCTGTTATATAATTGTTTTTGTTTCCGGAATAGGCTCTTTCCATCATGATTTTTAAATACTTGTTCATATAGGTGAACGGGTTTAATTTATCATCGTGAGAAAATTCTCTTTTATAAGCCGAGATTATTGATCCTCCGATGGTGGAAGTTTCCGTGGAAATATTGTCTCCGTTATAAGCATATGTGGAGGTACTTGGGTTGGAACAGTCTTCTGACTGGCAAAGGGTAGAAGAGATAAGTTTACCATTTGAATTATACGTGTACGTGCTTTTTCTGTTGAAATCCGGATTCGTATAGATGGCTTTGGTGTTAACTAATTGGTCTCCGCTATAGTTAAAAACAGTGTAATACTCCAGGGTTTGGCTGGGCGTGTAATAACTTATTTTTGTAGGTTTCCCACTATTATATTCGAAAACGGAAGCTCTTCCTTCGGACAGCATTTTCATGAGTTCTCCCTGATTGTTGTATTCGAATGTTGCTACACTGGTTTCAGGGTTAGACGGATTGTCATAGTAAACTGTAGTGATTTTACTTAACAATAGTTTTTGTTCTGCCGGATTATTTATACTATCATCGTCGCTGCTGCAGTTTGTAAGAATTGTAGCCGAGCTCATCAAACCCAGAAGGAAATACTTTTTCATGATTATTTTTTAATCTTCAAAAATAAGGAATACTTGCCATGTTTGAAAATGTTGTAAACAAAAAAATCCCACTATGTTGAATAATGGGATTGTATATATAGATTAAAATAAATCTTAGTATCTGTAGTACTCAGGCTTGAATGGCCCTTTTGCATCTACACCGATGTATTCAGCTTGTTCCGGAGAAAGAGTTTCCAGTTCAACGCTTAATTTTTTAAGGTGTAAAGCAGCTACTTTTTCATCTAAATGCTTTGGAAGCATATATACCTCGTTTCCGTATGCTGCAGAGTTGTTCCACAATTCGATCTGAGCCAAAGTCTGGTTAGAGAAAGAGTTAGACATAACGAAACTAGGGTGTCCTGTTGCACAACCTAAGTTTACCAGTCTACCTTCCGCAAGGATGATTACTTCTTTACCTTCAATCGTATAGATATCTACCTGAGGCTTCACTTCAGATTTCGTCTGACCGTAGTTTTTGTTTAACCAAGCCATATCGATTTCATTATCGAAGTGACCGATGTTACAAACGATCGCTTTATCTTTCATTTTAAGGAAATGCTCTCCTCTTACAATGTTGAAGTTACCAGTAGTTGTGATGATGATATCTGCGTTGTCTACAACAGTATCCAATCTTTTTACTTCGTAACCGTCCATTGCAGCCTGAAGAGCACAGATTGGGTCAATTTCAGTAACGGTAACGATAGAACCAGCTCCTCTGAAAGAAGCAGCAGTACCTTTACCTACGTCTCCGTATCCGCAAACTACCACTCTTTTTCCGGCAAGCATAAGGTCTGTAGCTCTTCTTACAGCATCTACTGCAGATTCTTTACATCCGTATTTGTTGTCGAATTTAGATTTAGTCACTGAATCATTTACGTTGATAGCAGGCATTACTAAAGTTCCGTTTTTCATTCTTTCGTACAGTCTGTGTACTCCTGTAGTAGTTTCTTCAGAAAGACCTTTGATATCTTTTGTGAATTCAGGGTATTTATCGAAAACCATGTTCGTTAAATCTCCACCATCATCCAAAATCATGTTCAATGGCTTTCTGTCTTCACCGAAGAATAAAGTTTGCTCAATACACCAGTCAAAATCCTCTTCATTTAAGCCTTTCCAAGCATAAACTGGAATTCCTGCAGCAGCAATAGCAGCAGCAGCATGATCCTGTGTAGAGAAAATATTACAAGAAGACCAGGTAACTTCAGCTCCTAAAGCTACCAATGTCTCGATAAGCACAGCTGTTTGGATCGTCATGTGAAGACATCCTGCAATTCTTGCTCCTTTTAAGGGTTGAGATGGTCCGTACTCTTCACGGATAGACATCAAACCTGGCATTTCTGCTTCGGCAAGGGTAATTTCTTTTCTTCCCCATTCTGCTAGGGATATGTCCTTCACTTTGTAAGGAACGTATTGTGTTGTAGTACTCATATGTAATGAATAAATTTAAATTCAGTTGATAACGAAATGCAAAATTACAATTAATAATTAAGATAAAAAAACGTTGGGTCAAGTCATAATTTATGAGATTATACATTACTTAAAATTATTTAGTCTTAATCTAAATAACTACTTTTGGTTCAGATAAAATTTTATACTATGAATCATACAAATACCCAGGAAGAAGCTAACAGAAAAGCAAAACCCGTAGTTCCAAAAGTAAAGGAACTGATAGAACGTACGAAAAGCGTTATTTTGGCAACTGTAGATGCAGAAGGAGTTCCGAATTCCAGCTACGCCCCTTTTGTACAGGTAAATAATACCTTATATATTCTGGTTTCTTTTATGGCCAAGCATACGAAAAATCTTGCGGACGGAAGAAAAACGTCTGTAATGTTTATTGAAGACGAATCTGCAACAAAACAAATTTATGCCCGCGAACGTCTGACTATTGAAGTAGAAGCTTCTCAGGTTGAAAGAGATTCTGAGACCTGGAACACCGTGGTAACTCAATTAAAGGAAACCCACGGAAAAGTCGTTGATGTTATTGCTGAAATGCAGGATTTCATCCTTATTGCTTTGCAGCCCGTAAAAGGTTCTTATGTAAACGGATTTGGAAGTGCTTATTTTGTGGACGAAAATCTTGAAATTCTTGAGCATAGAAATGATGTGAATCATCAGTCGAAATAAATAGGAAAGGGAGCTGGAAGAGGGAGGCTGGAGGTTATACCTGTTAAGCTAAGAGGCCGAAATACTTTTTAATAGGTTTTCTAACTAAGTTTACCTTTGTTTTTATTGACAAATATAAACTTCCTTCTTCCAGCTTCTATCTTCCGTCTCTCTTCATTTACTCCATTTTCTCTTTCCGCTTCTTTTTACTACTTTTATCGAATAAAAAAACAATGCCTCTTTACCGCGATTTTTCAGATGACAATGCCACGATTCTTGTATGGAAATATGACGAAAGCGAAGAACTTGATATCAACGAGCTTCTGGAAACTGAAAATGCCGAAAAGGTAAAAGACTATCATCCCAAAAAACTGCAGGAGGTACTCATGGTGCGTAAACTTCTGAAAGGATTAAAGCCCCACTCTAAAATTTTATATAAAGAAAGAGAACCCTTTTTATCGCCTAAAGACGCGGAAATTTCCATCACCCATTCATTTCCTTTTGCTGCCATAGCTGTTTCTAAAAATAAAATAGGGATCGACATCGAAAAATTCAACCCAAAAATTCTGAGGGTTATTGATAAATTCACCTACGAAAACGAAAGAGGATTCATTCCCGAAGATAACGCACCTGCTTTCTATACTATTATATGGAGTGTGAAGGAAAGTATGTACAAGATCCATCATTCGAAATACTGGTCTCTGAAAAAGAATTATGAAGTAAAGCCGTTTGAGCTCAAACACCTTCATAAAATAAGCTGCAGGGTTTATGACGACCAGTTTTCAGACGAGTTCAAAGCGAGAGTAGAGTTTTTTGATGACTATTGCTTTACGATTGTGGAGGAATAGGATCCGCTTCACTTCTGTATTTTTCTATCACCTTTCTCTGTTCTTTAGCAACATCATAAATCAGCTCCAGGATATCATGGATATTTTTGAGCTCTGTTAAATGTGAAATCTTATCAGGATCTCTTCGGTCAACAAGGTCATTTTCTCCGATCTCCGTCTTTCTTTTTGAAAGCATATCTTCAATAGAAGAATCTTCAGGTTCCAGACGACTTTCCATCTTTAAAGCTTCATTGATTTCGTTTCCATGTAGCAAAACAGAGGTCTGCTGCATTTCTGCTCCAATCTTTCGGCTCCAGCTTTCAGCATCTATTTCAGGATACTTTTCGTCATTTTTGGAGTATTGGGAAAGAGAGGCGGTATATGCTGTGATCAGGTGCGACGTTGCCACAAACTGATGCACCACTTCCAGTTTCTTCTGTTGGTTTTTGGGTTCAGAGATCATTCTTTGGAAATTGTCGGAAAGGTTAGCCAACGAAATGATTGCATTTTTCCGCTTCATTTTATAGTCTTCAATATCAAAGTCTCCTTCCAGAAATTTTGAAATAACACTCTCGAAATAGATGAGGTTGTCTGCAGCAGATTTCTTCATCAGATCAAGATTTTGAGTATGTTCCCATACAGGCAGAACGAGATAAGATACTGCAGAAGCAATCAATCCTGCGATCAATGTATCGAGGATTCTGTCTTTGAAGATCACATTTACATTGCCTGGATTTAAAAAATTAAAACTCAAAAAAACATAGATGGTCATGAACAGGACTGCCCAAAAATACCGGCCCTTCAGAAAACTGAAGCACATGATCATGCTCAAAAGCAGGATGGTAAACAGAATGCCGTTAATATGTATAAAATGCAGAATGGTATAGGCAATAACCGCTCCTGCAATGGTTCCGTATAAACGGAGAAGATTTCTTTTTTTAG
This sequence comes from Chryseobacterium pyrolae, assembly GCF_025153485.1. Taxonomy (NCBI): domain Bacteria; kingdom Pseudomonadati; phylum Bacteroidota; class Flavobacteriia; order Flavobacteriales; family Weeksellaceae; genus Chryseobacterium; species Chryseobacterium pyrolae. The sequence continues at coordinate 87,885 of NZ_JANZQH010000001.1, forward strand.
TAATAGAGTAGGCCGGTTTCAATATGGCTGTAATCGTGATCAGGATCCAGTAGGTATGACCAAGGCCCAGAAGATCGAACATGGAAAAGATATATCCAACCAGCAAGGCCGTAGTAATTCTTATCGCATGTCTGAAATGAGACGATGAAAACGAAATATTATTCCTTAAAACCTTGAAGTTAAGTTTTTCTTCATTAGGCATGAATTTTTTTAAATCCAGACCTGTGGAAAGACTTTTCGCCAGTTTTACGTTCTGGGAAAACACTTTGTAGATCTCGTTGATTTCTTTTGTGATCTCATTAATGCGCATCAAAATCTGGCGAAGGACCATGAAATTTTCAAAATTATCCGGACTCATCTGCTTATTGCGCAGTTCGAAATAATGAGAATTAAGGTTTTTCAGCTCAAGTTCCAGATCAAATAAAGGTTTTGCTCTTGTTCCTATCTGAAGAGAGATTCCGATATTGGTAATTTCTTCTGCAAGAAGGTTGAGGTAATCATGGATGTTAACCAGAATCATGCTGTCTTCAAAACTTTGCTGCAGTTTCTGATAGTCGCTTTCAGAGGTCATCAGCTTTTCATGAAGGTCCATAGAATTCAGAAACATCAACATCAAAAGCCTGCTGGTCGTAGTTGATTCGTTAACGATGGTCCTTGTCTTGAAAACGGTTTCCCTGGTTTCTTCCTGAAGATTTTTGATTCCCACCTGCTTGGCGATCACCTGAATTGTTAGCTTGTCGAAATCGGGGTTTTTCTGATAATAATTCGCTTTGATCTTTAAGAATTCTGCGAGCTGGAGATAATTTTCCCCGATCATCTGCCCCGCTAGTTTATAAGGCTGAATGGTAGTCACTACAAGGAATATCAGCAGGAACCAGATACATCCGGATGCGAAGATCAGCAGACTTTTAAAGATATTGCCTCCCGTAAGGTGACCGTCGATAAAGATCGCCAGTACAACAAGAGATAATGAGCCTACCGCAGCAAGTCTCTGTCCGTAAACCCCGATTAAGGAGAAAAACATTCCGAAGGCAATGATCTCCAGCAGGACCAGAACTTTAAAATTCATCACCAGGCTGGCGATAAGTGCTACAAAGACAAAACAGAAAATAGCAAAGGTAAGTGCATTTCTTCTTCTGATAAAAGGACCGGGCTGATCACAAAGCGCTACAAAGCTGGTTCCGAGAGGAAATAGGAAGTATTCTTTCAGGATTCCGAAGTGGGCAAGGACTAAACAGGGCAGAACAGTTGCCAGTGTAATTCTGATTGCAGAATATACATATTGACTGGTAACGAATTTTTTGAGTTCTGCTGAATAGTTCATGCTACAAAATTAATTATTGAAAACAAGAAAAGCCTTATAAAGATGAGACTTTTGCAAACTTAAATATTATATTTCTGTAATAATTTACCAATTGTCAATTTGGATGGTTGTGCTTATGACGAATTTGGTATAACGAATTGTACTATTTGCCATATGAGTGTGAATGGTAAATTTTGCTTCGCAAGTGAAGAGTGAATCTGTAAGCATGAGAGAAAATTCACGGCGAAGCCAATTGACAGCGCAGCTAATTGTCAATTGACCAACTAATTGTTTACAAAAAAAGCCTCATAAAAATGAGGCTTTTTGATTTGAGGTATAAATATCTTAATTATCTACATTAGATGTTTCGTCACCAATGTTCCAGGTAAGACCGAAACGAAGGGTGTTATCCAAAGCAGTATTGATTTTTGACATGTTGATCAGATAAGAAATATCAAGTCCGAAAGAACGGTATTTCAATCCGATACCTGCTGTAGCGAACTGTCTTGCTCCCTGCTCTTCGCTTTCATGGAAGTAACCTGTTCTTACTGCAAATGCATTGTCATAAGAATATTCTAAAGCACCACTATACATGATACTGTTTTTATTTTTGAAAGATTTTCCAATACCGGCGATAGGTCCCACGTTTGGAATCTCATATCTTGGCTGTCTTGTATTAGGATCTATTCCTACATATTCTGATCCGGGAACCAAGATCTTCGAACCTTCTACGCTTAGCCCGATCTTGTTCATATCATCTAAATACATATCATATCCAAGTCCCAATCTTGCCATTGTAGGCAGATAAGATCTGGATTCTTCATTTCCGGTATAGTCTAATTTAGGACCCAGGTTCTGAACAGCGAAACCAGCGTTCACTTTTCCGTCATACCCTCCGAAACTTGAGAATCTTGGAGAAGTATAGTATCCTGAAACGTCTACTGCAAAAGAGTTGGCAGCTTTAAGAGTTGTATCTGTGTTGAAACCTCCGGCTAAATCAGAACGAATGAATCTACCGGTAACCGCCATTGAGTAAGAATCAGAAAGTTTCAGACCGTAAGCAACGTCGATAGAGAATTCGTTAGGTTTTGATGTACCCATGGAAGTTACCTCTGAACCTACTAATTGAGTAAGGTCTACTTCACCCATGTTGAAATAATAGATACTCGCAGAGATGGTAGATCTTTCTTCCTGTCCTAAGAATTTATGGAATGCACCATATAATAAAAATACGTCATTGGTAAGTTTCCCCATATAAGGCGTATAGTTAAGACCTACGGAAGAACTTGTTTTGCTAAAAGGATATTTTGCAGCATTCCAGAATTGTGAAAACGCATCCGGAGAGGTTACAACCCCCTGGTCTCCCATACCTCCAGCTCTTGCATCAGGTGCAATTCTTAGAAAAGGAGCTCCGGTCAATACTGGATTTATCTTACTTAAATCTTGCGAATAGCCTAAAAAACCAGCACTTAAACCAAATCCCAAAAGCAGTTTAGTAGTTAAATTCATATGTTGTCTTTTATATATTATCAGTTTTTTATAAAAATTGTTATCTATGTATTATTTAATTATTTCAAAAGTACCATTTTTTCTACAGCTGTAGCACTTCCTTTGCATTTTTCTTGATTTTGACTTTTTGCAAATATCTTAAAAATATACGTACCTTTTGCAACAGTTGACCCAAAATCGTCTCTTCCGTCCCATTCTATTGCCTGACGTGGTGTTCTAAAGCCCTGTAGGAACGGTTCTGCAACTACCGGCTGAGATAATGTTCTTACTAATTTTCCTGTTATCGTGTAAATCTGAACATTTACATCCAGAATATCATCGCAGTTATGTTCAAACTGGATGTACGTTTTATTGGTAAATGGATTCGGCCAGTTCAATGGTCTGTTAATAATCAGATGTTGATCAGCTTCATCCTTAACTTCAAAGTTTAACGTAGCAGTTGTCGAATTATTGTTTATGTCCCAAACTTTAAATGTTAATTGATGTTGTCCTATTGCCAGGTTTCTGAAAGGGTAGGTTACATTCCCTTTCTGGTAGTCGGCAAGACTAGGGTTCAGACATCCGTTTCCTTCACCTGAAGCAAAGAAGTCATTCAGAACAACAGTATTGATGATCTGGCCATCAAGATACACTGTAATATCGTGACCTACACCAGATCCGGTAGAGTTGATTCCTGTATCGTCTGTAACGCAAGCTAAAAGCATAGGGTTCTGATTCGTGATTCCACCGTCTGCAAAGTTTGTATTGTTCATATACAGTCTTACTTTTGGAGGTTCATTATCATTAATTCCATTTGGATTGATGTCTCCTACCTGTACAGCCTGATTGTTAAATACATCTGTTCCTTTGTTGTCAGCGTATCCCAATATTCTTCCTTGTCCTACAGCATAGTTGATATCCTTAGGAACATAGAATTCCACGTTGAATACTCCGTTTACTGCAGTTCCCGAAGCTTTAACGATAGCGCTTCCTTCTTCTGTATAGTCCATGACAGGAGATAGCACTCCGTCGTTATTCAGAGTCTTCTTATTTAATCTCTTATCAAAAATATTGATAGAAACCCTTCCGTTGAAAGTTGTATTAAGAGTTCCGTTAGGATTGTTAATATGCCCTTTCACTTTAATAAAGTCCAAACCTCTGATCAGTCCCGGAACCGGTGATTCAATACCATCGATCACAAGTTGTCTCTGAGGTCTGCTTAATTTCATAGCAGGATCACCAAGGAAGTTAACCTTCAGGTGATCAATATTGGCTCCTTTTTGTTTTTTAGCATTTAAATGAGCGTATCCTAAAGTTTCAAAATCATCATTGCTCAACTTGAAAATGTTCTTTGTATAAGTATCTGTAAAGAGACGCCCATAGTCTACCCCAATGGCACGGCTTGAGGTAATCATGGCAGCAGCACCTCCTTGTTTCAGTTTAATGAACTGTTCTCCCGCAGAAGAAGTACCCGGTTCATCCCATAATGTAAATTCACAAGTGATAGTAGATACAAATGGAAATCTGCTGTATACATTGGAGAAGTTATTAGAGTTCTGGATCTCTGTACTGGTCAACACCCTTTCCTGTGCCCATCCGCTGATACCTCCGTGTCCGAAATAGAATAGATACAAGCTGTTTCCGATGTCATTTGAAATAGCCTGAGTCACCTGAGGGAATCTTTGTCCCGCTGCAGTACTCTGAGCCTGGAAAGCATCCATATATAACTTTCTTACGTTGTATTCTTTTAGTTCCACCTGACCCGGTTGTTCAAAAATAGTTGACAGCGTATTATTCATTACTTCGTGGAAAGGACTTCCACCATCCTTATCATCATCTACAACAAAGTCAACCTTCATACGCCATTCTCCAAAAGGAGTGGACTGTCCAGGTAAAGCATTGTAATAGGCGAGCGTTTTGTTCATCATATTTCCAGCTTCAGTTACGTTAGCCGCCGGAATTCTTCCTACAGGAATATCCGGTAGATTGTTTTCAATGAACGCTGTGGTCTGGGGCTGCGTCATTACAATATAGTCATCCGTAACAAACGAACCCACAAAGTCTGCAGAATTCTCTCCCTGATAGCTGGAAACTATATTGGAATTACCGGAGATTCTGTTTTTATAATCATAGGAGGCATCTCCCAAAATAAATACATATTTAAGCCTGGCGCTGTTGTTGAGTTTTGTTACGAAATCTCTTATAGCAGTAAGATCTCTGCTTCCGCTTCCAAACTCGTTATAGATTTTAGTGGCATCTACGATTTCCACTGTATAATTATTTTTGGTCTGGTGATAGCTGGCTAGTCTTTGCGCCTGTCCCATCATTTCAGGAACAGTAATGATAAGATAATCTACATTCTGCAGCCCAGAAAGATTCTGATTGGCGATTCTTTCCACAAACTGAGGGTTATAAGCCGCGTCGGCACGGAAAGCAACAAATTCATTATTAAAATTGGGATCAGAGGTAAGATAACCGAAATTAAAGTTACCTGCACCTGCTTTGTTTACTCTCCTGTTGGCATTCGTAATATCAGTTACATCCCATACCTGCTCAAGGTTTGTTGCATTGGAAATACCGAAGCCATAATTGGTATTGGTTCCGCTGGCAAGTGAGAAATCCCTGAAACTCATCTGTGATCCATTGAACGTAAGATTTTCCTTATATTGTACTTCCACATAATCAAAGTGGAAAGTTCCATTCGGATTTAAAGAGATATTAGGAGAGTAGTTAAAGGTAATTTGGTTTCCATTCAGATTAGATATTGTACCATCGTATTTCAGCTGGTAAAAATCATAGCCATAGGTCGCGGTGTTGTCAGGTACATTCTGTGTGACCGGATTTAGATTATTGATTTTAAATTGTACAGTATTCTTCTGTGATCTGTAACCTACTACCTGAGTTCTGTATTTTATAATATCACCTGCCTGTATTGGCGAACTCGTAGTAAAAGTAACCACCTTATCCGTTGTGAATGGCGCTTCTTCTACCCAAATTCTTCCTACTTTTAAAAGATTCTTTTGGTCATTGTTGATCACCTGGTAATTATCATACCTTGTAATTAAAGCACCTGCCGGAAGATTGGCATCTACAGGCTGTACTCTTTTACCGGCACCTTTGTCGAAATTGATGAAATAGTATGAAAAGTCTTCGTAGATATTTTTCAGATTATTACTTTGGTCAGATCTCGTATCAGTTCTTTTGAAGCCGTTTCCGTTCGATTGATCATAAAGATTGTATCCGTTTGGTCCCTGAGCATAGAAAAGTGCGTAATCTCCGTCATTCCATACACCGTCATCTTCACCCACTACCTGAATGGCATTTTCCTGAAGTGCGCTGTACTTTGTATCCTGATTGTGTTCAGGAAGCATTACACCACCATTTCCGTAAATTCTGAAATTTTTAGGATTTACGGAAGCCGGGTTAATGCCGTTATCTTTTAAAAACTGTGTAGTAATTTTAAATACTCCTGATCTGTCTACTTTAATCTTATAAAAGCCGCCACTTGAAAGAGGGTTGGCTGTGCTTCCCACTTTGTTTGCACTTACAGATCCGAAATTGTTGGGAGAGGCCGTTTCAGAAATACTGAATGAGGAAAGTCTCTGGACACGCCCTTTTACATTCTTAAATAAAGATACACTGACACTCGCATATCTTTCTCCTTCCAGAGTGTAGTAAGCGATGTCGGCAATATCATAATCCGGTAATCTTCCTTTGTCAAGATCATAGAGATCTTTATTGGAAACACTTTCCCACGCCAGGTCGGAAACTTTCAGCTGCTTTTCTCCTATTTTTTGTTTAGTGATGATAAAAACGTTATTTTGGCTGAACGAAAAACCTTCATTTTTGAAATTTGGAAGAGTTAATTTTGTGTCACCAAAATCTTGGATTTTAGAGCCTTCCCATTCTATGGCTTTTCTCTGGGCCCAAAGTGTTGATACAAAAGAGAATAGTAATAAAAAGGTGATTTTTTGTTTCATGTTTATTATTGAAATTTCTGAATTACAAATAAAATGAAAATTTTAGAATTAAATTGTGATACAATAAAATTAATTTGTTAACGTTTTTCAAAAAAATCAAATGTTTACTTGATTTATTGAATAATTTATTTTTTCTTTGTACTTTGAAAATATTTATATCGACTATGAAAAAACTAAAGTTATTTTCATTAATAGCATTAAGTTCTACACTTGCATTAACCAGCTGTGGCGGATCAGGTACCAGCAAAGGAGGCGGTACTAAAAAATTTGTCAGCAAGACGGGTTGGAAACCAAACGAAAAACAAGGTTGGTTTTTTGCAGGAAAGCAACAAAAGCAGAAGGGGTGGCCAGGAATGGTATATGTAGAAGGTGGAACTTTTACAATGGGATTAGTGAAGGATGATGTGATGCATGATTGGAATAACACACCGCGCAGAATGCAGGTAAGTTCATTCTTTATCGGAGAAACAGAAATTACTAACTACGAATACCGCGAATACCTTACATGGTTGAAGTATGTATTCCCTCCAAGTGACCCTAGCTTTAAAGAGATCTACAACGGCGCCCTGCCAGATACTCTTTTATGGGATAATAAATTAGCTAGAAACGATTATAATGAAACGTATCTGCGTTCGCCAGAATTCGATTACTACCCGGTAGTAGGCGTTTCCTGGACTCAGGCAAACAGATACTGTGAATGGCTTACAGACAGAGCGAATGAAAAAGCTTTGATGCAAGCCGGAATTATTGCTAAAGATTTGTATATCAACGAATCCAATAACCAGGGAGGAACAGCATTTAACATGGATAAATTCAAAGCGAATGATCCGGAAATGCAGGGATATATCAACGAGAAAAGAATGCAGCAAAAATCTGGTATGAAAACAACCAACCAGAGACTTCTTTCTGCAAACAGAGCACCAAACTCTTCAATGGTTCAGAAGTTCAGACTTCCTACCGAAGTTGAATGGGAATATGCAGCTCTTGGTATGGCTAAGAACAGAGAATACAACCAATATCTTGGTAAAAAACCTGAAATCGAAAGATTAAGAGGTACTAAAGGAAAAGATAAAGGAATGTTCCTTGAAAACTTCAAAATGGGTACAGGTGACTATTCAGGTATCGCAGGATGGAAAAATGACGGAGCTGCACAAACTGCAGACGTAAGACAATATCCATCTAATGATCTTGGAATCTACGGTATGTACGGAAACGTTTCTGAATGGACGGCTGACGTATACAGACCTATCATTGACGAAGATTTCAACGACTTCAATTACTATAGAGGAAACATGCCTCAGGCTGTTGTAAGAAACGGTGACGGAACTTATAAAATGATCGACGAAGGAACTATCAAGTATGATACGTTAGCCGACGGAAGATTGGTTTATAAAGGACTTCCAGGACAGTTTGAAAGAGAAACTATCGCTGACTACAGAAACTACAGAGATGGTGACAGACAGTCTTCTTTAGAATACTACAGAACTTCAGACTCATCTGATACTTATAATATGTACAATGCTCCTCAGAAGAGATTTGTAGTAGATGCAGGAGGAAGAGTAAAACTTCAGAAAGATACTAAAGACAGAACGTCAGCAATGTCTAACGATGTAAGAGTTGTAAAAGGTGGTTCTTGGCAGGATACAGCATATTGGTTGGATCCGGGACAAAGAAGATACAAAAGCCAAGGCAAAGCTTACGGATGGATCGGCTTCCGTGTTGCACAGGATGCTAGAGTTAACGACAAGAGCAGAACTAGAAGATAATATTATCAAAATACTTATAAAAAACCTTCCGGATTTCCGGAAGGTTTTTTTATTTTTGAACTATGAAATCGCTTTGGCTAAAAAGTCTAAAAACACTTGTATAGATTTGGCGATTGCATGTGACTTCTTAAAAAAAATATATATTTCCACATGAATATAGAACAGTTTTATCCTTTATTTTTAAAGTCAGATAAAGTGACGATCGACAGCAGAAAAGTCGGAAAGAATGATATCTTCTTCGCCTTTTCCGGTGATAACTTCAATGCTGCAACTTTTGCAGAAAAAGCCGCTGACGAGGGAGCTCTGGCTGTGATTGTGGAGCAGCAGGAATTTGAAAATAAGGACAAAAACATTTTCTATGTTCCTTCTACACTGGAATTCCTTCAGCAGCTTGCAGTTCATCATAGAAATCACCTTAAAATTCCCGTGATCGGGCTTACGGGAAGCAACGGAAAGACCACCACCAAAGAGATTATACACGCCGTGCTTTCACAGAAATTCAATGTACAGTATACTTTTGGAAATTTGAATAATCATATTGGAGTTCCGCTGACCATTCTTTCCATTAAACCTGAACATGAAATGGCTGTCATAGAAATGGGAGCCAATCACCAGAAAGAAATAGAACTTTTATGTACTATTTCGCAGCCGGATTTTGGATATATTACCAACTTTGGGAAAGCTCATTTAGAAGGCTTCGGTGGATTTGAAGGCGTGATCAAAGGGAAGTCTGAGCTTTATGATTATTTGAAAAACTATCACAACACGATTATAGTCAATGAAAATGATCCTATTCAGGTAGAAAAAACTGAAAACTACACCCCAAAAATTACCTTTGGAAAAGAGAATTCAGATTATCAGTTCGGATTGTTTTCAGAAGACCACTTTGTAGGATTGCAATATCAGGAAATGAAAGCGGTTTCAAAACTGACGGGAGAATATAATTTCACCAATTTATGTGCTGCTGCTAGCCTCGGACTTCACTTCGGAATCGGCTTTGAAAAAATTAAGCAGGCTGTTGAAAACTATACTCCGACGAACATGCGTTCACAGGTCGTGAAAAAAGAAGGCAGAACATTAGTACTGGATACGTACAATGCCAATCCAAGTTCTATGACGGCTTCTCTGCACAACTTTGTTACGTTTGAAGGACGTAAGACTATCATCATCGGAGATATGCTTGAATTGGGGGAGGAAAGTGAGAGAGAACATCAGAATATCTTAAAACTTGCCCAGGAATTGGCTTTTGACCAAATCATTACCGTAGGAAAGCATTTTAAATCAGTCAATCCTTCAGCATTGTCTTTTGACAATACTGCAGAACTGATAGGATATCTTCAGCAGAATACAATTCATTCTGAAAATATTCTGTTAAAAGGTTCAAGAGGAATTGCCCTTGAGAAAGCAATAGAATTTATTTAAGCTTTAAATTCCAGAAATCTTTTACAATAAGCTTAATATTCTGGAAAGTACTTGGGAAAACTTCCTCCTCAATCTGGGCGGTGTTTTTCCAGGCCACTTCCGTAATTCCCTCCTCAATCTGAGGTTTTGAGGTATCTTCACCATCGAAGTTCATTTCAAACCAATGGGTACATTTCAGAATCTTTTCACCGTTTCTTTCGATATAAATATGGTAAGTGGTGTTGATGAACTCTACCAGTTCTACATCTTTCAGGCCGGTTTCTTCTTCAATCTCTCTTACGGCAGATTCTTCGCGTGATTCGCCTTTTTCCATCTTACCCTTGGGAAGATCCCATTTACCTAATCTTTTAATGAAAAGAAGGTCTCCCTGAGGATTGCTGACAAGTCCTCCTGCCGCTTCTATGATCCTGAAAAGTTTTTGGAACTCTTTCCAGATCTCTTCAATATTCTCACCGAAAACATTCAGTTCTTTTACTGAAGTGTTCTCCAAAAGATCTAGCGCAATCTCTAAAGTTGTGAAACTTTCGAACCTTAGATCTTTTTCAAGATTCCCGGGATGCTTAGATACTAATAATTTTTTTTCGTTCACAAAAACTTTATACATTTGTAAGAATTAAGAATTTAAATACAAAAATAAAAAATGAATTTAGAAGGACGAAAAATTATTGTCAATAAATCATCTAAAGATTTGTCTGAATTGTTGAAATCACCTGAAAACTATAAAGATTTTATGCCGGATGGTCTTCAGAAATTTGAAACAAGAGATAATGGGTTCAAATTCGGTCTTCAGGGAATGCCGGAAATCGCGTTGAAAATAGATGAAGTGGATGAGCAGAAAGCTGTTTTAAAGTCAGCAAGCTCAAGTCTTGACTTTACATTAACAGCCACTTTAAATCCTCTCAACGAAAACCAGACTGAAGTTCAGATGCTTTTTGAAGGAAAATTCAATCCTTTTATCAAAATGATGGTAGAAAAACCACTTCAGAACTTTATCAATACACTGACAGATAAGATCGAAGCTTACAAATAATAACTAAACCTTCAGCAATGAAGGTTTTTTTATGCAATGACTCCTGAACTGTGATCTGCTGTGCTGCCCGTTGCAGAAGATAGAACATTGATTTCGTTATTCATCCTTAAAACACCCATGAAGGCGAAGATTAATGCTTCCTTGTAATCGATGATTTCGTTCTTGGGAATGATGATACCGGATCCTGCTTTTTCTCTGATCTTTTCGATAAGGAAAGTATTGTAGGTGCCTCCACCCGTACAAAGGACCTTTTGTAAACTGTTTTTAGTAATGATCTCAGAGATTTGTTGTGCTACATGTTCAGTAAAAGTAGCCATAGCGTCTGTTGTTTCGATATTTTCAAAAAGTGAAAAAATATGTTCGTTACACCATTCAATGCCTAAAGATTTAGGGTGAGGCAGGCTATAGAAGTCTAAGGAATTAAGTTGGGCTAAAAGATTCTCATTGATCTGACCTTTTCTTGCCAGATCACCATTTTCATCAAAATTTTTATTGAATTTCTGAGCAAGCCTGTTCAAAACAATATTGACAGGGGCGATATCGAATGCGATCCTTTTACCCTCCTGTTTTAAAGAGATATTGGAAAAACCTCCAAGGTTCAGGCAGGCATCATATTGAGAAAAAAGCAGCTCGTCCCCGATAGGAACCAAAGGAGCTCCGTTTCCCCCCATAAGCACATCCTGGCTCCTGAAATCATAAATAACCGGAAGTCCTGTTTCTATTTTGATGGCTCTGCCGTCTCCGATTTGCAGGGTAAATTTCTTTTGAGGCTGATGAAAAACGGTATGTCCGTGAGAGCCGATCAGGTCAATATTTTCAAGACCGTTCTTTTCAATAAATTCTTTAACCTTTTCAGCCAGATAAAAACCATACTCTGAGTGAAGTTCCAATAATTTTTCTGACGATAAATAGATAGAATTTCTAAGTTTTTCTTCCCAGTGTTGAGAATAGGGAAGGGTTTCTGCCTTTAAGATCTGAAAATTCCAGCCGTTCTGTTTTTCAAAAGCGGCAAAACATATATCCAGACCATCCAGACTGGTTCCGGACATGAGCCCAAGAGCCTGAAATCTCATGTTACTGTGGTGTTTTTTTTTCTTCGAGTCTTTTTGTACTGAAGTCTCCCGAATTATTGAAGAAAGTATATTCAGAGAAATCATCTTTAGCGGTCATACCATTGGCCCCTACCAGAGTAGAGCCATCTTCCATGGTAACGTATACCGTATCTTTGGTGTAGATCCTGTTTTTTCTCTGATCCCAGTAAATACTCTGCATGGCAAAACGCTGCCCTTCATTGGTGGTAATCCTTACATCACCTTTTGCTTCGTAGAATTTTTTATATTCGAAAATACGGGCATATTTGGCGGTGATCTTTCCCGGAACTTTGGGTTTCTTTTTATCAAAAAACTCTATGTTAATTCCCTTTTTTGCGACAATATAAGGACTGTCGATCAGCTCATATTTTTCAATGATTGGAGCTTTGGCTTTTAATGAGATAAAACCTGAGTCTCGCTGAATAATATTGGCATTATTAATGATCTGCGAGGGGAAGTTCTTGCTTTTGCTTCCGTTGGCCTTGGTAAGGTCTTCTTCACAGGATGTTAATATAAAAAATATAGCACAACTAAAAAGGCATGCTATATTTTTATATGATATTTTATTTAAAAAATTCATTCTAGTTGTACAGATTCTTTCTGAACCATCTGTCAGCAAAGTTGAACCCGACTCTTAGGTTGATAAAATTCTGATTGATCAGATTGTTCTTAAGAGTTCCTCTTTTTCCTACTTCTATACCTAGCTCAACACCACTCATTCTTGTGATACTGCTTGTCTTGAACGGAAGTAATACCCCTCCTGAGATTCCAAATTTATTGATGCTGTTACCGTCTATTTTAAGATTTCCTCTTTCATAGAATGCTCCATATCTGTAGACTACTCTTGAGAAGTAACTTCTGAAGTTATTGTAATTAGGTAGGTACCATCCTCCTGCAGATATCCTGTAGGTATCCTGGAAGTCAAAAGTCTTTCCGAAATAAGAGATGTCTTCCCCTTTCTTATAATCAAGCTGTCCGGATACAAACCAGTGGTTTTCGCTTCCATAGCCAACCCCTAAAGATGCCTGAAGCGGAAGAAGGTTTTTGGAGCTCGTACTTTTTTGATCTATAATCGTTTCCAAAGCTTTTACCGTGTTGGCTGCATCAGCATACACATAAGTACTGTTGATATAATCAGTAGTCATATTGCTGGTGTTCCCAAATGTAGCAGTTGCTCCGATCGTTAACTTTTTGTCGGTACGTGTATTCAGACTCTGGTAGCTTCCCCCAAGAGTGAAGTTAAAGTTTTTGATGCTGTTCTTGGTTTCATAACCGTTGACATATTCAGCGTCTGAAACTTTATCTTTATCAAAAGATCTAAGCTCATTAAGGTCATAAAGATTTCCAAAGTAAAGATTAGCTCTTAAACCTACAGCAAAATTCTGGTCGATTTTATAAGAAACAGCTGCCTGGGCAGTATTCAAAGTTCCACTTCCTTTAAAACGGTTTGTATAATATCCGTCTAATGTTGGAACATTATCTACAGTTTTGTACCTTTCAATAGTATTTACAATGTCATAGCTCTTGGAGCTGTAAGGCTGATAGGAAAGTCCCATCTTCACTTTTGAAGACAAAGGAAAGGCTAGCGAGATATTAGAAAGATACGTAGAATGTTTGGTAGACTTCGTATCGTTGTAATTAGTTTTGAAGTAATTGTTTTCGTTGGTAGCTTCCAGCTTGATGCTTGTCAGCTCGAAATTAGAGTTATTCGCAGGGTTTGCGAAATTGAAGCTGCTCGTAAAATCACTTATATAAGCAGTAGATATACCACCCATAGAGGCAGTTTCAATCGTATTATCATATTTTACATCTCCAATTCCATAAGTTGCATACGGAGAGTTACTTATACTCTGTGCATTTAGGAAGTATCCAACTGATATGAATGATACGGCAAAGATTTTTTTCATTCTTTATTTTTAAAACAATGCGCAAATATCTTAAATATTAATGAATTGTAAAAATTATATGTGGTTAAAGTTTGTTAAGGCTTGAACTGATGGGGTTTTTTGAAGATTTATTAATGAAACACTATAAGTGAATAATGAATGATGAATCGGGTTACGGGGTTCAGGATGCGGGATTCGAGTTGTGAGCTAAGACATATAAGCCATCAGGAAGGTAATATAAAAGATCGAAAACTTTTTCAAGGCCAGAATCAAAGCTCATACTCAACTTGAAAGCCTAATACCCTTATTTTGTAATTTTAACCCATATCTAGTATCCCGAAACACTTACCCCGTATCAAAATTTATCATGGACACTTATTCCCAAAATTTAACTTCAGATTCTTCCCCAGTTTTTTTATCTTTGGAACATGAATTGGGAGAACATTGCCGGACAGGAAAACCTGAAAAAACTTCTTCGGGAAAGCATTGCTGAAAACAGAGTGAGCCATGCCCAGCTTTTTTTAGGAAAAGAAGGATATGGAACATTTCCTATGGTATTAGCTTATGCCAAAGAGGTATTTCGCCAGGAAAATGAACATGCTGCTTCGAAAGTAGAGCATTTGAATCATCTGGATCTGCATTTCAGCTTCCCTGTTTTTACTGATAATAAAAATTCTTTAAGCAAAAATAAATTTGAGGAGTTCAGGGAAATGATCATGAACTCTCCTTATGCCAACTATGACGACTGGACCGCTTTTCTGGAATCTGAAAACAAACAGCTTTTTATTTCTGCAGATGAAATTGATGACCAGAATCAGAAGTTTGCCTTAAAGAGCTTTGAAGGAGGAACCAAAATTCTGATCGTTTGGAGAGCAGATAAAATGAACGTTGCCGCAGCGAACAAATTTCTGAAATTTTTGGAGGAACCACCGGCAAAAACACTTATTTTACTTACGGCTGAAACGGCCAATGATATTCTTCCTACCATTCTTTCAAGAACACAGATCGTAGAAGTTCCGAGAATCAGTGATGAAGACCTGGAAAACTATCTTAAGAAGAACTTTTCAATGGCTGATGAAAAGGCGAGGGAGATTGTTCATGAAGCGCAGGGAGACCTCAATGATGCATTAAAGATTTTAAACTCCGGACATAAAAGTGACGAATTTGAAAAGCTTTTTGTACAGTGGGTGCGTGATGCATTTATGGTAAAAAAGAAACCTCAATTTCTTAAAAGCATCATCTTCTGGGCCAGAGAAATTGCAGGATGGAATAGGGAAAAACAAAAGAACTTCCTGAACTACTGCTCCGAGATCTTCAGGCTTGCCCTGCTTCAAAACTACCAGTCTGAAAATTTAGTGTATAAAAAAATTGATGCAGATGGGTTCAACTGGGCCGGATTTTCAAAATTTATCAGTGGTGCTAATATTGAAAGTATCTTAGAAGAAATCAATACAGCTGATTTACACCTGACCCGAAACGGAAATCCTAAAATTGTCTGGACGGATCTGGGGATAAAATTATCGAGATATATTCACAAAAATTCTTAGGAGATAAAAGCGTAAGGTTTTATTTGGGCCTTTATGGTTTAAAAATTCAATTTTATATTTAAAAGAGATATAAAGCCCGGACTCGTTTCGGGCTTTCCTATTTCTGTTTTGTACACTTATCTCTGTATGTTATCCTAAACACGAGATCCGGCTATCATTGATCTTTTTTTACACTGATTTGAAAAATTCGTACTGTCTATCTGTTTTCCGGTAAAATATAATGCCCAAATACACTCATTATTGCAGCTGTAGGAATTTATTTTTTAATGGTGTTCAAATTATATGGGCTTATAACCCTATTAATTATCAGTGATTTATTTTGGCGAATATTAAATCTGCATTAAAAAAATCAATCAATCGTTTGATTTGTTGGAAATCTTATGTACATTTGCGCCCTGAAAAATAGAATTGCTATGGTTTCAAAAGAAGAAAATATATTATTTGCTGCAGAAAGGCTTTTTGCTGAAAAAGGCTTTGAAGGAACTTCCACAAGGGAAATCTCTAAGGCAGCTAATGTAAATATTTCTATGATTTCGTATTATTTCGGATCCAAAGAAAAGCTGTACGAAAAATTAGTAGAATACAGGATGAGTGAAGGTCAGTTCTTCGCCAAAGATATTCTTGAAAGAACAGATATCAATGAATGGGAGAAGATTGAAAAAATCGTAGATCAGTTTTCCGGAAGAGTAAGACATCATAAATGTTTTTACAGAATTATGCAGCGTGAACAGCTTTACACAGAAAATACACAGATTGTGGAATTTCTAAAGCAGACGAAGATGGGCTTCATCTCCATGTATTCGCAGATTCTTGAAAGCGGACTTAAAAAAGGAATTTTCACCAAAAATCCTCCCATCTATTTACTTCATGCTACGGTAAGCGGAACTTTATTCTATGCATCCAATGCCAAAGACATGTACAAAGAGTTTCTAAATGATACGGAAGACGATGAGGTTTTTGAAGAAAAATATTACACAGAACTTAATAAACATATAAAATACTTACTAAAAGACCTTTTAGGTTATGAAGAGAATAAATAACTCGGTGTTCGCATTATCCCTGTTTATGGGAATTGCAGCCATAAATGCTCAGGAGAAAAAACAGCTGACTCTGGACGAAGCCGTGCAGCTGGGAATCCAGAACAGTAAAAACCTTAAGATCGATGCCGCTAAGATCGAAGAAGCTACGGCAGATCTTTTGGAAGCTAAAAACAGACAGCTTCCTGAATTGAAAGTTTCCGGCAGCTATATGTATCTTCCCATTAAACCTACTGTTGATTTAAAGCTTTCCGGCGTTTCGGGAGCGGGAGCAGCAGGTCCGGAAGTCCATCAGGTTGCCTACGGATCAGTTAATCTTAGTGTTCCTGTTTACAACGGTGGAAGAATTAAATACGGTATTCAGTCTGCCAAATATTTGGTGGAAGCCTCAAAATTAAGTACGGAAAATGATAAAATAGCGATTGCTTATAACGTTGCGCAGGCTTACAATAATTTATTTAAAGCGAATCAATCCATCAAAGTTTTAGAAGAAAACCTTACGGCTTCTCAAAAAAGAGATGAGACGTTTCTGAAGCTTGAAAACAATGGAGTTATTGCTAGAAATGACCGTTTAAAAGCCAATCTTCAGACTTCAAATATCGAATTGCAATTGTTGGAGGCTAAAAACAACTACAATATTGCCAACATCAATATGGATCTGTTATTGGGAATTCCTGAAACTACAGAAATTGAAGTTGACCAGAATTATATCGATGAAGGATCAGAAGTAAAAGCAGTTGATTATTATATCAATGAAGCTAAAGAAAACCGTAAAGATTTACAGGCTTTAGCACAGCAAAGAAAAGCTGCAGAATTGGGATCAAAATCGGCAAAAGCTGAAAACCTTCCTTCTATCGCATTCACCGGAGGATATGTTGCGGCAGATATTCCTAAGTTTCTTACGGTGTACAATGCGGTGAATGTTGGGGTGGGAATTTCTTACAATTTATCCAATATCTGGAAAGAAAATTCTTCATTGAAACAGTCTCAGGCAAGAGAAAAGCAACTGGCAGCAACCGATGAGTTACTGAATGATAACATTAAGCTTGACGTGAACAGAGAATATCAGAACACGGATTATTCTAAAAAGAGAATCGCAGTGTATGAGAAAGCCGCCGAACAAGCTAATGAGAATTACAGAATTACAAAAAACAAATATGATAACGGTTTGGCAACCATGACCGAACTTTTAGACGCAGATGCAGCCCAGATTTCTGCAAATGTAGGAGTTATTAATGCAAAAGCAGATGCAGCACTGGCTTACAGAAAACTATTACAAACTACAGGAACTTTAACATTTAAATAAGATTAAGACCAAAAATGGAAAATAATAATACACCAGCAATTGAACCTAAGAAGAAAAAAAGTTTAGTTTTTCCAATCATTTTAGCGGTTGTCGTTGTGGTAGGAGGAATTTACGGTTATAGAACCTATTCTTACGGACAGATTCACGAAGAAACAGACGATGCTCAGATTGCTTCCAACATGAGCCCTGTGATTTCTAAAGTTTCGGGTTACGTAACGCAGATTAAAGTAAAAGATAATCAATTTGTAAAGAAAGGAGATACTCTGGTTATCCTGGACAACAGAGATCAAAAAATGGCTTTGGTACAGGCTGAGGCGGCTTTAGCGACAGCAAAAAGCAATATTTCAAACGCCCAGGCAAGCACGACGGCAACGTCTAAAAATATAGGAAGCTCACAAGCTGCTGTTACAACAGCAAATGCTCAAATCGAAGCTGCAAAAGTAAACGTTTGGAAAACCAACCAGGATTTGAAAAGATATTCTGTTTTAGTAAAAGACCATTCAATTACAGAACAACAATACGAGCAGGCTTTGGCAGCAAAACAATCTGCAGACAGACAGTTACAGGTTTTGGTTGATCAGAGAAATCAGATTGCTCAACAAACTAGTATAGCTTCTTCTCAGACTGCTGCAAGTTCTCAGCAGATCAGCGTTGCAGGTTCAGTGGCTAAACAAAGAGAAGTAGATGTGGAAAATGCAAGACTGAATCTTTCTTACACCATTATCCTTGCTCCGGAAGACGGATTTGTTGGAAAAGTTCCTATCCAGGCAGGACAGTACTTACAGGCGGGATCACAATTATTCAGCTTAGTTAAAAATGATCAGAAATGGGTGATTGCCAACTTTAAAGAAACTCAGGTTGATAAAATGGTAGAAGGTCAGAAAGTGAAAATCGAAATCGATGCTTTCCCAGATACAGAATTTGACGGAGTGGTAAGTTCATTCTCTCCGGCTACAGGTTCTACATTCTCTATTCTTCCTCCGGATAACGCGAGTGGTAACTTCGTGAAAGTGGTACAAAGACTTCCTGTGAAAATAGACTTTGTAAAACTGGATCCGAACGTTGCTAAAAAACTGAGAACAGGAATGAATGTGAAAGCTGAAGTTTCATTGAAATAGTATAATGTAGTGATGTAAGGGGTATTGATGATTGAAAGATTGAAGAATTTAAAGATTTAAAAATTCAAGAGTTTAGAGATCGGTATATTCAATAGGAACGGGCTTTAGCCCGTTTAACAAAAAAAGATCAAAATCAACCGGCTTCAGCCGAAATTTAAGATCATTAATACATTCTGCATTTTACATTCATACAAACATTTGTAAAAAACTATGCAAGATTCATTAGTAGAATATGGAGCCCGAAGAGTGATCATTACGATCACGGCTATTCTTTGTGCTTTGCTGGAAATTGTGGATTCCACGATTGTGAACGTTGCCCTGAACGAGATGAAAGGTAACCTGGGTTCCACACTTTCTGAAGTGGGATGGGTAATTACGGCGTATGCCATTGGTAACGTTATTATTGTACCGATGACAAGCTGGCTTTCCCAACAGTTCGGACGAAGAAATTACTTTGCGGCTTCTATTATCATTTTTACCGTATTTTCTTTTTTATGCGGTAATGCAGATAATATTTGGGAACTGGTATTTTTCAGACTGTGTCAGGGAATTGGAGGTGGTGCCTTATTGGTAACATCGCAAACTATCATCACAGAATCATATCCTGTTGAAAAAAGAAGTATGGCTCAGGCTATTTATGGTTTGGGAGTAATTATTGGTCCTACATTAGGTCCGCCATTGGGAGGTTATATTGTTGATAATTTTAGCTGGCCTTATATTTTCTATATCAATATTCCTATCGGGATTGCGGCCACTTTAATGACATTACAGTTTATAAAAAGTCCGAAATATGCTGAAAAACGTAAAGCTTCAGATGTAGACTGGTTGGGAATTGCTTTATTGGCGGTTACGGTAGGTTCATTACAGTATATCTTAGAAAGAGGACATGAAGAAGACTGGTTTGCGAGTGGATGGATTGTACTATTTACAGTATCAGCCGTTTTAGGATTTATATTATTCCTTTGGAGAGAACTTACTTTCAAGTATCCGATTGTAGAGCTAAGAGTTTTAAAAAACAGTAATTTAAGGATTGGAACGGCCATGTCCTTTGTATTAGGATTTGGTTTATATGGTTCTACGTTTATCGTTCCGTTGTATACCCAGAGTATTTTAGGATGGACGGCCTTAGAATCCGGAGCATTAATGATTCCCGCGGCGTTAACAACCGCTTTCATGATGCCTATTATTGGTAAGTTGCTTTCAAAAGGGGTAAAACAGCAGATCTTAGTATCTTTAGGATTATTTACCTTCTTCGTTTATAGTTTCTGGGGATATAAAATTCTAACTCCGGACACCGGTAAAGAAGCATTCTTCTGGATGTTGATGGTAAGAGGAGCTGGATTAGGACTACTGTTTATTCCGATCACATCCTTATCATTAAGCACATTGAAAGGTCAGGAAATTGGCCAGGGAGCAGCATTTACAGGAATGATGAGACAGCTGGGAGGATCTTTCGGGATCGCAGCCATCACCACCTTTATTGCCAATGCCAGCCAGAAATACAGAGTCAATTTGATTTCTCATTTAGATTCTAATGACTTTGATGTCCAGCAGAGATTGAATGGCTTAAAAGCAAGCTTTATGGCGAAAGGTATGACTCCCGATGCTGCAATGAATGCCGCCTATAAAATGATGGATCTTACCGTTACCAAGCAGGCAACAGTATTATCATATATGGATGTTTTCCTGTATTTAGGAATTGCCTTCTTAATTTGTATTCCGTTTATCTTATTGGTAAAAGAACGAAAAAGCAAAGAAAAAATAGATTTAAGTGGTGTACACTAAATAATATTGAAATCAATAGAAAACCTCCGGAAAATTCCGGAGGTTTTTTTGTGGAAATTATTTCATTAAAAGAAAATTCTCCAGTTTAAATAAAAACATGTAGTATTAGCGATGTCATCCTGAGCATAAACTGAAAGTTTACGAACGCAGTTCACGAAGGATTTAAACATAATATTCTTAATAACTTAACAAAACCTTAATGGTTTAAATTGTAATCGTTTATTTAATTTCCGCTGTCCATTCAATACCACTGATATCAATCAGCTTTACCGTATGAATATCTTCTTTTTTTACAGAAATATCATTGAGACTGACAGTCAGATCAGCCTTTGCTCCGAGCGGAATAATCAAACTGTGTTTCCCAGGTTTTACTTTAGCCACATAATGATTGCTGATCTTTTCTTTTGGAAACTTTGATAGTTCTTTTGGTTCTAATGCTTTTAAAACATTCCCGTTGTTGTCCAGAATATGAATACCGATCAAAAAAGAACCGTAAACATCAGCCCCCTGGGTTCTGTACACCTCAAATGTCAGATCTGAACTGCTGAGAACAATATTAGAGATTTCAACATTAGGTTTTACAGATTTATTATGCAACGTTCCCCAGACTCCGCCATGGAAATACTGATTGGTATACAGCGTAAGTCCGAAAATTAAAGCAGAACCTGCGAGTACCAGCGTTTTTGGTTTTGATAAAGGAAGAACGCCGGATCCCAGCCATAGAAACCATTTTTTATGGGTAAAGTTTTTATTGTGCTTGATGAAATAATGATCCAGAGAAAAAGAACCGCTTCCGGTAAGAAATAAAACAAATCCACCGGCAATTCCTAAAACACCGATTTGCCACTCATCAAGACACGTAGTTCCGATCCAGCCGGAACCGAGAAGAATTCCCATGGCCAAGCCAAAGATCCCGATGCTCATGAATCTGGTAAACAGCCCTAAAATAATGAATAGTCCTACAATACCCTCAACAATGGTAAAAGTAACCATGGAAGTGTGTAAGGCATCCGGATGGGTAACCAGGTATTCTATAAGAGGTTTTATCCCTAAAGCGTTAGGCAGGAAATGGTTGAATTTCTCTCCGATATATCCCGCTTCATCGGGAATAAGTTTGTTTTCGAGGACGAGTCTGCGCCAGAAGGCTGAAAAGTAAGTCCATCCGATCACAAGACGGAGTGACAATGTGTAGAGTCCGGCCAGGTCATAAGACCGGCTGTCTGAAATATGTTTCATTGAAAATTGTATTGTATTAAAAGACTTTTTGTAGAAAAACAGATTAAGATAAAGATCTAAACCAGATGTAATTTCAATCTTTTAAATAAGATATATTTCGGGGGACTGTTTCCGGTAGAATGTCCGGAATACTTATTCTGAAAAATTATTGCCCCTTCATGAGGAGATGGAACAGCATTTAAAGCCGTAAAGTGTTTGTTTTCCTTAGATTTTAAGCTGTTTTTGGAAACAGAGCTTCTGTTTGAAGAACTTTCCGTTACACTGTCACAGGCATAGGTTTGAGCAGAAGTGGTTGTCTTTACTTTATTTAAGGCAGTGATATATTGAATATCAAAAATACCAAGAAGGTCTCTTTTCAGAGAACATGGAGAAAGTGAGAACACCATCACAAGCATCATTACGATGGTTTTATAGATCTTTATATGGGCTCTTAGATTCTGCATTCTGACAAAACTACGCATTTCTGATTCAAGTCGGCCAAAGATTTTTGATTTGTTTTGGGGTTGTTATGTTTAAAAATTACGTTAACAATAAAATTAAGATAGGGTGAAACAGGTTATTTTAACAAGGGAGTTATAAATTTCACAAATTCAGCCTGTTGGTCCACAAACAGGTAATGGGAACAGTTATCAATGATCTTGAAATGATTTTTTCCAGCCATATTTTCCATGTCCTTGAGCTGTTTCACCGAAAATATTCCATCGTCTTTTCCATAAACGGCAAAAATCGGAATTCCACTTTTCTTTATTTCTTTCAAAACAGGAGTATTATCAAGGTTGTTCCGGGGTTCATTTTTATAAAACTTCAATGGTGATTCCGGGTTTCTGAAATTCGTGGCATAAAATGCTCCTGCTTCATATTCCTTTCTCAATTGTTGACCCTCAGAAGTAGGAGTCGGCATCGTGAAGAAATTCATTTGGCTTGCTATTTCATAACATCTTTTTCTATAAGCAGCCGAGTTCTTGCTCAAGTTTTCAATCTCACCAATTTCTTTAAGTTTTAGAGAATCATTTTTGAACTTTTCTTTAGCTTGTTTTAAGATATGATCATAGGTTTCCTGCTGGGAAAATAAAGCGCCAGCCAACGTGAGTGAACTTACCTTGTCAGGAAATTGTCTGCTGAACAAGGTTCCGATAATTCCTCCAAAACTGTGGGCTAGGATATTGGCTTTCTTGATTCCATAGGCTGTATAGATCTGGTTGAGGTCCGCAAAACTTTCTTCAAAGGTCATGGTCGCATTTTCATCTTTAGATCTGCCTTCTCCGCGTCTGTCGTATACAATAACATAAAATCCTTTATCCGCCAGCTTTTGAGCTGTAGTTCCTTCAAATAGGGTCGCATTTCCACTTGGTCCGCCGTGGATGAAAATGATGGGATGATCCTTCGGGTTGCCATACGCTTTAGCATATATTTTCTGGGCATTAAAGGAAACAAATATCAGGATAGAAAGGAAGGAAAGAAAAAATTTCATAGTTTATTTTGAGACTTCTAATGTATAATGTTCTGCAAAAATATGAATCATAAATTTGAAAATTAAAACACTACTGACTAACAGTTGTCACAATCCTGTCTTATCTTTATCAGCTGAATGGCTTCGAATTATCAAAAGCATTAATTTCAAAAAACAAAAGTAATGGATCAAAATAATTTTGACGGAATTATTAAGCGCTCACTGGCGATCAGAGAAAAGTATCATGGGCTGGAACGCCAGCATCACGGCACGGAATGGACTTTGGAAGAGGATGCTCTTGCTTATCTTACGGATGCTGGACTGGTAGGAAGAGATATCATGTCACACCAAAAAAGATGGCTGAAAAAAGATTCCGCAGTAGAGCTGGAACATAAATTAGGCGAGAATATCTGGTGGCTGATTGTATTGGCAGACCGCACTGGTATTGATATTAAAGAAGCTTTAGACCAATTTTTAACCAAAACAGAAAAATTATTTTAATGAGTTATTGTTTAGCAATAGACGGAATGCAACCCGAAAGCAGAAAAGAACTGCATAAAAACTACCACGACAATTATTACGGATTCCCTATCCATGATGATAATGAACTCTTTGGAAGACTTATACTGGAAATCAATCAGGCAGGACTAAGCTGGGAAACCGTTTTAAAAAAGGAAGACAGTTTTAGAAAAGCTTACCACAATTTTGATATTCAGGCTATCGCAGCCTATACGGAAGAAGATCGCGAAAGACTGATGAATGACGCCGGAATTATCAGAAACCGACTCAAAGTAAATGCTGCCATTGAAAATGCAAAAACCATTATAGCATTGCAGAAAGAATTCGGATCATTTGAAAAATGGCTGGAACACCATCATCCGAAAACCCTTCAGGAATGGATGAAACTATTCAAAAAAACATTCAAATTTACAGGTGGAGAAATTGTCAATGAATTTTTAATGAGTACAGGATATTTGAAAGGGGCACATGCCGAGAGTTGCCCTGTTTACCAGCATGTGCTGGAACAAAAGCCGCTTTGGAAGGAGTAAGAGTTGAGTTTTTTGAGTTTTGGGCGGCGGAGAATCCGCCGCCCTAAACTCTGAAATTTTTCATATATAAATTGATGGTTCTATTTAAAGAGCTGTGCGATACTGTCGTTCTTCCTTTTAATTTCTGAATAGATCAGTTTTAACTTTTCAGGATCTGTCTTAACAGAATTTTCTTTGGCAGTTTGTCGATTATCTGTATTCGCGATGACTTTTTTTAAATCAAATTGATCCAGGTCTTTTTGAGTGTAAAAGATTTTAAAAATTCCCCCCGTTTTAATAGGAATTTCTTTGGCTTTAACGGTATCAACTCGTATTGCTTTTATTTTTTTGAATCCCATAGTATTATTTAAATCCAATGTTGCGGGTGAAATTGCGAAGTCTTTTGGAGTGATTACAATGGAATTAATGGGAATATTATTACGGATAGCCGCATCTATAGGTATATTGATGGGATAAGAATCTATTGTAGTAGTTCCGTCTGAAAAGAAAAGAATTGAGTTTTGTCCTTTGTGTCCTTTTAAGGAGTACAGTGCATTCAGTAATGCATGTGAAAAACTGGTGCCAAATTTCAGCGGCCCTACATGCGTTATCTGTTGGGTAGTTTTATCAATAGCTGTCAGTAATTCCTGTTTATTTTTTGTTAACGGACAGATCAGATAGGAATCACCTGCAAAAACCACAATGGAAAAAGCCTGATTATCTTTTTTGGAAGAAATCATATTTTTTAAAACCTTCAGAACAGCTTCTGACCTGTTGGGTTTAAAATCTATTGAGTACATGGATATTGATTTATCTATTACCAAAGCTATATTCTGTGGTGGAAGTTCTTTTTTCTGAACTGTTTTATTTTCGGTTTTTGTACATCCCAGGATGATAATAAAAACCAGAATTAAAGAATATCTCATTTACTTCAAATTTCTTACTGAAACATCGGGTTTTTCGCCTTGTGGAACAATTAAAATAGCATTATCACTGATGGTATCTCCCTGGTCAAAATAATAGCTTCCTATTACAGGAATAGTACTGGTCGTAAATTTACCGGATTTGTCATAGGCCGAATACGTCACATTAATCATCTGAGCTTTCATTTTCAGTTCAATCTTTTTGGAAGTGAGCTTAGCACCGGTTGCATTGATGCAGTTCAGTTCTACAAGTCCGATATTGCTCACAATTTGAGGGTAAGAAGACAGTCTGATGTTGTATGCTTTGTCTGAAGTGTTTTTTACTGATGCTGACACCTTGTAACGATCATACGGTTTTCCGCCTGCTTCAATACTTTCTTTGTTTAAAATATTAAAAGTGACACTCATTCCATTGACCTCTATCGTCTGGCCGTCAGTAATTTTTTGTGCGCTTATAATGTTTCCGAAGAGCAGCGTCAAGAATAAGCTGAATAAAAAAAGCAGATTTTTCATAGTATAGTTTTTGATGATTAAGACCAATTAAATTTACAAATTATTAGCCCTGCGCGCTAAAATAAATGAGAAAATTCTTTTCTTCGCCATCAATGTATAAATAGTCATAATCTATACCCAGCTGATATTCATGACTTTGCTTATTAACATTTTGAAAATGAAAAATTCTCTTTTCTTTTGTAAACTCTTTCAAAGAATGATAAAAGCTATTCACTTTTTCTAAATTTTCTGCAGGGTCCTGATTGATGTTCTTTGAATGTTCGCGGCCAAAGAACCATTTATAGATTATTTCCCTGAATTCAAATTCAGTTATTGTTCTTACAGCCAGTTCTTTATTGTCTTTTAAAGCAAAATAGGTTCTCATGAAATCCGGAGCATCTATTGAATGATCAAATACAACGATATTAAATTCATAGAAATAATTGGCAACGGGATTATTTCTCAAAGCATGAGCGGATAAAATCTCTTTAAAAAAATCTAATGTAACCATCAATAAGATGTTTTTATACTTGTTAATTACAGAAAAAATAAAAAACCTCTGTTCCATCAATAGGGACGGGCTTTAGCCCGTTTAATAAAAAAAATCAACGCAGAGGGGCTTTAGCCAAAACTTAATTTATCAGCGCTTATGCCTTTTGAGATTCAGAGACGGAATGTTTGTCAGCCATAATAGCCTTATGCTCTTTACCCCACTTTTCAAATTCCAGAATGATGGGCTTCAGCTTATAGCCAATCTCTGTCAATTCATATTCCACGCGGGGCGGAACTTCAGCATAGACGGTTCTGGTGATGATGCGGTCTTCTTCCAGCCTGCGGAGTTGGAGGGTGAGCATCCGTTCTGTGATGTTGTTCAGCTTTTTTCTGAGCACTCCGAATCTCAGTTTTCCATTGATGAGGTAACAGCAGATGGCGAGTGCCCATTGTCCGCCGATCGTATTGGATGCGTAGATTTCCGGACATTCATCGGAAAGCGCTTTTTTATTGGCAAAATTGGTGGATGTTTCCTTTATTTTAGTCATTACTTACATTTTTTATAGTACCATACAATTGGATACTAATGTCAGAAATGTAAGTTACGTATATTATTTTTGCTGAAGAAATGTAAACGAAAAATGAAAACATTAATCATAGTGATTCACCCCGATATCGAAAAATCGGTGATCAATAACAGATGGATTGAAGAATTAAAAAAATCTCCTGAAAAATACACGATTCATTCTTTATACGAAGCCTATCCGGATGAAAAGATAGACGTTGCAAAAGAGCAGGAGTTGATAGAGTCTCATGACAGGATAGTCTTCCAGTTTCCGTTCTACTGGTTCAGCAGTCCGCCGCTTTTAAAGAAATGGTTTGATGAGGTACTTCTTTACGGTTGGGCCTACGGAAGTAAAAGCGGTTACAGAGCAGGAGGGAAGAAGATGACATTGGCAGTCACGGCTGGAATAGATGAACAGGGCTACAGCGCACCAGGAAAATACAAATATACCATGAACGAGCTTTTCCGACCTTATGAACTGACTTTCGACTACATCAAAGCAGACTATAAAGAACCTTTTGTTTACTACGGAATAGAAAACGATCCTTCCAGAGAATGGATTGAAAGAAGTGTACCGATGTATCTGGAGTTTTTGGATTCAATATAAACGGGCAGCGGTCATGTCTATAGATATGGCCGTTTTTACTTTTCAGATTTTCTGTCTTTTACAAATCCACCCACGTTTATCTTTGTTACTCTTTATAATCTACATTTTCAATTTTCCAGCTCATTAATGTTGAATCGCTTTTATAAGTCAAATGCAGATTAATATAACCATTAGGATCAATCATGCCTGTTTTTTCTTCGATATAATAAATTTCAGATCCGTCTTTTGTATCGATTTCGTTGGGTTTTCCGATGAGGTTGATCACCTTTTCTTTACTGGTTCCTCTATGCTTTCCGGATTCAAATGTAAGGACATTTTCCACCAGATCATTCAGCATTTTCTTGCGGTGTCCGTCATAGAGTCCTGATTCTATAGGAACCCATTGAGCAGAATCAAATGTTTCGGAATGACAGCTTGTAAGAACAAGAAGAATACTGGCAAATAATAGAAGGTTTTTGATAGCTCTGTTCATTTTGATATTTTTAATCTTCTATATGCTTTTATAAGCCCTCACTAGTAATTCATATTTATTTATAGTGCTGGTAAAATTTATTGTCAAAAATTTCCTGAGGATCATATCTTCTTTTCAGAACGAAAAAAGAATCAGTTTGAGGATATACTTTTCTCATCTTTAACCTATCGATATGCAGACGGTAGGGCAGATAAAATGTTCCTTCATTTTTAAGAGTAATATCAACGAGTTTGTTGGTCAGGATTTTCATTGCGTTTTCCTGTTTCACTGTTTTCTTTTGGTTAAATAATAAAACAAATCCAAATACATTTTCCCTCGCATAATTCATGTAACTATCCTCATCTTTATTAACGGCCCGAATCGTTATATTGAGAAGATCCAATCCTGAACTTTTTAGAACGGGCTTAATATCCTTAATAAATTGATTAAAATTTCTTTCAGGGATAAAATATTCCTGTAGCAGATCCGTAGAATTTGGGTCTTTATTTTCAATCAGAGAAACGTGGTCATTGAGGAGTTCATTCCTGGAATAAACAGCATTTTTGGTCACTTTGTTCATTCCTGTTTCCAGATCCCAGCGAAGCCTTTTTCCGTATTCACTGTTGACGGTACTTCGGAAAACGAGACGTTTTGTTTCTGCATTTTTGGCATTTTGAACAGACAGCGCAAGCGGTTTTTCATTTGCCTTTTCAAAATAATTAATGGTGGCCTCTTCCAGAAAATGTTTGTCCGAGATCTTTAGTCTCCCGAAAACCAGATTGACTTCAGGATGATCGGAAATAAATTTCTTATAATAATCAGTATAGTGATCCGAATTTAAACGGACATATCGGTATTTCAACGCAGTATTATCAACCACTTTTAACTTGACATCCAAAATAATTCCGAACAGACCATAGCCTCCAATCACCAGCTTAAAAAGTTCAGGATTTTCTTCCCTGCTACAATTCATAATTTCACCGTTGTGATTCATTAAAGTAAATGAAACAACAGTTGAAGCTACTGAAGGAAGGTTTTTCTGCCATCCGTGACCGTTCACACTTATGGAACCGCCTACGGAGAACGAACTGAATGCCTGCATCACTGCAATTGATTTTCCTTTTTTGTCAAGATATTCTATAGCATCTTCCCAAAGAGCTCCCGAACCAATGGTCAGGATATTATTTTCAGCATCCAGCTCCATGTGTTTGTAAGGAAGCATATTGAGGAGAATTCCATTGGGGTAAATGGTGTGTCCACCCATGCTGTGTTGTGCTCCGGCAATGGAGATCTTTAACTTTTTTTCTCTGGCATATTTCAGGATCTGGCGCAGCTGATTTTCAATCTCAGTTTTCGATGACGGGACTTTTATTAAAGTATCTATTTTTGTTAAATTCAATTGACTGGCATCATCCGTATAACCTTTTGGAATTTCTGTTTTATGATCAGGCTCACTCCATTTTGTTTTAAGGACATGAATGACGGGAATAGAAATGAATATAAGGAGCATTAGAATTCCGATAGCAAAAAAATATCTTTTCTTCATTAAAATATTAAAACTCTAAAATACTCAAAATTCCTTATCCCACAGTCGGTGTATCCGCTTCCTTCAGGATCTTTTTCTCCTTCATAGAAAGCATCATCCTTTCATATTTATATTTTTCCCAGTCGAACTGATTCAGAAAATCCAGAGCGGCCTGAAAGCCTCTGTTGAAAAGATCCTCTTTTTCTTCTCTTTTCATAAAGAAATTTAGCCAACTGCTTGTGCCACAATTAACAGATTGAATGCTGTAAAGACGGTAAAAGCTATGCTTTGTTAAAAATGACTTATCATTAAAACCTTTTAACGTGCTGATAATGTTTCCCGCATAAGAAAAAGGGGTTTTCAGAATTTCTTCACTGGTTTTTCCTTTTTCCGAAAGGATGTCAGAATCGCTGGTAAGCTGTACCCCAAAAAGGGGCATTCTTGGATAAAATACATCGCTGGCATGAAAAATATCGATGGGGAAGTTGGAAATACTTCCGCCGTCAATGAAGAGTCCGGAAGGGTAGATATCCTCCGGCTTTGTGTTCATCCAGAATTTCCAGGCATATTTTACAGAACTGTCATCCCTGTCGATCATTTTCCGGAAAGGTTCAAAAAAGAAAGGGACAGACATAGAGGCTCTTACAAATTCAGCCGGGCTGACGTGTTTCAGTTCCTCTTCCGACCAATATAGATTAGCCATTGTAGGAAGCTCTACTTTGATTTTAGCATTGATATCCGTTGTAATGACGATATACTCCGAACGAAGCTGGTAAAACGGATTGTTTTTGTAATAATCATTATTCACCGCACTTTCGTAGAAAATCCTATAACGTGTCTGATCAATATGCTCCTTGTTTTTAGCTTTGATGGCTTCAATGCTTTTTAAAGCGATGGTATAATATTCCTGTGTATTTCCGTAACGGTAATTAAGATTGAGATCATATTCTTTCTGAATGAATTTTTCATTAAGCTGAGCCACCGTTTTGATCCCAAAACCATCCAGAACGCTTTGCATGGTCTCTAAAAAAGCATTCCCCGGATTGAAGCCGCTGTTCTGTTTTCTGAAATCATTGTAAAACTTTTTAATACAGAAAAAGGCGATGATCACCGGAATTAAAGGAATCAGGAATAGGAGTTTTGCATTCAGCGTAGTTTCCGGTCTGGATGCAAAGGGAATGATTACCAGAATCACCATAATAACTGCCAAAATAATGGCATTGATCTTAAAGAAATCCTTATTGTTCAGAATCGCATGAATCGTGGTTTTTACATAGGTCTTTCCGTCCATGAAATCGGCAAAGTTCCAGCTGAAAAGGATATCCTTGATTACCTCGCTTTTGGCTTCCTCTTTAGTTTTGCAGGCAGCAATAAGCATCGTATTGATGGCCCCGGCACTCGTTCCTGCCACTTTCAGAAACCGAACCCCGAATACCTCCAGACCATAAAGATAGCCAACCAGAGCGCTTCCCCAGACACCGCCTCCTTCCTGAACAAATTCTACATACTGGTTTCCCTGCGCATCCAGCAGATCAGAAAATTCCCTGGAGGAAATATTCTCATGGAGAGCCGTAAGCTTGTCTTTAGATTCTCTGGAGAGTACGTGTTCCTCAAGAATTTTGTTTAGAATGTCGGTTTTCATGATCAGTTTGGTGTTTGGTGATGTTGGCTAAACGCAAAGATTGTATTTATCATCCGTCATTGCGAACCGTAAGGTGAGGCAATCTCAAATGCGATTTAAAGTTAGTAACAAATCCTTACAGCAGCTTAAGTGTTTTTCCCTTTTTTGCTGTACAATTACCATTGTTTACGCCTTGCATAAATAAATGTGCAGATCACCACCAAAGCCATGAAACCTAACGTTATAAAATATCCATATTTATGATGCAGTTCGGGCATATTGTCGAAATTCATTCCGTAAAGACCCGCAATAAAAGTAATCGGTAAGAAATATACCGAGTAAATCGCAAGAACTTTCATGACCTGATTGGCTTTCTGATCTGAAAGCGCAAGAAACATTGAAATAAGGTTGGTAATCTGGATATTTAAATGATCAAAATCTGCTACAACATCTTTGTGTTTGTCTTTTAAATCCACGATCTCGGAATCCTGAAGATCCAATAGCTTAAATTTATCTACCGCATCCGTCGAAATAGTCAGTACCCGGGAATTCAGCCCTGATTTCCTTTTCAGCTTATACAGTCTTCTGATCTGGTTCGTATGGTTGGTATTTTTAAGAAAAATTTCGTTTTCAATATTATCCATTGTTTCCAGAAGGCTTAATGATTCATCATCGAAACTTTTCATGATCAGGAGGGCAATCACTAAAGCAATTTTTGAAGAGGAAACTTCGGTCTGCATGGCAGAAATCTGTTTTTTTGTCTCCAAAATACTTTTCGTTTTCATCCTGTGGATGGTGATGATGGTATTATCCAGCAGAAAAATCCCGATTTTTGTGCTGATATCGCTTATGGTGTTGAGGTTTTTTCTTTCCAGCTCCGTACTTTCACGGAGAAGAAAGAATTTTACATTGCCATCCTCTTCGTATTTCGGAAGGTGGTTTGGATCCATGGTATCTTCCAGAAGAAGGTTGTTGATCTCATATCTTTCGTGAAGAAATTTCAGGTCCTCCGCAGTGGGAGCCTCTACATCTACCCATTCACATTGGGAGTCTCTGTATATCGTGTCGATTGGCATATAATAAAAATACTAATATTTTGAAAAACTATGGGTTAAATAATTTTATCTTTGCCAAAATTAAAAAAACTATATGATTAAAAGTACAATAAAAGGGATCGGATTTTATGTTCCAGATAATGTTGTTACGAATGATGATTTAGCTAAACTGATGGCGACCAATGACGAGTGGATTACGGAAAGAACAGGCATCAAAGAAAGAAGACACAGACAAAATAGAAATGATTCTCAGGAAACCACGGCTTATCTGGCATTTAAAGCCTCCGAAAAAGCTCTTGAAAAAGCCGGACTGACCGCTCAAGATATAGATTATATTGTTTTCGCAACACTTTCTCCGGATTATTATTTCCCGGGATGTGGTGTTTTGCTTCAGGATATGCTGGGTTGCGATACTATTGGAGCTTTGGATGTAAGAAATCAATGCTCAGGATTTGTATATGCGGTGAGCGTGGCCAATGCTTTTATCAAATCGGGGACCTATAAAAATATTCTTGTAGTAGGAGCGGAGGTTCATTCTTTCGGACTTGATTTTTCTGATGAAGGAAGAGGCGTTTCAGTGATCTTTGGAGATGGGGCAGGTGCCATCATACTTTCAGCAACGGAAGATGAAAATGCGGGAGATATTCTGGCGGTAAATATGCATTCTGAAGGTAAATATGCAGATGAATTATGCACACAGTTCCCGGGTTCCAAATTCGGATGGAGCGACAGAATGAGAAAAGAACCTGAAAATGTAACCGATAAAGAAGTTTATCCAATCATGAACGGAAATTTTGTGTTCAAACATGCAGTAACAAGGTTTCCGGAAACCATGCAGGAAGCTTTAGATAAAGCAGGAAAAACCATCGAAGATCTGGATATGTTCATTCCTCACCAGGCGAATCTTAGAATTGCCCAGTTTGTACAACAGAAATTCGGACTTCCGGATGAAAAGATCCATAATAATATTCAGAAATACGGAAATACAACCGCTGCTTCTATTCCTATCGCTTTAAGCGAAGCTATTGAAGAAGGAAAGATCAAAAGAGGAGATTTGGTACTTCTTTCAGCTTTTGGAAGCGGATTTACATGGGGAAGTGTATTGTTTGAATACTAAATACAATAATAACATAGAAGTTTTAATGACTTCTCCAATTGATTATAAAAGGAAGCTGCTGCTTCCTTTTTTTGTTGAATGCGGTTTGAGATTGGGTACATTTTTATCATCTTCTATCTTTATCAGGCTTTATTAAAAATATACCCGGACATTAATTCTGAAACATTAAAGTTCTGTGCTTTATTACAATTAAATTTTTCAACAAAAGATATCTTTGAATATACTTTTGGCTGTTCAGATTCGCAAAAACAGACTTCGCAAAAAATTAAACATTTCATCAGAAGAAAACATCTATGTTTTGATAAGTCAGCTATAATTGAAAACAATCTCATCACTGGCTTCTGGTAAATCTATCTCTTTTTTAGGATAATTTTTCAATAAAACAGAGAGCTATGAATCATCAATTAAAAATGTAATTCATTGAATATTAGGGGTGTATTTTTATTGTGATAGCTGTGTGATAGTTGTTTTTTTTGAATCTTCTGCTGTACTTGTTTTATTTGTGCATCAAATTGATGGGATACTGATATCTCACAAAAAATCATATCAAAGCAGTCATAGTAAAAATGAGAATAATTAAACAGCATTTTTTTGCTGGGATTGCTATTTAATATAAAGCGTTTCTGAACACAAATGAAAAAATTAAAAACTTCAATTAAAATAAAAACAAAATTATTTTTTAGCCTGGTCATTTCTTTCCCTATTTATATCTCAGCTCTGCAACATGAAAATTTTAACCCAAAATCACTGGATCAAAAACTTTGGGATTTATCCCCCAAACTAGCTGATGACGGAAATTTTGAAAAAGTGATCACCATCAACCAAAAATTAATTGAAGAATGCAAAAAAGCTGATTACATCAGAGGGGTCATAAAAGGATATTGTAATCTGGGGAATGTTTTCTGCAGAATGGGGAAGTATAAAGAAAGTCTGTCATTGCTTCAACTTGCTGAAAAAGAAAATAAAAAGCTTGA
This sequence comes from Chryseobacterium pyrolae, assembly GCF_025153485.1. NCBI lineage: Bacteria > Pseudomonadati > Bacteroidota > Flavobacteriia > Flavobacteriales > Weeksellaceae > Chryseobacterium > Chryseobacterium pyrolae. The sequence goes on from NZ_JANZQH010000001.1 coordinate 122,180, forward strand.
TGACAGGGAAATGGAATCTACCATTTATTCGGAATATGGTAATAATTATTATTTATTGGGACTATACACACAGGCGTTAGAATATTTCAAAAAATCTTTAGCATTAACCAACTATATTTCGGGTAGAAATAGGAAAGGATTGCGGCTTTTCGCCTACAGTAATATTATTTCTATTTATGAAATTCGGGAAAAACCAGATTCGGCTTTTTATTATAGTAAAATTAATTTTAATGAAGTAAAAGATATATTTAACAGCAATACGCTTGCCTATCACTATATGCACTATAAAAAAAACTTGGATTCTACAGAATACTATCTGAAATATGCCGGTAAAATATCAGAATCAACACCTGGAAAATCAGTTTTTGAGGACTATAGCTTAAGTAGGAATTGGGGCGAATTTCATGAACAAAAAAAGAATTTTAAAGAAGCGAAAGTTTTCTACGATAAGAGCTTGAAGTTTGCGAAAGTACTGAAATTACCTTTTGAAATACGAGATAGCTATTGGCTATTACATCGAATTTCGGATAGTTTAAAAGATGAAAGATCGTCAAATATTTATTTAAAAAAATACACTCAATTGTATGACAGTCTTTCAAAAACACAAGATGTGGAAGCAGAATTTCCAATCCAGCAATATATAAAAGATAAAGAGCAGGAATATAAAGACAAGGAATTCAGATTATATTATATCATCTTATTAATATTGGTTTTTGCAGTAGTATTTGTATATGTACTGATCAGGATAAATAAAAGAAAAGAAAAATCTTTAGAAAGTAGAATACAGGATGAAAGAGAAAAAATAATAGAAAAAGAGAAAGAAACAGATCATCTGAAATTTAAAATTAATGAAGGATTCGATGAAGTTATAAGACTTGCCAAAGAAAATAATCCTGAATTTGTAACGCTCTTCAGAGAATACTATCCTGAATTCTGCAGTGCACTTATCCATATATATCCTGACATTAATAATGACACCCTTAAATTTTGTGCGCTGCTGAAACTTAATTTTTCTACAAAAGATATTTCCGAATATACTTTTGTCACAACACGCGCTGTTCAGATACGAAAAAATCGTCTTCGGAAAAAACTCGGAATTTCTTCAGAGGAGGATATTTATTTATGGATGAACAATTTAGGTTAATTTCTAAATGCCTTTTTTAATTGATTTCCAGTGGTTTATGACGTGTGATATCTATGTGATATCTGGTTTCTGTGATCAGCCAGACTTTTTGTCTTCCTTTGTTACCGATATCAAGACCATTACATAAATGATGAAAAAGAATGATTTTAAATCCCAGGAATCTTCTTTTGTACTTAGTGAAATTTTCAATGAAACTTTGTGATAGATTTTTGAAGCCTATCAGTATAATAAAAACAAAATTGATGAAAAAAATATGTATTCCAGTGGCGGTAATATTTTCTATTTCCGTGTTTTCCCAGGTAGGAATTAATACCGCTGCTCCTCAGGCTACTTTACATGTAGATGGAAACAAAGATAATCCTTTGACGGGAGCACCTTCTCTTGCACAACAAGCCAATGATGTGGTGATAACTTCTAGTGGAAGGGTAGGAGTTGGAACAATCAATCCTACAGCTCAACTACAGACCACCGGAAATATGATTCTGGGAGCAGCGACCCTTACCAACGGGACTACAGGATACAGTACAATGGTAAGAAATAATACCACAGGAGAATTAAAGGTAGCATCATCAAGCAGTGGAAATACTTTTGTTTTTAATAATGTGGTGTATCAGATTAATAATGTAAGTGGAGACTTCATTAATGATTTCAATACCAATCTTAATTCTACCCAATATACAGTTATCATTACAGGAAGTAGCTTTATTACTGCAAACGGAGGAGGACTTTCAAATTCATCCACCGGAACTTTTTCTCCTAAAAATATATATGCTTATTCAAATGGAGGAACCTGGCACCTTTCCGCAGACTACAGGGGAGGGAGTACAGCTGATAGTATAAATGGCTCTTGGACGATTTATTGTCTTATTATCAATAATACTTTCATGAATTCATTAGGCACAGTTACTTCAAACCTTGGAGGTAGTTCAAATGGTTCTGCAACCACACCTGCAGGATTATAATTTTAACATAAGGTGATTATAAAATAAGAATGCCATGAAAAAGAATATTTTACTCTTATTTGTCTTTTTAGCTTTTTTTTCTACAAATGCTCAAGTGGGTATTAATACTCCAAATCCCCGAGCTGTTTTTCATATTGATGGTGCCAAAGACAATCCAATAACCGGAGTTCCCTCTGCATCACAGCAAAATAATGATTTTGTTGTAACCTCCGCAGGGAGGGTAGGAATTGGAACTATCAATCCTACAGCTCAGCTTCAGACGACTGGGAATATGATTTTAGGAACTTCTGCCGCTACGGGGGGAACTACAGGATATAGTACAGTCGTGAGGAATAATGCAACTGGAGAACTAAGGATTGCCTCATCCGGTAGCGGAAATACTTTTATGTTTAACAGCATAATTTTTCAGCTTAATAATGTTAATGGAGATTATATAAACGATTTCAATTCTAATATTAACTCTGCACAATATACTCTGATTGTCATTGGAAGTAGTTTTAATTTACCCATCGGAGTAGGACTTTCTAACTCCAATTCAGGAACTTTCTCTCCAAAAAATGTATATGCATTCGAGTATCAGGGTACCTGGCATTTATCAGCAGATTACAGAGGTGCTAATACAGCAGATGCAAGTAATGGGTCGTGGACTATCAATTGTCTTGTCATTAATAACACTTTTCTGAACAATCTTGGAACGATTACAGCTGGATTGGGAGGGAGCTCTAACGGTTCTGCACCATCACCGTCAGGTTTATAATTAGTAAAATAAGTAAGATTTGCACGTTTATCATCTCATATTAATGATGATTTTCATTCCCAACAGCACACAATATGTAAAGTGATTTACAAAATATACGCATAAGTTCAGTAATCCAACCGCATGGCCGATAAATACTGAATTGATTAATCATAAAAGAGAAAATGTGAATTATTTAACAATCACTTATTTAACACAATAGGATTTTAAATAAGGCATAGATGATTAATATAAAAACGGCACCCTGAAATTTTTTTTCAACGGTGTCGTTTTCAATTTCAGAAAGGATGAAAGAGCCTGTCTATCTTATATGCTTTTCACCAATTAAACTTATTTTTCTGATAAAGTAGTAGGGGATATTGGACTGTAAATAAATTTTAATTCAGTTTTATTCATTATTTTTTATTAAATTTATATTGAAAAAAGTGATGTAATTGTTTGATTAAAAATATATTAACTTTAAAATTCAACAAAATGAAAATTAATTTATTATCTGGGATTTTGTTCTTTCCCTTCATTTGCAATGCCCAAGTGGGTATAGGTACTCCCTCGCCTGCTGCAACACTGGATGTAACAGCTAAAGATGCTACTGGTACTACCACCAATGTTGATGGTATCCTGATTCCAAGAGTTGACAGACAAAGAGCTCAAAGCATGACAGGAGTTCCGACTTCAACTTTAGTGTACGTAAACAGCGTTGCTACCGGTGCACAAACGGGAACTGCTGTAAATATTGATGCTGTTGGATATTATTATTATAATGGTAGCTTATGGACGAAATTAAATGCTCCTGTTAATATTTATAATTCTGATGGAACAATTACAGGAAACAGGATTGCCACTACTGCGGGGAACTCACTCACTTTCGTGAATGGAGCAAACAATGTTATAATAGGAACTGCAGGTACTCAGGGAATTGTTTCGACAACCGGTTCTTCAAGAGGGGCATTCCAGGCAAATGGAGGTGCAGGTGTTTTAAATATGTTTGTTGATAATGGTTCGAGTGCACAAATTACAACATCGGGAAATAGTACAAGTATGAATTTAAATACTATTGCAGCAAATCCGATAAATATTCTTACCAATAACACAAATAGAATGACCGTAACCGGTACGGGAAGTGTGGGGGTAGCTACTCAGACTCCGCAGAAAAACTTGCATGTTAATGGTTCTTTACAGGTTGTGAATGAACTTAACGTTGGAGGTAATGCTACTACAGCTGGATCGGCAGGAACTACCGGACAAATTCTTACCTCTAGCGGAGCTGGAGTGGCACCAACCTGGAAGACTCTTAATACGTCAAGTGGGACTATCTCTTCTGCAAATTATGTACAGGGAACAACAGCACTAACGATTACTCAAGGTACGGTTGCAGATGTGCCGGGAGTTACCATTACATTGACGGTTCCAGCAGGAATGACCCAAACTTTTTTGTTTAATATTTTGGGATATGCACCTAGTCTAACTAGTTCTGATTCACAAGGAGCTTTCTATTTATTACAGAATGGTGTTAAAATATCTTCTGCCTATACGTCAATGGTAAGTGGAACTCAATTAGTAAGGCTTCCGATTCCGGTAACATTTCTGAAAGCAGTCACGCTTACTGCGGGAACCTATACCTTCAAGGTACAATATTCTTCCTGGTTTGGTGATCAGACTGTTAATTACGTTCCTTCTGGCTATTCTGGCTATAATGGAGATACAGAAGCAATGCTTACCAAGATGCAGGTACTTGTTTACAATAACTAAAAAAATCCGCAGAGCTTTGCTCTGCGGATTTCATTTTTATACTTTATTATTTAAAGACTTTTCAATAGTTTCTCAGTATCTGAGTAATCCTGACCTTCTTTTTTTGCTAGTTCTATAGATTTTTCAACCCATATTTTAGCGTTCTTTTTGTCCCCGATCTTGTTGTAAAGATTAGCTAAAGTATCTGTATTCGCATAGTTTTCATCTTTTTTTACAGATTCCTGCGCCCATGCTATCGCTTTTTCCAGGGAAGTTTTGTTGCTTACGTTTTCAAAGAAATTCCATGCTAAAGAGTTTAATTCCTCAGAACCGGTAGCAGAATAGTCCTTATATAATTCTATCGTTAACTTCTCATAAGTAGGGATATCCTTGTTCTTTAAAGCTCTGTTTGCTTTTGCTCTTTTTAAGACCTTTTCAGATTCCTCTTTTGTCATAAACTTTTGAGATTCTGTCAAAAAGTAGTTGTCATTCCAGGATTTTGTATCTGCATTGTAAGACTTTTTAAGAACCGTATTCAGTTTTATATTTGTATCGAATCTAGTGTATTTATCTTCTGGAAAAATTTTGATGATATCCGCTTTTTTGGCCTGAAATATCTTGTATAAAGGGCTTTCCGTACTCTGTGTTCCCGAAAGAAGCATTTGTACATCTTCCTGATCAAGAGTCGTTTTCTGCTGGAAATAACGGTCTAATACCTTTCCTGCAAATTCAGAATCGTTATAAATGGTAAGGCCGGCAAGATTTTTTAAGAATTCAGGATCTTTTTCTCCCTTTTCAAATTTCTGCTTTAATGCAGTAAGCCTTTTATTGGGATCTTCAGCATCCTTAGCAAACTGAATGAAGTCTTTTTCCTCTACATATCCCAGTGTTCTGTGTACCTCCTCACCATCACCATTGATAAAAAGGTACGTAGGAAATGCTTTTACGTTATATTTCTTGGCAAGCCCGATTCCTTCTCCTTTTTCCATATCTATTTTAGCATTCACGAAATGAGAATTGTAAAAATCTCCAACAGTCTGAAGAGGGAAAATATTTTTCACCATCAGTTTACAAGGTCCGCACCATGATGCATAAGCATCTACAAATACAAGTTTATTCTCTTTTTTTGCTTTCGCCAGGATTGTTGCGAAATTGCTGTCTTCAAATTTAATTCCCTGTGCAAATGCCAGAACTCCTATAAATAAAGAAGAAAATATTGCTAATTTTTTCATAAAACTTTTTATTGATTACAAATGTAATAATTATGTTAACATGAGATTGGATATATGTTGAAAATATTTACTTAAACCTGTTTATTATATGTAATAATTCTATTTAAGGTGATAATTGTTAATAAGGTGTTATTAAAATAAATGATAATCTGGTTTTTAGTTAAAAAAATTAAATAATAGAAGAATATTTTAATAAAAAATAAAATATTAGTAGCTTTGTAAAAACAAAAAGACACCCCATGAAAATGATGAATTATTATAAAATCAAAATAATAATTTATTTTTTTATGTCTAGAAGTCTGCTCAAACTTTTGTTTTTGTTCATCACTGCTGCCCCCATCTGGGCTCAGAAAAAATATGGCTATGACCAGATTTGTGAAAGAACATCCATTCAGATGGCCCAAAAGGATATCCCAAAGGCCCTGAAAATAGCGGATTCTTTATATATGGCTGCACAAAAGCCTTTAGATAAAGTCAAAAGCCTTTTACTTTCCGCTAATCTTTACCATTCTGCTGGAGAATTCAAGAAATCTATTTGCTACGCTGAAAATGCCCATTCCTTATTAAGTCAGATTAACGATGCGGAGTGGTTCTCACAGGTCAACGGATTCTTAGCTAAAGAATACCGGCTGGTCGGCCTTCATGAAAGATCAAAAAAATATATTTTACAAGGCATAAAATCGGCAAAACTCATTGGTGATTCTCAAAAAAGAGGAGAAGCGCTGGGACTTTTGAATCAGGAAATGGCATATTACGAAATGGAGCAGGGGAGTTATACTCATGCTGTGAAGTATATAGAATTATCACTGAACTCTTTTGGAAAAGATAATGTTCGGGATAATGACAGAGCGGTAGCTGCATCCTATCAGATCCTTGGAGAGGTATACTTTAAGCTCAGAGACTATCCTGCTTCTGAAAAATATTACCGGAAAGCAGAATCTTTGCTCAACGAGAAATGTTGTATTCTGGGGCTTGTTTATAATGGGCTGGGCGGGATCCGTCTGAAACAGAAAAATTGGGCAGAGGCTGAAATCTATCTGAAAAAAGCTGAAAACATAGCAGACAGTTCCAAAAGTCTTAAACTCAAAAAAGCAGTATATTCCAATATCAATGATTATTATGAAGGGACGGGGGATAATGTTAAAGCCTCCCTTTATGCCACAAAATATGTAAGAGCTTACGACAGCCTTACAGCCCGGAACCGTGAATTTGCAGTAATTGCTCCGGAAAATTTAGTGAAGCCTAATAAAAAAAGTACACAGATCAGTATTGTGAAAAACGCAGCTATTATTGTATTGCTGATTTCCCTCATCGGGCTTGTTGTTTTCTTTAAAGTAAAACAGAAGAAACAGCGTTCAAAATTCAGGAATATTATAAGAACTCAGCTGCAGATGATCAGTTCCCGCAGTGAATCTTCACCTTTAAAAACAGAAAACTCTGATTTTTCAAACATTTCTGTGGAAGAAGTGGACGATAGAATAGGAGGAGCTGATAAAAAGCGAAATGAATCCCTGATGACGTCCGAAACAGAGCTAAAACTGCTGGAACTTCTTGAAGAATTTGAAAAAGGAGACCTCTATAACAACAAAAATATGTCGTTATCATTTCTGGCTGCAGAACTTAATACCAATACAAAATACCTTTCTTACGTGATCAATCAGCATAAATGTGCTGATGTTAAAACATATGTCAATCGTCTCAGAATCAATTATATCATTGATAAATTGATCAATAACGAAAAGTACAGACAGTACAAGATCAGCATCCTCGCAGACGAATGTGGCTTTTCTTCACACAGTAAATTTGCTTCGGTCTTTAAAGCCGTGACAGACTTTTCTCCTTCAGCGTATATCAAATATCTGGATGCTGAAAATCAGACAGATAAAAATGTTCATTTTCCCGAAAACAATTAAGACAATGGCTGTTTTTATGAATTCTGTCTTTTCATTTTCATGAAAACGGATAACCTATTGTTTTACGTAAGGCATTCACATCTATATCTTTGCGCCAGCTTTACCGGAATAGACATACTGCAGTTTGTCACTCATTTTTTAATCTTTTATTCCGGATAAGCAGAGCAGCGATCAAATCTAAAGACTAAATTACTAGACGGTTTAAAATACCTGCCAATTATTTTACACCAACCATGAAAACTTTAAACTAGTAAATTAAACAGATGAAGACAACTTAACGGTCGTGTTGGCATCCGTATTATCTAATGTTGCCTTTGCGTAGATTGGGATTAATACACTGATGCCTATTGCGAGTCTGGACATCGTCGCGAAAAGAACGACGAATCAATAGCTGAGGGGGTATTGCCCCCAATGCTTTTCAAGGCTCATATCCACTCCGTGTCCGGGATTGCTACCTTATGTTAGTAATAATGGATAACAGGTCTGCCTACCTGGTCGTAAATACCTTTATTTACCTGGGAGAATACTTCCGTGAGATAAAGACTTTATAATACAATCGGGGTTGATTGCCCGGTTTTTTTCAGTCAAGTTTTTTTAAGTGCAAATCCGCAGCGTAGCTGCGGATTTGTTATTTTATTTAGTCTTCAGACTGTCGGTTTTTACTTTTGCAGTATCATGAGAAGCCGGAGCCGGTTCAGAATTGGCAACAGCAGAATCTCCCATCTTATTTCTCAGGGAATCTTTATTGTGCTCATCCTTGAATTCTTCTCTTTTCTCCTTATTCTGTGCACAGCTTCCTAAAAATAAAACGCCCAGAATAGCTCCTATCCATAATTTTTTCATAATAGTTGATTTTGATGTTTAATGCTATCAAATATATAAAAATAATACTATTTTTATGTCATTATATAATTTTTGTCTGATGTAAATTCATTTTTAATCTAATCATAAAAAAAATCCGCAGAGCTTTCATCTACGGATTTTCCATGTTTAGATTAAAAATCTGTTTATATCTATTTAGCCGGACGTGTGGCAGCTACGGAATCAACTCGGACACTGTCTTTTACGGCCATCTTCGCTGAATCTTTTGCAATCGGTGCTACAGTTTTGGTATGAACTGTTGCAGTAGAATCCGTATTACCCGATGACATCGAAGACTCTTTAGTCCCGCAGCTCACAACGACTATTCCTAAACCAAAGGCTGCTAACAATAACTTTTTCATAATATTTTATTTTAGTGTTATACGTTAAAGTTCAATAACCATTCCTAAGCAGTAGTCACAAGTATTAAAACATAGGTAAAGTTTGTTAAAAGGTGTTAGAGGTAGTGGAATAGGTAATAGGTTGCAGGGATTAGGGGTTAAAGAGTTGTATTCCAAAGTTTGAAATAATGGTCATCATTATTCATTGCTTTATCATTGATCGCTTATCATTTATAAAAAAGGCCCCGGAATTAAAATTCCAGGGCCTTGTGATTATTCATTGCTCATTACTGATTACTTATCATTTTATAATGTACAATTCCTAACGTATAATTCTTATCCCAGATATGGGTATTTGTAATCTTTTGGAGAAACAAACGTTTCTTTTACGCTTCTTACAGAGGTCCATCTTAGTAAGTTCATTTTAGAACCAGCTTTATCGTTTGTTCCTGAAGCTCTACCACCACCGAAAGGCTGCTGTCCAACAACGGCACCCGTTGGTTTGTCGTTGATGTAGAAGTTTCCTGAAGCATTTTCTAAAGCTTTGAAAGCTTCATTGATGGCATAACGGTCTTGTGCGAATACAGAACCAGTCAATGAATATGGAGACGTAGAATCAACTAATTTTAAAGTTTCTTTCCAGTCCTGATCTTCATATACATAAACAGATAAGATAGGCCCGAAGATCTCTTCTACCATACTTTCGTAATGAGGATTGGTCGTTTCAATAACAGTAGGGTGTACAAACCATCCTTTAGAATCGTCAACTTTTCCACCGATAGCGATTTCAGCCTCACCGGAAGCTGTTGCTCTATCGATATATCCTTTACATTTTTCGAAAGAGTTTTTATCGATTACTGCGTTCACGAAGTTAGACGGATCTTCAGGAGAACCTACTTTAATAGAATTGATCTGAGTTTCCATTACTTTCTTCACATCAGCCCAAAGAGATTTAGGAACGTAAGCTCTTGAAGCCGCAGAACATTTCTGTCCCTGGTATTCAAAAGAACCTCTTACCAAAGCAGTAGCTACTGCCTCTACATTAGAAGAAGGGTGAGCGATCACGAAGTCTTTTCCTCCAGTTTCCCCAACAATTCTCGGGTAAGTTCTGTAGTTATGGATATTATCACCGATCATTTTCCACATTCCCTGGAATACTTTCGTAGAACCTGTGAAATGAAGACCTGCAAAATCAGGGTGTGACATTACTTTCTCAGCCGTTTCTTTTCCGTCTGTGAACACCATATTGATGACACCGGCAGGAAGACCAGCCTCGATTAATACATCCATGATCACTTTTGCAGAATAAACCTGCTTATCAGAAGGCTTCCAAACCACTACGTTTCCTAGCATAGCCATGCAGGTAGGTAAGTTCCCGGAGATCGCTGTAAAGTTGAACGGAGTCACTGCAAAACAGAATCCTTCCAATGGTCTGTACTCTACACGGTTCCAGATTCCGCTGTCGGAAACCGGCTGCTCAGAATACATTTCAGTCATGAACTCTACGTTGAATCTTAAGAAATCGATAAATTCACACGCAGCATCTATCTCAGCCTGGTGAACATTCTTAGACTGTCCGATCATCGTTGCCGCATTGATCACGTCTCTGTAAGGTCCAGCCAAAAGATCAGCCGCCTTTAAGAAAATAGCTGCACGGTGTTCCCAGCCTAGCTCGTTCCATTCTTTTTTAGCTGCTAATGCCGCGTTGATGGCGTCATCTACATGCTGCATGGTACCTTTATAGTAAAATCCGAAATCATGAGCATGATCCTGAGGAGACTGAAGCTGAACCTTTTCGTCAGTTTTCACTTCCTTTCCGTTGATGAACATTGGAATTTCTATCTTCTCAGCCCACATCTTTTTGTAAGTGGCGATAAGGTTTTTAACTTCTGGAGATCCCGGTACATAAGAATTTACCGGTTCGTTTACTGCAAATGGTACTTGCGAAATTGCTTTTGACATATTATGTTGTATTATTTTAAATTATAAATATGTTGGTATACAAATTTACGTTTTCATTTTGAAAGGAACAATTCCTGCAAATACTTCATCTTATTATTTAACATAAATTGTTATATATTAGATTTGTTCTTAAAACTTTAGAAATGAAGAAAACAGTATTCATACTTTTGTGCTTTTCTCAGGCTGTATTTGCACAGCATAAAAATAAAATCCCTCCAAAAGTTCCTTTAGAAAAACAAATTGAACATTCATTTACTGAAGAAGAACTTTTAAATGATGCATTGAAAGGATCTAAATGGTATTTTGATCTTAAAAATTACGACCAGACAAAACTTTCATTCGATAAAGACAAAGTAAAACCTGATATTTTATATTTCGTTGATGCCAAAAACTTTCAGATCAGTATCAATCAGAAAAACTGTAAAAGCCTCATAAAAGGAACCTACCAGATCATGAAAAAAATGGAGGAACCTACAAGTACTCCTGTCAGGTATCATTCCTTTAAAATTACTTCACCCTATCAAAAATGTGTGGCCAAATTATCTGATTTTTTATGGAGTGATCTTGACATTTCACTGAATGAAGCCAAACAGGTTATAGAGATGAAAGCTATTGAAGACGTTCCGCCAATAACTCTTCCTGGCTTTTAATCTGTTCTATTGGCCATCATTTCACAACCACCGCATCACACTTTACGCAGCTTTTCAAGAAAATTGCAGGAATTACGCCTAAAGATTATAGAACGCAGTTTTTGAAGAATAGGGTTTCGGTGTAAGGAAGGAAGCTTGAAGCTGGATGCAGGAAAGACTGATTGTCAAAATTGTTCTGTATGCCGTTTTAAATGAATCTTGAAAGGCACTACAAATGAATCAAAGCTGAAAAATTTAGAGAGAGAGTTCAATATATTCTATCTTTATGCTCCCATTTTCCGTCCCTCCTACATTTTCTCGTTTTCCAGAATCTTCAAGACAAGCTTTTCTTCCTGTGTAAGGCTGGTTTTTCCATCATTTTCTTCGATTTGTTCCAGCTCATCGAGGTATTTTTTAATGGTATTATTTTCGTATAGGTTGATGACCAGCGGATGAACATAATATTTCCGGCAGACCGTGCTGGTATTTCCAAGGTGCCCGGCAACGATTTCCAGAGCTTCTTTCACTTTCTTTTTATATTGTGAGTCATTTTCAGCGTATCCTATTTCCTTAAAAGCGATCAAAGCACTCACAGTTCCGGACCAGGTTCTGAAATCTTTGGCCGTGAAATCTTCCCCGCTTATTTCTTTAATATACTCATTCACCATTCCGGAGTCTATCGAATGGCGGTTTCCTTCATCATCAAAATACTGGAAAAGCTCTTTGCCCGGAATATCCTTACATTTCTGCACAAGCCTGGAAAGTCTTCTGCTTTTAAGATTGATATGGTGCATAATGCCTTTTTTTCCTTTAAATGAAAAAGAGATCTTTTGCCCGTTAATTTTTACATGTTTATCCTTTAAAGTCGTAAGACCAAAAGAACCATATAACTTTTCATACGCATTATTACCAATACGGATATTGGTACGCTGCATTAAACTGACAATCAAGGCCAATATTTTTCGCTTCTCAAAATTCCGTATCGCAAGATCCTGTTCCACATGAAGACGGATATCAGGTAGTGCATACCCGAACTGAAGCATTCTGTAAAATTTCGTATGATTCCTTAAAGCGCTCCATAAAGGATGATAGCGGTATTGTTTTCTGCTTTTCACATCAAAACCTGTGGCCTGAAGATGGCCATTGTCCAAAGCACATATCCACACATTTTCCCAGGCAGGAGGGATGACCAGTTTGTTGATCCTGTTGATCTCCTCTTTATCTTTAAGCTTTTCGCCGTCTTTGTAATAAGAATACTTCTTTCCTGTTTTCTTGCGGGTAATCCCGGCCGTTTCCGCATCGGTGGTATATACAAGATGTACCGCCTTTGCGGAGGCTTCGGGATCCTTCATGATCTTGACAATTTTTGAAGGCTTGAGATGGGAAATGATTTCTAGATCTGTATTCTTCTCCATAGAAAATGGTTAAGAGTTTTTACCCCGCGAAAAGATCAGAAAAAGGATTACTACAACTGCAACGACTAGAATAATTCCCCACCACATTCCAGCCTTAAAAATAGTTTCTATTGCTTCACAACTTGTCAGTGTTAACAACGTGAATATGGTTATGCTGTATAAAGTCAACTTTCTCATGATATAATATTTTGATGTTATTAGACTCTCTGGTTATCGGCTTTCCAGTTCTTAATAGCATGTTTGATCTCGTCTCCTGAGATGTTTTCTTTGATTGCTCTGTTCAGAAGTTCCCTGAACTCATCATCATAGGCAAATCTCAATGCTGCGATCTGGTCAAATCTGAGTTGCTCTGTAATTTCATCAGATCTCTGTCCGAAAATTTCAAAATACCGTTGCTTAAATTCCAGTCTTATCATTCGGTTTTGAAGTCCCAACGCATAGTGTTGCCTCGTCATAAAAGCAAGGTAGAAAAGCAAAAATATCACGACCGAAAATAAAGTCCAGATCAGATGGTTTTCAGGGTCGCCCCAGATTTTACAGATTCCATAAATTTCCAGCACAATCAATAGCGGAAGATAAATGAAATGATGGGGAGGATAAAATTTCCTGTGATTTTTATAATTCTGCTTACTCATACAATGGATAGTAGCAATAATCTTTCCAAAGCTTTATATTTTTAATAATAATCATGTTTTTGTGGTATGTAAATGTATATTAGAGTCAATGTTGCTGATTATTTTTGATGAATCGTAAAATGCATTAAATAGGATTTGTGCTGTAAATTTGTGTTACGGGTGTTTAAAACATTTAAATCTGTCAAATAAAACCTTAACATGTTGAGCGTATCCACAAAGAAAAAATAACAAATCATTAACGAAAATACGGGAATGATTTCACTTCTAAACTTCAATTTTTTCGTAACTTTCGGTGTTTAAAAAAGAAAAAGAATGACTTCAAAGGAAAAAGTTGCTGCACTTCGTGAAGAAATGCAAAAAAATAATGTTGATGCATTTATAGTATATTCTGCGGATCCCCATATGAGCGAGTATTTGCCTGAAGAATGGCAGGAAAGAGCATGGCTGTCAGGGTTCCTAGGTTCCGCAGGTTTTGTGGTAATTACGAAGGACAAGGCAGGGCTTTGGACAGACGGAAGGTACTTTACCCAGGCTGCTATTGAACTGGAAGGTTCGGGAATTGATCTTTTCAAAGACGGAATGGAAGGAACTCCCAATTATATAGACTGGATTATTTCTGAAATTCCTGCCAACGGAAAAGTAGCTGTTAATGCCGTTGCCACTTCAAATGCCAATTGGGAACTGCTTTCACAAAAATTGCAGTCAAAAAATATAAGCTTAACAGATCTTCCTCTATTAAAAGAGATCTGGAAAGACAGAGGAACGCCTTCAAAAAATCCAATCTTTGTTCATCCCGTAGAAAGAGCAGGAAAATCAGTTACAGATAAACTGGGAGCGATCCGTCAGAAAATGGAAGACCAGGGAGCTACCGTTCATATTATTTCAAGTCTGGATGATGTAGCATGGACCTCCAACTTAAGAGGAAGTGATGTGCAAAGCAATCCTGTATTTTTAGGATATATCGTCATTACGAAAAATGATGCAGTATTATTCACTGACCTTGAAAAACTGGAAGTAGGCGCAAGAAAGCAGATGGATGATTCCTTTGTGAAAATGATGCCTTATGAAGAGTTTTACAACTATCTGAAAGCATTTAAAAATGAAAATGTACTGGTTTCTCCAAACAGCAACCAGATGATTTTTGAAACTTTAAAAGCAGACAACAAGTTTATAAAAGCTCCGGTTCCGGGTAATCTGATGAAAGCCCAGAAAAATGAAACCGAACTGGAAGGATTCCGAACAGTGATGGTAAGAGATGGTGTAGCGATGGTGAAATTCCTTTACTGGCTGACTCATAATGCAGGAAAAGAAGCGATGAATGAGTATTCTATCGGTGAAAAACTGAGAGGTTTCCGTGCAGAAGGAGAAAACTTCGTAGGAGAAAGTTTCGGCAGCATTGTTGGGTATAAAGATAATGGTGCGATCATGCATTATTCTGCAAAAAGCGAGGGAAGCAAAGACGTAACGAATGATGCAACCATCCTGGTAGATTCAGGAGGACAGTATCTGGAAGGAACTACCGATATTACAAGAACACTTTCCTTAGGAGCGGTTTCGGAAGAGTTCAAAAGAAATTCTACGCTAGTACTTCAGGGATTGATCCGTTTATCGATGGTGAAATTCCCGAAAGGAACGAAGGGGGTTCACCTTGATGCGATTGCAAGACTTCCGCTTTGGATGGAAGGGAAAGATTTCAATCACGGAACGGGCCATGGAGTTGGAAGTTTCATGAATGTACATGAAGGACCTCAGAATATTAGAAAAGATCTGAACCCGCAGGATCTTCTTCCGGGAATGGTGTGTTCCAATGAGCCCGGATATTATCTGGAAGGAGCATACGGAATTCGACACGAAAACCTGATTGCTGTAAAAGAAGCAGAAAAAACAATTCACGGTACGTTCTATGAATTTGAGACCCTGACATTCTGTCCGTTCTTTAAAGATACCATCGTGAAAGAAATTCTTTCAAAAGAAGAAATTGCATGGTTGAATGATTATCACAGAACATGTGAAGAAAAAATAGGTCCTTATCTTGAAGGAGCCGTTAAAGAATGGTTCCTGGAATTGGTAAGCCCACTTTAATAATGATGAAATGTGAATAATAGTTGATGGTGAAATAGTGAATGGTTAATTTTTGGACAATCAAAGTATTGAATTTCAACCTTAACCTTGTACTTAACCATTGAGTTTTATATATTAAACATTAATAATTGTTAGATAAATTCTTGAAGCCCCGCAGAATTCTCTGCGGGGCTTTTTTTATGATGCAACCGTATTTTCACGGATATAATTGTAGGGATTCCCCTGATAGAAATAAATACCGGGTGATCTATCTTTGCATCAGTAACAAGACATCATTCATATCTTCATACATTTAGTAAATTCAAAGCAGTAAGACCATTTCGTCATGAAATGGTTTTATTTTTTCCAAAACTTATCATTAAGATCTTTTGAACGGGTCGGTATATTTAATTTTTGAAATGCTCTCTGATTTGTTTAATTTCGCCATGAATATACCGCAGAAGGTATCATAACCTTCCTGAATTATAATTTGAAAATATGGTAGATGATTTTTTTCGCAGCTTTAATGTATTCTCAGACAATGAGATCAAAGATCTCCTACAGCTTTTTGAAGTCAGAAAAGTACATAAAAATGATTTTTTTCTACATGAGGGCGATAGATGCAGGGAAATAGCATTCATAGTATCCGGCATTTTTCGTTCCTATTATATTTCAGATGAGGGAAAAGATATGACCTACTGCTTCAGGTTTCCCAATCAGCTGATGGCCAGCTATTCTTCATTTATTTCAGATTCTCCCAGCAGAGAAAATATGCAGGCTATTACCGATGCCCATCTTATGGTTTTAAAAAAAGAAGTGATAGATCATATTGCAAAAGATGATCTCAACTGGACCAGATTTTTAAAAATGATTGCTGAACAGGAATATCTTGAGCTTGAGAAGAGGTTCTTTCAGCTTCAGAGAGACACTGCAGGCCAGCGTTATGAATATCTCCTCGGCAATCAGCCGGATTATATTCAGAAGATTCCGCTGCAATATCTCGCTTCTTACCTGGGAATTACACAACGACATCTTAGCCGGATCAGAAAGGAAATTACGTTGTAAAGAAAAGATCTGATCAAAAAGGATAATCAGGTAGTCGTAGCTTTTTGGACATTTGTCCTATAGTCGGGATAGGCAGCTTTATAATTTTGTAAAAAAAATATATGAAGCATAATATTCTAGTCATTGGAGGAAACGGTCTGGTAGGAAAAACGATTATCAGAATTTTAAAATCAAGAAACCCCCACATCAATGTTTTTGTTGGCGGGAGAAAAGGAGGAAATATAGGAAATGATCTGAAAATTGATGTAACAAATCCGGGTACTTTTCGCATCATTCAGGAAAATAAAATAGATATGATCATTCTTTCAGTCAATGATAAAGAAGATCATGTTCTTCGGTTTGCGATCGAAAATAAGATAGATTATCTGGATATCACCAAGCCTACTCCCGACCTTGTCAAAGCGTATGCTATTGCTAAAAACCGAAATGTTCAGAGCCGGATTGTATTCAGTTCCGGATGGATGGGAGGGATTGTGAACGGATTGGTGAAAACACTTTCAGATAAGACTGCAGATATTCAGGAAGTAAAGCTCTTTGTTTATTATTCTGTGAAAGATCTTGCCGGTGAAAGTTCAGCACACTTTATGGCTGAAAATGTAGCAAAACCGTTTATCAGGTATGAAAATAACAGACAGGTTCCGATCAAGCATTTTTTAGATTCCGAAAATTTTAATTTTTCTTTTGGAATTGGTACCAGAGAAGCCTATAACTTTGATGTACCGGATTTATACATTCTGAATCAAATTGAAAAGGTACCCAATGTCAGTGTTAAAATGACTTACAATTCAAAGTTTATCACATGGCTTTTAGGAGCATTTCAAAAAGTGAGAATTTTTAATATTTTATCATTAAAAGAAAGAAGAATAATTTTCGGATCGAGTGGAAAGGGGGATCAGAGTGTATTTGAAATCGTTGTCAGGAGTAATGGTGAAGTTAATAAGCTAAGTCTACAGAGTACAAAGGGGCAGGCGGAATTAACGGCACTTTCTGCGGTGCTGCATACAGAAGAACTGTTGAAGGATTTCCATGAAAATAATATCTATTTCAGTCATCAGCTGCATCAGCCATCTTCACTGCTGGAAAAGCTTAAAGCCTATGAAAGCATCAATATACAATCTGTATCATGAAAAAAATAGCCATTATCAACGGGCATCCGAATAAAGATTCGTTCAATTTTGGAATTGCAGAAGCGTATAAAGAAGGAGCAGGAAATTCTGGGGCAGAAGTGAAAGTGATTACAATTGCTGAACTGAACTTTGATCCTATTCTTCATTTCGGATATCAGAAAAGAATGGAACTGGAACCGGATCTGCTGAAAGCCTGGGAAATCATACAGTGGGCAGATCATCTGGTATGGATTCATCCGGTGTGGTGGGGCGGGATACCTGCTTTGATGAAAGGTTTTATCGACAGGTTATTTCTTCCTGGATTTGCTTACCAGTACAGAGAAAATTCGGTTTGGTGGGATAAGCTGCTGAAAGGGAAAACGGGCCATATCATCACAACACTAGATCAGCCGGGATGGTACTACCGACTTTTCTATGGAAGACCGAGTGTAAATCAACTGAAAAAATCAACGCTGGAATTTTGTGGGGTAACACCAGTAAAAGTAACTTATATCGGGGTTATAAGAAATTCTACGGATCTACAGCGTGTGAAATGGCTACAAAAAGTGAGAGAACTCGGAAGAAGAGAACTGTAAACAGTCATTTCGAGGAACGAAGTGACGAAGCAATCTTGCAGATTTTTTTGCCTTGCGCAGATTTTACTGATCATACAGCTTTTAAACACGAATGGTATTAATCTTTAGCACAAATAGTCACAGATCTGAATCCTAAACGTCAATGGATAAAAATCCCAAAAGCTCCAATTAAAGCCATAGACAATCTGTATAAAAGACGCTGTCAGAAATTAGCATGAAAAACCGTAAATTTGCATCATGAATAAGGATACGATTTGCGCACTGGCTACGGCCAATGGAGTAGGAGCTTTAGGGATCATCAGAGTTTCAGGGGACGATGCTTTAAAGGTTGTCCAGAAAAGTTTTCCGGGTAAAAATCTGGAAAAGCAGAAGTCCCATACCATTCATTACGGTTATTTTATGGATGGAGAGGAAGCTATTGATGAGGTTATGCTTTCTATTTTCCTGGCCCCGAAAAGTTTTACTACAGAAAACTCTGTAGAAATTGCTTTTCACGGTTCGCCGCATATGGGAAAACGTATTCTGGAAACGCTGACCCAAAACGGGGCAAGAATGGCGAAAGCGGGAGAATTTACCCTTCGTGCATTCATCAACGGGAGAATAGATCTTTCGCAGGCGGAAGCTATCGCAGATGTGATTGCCTCTGAAAATGAAGCTTCCCGAAAAGTAGCCATCAACCAACTGAAAGGGGGAATCACCAATGAAATATCAATATTGAGAACAGATCTTCTGAATTTTGTCTCCCTGATCGAACTTGAACTGGATTTTGCTGAAGAAGATGTAGAGTTCGCTGACCGATCTGCGCTTAATGGTCTATTGGATAAAATTGAATTAAAATTAGACTCTCTTATCGATAGTTTCCAATATGGAAATGCCATTAAAAACGGGACTGCCGTTGCCATCATCGGAAAGCCGAATGCAGGAAAATCAACCTTACTAAATGCTTTATTGAAAGAGGAGAGGGCGATCGTCAGTAATATTGCCGGAACGACGAGGGATACAATTGAAGAAATCTTACATATTAAAGGTCATGCATTCCGTTTGATCGATACGGCAGGACTGCGTGATACAGTGGATGAAATTGAAGCAATCGGGGTAAAGAAAGCCAAAGAGAAGGTAGAAAACGCCAATATCCTGGTATACCTTGCAGATGCCGCTACAGAAGATTATTCCGAAGATATTGAAATGATAAAATCTCTGCAGAGAGACGATCTGAAACTGATTATCTGTTCTACAAAAATCGATGAGGTCCTGCCACCGAAATATGAGGCCATAGAAGAAATTTTCAGAAACGAAATAGCCCAGGATTTTGATTTCATCAGAATTTCAGCGGTAGAAAACCAAAACATACAGGATCTTAAAAACGAATTGTCTTCATATGTTGAGCAATTAAAGTCTCAGGAAAATAACGTAGTCATTACGAATCAAAGACACTTTGAAGCTCTTCGTAAATCCTTGGATGCTACCCATAAAGTCAAAGAAGCTATTTCTTTCCAAATCTCTACAGAGCTGCTGGCCTATGAACTGAGAAATGCTTTAGAACATCTTGGTGAGATATCCGGTGAAGTGACGAATGATGAGGTGCTGGGGAATATTTTTTCTAAGTTTTGTATCGGAAAATAGAATTTACAAGTCATTGATATATAGTAAGTTACCATTTTAAAGGTTGTTTTTATAACACGCTGATTTAATGTAACTTATGGGGATTTTAAGTTTCTAATGTTAGAATTTTTGTCCCTTTTCTTGTCCCTTTGACATTAAAGCACAAAATTTGAGCAAAAGAAAAGGGAATTGTTATAGAATTTCATGGTCTAGTATACTCTAATGAGTATTAAATGGTCTTTAAAGATGACTATTGTATTCTATATACTCTTAATTTGGAACATATGCTGATAATTTATCTAAAATTTGTTTTTCTAAAACTTTTATAAATCTTTTTATTAATGTAGAATATCTGCGTATTCATCAGAATTAGAAGTAGTAATATGAAACTAACTTTCTTTATTATGAACGATACTGTTCCGAACATGTAAATTAAGGGAATAATATGACTGGAATTGTTGTTCATATATCCATTTATTCCCCAATAGTTTGCTAAAAAGATTGCTTCAGTGCCTGTGACTGCACCAATGCTGAAATTTCAGGCGTCAAATTCTGGCTGAAATATTTTTATAAAATTCTTTTTAAGTATATTAAATTGACTGTTACACTGCCCTCTACCGGTTAAACTATGTATTTCCCGGATACAACAATTGGTATAATAGAAAATTTGTTATGATGCGCTTAATATTGCATTCGCACAGTTAATTCCATCTATTGCGGCAGATAAAATTCCGCCTGCGTAACCGGCACCTTCTGCACAGGGATATAAACCTTTTACCTGAGGATGCTGATAGGTTTCTTTATCCCTTGGGATCCTAACCGGCGATGATGTTCTACTTTCAACACCAACCAAAATGGCTTCATTAGTATAATAACCTCTAATTTTTTTCCCAAACAAGGGCAATGCTGCACGCAAACTATCTGATACAAAATCAGGCAAAATGTGATCAAGCATTGAACTTTTGGTACCTGGGAGATAAGAATTCCTTGGCAGATCGATCGATAATCTATTGTTCACAAAATCGACCATTCTTTGTGCAGGCGCAACCAAATTACCACCACCAGCCTCGAAGGCTCTCTTTTCGATTTCTGATTGAAAATGTAACATCCTGAGCGGATCGTAACCCTGAACATCCTCTAAGGTAACCTGAACCACTGTTCCGGAATTGGCAAAAGGGTTGTTCCGCTTAGATGGCGACCAACCGTTAACCACAATTTCATTTTCACCTGTGGCACATGGCGCAATAATACCTCCCGGACACATGCAAAAAGAAAATACGCCACGGGTACCAACCTGCTCTACCAAACTATAATTGGCCGGGGGTAAAAATTCTGATCGGATATCGCAATGGTATTGTGCCGCATCAATAGTTTCCTGAGGATGCTCTATCCTTACCCCTAAAGCAAAAGGTTTTGCCTCGATCAGAATATTTTTTTTATTTAACAATTCGTAAACATCTCTTGCCGAATGGCCTGTTGCCAGGATAATATCATTGGCAAATAACTTGTCCTGAAAATTAACTTCTATTCCTTTTACTTTACCAAATTCGATTAAAATATCGGTCATCTGGCTATCGAAAATCACTTCACCACCAGCATTTAAGATAGTGTTTTTTATGGAAGTAATAATATGTGGAAGTTTGTTTGTACCGATATGCGGACGGGCATCGATCGTGATATCTGGCTGTGCGCCATGGTTTACAAAAACCTGAAGCACTTTATTAATGTCGCCGCGCTTATTGGACCGGGTGTATAATTTGCCATCTGAATAAGTACCTGCTCCACCTTCACCGTAACAATAATTAGATTCGGTATTTACCAAACCCTGTTTATTTATGGCAGCTAGATCTCTACGGCGTTGCTTTACATCTTTACCGCGTTCGATAATAATGGGTTTTAATCCGTTTTCGATACACTGTAAAGCAGCAAATAAACCTGCTGGGCCTGCACCGATAATGATTACAGGTTTTGCCGTACTTACATTAGGGTAATTGACAGTGTAAACTTCCGGAACGGCTTCTTCATCCACAAAAACCTTTACCTGAAGGCGAAAAATGACTTTTCGAGAACGGGCATCTATAGATCTTTTCAGGATTTCAAAGCCTTTTATCCTAGATTTGGATAGTTTTAAGGCTTCAGCCAGTTTTTGGTTGATTAGCTCAGTTTGCTCTACCTCGTGAGGAAGCAATGTGATTTCGATGTCTTTTTGCATATCAAGTCGGGTTTTTATCCCGAACGGTACAAAGATAGACAACTATCAAGAAAAATTGATATTATTTATATGCTGTTGCATATGCTTAATAAACGCCTTAAAATAATTCATTTATTTGGAAGGCAAACACTTATTGAATATAAGCATTTTTTATTTGTTAATAATTTCATTATTAGTGAAACACTGAGTTTCCGCCGATTTGAATTTCAACAAATTTGAATTTTGTTAGCATTTGTTTTGCCTAAATATCTGATATGTTGTATCTTTGATCAGGTTAATCCAGGTTTGTGCAAAGCAGTCCCCGATTTGTCCCCTATATTCAAGAAAGCAGTGATTATAAAAGAGTTTCAGTTTCTGCATAGGTAAGTAATCCGTTTAAAATACTGAAAAATAAATCACATGAAATAAAGAAAAAAAAGTAAAAACTTTAAGATTTTATAGGTTAATTCGCCGTATATAATGCATAAACACATTATGAACAAACTAATTTTTTGATTTCTATCGTTAGGAGTATTTACTGGTGGTTAAATGAAAGCCTTATATTGATTTGTAGTTAAAAAGCCATTTAAACGAAGCATTCCATTTCGGGAATTTCCTGAAATGGAGTGCTTAATTTGGAAAGTGGTGTTTTTTAAATACCCCTAGTAATTATTGATGCTTCGTCTACAACTGGAATCGCAACTATTTTTAAATCTTTTAAAAATGGTAAATTAGCGACCACGTTGATTTCTGGTGTAGCCATAAAGGAATCCATATCCTCTTTAGTTTCCCATAAATAGAAACTGCAAAATTGTGTATCAAAATCTGCCATCCAAACTTTTGAGATTAATCCTTTGGCATTAGAAATAGTTTCTGCAAAAGGGTCTACGAATTGTTTAATATAGTCTTCTTTGGAATCCAATTCGAGTGTGTAAGTAAAAACTTGTCCGTATTTCATATCTAATAATGTTTTATTGTACTACAAAATTGGAGGAATTTACCTGGAGAAAAAATGAACTTTCACACTTTTATTTTGTGTGATTTGTCACACTTTTACTCAATCGGCTCAGCATTTCTCTTGATACACCGATATATGACGCAATTAAATATTTTGGAATGGATTGGATCAGATTTGGATATAAACTAATGAAGTGATTGAATCGCTCCATAGCAGTTAGATTGAGCATGGTTAATATTCTCAGTTGTGAAGCTACATAACCTGCATTTGATTTAACACGAAAGAAATGTTCCATTTTATGAAATTCGGCACTTAATTTTTCGAGATCTTGATTGCTGATGTACAAAAGTTCACAATCTGTAATACAATCTACGTTGATGGTCACTTCCTTATTATTAAAGAACGCATTATAGTCAGTGATCCACCAGTCAGGTTGGGCAAATTGAATAATATGTTCCTTATCATTTTTATCGATGTAATAAGATTTTAAAATTCCATTGAGGACAAAGTATTTATTGACTTTCTGCTGACCAGCTTGTAAAAGAAACTGGTTTTTCTTCATTTTTTTATGATGAAAATGTGAGCTGATGTACTCAAATTCCTGATCTGAAAAGCTTGCGATTTCTGCTATATGGTTTCTAAGTGTTGTCATCATTATTTTACTTTCTACTAAACTATTGTACAGTTAAATAAACCTCAATTATAATACAAGTTTGTTTTAGCCTATTTAATCCCGTCATTTGAATCAATCCATTTTACTTTTGCTCTGCATCATCCAACCCATCTTCGTCATGAAATCTGATAGTAGCGATGTGGGGCATACATGAATGTTAACTGTAAGATTCAAGCAAACTTGAATGTTCCATTTTGTATTTCTTTCCCAATTATACTTATAGGATATTGCTGTTGTAATCTGTATTGCTAGGTCAAAATTGAATGCCCCGGAGTGATGTAATTGGCTTGTAAATATAATAAATTTCATGTATGCATGATGACTAAAGGTTCGTCATGTATCAAGTGTTTTATGGCAATGGTTAGCACTTTTAATAACAGAATGCATAAAATAACTACCATAGATGTTTGTAACTTCCATTATTGTTATACCATTTTTAAAATACTTTTATGAACATAACAACTGTGAGTGAATCTGGAAATACTCTTATATTTGTACTCCATATACGCTAAGCGTAAACTGAAGAAATCATATGAAAAAGCAGGAGCAGGAAGCTATCTACGAATATCATTTACACGCTGATTTTCCAGACAAAATGAAGTTTGAAATCCAATCTTTACAAGATGTTATAAAAGATCATCAGGAAGATATGGTAAAGCCTCATATCCACAGTTTTTATCAGGTCATCTGGTTCAAGTCAGGTATTGGGAAGCATTTTGTTGATTTCAATGAATATGATGTATCGGAAAATACGATCTTCTTCATTGCTAAAAACCAAGTTCACGCTTTTGATAATAATCCAGATTATGAGGGATTTGTCATTCATTTCTCAGAAGATTTTTTGGTTCAAAAGGAGAACGATGTTGATTTTTTCCTCAAGTGCAGTATTTTTAATAATCCATATCAAATGCCCTCTTGTTGTGTAGGCAGTGGAAACGAGTACAAATTGGATGAGTATATTGTCCAGATGCAGACTGAGCTTAAAGAACATGATAAGTATGGCCAGGAAGATTTGCTAAGACTTTATCTTAAAGCGTTTCTGATTCAGGTTCAACGTAGAAAATATGAACTTGAACAACTCAATAAGGGAATGGCACCTTTTATTGTTGATGAGAAACGGACCCAGTTGATCCATTTTGTCAACCTGATTGAAGAAAATTATACCAAAGGACTACCCGCATCAAAATATGCAGAAATGCTGTTTGTTTCGCTTAGAACTTTGTCAAATCTTACTTTGCAACTGCTCAATAAAAAACCATCAGAGATGATCCATGAAAGGATTGTGCTGGAAGCAAAAAGATTACTGCTGCATTCGGAACTCAATGTTAATCAAATAGCAGATAAAATCGGTTTTGAAGATCCATCTTACTTTATACGATACTTTAAAAAATACACCAATCAATCGCCCACAGCTTTCCGTAAATCCTTTCAATAGTATATTCGGGTAAGAGATTTAATCAATATATGGATATTGTAAAACATATCAGCCAGCATACCAAGAGCTTAATTGAGAGACTTGACGGTTCTTCTTTGGAGCAAAGGAAAAGTTTAACCGTAGCCATTTTAGGGTTTTATTATCAATTGCCTAACTTTGAAGAGACTCTACATAAATACCTTTATATCAGAATAAAAAAACAGCAATTAATCGCTGATATTTACAATGGTCATCTTCAAAATTACCAAGCAGCGATTGAAAAAAGTAATGCTATAGTAGATGTTTATGCCGACAACTATGAAGAGCCGGAACCAATAGAACTATTTATATTAGATGCATTCGCAGGTATAACTTCTGATTTGAAATTATCTGCTAACGTAGTTCCGCTTTTTATTGGAATTATCGACACATTGGACTACTATGAAAACTTCTCAGATCAACCTGAATTTTGGAACAATTTGTTGGAGAAAGAAGTCGCATTTCAAAATGAAATTATAAATCAGCTAAAATCCAAGCAAGCTTTCGACGCTGCAATCTATAAAAATAGATATGAAAATGTGTCCTTTGACGGATTATAAACATACCTGTGAATAATATAAGTCCTGCTATCAGGTAATTTCAAATTAAAGTAGGTCTACCTGACAACTCCGCTGTCAAAAACTAACCCTTATTTTATAGTCTCCCCACTGATATTATCCCAATAGGTATATCAGTCATCATGAATACAGATACATAAACTTCCAAAATAGTACCTGGATAAAATCAGTGCCGTATTAATTGGATGCAATGCCTAAAATACGATCCAAAAAAACATTTTGTATTAGCCTCGCTCTAGATAGAATTTGTGTGATATCAGCCTAAAGTGAAATGGTATAATCGGATCAATAAGTGCTATTTGTTTTCAGTTTTGTCCATTTTCTTGAAGCTTTCCAGCCAGTACCTTTGTACTATAAAATTTAAAACAATTGGTTATGTTAAACAATGTAAATCTAGAAGCATTAGGGAATTATGTAGAAGTAATTACCAACAAACCTACTGAAGCAATTGCAGCATTAGGTGTTACGGCAACCTGGAAAGGTGGTGTGAATACTGAAATTACCACTCACAGTAAAAAAATAGGAAGCGTTTCCGTTGAAAAGCAATTCAAATATAATATTGGAGAGCCCGCGGAACTTTTAGGAGACAATCTTAATCCTAATCCTCAGGATTATATTCTTGGCGGTTTAGCCGGATGTATGATGGTTGGTTTTGTTGTAGGAGCGACCAGCAAAGGAATAAAGCTTGACAGCGTTAATCTGACCATTGTAGGAAATCTTGATCTACGAGGGTTTTTAGAAGTTGATCCGAGTGCGACTGTGGGATTTGAAGAACTTGAATTTAATTTTGAGGTTACAGGAAGTGGTACTGAGGATGATTATGCTGCTATTGCTGAACATGTCCGTAAAATATCTCCCGGATACAGAACAATTGCAGAGCCTGTTAAGATTAGTGTCAATAAAAGCTTGAAAGCTATTGTCTAATTAATCTCAGAATAACAGTGATGCTTTTGAAAGATGTATTGCTGTTGTTCTCAATTTAAAAATATCAAAAAATGAATTTAGCTAACAAAATTGAATCTGATCAATTAACAATGATCAATTTTCACGCCTCCTGGTGTGGCCCATGCATAGCTATGAAGCCCCATCTTGATGAAGCCATTGCAAATTATGGTGAAGCGATACATTATGAACGGGTTGATATCGATCAAAACCCGGGTTTAGCACAAATATTCGAGATTAGAGGAGTGCCTACTACGATGCTGTTTAAAAAAGGGAATATGAAATGGAGGCATTCCGGGGTGCTTTCATCTCAGCAACTTACAGAAATCGTCAATGAGAACCTCTAAAACCTTTAAATAAAAATACAATGAAAATACAGGTATGGTCGGACATTATGTGTCCTTTTTGCTACATCGCAAAGAAAAACTTTGAGCAAGCTTTAGCAGATTCTTCATTTAAAGATGAAGTACAAGTTGAGTGGAAAAGTTTCCAGTTGGACCCTTCATTAAAAGAAAACTCTGGAAATATAAGTATCAGCGAGTATATGATAAATCGTAAAGGTTTTTCTAAAACCCAGCTTGATCAGTTTCTGAATCAATTAAAGGATATGGGAAAAAATGCTGGTGTTACTTTTAATTATGATACCGTAATTGCTGCTGATACTTTTCCTGCACATAAGTTATTGCACCTTGCGAAAGAAGATGGTAAAGCTGATGCGATGGAAGAAGCCTTGTTTGAAGCTCATTTTGTCAACGGAAAAAATATTGCAGATGTTGAATTCTTGGTTTCCCTTGCAGGGCAGTTGGGCTTAGATAAGGAAAAAGCCAGAAAAGTATTATCGGAAGATGAGTATGATTATGAGGTGAAGCAGGATATCATGGAAGCGCAAAATCTGGGAATAACAGGTGTTCCTTATTATATTCATGATGGTAAATATGCCGTTTCGGGAGCACAGCCTGTTGAGCTTTTTGCAAAGGCTCTTGCACAGACTTACCAAGAAAGGATTGTTCAATTGTCTCAAGAATCTGATGACAATATGTGCGGAATTGATGGATGTAGCATATAATCAAAAAAGTAATTAAATATTAACAATAAAAAATTTAATAAAATGTCAAAATTAGTAGAAACTACCTATGAAGGTAAATATAGTTCAAGTACACAAACAGCGTCAAACGCTGATCCAATCAAAGTAGATTTGAAATTTGGTCCTATTGACCTGCTTATGGGTTCGTATGCAAGTTGTATGCTAGCTACGGTTGATTTTTATGCTAGAAAAAAAGACTTTGAAGTAAGCGGTTCAAGAAGTGAGCTATCTTATGAAATGTCTGCAGAAGGTGGGCAAGTGGGAAGAATCAATATTAAATTGTTCTTTGATAAAGAATATACTCCAGAGCAAAAGGAATGGATGGAAACATCAGCAAAGGATTTATGTCACGTTGGAAACAGCCTTAATCCTGCCATTGTGAAAAACTATGAATTTAATTACGGAGCTTAATCAGAGGTAAGCTTTCATCAAGATTAATTTAAAACTATTTCCAGGTCGGAAATAAAATGACAAAATATAAAAGATATAAAAATGGAACAAGCATTAATTGTGGGTGGTTCAACCGGAATAGGTAAGGCTACAGCAGAATTACTAATTGCAAAAGGAGTTGAAGTAGCCCTTGTAGGAAGAAGCCGTGATAGCTTAAATAAAGCTAAAGAAGAATTGGAGGCAAAAGGAGGTAAAGTTAAAATTTATTCAGTGGATTTATCCGATATGGAATCTGTAGATACTTTTAACAGTACCCTTAAACAGGAACTCCCAAATTTGAAGTATTTGGTCAATAGTGCAGGACATTATACGCCAATTTCATTCTTAGATCATACAGAGAAAGATTACGACAGTTACCAGACATATACAAAAGCTTTCTTCTTTATTACACAAGCTGCAGCTAAAATAATGAAAGAAAACAACGGCGGTTCAGTAGTCAATATTGGAGCAGCACTGATGCATCATGCAATAAAAGCAGGACCTGCATCATCTTACATGGTGGGGAAAGCTGGATTAGTTGCACTTACTAAGCAATTAGCCATTGAGTTAGCTGAGTTCAATATCAGAGTTAATTCTGTAAACCCAGGGTTTGTAGTTACTCCAATCTTCAAGACCTTTATGCCGGAAGATAAAATTGCTGAAAACCTTTCTGCATTTGATGTATACCATCCGTTAGGTGGTGTAGGTCAACCTGAGGATGTTGCAAAAACAATAGACTTTTTACTTTCTGATCAAACAAGCTGGGTAACAGGTGCTACCTGGACGGTGGATGGCGGATTATTAGCCGGTCAAAACTAAATAATTTCAATTTAACTATCATAATTTTGGTTAAAAGGTGGGTTTGCTTTCAAAGCATATCCGCCTTTGATTTTAAGGTATTTCTGATAAATAAAATTGTTTTCAGAAATTAATTTGTAGGTATCAAAAGCTAATTTCTTTTGTGAAAGCACCATCTGTATGAGTCTATTGATAACTATTTTTAGCAACATCTTGTGTGCTATTTACTAGATTAGATTGTTCTTTTTTTGCCTTTTCTTTTGTATTTGACAGATGGATTTTTATTGAGTTTTATTATATTATTTTCATTAAATTTGACAGTTTGGATAATTCTGATCATTAAAATATTGATGATAGTTATCAATTAGTGATTCTTGAAACTGCTTTTTGTGATTAACATAGTTTCAGACCGTCAGTTACAGATCTTTCAAGATCTGTAAGCAAAATTTTAGAAAATTTCCATTTTAATCATAATAGATTTTAATTGTTTATGAAGCCGAAATGATTAAGAAAACCAGATAATATACTAACCAAAACCTAATTAAATTGAGAGCTATACTTTTATATATATTGCTTTTATTGTCTTTAATTTCTTTTTCAAGTTGCAGCAATACTAAAAGTCCTGAAAAAATGAGAATAGGTTTTTCTCAGGGTTTGGGCAATCATCCCTGGAGAGATGCAATGAATCATTCCATGCAAATCCAGGCATCTTTACATCCCAACATAGATCTTACGGTTATGAAAGCAGATAAATCTGTCAAGAAACAGATTGCTGATATTCAGAAAATGATTGATGGAAAAGCTGATATCATAATTATCTCTCCAATTGATTCCCAATCACTTGTTCCGATTGTTGAAAAAGCTTATGCCAAAGGTATTCCTGTTATTTTACTGGATAGAAAGATAGCCTCTGAAAAATATACCACCTATATCGGCGCTGATAACATTGAAATTGGTAGATCAGCAGCAAAATATATTTTATCTGACTCTAAGTCCAGCAAAGAAATTTTGGAAATACAAGGCGATGATAACTCTTCTCCCTCAGTAGAAAGAAGCAAAGGATTTCAGGAAGTCATCAAAAAACAACCTGACGCACATCTGTTGATGAGCTTTAAAGGATTTCCCGCAGAAAAATTTAAAAATACCTTACAGTCCATTGGCCAAAAGAAATTATATGTATTTGCTTTTAATGATGAATTGGCCTCGCAAGCCTGGTCGGTAGCACGTAGTATGGGACTGGAAAACAATATTACATTCATTGGTGTGGACGGGCTCAATATCAAGGATGGCGGAATCCAAATGGTAATGGATGGAAAGCTAAGTGCTACACTTTTATATCCCTCCGGTGGCGCAGAAGCCATCGAAACAGCCATTAAAATACATCAGGGGAGTACTGTTCCTAAGAGAATAGTACTTGGTACAACGATCATTGATCAGTTCAATGCCGAAATTATGAAGAATCAGTTTGATCGCATATTGGAACAACAAGGGACTATAGAACATCAAGTGGAGGCTATTGAGAAGACGACCAATCTATATTCATCACAAAATATACTTTTACAATGGTCCATTGTTTTGCTTACGACACTACTGTGTTCTGTAGCATATTGCATCTATCTGATCTATGCCGTGAAATTCAAGAATAAAGAACTTACCTTGAATAATGAAAAAATTACCATTCAACGCAATCAGATTGAACATATCGTTGATGAACTAAAGGAGAGCAATGAGGCCCGGGTTAATTTTTTTACAGGTATTTCTCATGAATTCAAAACACCTATAACCTTGATCCTGAGTTCTGTAGATTCTCTAAAAGAAAATGATCAATCCAAAGCAAAAAAATCAGGATATGAGCTGGAACTGATCCATAAAAATTCTAACCGATTACTCCGATTGATTGATAATCTGTTAGATTTTAGAAAAGTGGAAAGTAAGACCTTTAATCTCCGTGTTTCGCAGACCAATATATATGATTTTTCATATTCCGTATACCGTGATTTTGAGAATGAAGCAAAAAAGCGGAATATTAAATTTGATATTCAATCCAACAACAAAAATCAGGATATTTTTATAGATCGTAATCTTATGGACAAGGTCTATTTCAATCTACTGTCCAATGCTTTTAAATTTACGCCTGATAATGGTAAAATTGGAATTAATATTGTTGAAAAAGGCAATCAAGTGATCATTCACTTCAAAGATAACGGAATAGGAATCCCCAAGGATGAATTGCATCATGTGTTCCAGCCTTACTTTAAAGGTTCCAACAATCGTAAGAACAGTTCCGGTATAGGGTTACATCTTTCCAAAGAATTGGTAGAATTACATCTCGGAAAAATTGAAGTCACGTCTTTACAAGGTACAGAGTTTGTAATTACCTTATTTAAGGGGAACAAGCACTTTAATGAAGATCAGCTCATCCGTGAACCTGATTTGATAGATGCGTCGTTATTGGAACAGGAACCCTACTACATGAGTTTAGAACCTGAACTCACCGAAAATATGAACACCGATGAATTGCGTTACACCTTGTTATTAATTGAGGATAATAGAGATTTGTCACAGTTCTTGAAAAGTAAATTACAAAAGGAATTTGATGTTTTATTGTCAGATGGGACAGATGCTATTGAAAAGGCTTTAACTATAGTTCCTGATATTATCATTTGTGATGTTAATCTGCCTGATAAAAATGGGTTTGAAATCTGTGAAATTCTTAAAAAAGATCTCAGGACTTCTCATATTCCGACCATTATTTTGACTGCCATGGATAACAAAGAATCTTACTTACAGGGATTAAAATCCGGTGTTGATTTGTATCTGACAAAACCCTTCAACTATCCGATTCTGATGCAGTCCTTAAAATCATTATTGTTTAATAGAGAAAAACTAAGATATTATTACACCAATAATATCAACCAAGTATCCAATGGTACAAAACCTTTTGGTGATCTGGAGCAGCAATTTGTAAGTAATCTCAACACATATATTAGTGAAAATCTTGATAATGCTACATTTTCAGTTGAAAATCTTGCAGAATCTATGCATGTTTCCAGAGTACAGCTCTATCGTAAAGTAAAGGCAATATTCAATGAAAATGTCAGTGATTACATCAATAACTTCCGTTTGGAACAATCCAAGATCATGCTTCTGGGTACTAAACTTACGATATCTGAAATAGCATATAAAAACGGATTCTCTTCACCCAATTATTTTTCTACAGTCTTCAAAAATAAATATGGCACTTCGCCGAATACTTTTAGGAAGTCATCAACTGAAGATTAGGTGGATAAAGTAATACAGTAAGCCGCAAGCATGTAACATTTTCGCACAAGTATGTAACATTTTTATAATTTCAATTGTATTCAAATAATATTTGGTCTTGTAACTAATTGATTATTAGTGAATTTATATTCAGTTCATATTTGATTAACATTTTCGAAGTATTTTGAATCAATACTAAATCACAGGATCACATTCTCAAAATATTTTAGGACAAAACAAATATTGTCTTAAAATGAATAAAATTACAATTTGGTCGATCACGGCAGCTCTTGCAGGATTTCTCTTTGGATTTGATGTGGTCGTGATCTCTGGAGCCGATAAAAAGCTTCAACTGTTATGGCAGAGTTCAGACGCTTTTCATGGAGCAGTAGTAATGGGAATGGCATTATGGGGTACTGTGGTTGGGGCCATCTTCGGAGGAATTCCAACAAATACATTCGGTAGAAAAAATACGCTTTTTGTTATTGGAATTCTCTATGCGATTTCAGCCCTGGGGACCGCATTATCAAATGATCCTTATACTTTTGCTTTTTTCAGGTTTATGGGAGGTCTGGGTGTTGGGGCTTCCACTGTTGCAGCACCTACCTATATCTCTGAAATAGCCCCTGCAAAAGATCGTGGAAGGCTGGTGTCTCTATATCAGTTCAATATTGTGCTGGGAATCTTAGTGGCATTTTTATCTAATTATCTGATCAGTGGAATTGGTGACAATGACTGGAGATGGATGCTGGGAATACAGACCATACCTGCTATTATCTATACACTTTTTGTCCTCACCATACCGAGAAGTCCGAGATGGCTGATTTCTAAGTTTAGAATTGATGAGGCAAAAAGTGTACTGAAGACCATCAGCCCTGATGAAGATCCGGAGATTCTTATTTCTCAGATTCAAAACAGCAATGCAGAAACTCCCAAGGAAAATATTTTCATGAGAAAGTATCGGTTTCCACTTATTCTGGCTTTTCTGGTAGCCTTTTTCAATCAAATGTCAGGGATCAATGCATTTCTATATTATGCACCAAGGATTTTCGGTGAAGCGGGTCTGGGAGAAAAAACAGCATTACTGAGCAGTATAGGTATCGGAATAACAAATATGATCTTCACGCTTTTAGGAGTTTCACTAATTGATAAGGTTGGCCGCAGAACATTAATGTACATTGGTTCGATAGGTTACATCATCTCTTTAGGACTGGTCACGCTTGCTTTCTATTTACATTGGTCAGGCATAAGTATTCCTATATTTCTATTTCTTTTCATTGCGGCTCATGCCATTGGACAGGGAACTGTGATCTGGGTTTTCATTTCAGAAGTATTTCCTAATCATCTTCGAGCCTCAGGACAGGCATTTGGAAGCTCGACACACTGGGTTCTAGCTGCTGTTATCCCTTCATTCGTTCCGATGCTGTTCTCCACAATCGGGCCTGGTAGTGTATTCCTCGTCTTTACTATCGCGATGGTTTTCCAGCTGCTGTTTGTCATTCTTATGATGCCGGAAACGAAAGGGATTTCTTTAGAAAAATTAAGCCAAAAATTAACGAAATAAATATATGAAAATGGTAAAATATACTATTTTAACAATAGCAGCTGCATTGATGTATACCTGTAAAGGACAGGCTGTGAATGCCCAATCTAAGGAAGATCAACGGTATAGGCCCAATTATCATTTTACCCCAAAAAGCGGATGGATGAATGATCCGAATGGTATGTTTTACCTGAATGGAACCTACCACTTATTTTTCCAGCATTATCCTGATAGTAATAAGTGGGGACCGATGCATTGGGGGCATGCAACCAGCAAAGATCTGATAAGATGGGAAGAGCAACCCATTGCCTTATTTCCTGATCAATTGGGATATATATTTTCAGGAAGTGCAGTGGTTGACACCAATAATACTTCAGGTCTGGGAGATGGCAAAAATGTTCCTATTGTGGCTATTTTCACTTATCATGATATAGCCAAAGAAAAGGCCAATCAGGTTGATGTAGAAAGCCAGGGAATAGCTTATTCATTGGATAAAGGAAAAACATGGGTTAAATACAGCAACAATCCTGTCCTCAGGAATCCAGGTATACGAGATTTTCGTGACCCTAAAGTTTTTTGGGATCAACAAAGCCAGCAATGGATTATGACTTTAGCTGCACAGGACAGAGCTCATTTTTATGGCTCTAAAAATTTAAAAGACTGGTCACTTTTATCAGAATTTGGAAAAGAGATTGGTGCTCATGGCGGTGTCTGGGAATGCCCGGACCTATTTCCTGTGAAAATCAAAGGAACAAATGAGCAAAAGTGGGCTTTGATCATCAGTATTAATCCAGGAGGTCCCAACGGAGGTTCGGTCGCTCAGTATTTTATTGGTGATTTTGATGGAAAAACCTTTACAATGGATCCGCATTTTACGCAGCAGTTAGCACGTGAAAAAGCGGTTTGGCTCGATTGGGGAAAAGATAATTATGCTCCTGTTACCTGGGATAATGCCCCAGAAGGTAAAAGGTTGATGATTGGCTGGATGTCCAATTGGGATTATGCACAGGATGTTCCTACCGAAAAATGGAGAAGTGCAACTACCATTGCCAGAGAAATAACTTTGACCAAAAATGAAGAAGGTTACAAATTAAGAAGTATGCCGGTTTCGCAGCTTTCTAAGTATCGGGGTAAAAGTATCAGCAAGAATAAAGTTCTGGCTAAAGAAATGCTTTTGGTTAAAAAGGATGAATTAAATCTTGCCCAATCTGCTATGACGATTAATCTTAAAGATCTCAAAGAAGATACGTACACATTTACAGCAAGCAATGCTCTGGGAGAAAAGATATCCTTTGGAATCAATAATAAAGATCACTATTTGTTTATTGACCGCCAAAATTCCGGAAAAACGAATTTTGGAAACAATTTCAGTACTAAGATTTCAAAAGCTCAATTATCAAAAAGCTATTCCGAAGTATCTTTTAACATATTACTGGATAAAACTTCACTGGAAATTTTCTTTAATAATGGGGAAGAGGTGATGACGGAGATTTTCTTTCCTACCAAACCTTACACGGCATTATCAGTTTCTTCCGATGCCCGGGGTACTTCTGTTTCTATGGAAGGGCATCAACTCAATATCAAGTAAAAAACTAACCGCAATGAAAAAATACAAAATAGCGATTGCATTTTGTTTGTTGCCATTTTCTTTTGCTTTTGCACAGGAAGTGGTAAAGGGCAAAGTCCTTTCAACCGATAAGAAACCCTTAAAAGGAGTACATGTTGTCGTTTCTGAAACAGGAACCACGACCACCACAGATGTAAATGGGGAATTTCAGCTGAATGAAACAGAGAAAGGGAACACCTTGATTTTCAGCCTTCCTGAATATAGTGATTATGAATTTAAAATTGATGGTACAACCCCTCAGCTTAATATCGTTCTCGCGCCAAGGCAAGAAAAAAAGATTGAAGAAGTCATTGTAACAGGGTATACCCGTCAGCGTAAAGCTGATATCACAGGAGCAGTCTCGGTTGTTGACATGAAAGACCTAAACAAACAAACCGAACCCAATCCCATTAAATCAATGCAGGGAAGGATTGCAGGGGTTAACATTACCTCAGATGGTTCGCCTTCCGGAGGAAATACCAAAGTATTGATCCGGGGTGTGGGAACCCTCAACAATACAGATCCATTGTATGTGATCGATGGAGTTCCTACAAAAGCAGGGATGCAGGAACTTAATCCTAATGATATAGAGTCCATGCAGGTTCTCAAAGATGCCTCGTCGGCTAGTATATATGGTTCACGTTCTGCAAATGGAGTAATTATTATCACAACCAAGAAAGGTAAAAAGGGTAAAATGAGAATTGACTTGAATTATTATACCGCCTTTTCTCAGTATGCAAAGAAAACAGAAGTCCTGGATGCCCAACAGTTTGGTCAGGTATTATGGCAAGCCAATATCAATGATGGTATCGATCCAAACTCTAATAACCTCAGCTATCATTTTGACTGGGGCATGCAGAATGGATCAGCGACCTTAAATCAGATCAATATTCCTGAGTATCTGGATGCTGCCAAGACAATTAAATCTGCCAATACCAATTGGTATGATGAAATTTCCAGAACAGGCCAGGCTAGCTCTCTGGATCTGGCAGTATCCAGTAGTTCTGATAAAGGTTCCTACTTCTTTTCCATGGCCTATTATAACAATGAAGGAATTGTAAAGCTGACAGATTTTAAAAGGATCTCTTCACGTATCAATACTTCTTACAATTTCTTCGATGGAAAGTTAAAGATCGGGGAAAATTTTACCATCAATAAAACAAATGAAATAACTGATCCGGGAGTATTGGATCCGGCATTGAGAGCGTTACCCATAATTCCGGTGCATACTGTTGATGGAATCGGATGGGGTGGGCCTGTCGGCGGGATGAATGACCGACAGAATCCGATGAGATTGCTGGAATATAATAAAGACAATGGATATAAAAACCTGCGTCTTTTTGGAAATATCTATGCAGAACTCCAACCTGTTAAAAACCTGAGCCTTAAATCCAGCTTCGGTATAGATTATTCTAATTATTATAAACGCAATTTACAGCGTAGTTATGTCTCGGGTTACCTTCAGAATGATAAAAATGCGGTCAATATTGATCAGTCTACCAATGAAAAATGGACCTGGTCCAATACTGCTCAATATACCGCTAAAGCAGGCAATCATAATTTCGATATTCTAGGTGGTACGGAAATGTATCAGGAAACTTATGACAACACATGGTTGAGAAAAGAAGGATTTCTCATTGAAGATCCTGATTATATGTATCCCGGTGCAGGAACAGGCCAAGCTTATAATGGTGGCACTTCTACCCGGTACGGCCTGCTTTCCTATTTTGGTAAATTTACGTATGATTATGACCAAAAATATTTATTTTCTGCAACAATACGATACGATGGGTCTTCCAGATTTGGGAAAAATAATCGTTTCGGAACTTTTCCTGCGTTCTCGGCAGGATGGAAAATCAGTAAAGAAGAATTCTTTAAAAGCACTTTTCCTTTTTTCTCTGATTTAAAGTTCAGAGCCGGCTGGGGACAAACAGGTAACCAGGAGATCAGTAACGAAGCGATCTATGCTTTATATCTGGCAAGTTATGCGGGAGACAATCCTACATGGAATACTTCTTTTGGGACAGCCTATGATATTTCCGGAGCTGGTAGCGGTCTGCTTAATTCAGGATTTATTGCCATTCAAAGCAAAAATGATGATCTGAAATGGGAAACCACCACGCAGACCAATCTGGGTGTTGATTTTGGTTTTTTTGGACAAAAACTTACCGGTAGTATTGATATTTATAAAAAAGTTACCGATGATATCCTGGTGTTGCCTCCCTATCTAGCCATTATTGGAGAAGGAGGTAACCGATGGGTTAATGGTGCTTCTATGGAAAATAAAGGGATTGAATTTTCCTTAGCCTATCAGAACTCCACCGGTTTTGGGCTGAAGTACGAAGTTTCAGGGAATATTTCGATGAACAGGAATAAAATTACTCAACTTCCTGAAGAAGTTAAGAATAATTATGGTGGAAATGGAACCACGGATAATATTTTAGGAAGACCGATCAATTCGATGTATGGATATGTTGCAGACGGACTTTTCCGTGACCAGGGTGAGTTGGATAATTCTGCAGTACAACCCGGGAAAGGATTAGGGAGAATACGTTATGCTGATCTTAACGGTGACGGGATCATCAATGATCAGGACAGAACATGGATAGGGAATCCAAATCCAGGATTTACCTACGGTTTAAATATCAATTTAAGTTTCAAAAATTTTGATGTTTCAACGTTTTGGCAAGGTGTAGGAGATGTAGATGTAATCAATACGAAGAAATACCAGACTGATTTTTGGAGTGTAGATGACGTTGGATCCAATAAAGGAACCAGACTATTGAATGCCTGGTCACCTCAAAACCCTGATTCAACCATTCCGGCACTTACGACAGTAGATAAAAATGCAGAATCGAGATTCTCAAGCTATTATGTGGAAAATGGGAGCTATCTGAAGCTTAGGGTATTACAAATTGGATATTCATTACCAAAATCGGTAACAGATAGCTACAGTATTACCAATTTCAGGCTCTATGCAAGTGTACAGAATCTTTGGACTATAAAATCCAAAAGCTTTACCGGAGTTGATCCTGAGACACCGAATTTCGGGTATCCGCTTCCCATTACCTTTAATTTTGGTGTAAACATCTCCTTATAACCTTTAATATCATTCAAATGAAAAATAGTATAGTTTTAATTATTTCGTGTGCGCTTTTACTTGGATCAACACTTTCGTGTAATGATTTTCTGGACTATGAACCTAGGGGAGTATTATCAGAATCTGATGTTGTTACACCAAAAAATGTGGATGGCTTCGTTAATGCAGCCTATGCCTCTTTGGGTAATGATCATTATGATACCCCGTTCAGTTTATGGCCATATGGGAATGTACGTTCAGACGATGCCTATAAAGGAGGAAGCGGAACCAATGATCTTCAGACATTCCATTTTTTTGAGATATCGAATAATATCCGTTCAGATTTTGGAGAATTGGATAAACTATGGTACCTTAAC
Source organism: Chryseobacterium pyrolae (assembly GCF_025153485.1). Taxonomy (NCBI): domain Bacteria; kingdom Pseudomonadati; phylum Bacteroidota; class Flavobacteriia; order Flavobacteriales; family Weeksellaceae; genus Chryseobacterium; species Chryseobacterium pyrolae. The sequence continues at coordinate 161,161 of NZ_JANZQH010000001.1, forward strand.
TACGTAGGGATTTCAAGAGCCAATAAAGCAATTGTAGCTCTCAATAAATTAACTGATGCCGAATATCCCAATAAACAGAAAAGGATTGCAGAAATGAAATTTGTAAAAGGGCATTTTTATTTTATGCTTAAAATTCTTTACAAATATGTTCCTTATGTTGATGAGAATACACCAATAGAAGAATACAAGAACATTTCAAACAGAGCATTCACAGATCAGGAACTTTGGAATGCCATTGCCTCTAATTTTGAGTATGCTGCAGAATATCTTCCTGCCACCCAGCCCGAGGTTGGAAGACCAAAGAAAAGTGCGGCTTATGCCTATCTTGCAAAAGTCAGACTTTATCAGGCCTATGAGCAGGATGACAATTATGGGATTACGAACATCAATAAAGTCACCCTTCAAAAGGCAATAGATGCAGCAAATCAGGTCATTGGAAATTATTCGCTGGAATCTGATTTTGGAAATAATTTTATGCCGGGAGGCTATGAGAACGGACCGGAATCTGTGTTCTCCATCCAGTATTCTGATGATGACGGAACACTTTTCGGAAGACTAAACTATGGTGATGTCCTTTCACTGCCACAAGGCTTGGGATGCTGTGATTTTCATAAACCAAGTCAAAATCTTGTCAATGCGTTTAAGACCAATGCACAGGGTTTACCCATGTTTGATAACTACAATCAGACGGATGTCGATTACCACCATTTAGACAATTTTACGGTAGATCCAAGGTTATACCATACGGTAGCAATGCCTGGACTTCCATGGAAATATGACCAAAACAAGATCTATCAGGAGAGCTGGGTGAGAAGCCCGGGAACCTATGGATACTATGCTTCATTAAAAGAAAATGTTCCGCCAGGTTGTAGCTGTTCCGTCAACATAGATCCATTCTATGGAAACTCAAAGAATAGGATTATCATTAGATATTCTGACGTGTTGCTCATCAAAGCAGAAGCATTGATTGAAATGGGGCAAGAGCAGGCAGCACTACCGCTGATCAATCAGGTAAGGGAAAGAGCTGCTGCAAGTAACCATTTTACAGGAAGTTATACCAGTAATAATTTGATCCATAAGTATGAGCCGGGGGTCAACTGTGTATGGAATCAGGATTTTGCGAGAAAGGCAATGCGTTGGGAAAGGAGAATGGAATTTGCCATGGAAGGAAGCCGTTTCTTTGACCTTGTTCGATGGGGGGTTGCAACAGAAACGATGAATTCTTATTTTGCTGTAGAAAAAAACAAAAGAGGCTATTATAGTGAAGCGGGTTTTGATCATGGAAAAGAAGAGTATTGCCCCATTCCTTTAGCACAAATCAATTTTAGCCAGGGATTATATAAACAGAACAACGGATACTAAAAAAAATTTAATAAATAAAATGTTTAAGCAAACAAATCTAAAAATAGTAAGTTTCGGAGAGATATTGTACGATGTTTTTGGAGAAGAAAAAAAAGTTGGAGGAGCTCCCCTTAATCTTGCATTAAGAACCCGCTCTTTTGGATTCGAGACAACAATCATCAGTGCTGTCGGAGAAGACAAAAATGGAGAGGATCTAAAAAAATATATTGAAGAAAATGGTGTTGGTATCAACAATGTGATTACCGACCCAGACCATGAGACAGGTTGGGTCCAAGTTCATCTTAATGAGCGAGGTTCTGCGACTTATGAAATCAAATTCCCAAGTGCCTGGGATTTTATAAAAAATAATGAAAGTATACAGAATACTGTTTTAGAAGCTGACATATTCTTTTTCGGAAGTTTGGCATGCAGGAATGAAGTTTCTAGACATACCCTTTTCGAACTTCTTCATAGTAATCTTGGAATGTATAAAATTTTTGATGTCAATCTCAGAGCACCTCACTATACAATTGCATTATTGAAGCAGCTCATGGATGAATCTGATTTTATAAAATTCAATGATGAAGAGATTCTTGAAATTGCTAATGAATTGGGATTTCAATCCAGCAATCTGGAAGAAAATGTCCAATTTATTGCCCAAATTACGAATTCAAAAGGTATCTGTGTGACAAGGGGCAAACATGGCTCTATTTTATTATGGGAGGGTACCTTTTATTATCATAATGGTTTTATTGTTAAGGTTGTTGATACGGTAGGAGCTGGAGATTCATATTTGGCAACCTTAATAACTTCATTGTTAACCGATGGAAATCCTCAGAAAGCTCTAGATTATGCCAGTGCAGTGGGTGCTATCGTGGCAAGCCACCCTGGTGCTAATCCTGACATAGAAAATTCGGCAATCGCGGATTTTTTAAAAAAGGATATTACGGAACAATGATTCTCCCTTACAAAAGGCTGCATAGTTGCAGCCTTTTTTCGATGATTACATCAAGATTAGATTCGCAAAGTATATAAAAATCTATTTAGCATTGGTAAATGTTGGAGAAATCATTATCATAAATTGTAATTACATCTTACCTTAATACCCTTGACCTGATTCGGCTTAATGGTTCTTTCGTTATACCTAAATAGCTGGCAGAAAATGTTGTGGAAGTGCCTTACGACCATGCCATGATATACACGCTTCATCGCCAATTTGAAAATCTCCACTGTTCTTTTTTCAAAATGTATTGTTTGACGTTTTTTACAATAATAATTTTTCGTCTATTAGTTTTGGCTATTGAGGTTTTCCATGCTTTTTTAGACATAGTAACTTCTTTCTTAATTGCTCCTTTGAAATTTAGGTAATCATCATATCCAGCAAGATTATCATACGATGGCCAATGAGTATCAGCTAGCATCCCTAGCCAAGTCTCCCAAAAGTGAATATCTGTTTTTTTGTTTTCTAAGCCAATCCTTGAAGGTAGGAGGATTAAAAGTGATTTTGGCTGATATTGATTCCTTTGGCAGTCAGTCCAATTTGAAAAATCCACATTAGTGAATCCCCTTTGTTATAGAATCATTTTTTTAATCATTTAATTGGACAACCAATTAAAAAGAAAAGATATCAAGTGTTTACTAACCAGTATTATAAAGATAAATATCTACCTGTTTATCGATATAATTCGATGTGTATTCTAAGTCATTTTAAATCGAAATGTCGGTACTTTGTGACGGAAAAAAAATAATCAAAATAGCTTTTTTACTTTATAAAATATTTTGTTGTTGACAAATACAAATGATAACAACATGAAAATAATAAGCAAAATTGATTATACATATATTGTAATTAATGATGCTAAAAATACAAATGTTAGATCATAACTCTATAAGTTTCTTCAGATTCTGAGAACATAAATGAATAATGTAATCAGTCCCTTCTCATTCTCCTTGATCCCTCAAAATGGTAAGAAATAAGGAGGCTGTTTTTAATCTTAATTTATTTTTATAAAAATACACTAAAAATGAAAAAAATATTTTCTTTATTGATTCTTTCAATGTACACGGCAGTTTGTGCTCAAGTGGGTATTGGAACAGCGACCCCTCAAAAAAGTCTTCATGTGAATGGTTCGTTGCAAGTTACGAATGAACTTAATGTCGGAGGTAATAGTACTACCGCAGGTTCGCCAGGTCTGATTGGTCAGGTACTGAAATCAAATGGACCAGGCACCGCACCTTCATGGCAAACTTTAGCGGGTGTTCCCACATCTACAGGGACAGTAATAGCTGTTAATGGACAGTTTTTAGTTGCACAGGAAATTACTGTTCAAATGACTGCTGACTTTACAGCCGTTGGGTCTCCCGGGGCAACGGTAGCTAATCCCATTGGTAATCTCAATAATGAAATTATTGATAATGAAAGTCTTTATGCCGGAACGGCTACAACCAATTCTTTTAAAGTTTCTGCTGACGGGGTTTATCAGATTAATATGAATGTGCAGATTTCTACCGCCAATGCAACCTCACCGGTTATTGGTATATGGAACAATACCACTGGAGCTTGGGTCGCAAGAGTAAATGACAACTATGTAGCACCAACCGGCGGATTGCAAACTTATACTTTAATTACCTCAATTCCGATGTTGGCAGCAAGCACCTATTCGTTTAGAGCTATAAATACACAAGATTACACACTCAAGTATTTAAGCACAGGCTCTACGGGTTCAGGTCCTGTTACGCAGGTTTCTGTAAGACGATTAAAATAAGCCAGTAAAGAACAAAATCCCATCAAAGAAAGGGAATAATAAACAAAATTTATAAACAACAATAGAAAAGCCTTATTTATAAGGCTTTTCTATGTAATATATGTGTGATCAACCAATTAAAAGTAGTCTATATTCGTCTTCATTTTCCACAGAAGCTCTATGAACGCAAGTTAAGACCTTTTGTTCCGGATGACCTAAGGCTAACGTCCTTTTTCTAAATTAACAGGCTCTGTATTGGGTTTACGTTGATTACACAGATCGAAGAAATATTTTTTCAAAAAAAATAAAATTCCACTTCCAGACCGCACTGTAATTCATTAGGCTTTTCTCATATTTAGATTTTCCCCCAATACTCTACAGCTTGGTTGAGAAGGGGATGTCAAGCTTCATTATTTATTAAGGATTATTAGTAGTAATAACAAACATGATCAAAGGTTCATTACCTATATTTTCAATAGAATGATAACCTATGGAACTGATGGCTGTAATATCTCCTTTTTGAAGTATTTTTTTTCGCTCCGGTCCCTGGGTTCCGGTTCTTTCACGATACTCTCCGGTTCCATGCATGACGACATATAATTCTTCTTCCTTTTTTTCATTGTGGGTATGAAACCCGGATTCATCACCTGTATTCAACAGAACCATATAAGCACCCAGACGATTATTAGCCAGTTCATTCCGGTCGAACATTTGGATCATATATACAGTTCCGTTTCCACCATACATTTTTTCACGCTTATCTATACGTGTAATGGTTCGTTCTTCCTTTTCAAAGGCCATTACATACAGGTGAAGGTATTTTGAAACCTCCTGTATAACGTGATCGAATTCCGCTCCTTCAGATAATATAACTGTATCAGCCATTTGAGTTAGATATTAATTTAAAATAATGTACATCAATTTACCAAAAATTATACAGTAATGCAAGCAAAACAGCTTTCATTGAAAAATCAATCATTTAGCAAATCAACAACAATCTATACTCACCATCACTTTCAACGGGAGCCCTATGAACACACGGCAAGACATGTTGTTCCGGATGATCTACCGCCAGGCGCCAAAGATGTCCGGATCCTAAATTGACAGGTTCTGCATTGGGTTTAGGCTGATAATGCAGATCGAAGAAATAGTCTTTCAGAAAGGTTTCGAATTCCGCTTCCGGACCGTCGTGTAATGCTTTGAGCTTTTCCCTGATTTCCGGAATCAGAATTTTTTGTTCTACCTGATGATTGGGCAGGATATCACTTGCAGCGCCGTGATAGGTACATAAAAAAGTATGGGTACCAACAGGTGAACGGTCTACATGATAGGAATATACATCTGTTGAAATAAAATCCAGCTCTTCATCCCGTTCATAACATTTAAGCAAGTTGAGAGAAGGTAATGCTCCCAGATCTGTTAATGACTGCAAATCACTTAAGATTGTTTCTCTGGCCATATTTCCTTTTTCTGATAATTGCAGGGCTAAAAGGTCCTCAACAAAAACTTCTGTAACGTTCTCCTTTAATTGAAGTTGAGACACAATTTCTTTAAAATCTCCGACCAAATTTCTATACCAGCAAATGGCATTCATAGCTCCTTTAAAATCGGTATTTACGAGTTCAGAAAAAGTAGAAACTACTCCAATTTGATCGTTGTCAGAAAATGTAGGGTTCATATTTTGGAAGAAACAGTTGAGTCGCTTAATTCTTTGCAAAAATAAGGAATAGGTGAGAGATTATGCTAAGATTAATCAGGAGTTATTTTTAACGACATTGATCATATGATCGATATCGAATGGTTTTTCGATATAGTCATCTGCTTTGCATTCTTTTGCTTTTTCAGGTAAATCAAACGATGTAGAGGTTAGTACGGCAGAAACATCTTCCGTTTGCGGGTCAGCTTTTAACTCTTCGATCACTTTTGATCCTTTTTTATTTCCTCTGATATGATCATCTACAATCACTACATCAGGTTCAATTTCGTCTATTTTTTCTATAGGTTCGGTGGTTAATGATGATGTAACATCAAATCCTTCTTCCTCCAATACCTGATCCATTATCTCCAGGATCTCTTCATTATCCTGAATAAGGACAACTTTTTTCTTCATATGTTTTTTAATAACTAGTATAAAGGTAAGAAAACTTTGATATGTGCCGCAAGTATTTGACAGACAATTATCTTATTGCTTTGGAAAATGGTCACTCATCATTTTATAAAACACCGCTTCACTGGCAGGTAGTGTACTACACTCATTTGTAGTATTCACATAAATCGCGGCTTTTTCATGATAAAAACGAAAACAGCTCCTGTCTAATTTCTATATTTGTAAGGTTCGGTTTCAGATCTAAAAGAAAGGTTACCTGAAATCCGAAATCAAAGCGATTAAAAAAAGAATAAAGAATGGATAAAATAAATTTATTAATTATAGTAACGGTAATTTCCCTGTTCATTTCATTATTTCTTTCATTTTTTTTGTTAACAGTTAAGACAAAGTACAGGGCAAGCAACACTCTTTTTGCTCTTTTTCTAATCATTACGGCAGTGGATACAAGCGAACCTTTGTTCAGCTTACTATCCGATGGCCCTTCAAATCTGGGAATGTTGAGAAATACACTGGCTTTCTTACAGATTCCTGTTTTTTATCTGTATGTATTATCGGTTTGCTATTCTGATTTTAAGTTTAAGCTTAAATATATCATTCATCTGCTTCCGTTTTTATTGGCGAATGCCGTTTTATTACCTCGTTTTTATACGGTAGATCTTGCTTCCAAGATCAATTTCATTATACATCGTCAAATTATGATAGAATTGCAATTCAATCATGTTCTTTTTCATATTCAGATTGTTATATATCTTATTGCCGTTTTTAGGGTATTAAAAAAAGCCAAAAAATTATACCTTGAAAATTATGCAGGTGCTAATATTAACTCTTATCATTGGCTGTTTCAGTTTACGGTTGTACTGACTGTTTTGTATTTGATTGTCGTTTTCAAAAATATTTTTAAATTTTCCGACTATTCGTACATCTCCGAATGGATGAAAATTGGAATCCTTGTATTTCAGCTCCTTATCGTTTGCTGGTATTTATTTAAAGCCTTAAACAATCCCGGTTTATTTAGAAATATAGATTCAAAATTAAAACTGGTTTCCGATATGGTTTCTGAAGAAAAAAAGAGCGAGCCGGAAACTATCAGTAAAGAACAAAACAGTGCAGAACTATTGAAATTAAAGAAGTATATGATGGAAGAAAAACCATTTCTTGATCCTTCTTTAACCATTCAGCATATTTCTAACGGTATCGAAATTCCTACCCGTGAATTATCCGTTTTAATTAATCATCAGTTAGGACAGCATTTTTACGATTTCGTTAATACTTATCGGATAGAGAATGCGATGGCTATTTTGAAAGATGCTACAAAAAGTAAGGTAACCGTTCTTGAAATCTTGTATGAAGTTGGTTTTAATTCAAAATCCTCTTTTAATACCGCTTTCAAAAAACATACAGGTTATACTCCAACTGAATATCGCAAAAGCTTGTCAGATAGTGTTTTGTAATTATTCGTACCCGTTTTTATAGAGATTCGTACTTATTTTTTTTAACAAATTCGACCGACTACTTTTACTCGGTCGCATAGCTTTAATTTCTCCTGCATATTTGTATCGAAATAATTTTTTAACATAAAAAACGATACAATGAAAAGTAGTATGTATTCACTGGTTCTTATAGGAGTGATGTTGATTTGCCTAACAAGTAATAAGGTTTTGTCCCAAAAAAGAGACTATCGTTTTCTTACGGACAGTTTGAATATGGAACAACAATTGGATTATGAGGCCACAGAAAGAGACTTTAACAGGTTAGGGTATCAATTTCTCAGACTTCAACAATGTGAAAATTCTGTACAGACATTTAATACGGCCTCATTAATTTTTCCAAAGAGCTGGAATGTATTTGACAGCTATGGTGAGGCATTGCTTCAGTGTGGAAAAAAAGAAGAGGCGATGAAGATGTACCGGAAATCTCTGGAACTAAATCCGGAAAATACAAATGCTAAGGAGGTGATTAAGAAAATGGAAGCCTTATCAAAAAAATAAAATTTATGAAATAAAAAAATTAGAAAAAGCTAATATATTAGCTGAAATAAATTTGTATTGATGAAATATGACATTTCAGGAGACGAATCTGAAATATTACCTAACAAATTGGGATTAAAAAAGCCACATGATATTGCTATGTCAGAATTTGAAGGTTTTTTACAGGCAGAAATTAGCTTTACAGAAAATCTCCGTGATAATACTAAATTTGACACAAAATATATATTGAAAATTCATAAGTTGGCATTATCTCATTTATACACATTTGCAGGAAAATATCGTAATGTAAATCTGTCAAAAGGTGGATTTCTTTTTTCTTCTGCAAAATTTCTTCCCGAGTCAATGAAAAGTTTTGAAGACGAAATCCTATTAAAATTACCATCTGATTATAATGATAGGGAAAGTCTGATAAGAGATGTTGCTACTGTACATGGTGAGCTGCTATTTATACATCCGTTTAGAGAAGGTAATGGCAGAACAGCGCGTATACTTGCCAATCTCATGGTTAGAAAAGCAGGGTCTAGTCCTTTGGAATTTGAAAAAATAGGAAAAAAAGAACTGGAACACTATGTCGTTGCAGTTCAAAAAGTCAGCCGCAAAAAACTATGAACCGATGATAGATCTTATCGGGATGATTTTGCGATCTTAGTCTCCACTTTTTTAAGTGTTTTAGCAGCTTCATCAGGAGAGATTCTTATTCCCTCTATCTTAAAAGAAGCTACCGCAGATTTCATAATCTGTTTGCGTAAACCATCCTTATCTTTATGAACTGTTTTCATTTGCTTATTTTTAAGAGAATTTTCTACTATACAAATATAACGTTTTTATTCTCTTTTTTTGTTCTTTTTGAGTAAAATTAAAGCCATATACAACCGCCTCATTCCTAAAAATGAGACGGTTGTATTACTTTATCAATTACCTAAATCTACCATCAAAGACGGTCGGCAATTGAATGATATGGACTGGTTCTGTTCAAATTTTTCTTTCCTTTCTATTGTGCTTTACACATAGCATCCCAAGTTGTCCAAAAATGTGCATTAATGGCACCGGGAAAAGGATTCATGCTGTCTGCAACAATACCTACCATAGAGGCACAGTTGGAATTACAGCCTATTTCATTATAACTTCCCTTTTGAGGAGGGATCTGACGCCATGTCCCGGTTGAACCACTTAACATTTCTACTTTAATATCAAAAATGCCGGATAAGTTAGGCGTCTGAATCTGTTTCGTAGGATTCTCGCTTGAAATGGTATCACTCCAGTTACCTTGTGAGAATGTGACACGCCATGTTGAAATCATTTTGGCTGTATTGTTCTGTGGTGAAAGATATACCCAGAACTGAGCGCCCCCACCCAATTGAAGCTGGCCGGAGGAGTTGACGTTTACGTTTGCTGTTTCCATAATGAATGTATTTTGGTTGATTAGTTTCTGTTGATAATGGCTTTTTGGAAGTACATCAGTTGATTGTACGGTAAGCTGCCATTTTATTTTTTTTAGCTTTGATTTCTATCTCAAAGTAACAAAGAAGAAAGAATCTGGAGTAGCGTACAAATAACCAATTATGGTTTTGAGTAGAAATACTTAATCTTATTGAAACCATTTATCGCGATCATATTTTCGGGAGATTTGCGGGCAAAGGAGGAAATGCTTTATCTTTGTTTTTCGGGGTTGATGATCAGATGTTAGCCGAAATACCTTTATGAACAAAAACAGTTTCTTATTTTCTGCGAAAGGAATTTATATTGCAACTTTTCTTTCTTTAAACACAGTAATGTATGCTCAGAAAAAAACAGATATTTCAACAATTTCAGAGAAGACCTTAAGCAGTATTCTGGAAAAAAACAGAACCTATTATACACAGGGAAAAGTAGCTGATTATATTCCTGAACTGGGAAAAATGGATGCGAAAGCCATTGCTTTTTCAGTGGTTGGAAAAAATGGGCGAGTGCTGAATGTAGGGGACGTTCATAAGAAATTTACGATGCAGAGTATCTCAAAGATCATTGCGCTGATGATCGCTGTCAATGAAAAAGGGGAAGCGAATGTTTTTGATAAAATGGGCTATTTCGGAACCGATAAACCTTTCAATTATTTTTCCAATCTTGAAACTACCGGGAAACCATTGAACCCGATGATGAATGCAGGGGCTATTCTTACGACTTCTTTAATCTCCGGTGAGGGCGAAAAGCCATTTCTTAAAATTTTGGATATGGTTCGTTATATCACCAAAGATCAGACTATTGGGTACAATACATCCGTTTATGAATCCGAAAAATCTACCGGACATCGTAACCGCGGAATGTTCTATCTGATGAAAAATAATGGACTGATTTCAGGAAACGAAGATCAGCTGGATAATTATTTCAAACAATGCTCTATTGAACTCACCGCCGAAGATCTGGCTAAAATAGGGTATTTCTTTGCCAATGAATGCGTTCGGTTTGACGGAGATGCTCAGTATAAAAATGTTGAACTGGCAAAACTCGTAGAATCGCAAATGCTCATTGCCGGGATGTACGAATTCAGTGGAGAATATGCCAGAACCGTAGGTCTTCCGAGCAAGTCCGGTGTTGGAGGTGGAATTACCGTAAGTGTTCCCGGAAAAATGGGCATCGGTGTTTTCAGTCCGGCTTTGGATCAGCATGGAAACTCCTCAGCAGGGTATCATATGATTTTGGATCTGGTGAAGCAGTATGATCTGAGTTTGTTTTAAGACTGATTTCTTTTTCTGTTACTTTCCCCAATCACACCATCTTATTTTTCAGCTCCTTATATTTTGAACGGCCCACCGGAAGCACTTCACCCGTCTTAAGCAGAGCACCATACCGTGTCCCGGGGTTGATGATGATTTTTTCGATCTGTTGAAAATTAACCAGATAGGATTTATGAATCCGTTCAAACCTGTCAGGAAGAAGTTGCTGCAAATGCTCTAGCGATTTATCATGAAGCTCATTCTGCCCATTGCTGAGGTGAAGCTCAGTGTAAATTCCTGCTCCCTTAATGTAAATCACCTCAGAAATACTGATAAGACGAACCTGTCCTGATCTTTTTACAGCAAGATATTTAATCCCTTCATCAGATTTTAAGGCGGGACTGACAAATCTCGTCAAGGCCTTAAAAAGTCTTTCCTGATCAAATGGCTTGGGAACAAAATCAAGCACTCCATACGAAAAAGCGGTAATCGCTTTATCAATATTGGCGGAAACAATGATCGTATGAAAAGAAGCGGCCACCATCTGTTCCAATACCTCAAAACCATTATCACCATTCAGATTAAGGTCAAGTAAAAGTAAATCGGGAAGTTGGCTGGCAATTTGATCAAGTCCATTTTGAAGAGAATCACAGACTGTTATGGTAATAGGTTTGTCCGTAAAGAATTCAGTCGTCATGCGTTGCAAACGTCGGGCAATTCTGGCTTCGTCTTCTATGATTAATATATTCATGATCTTAAAATTTGAATGGTAGATACCCACCCGTTTTCTGTAGAACCCGATTCAAACTTCCAGTTTTGACCGTAGCTTTCACTCAGACGAGCTTTGATATACTTAAAACCGTTTCCACCTATACGGTCTGTCATGATCTGTCGGTTCTTTGCAATAGTTTCAAAAGTATACTGATGAGCATTTTCTGATAAAGAATAGCGGAGTACGAATTGAATCGTGTTTCCGGAAAGCGGTTCACTGTGGGTGATACCATTCTCCAGCAATGTATGAATAATTGCGGGCGGGATCATCTGAGTTTCATCTATTCCTTTCTGTTCCCATATATAATTGATTTCTTTACGAAAACCCATCACAGACAGATGCTGCCGGCAAAGTTCTAATTCTTTGGTTATGGGAATCAGCTTTTGTTCAGAGATCTCGTTCATGATGTCAAATTCTGATGCCAATGCCTGAATGAAACGGGCACCTTCTTTTGGAGACTCTTCCACCCAGTCCATCATAGAGGTTAAAGTATTTCTTAAAAAATGAGGCTGGATATTCTTTTTAAGGAGCTCTAATTGCAATCTTGAGGAAAGCAAAACAGCATTCTGATGTTCTGCCTCGATGACACTCGTACGGATAGAATGAAGATAAAGCATAGACAGCACGATGATCGTAAAACTGATGAACAGTCCAAAATCGTACACCACAAATTTATTAACCAAGGCACTCGCCAAAAGGGCTGCCAGGGCAATAAAACCACCTTTTTCTTTTTGAGCAATGCCTTTTAGCACTACAATAAAAGCAGCTATCAGCATGGCTAAACTGTAAAGTCGGGCCGTCAGATCGTAGTGTCCGTAATTGAACCAATAAAGCACAAGTAGCGTTAGTAACAGGGCGGCCATCAGCCATTTTCCTTTTCTGAAATTAAACTGAATGATAAAATACCAGGGAACCAACAAAGCGTTGGCAAACGTCAGCCATCCGATGATCTCAAGACGGATAAAAAATTCAGAATACGGAATGACTATATGGAATTTCAGGTACTCCATAATCAGTAAAATAAAAAAGAGAAGGCATATGGTCGCAAATATGAGGATGTCTTTTTGTCTGCGCTTGCTATTCAGATAAAGAAAAAAGTAATAGACTGCCGCGATCAGAAAAGCTCCTGCCATCAGGTTCATATAGGCCATTGTAATCAATGGTCCGGTCAATAGTGTTGTATGGTTATTGATGTGGAATCCAATGCTTCGCTGTACATCCGGATGCAAGGATTGAGAACTGCGCATAGCAATGGTGTGAAGACCGGGAGAAATCAGATGATCCGGAATCCTATAGTAGCTGCACTCAGTTCCTGGGATTTCTGGTTGTCCGTTTTTCGGGAGCTGCCCGTTTTTGCCAATCAGTATACCATCCCAGTACACTTCAAAAGCCCCAAAGGAATCAATCTGAAGTCCAAGAGGCCTCAGATCATTTTCCACCGGACGGAGATCAAGCTGAGTACGTGACCAGAATATCTTGTCCGAAGTATTGCCTCTGGTTTCTGACCAGTCTTGATCAGGGTAATTTTTAGCAGCCCACGCCATATCATCCCCGGTTTTATAAACAGGTATTGGGTCTTCATTTCGGATAATAGGCGTGGCTAACAGGTTAAGCAGTGTTAATAAAAATATTAAATTATGCATAATGTAAATATACAAGCTAATTTGAAAAATCTGATGACCGTTTGAAAGCCCGTAGAGTTGTTCAGATGTTTCTGCTGTGAATACATATATCCGCGATTTAAATTTACAGCATGAAACAAATAATCACTTTCTTTATCATTTTATCTGCGCCTTATATATTGGCACAGAATGGTCAGGTAACCGGTATCATTCATGAAAAATCAGGTACACCTGCAGCTTATGTTACCGTAACACTAAAGGAAAATTCAGATCAACCAATTGCCGCCGGTATTTCGGATACTAAAGGGGTATTCCGTCTGGAAAATATCCCAGCAGGAAATTATACTGTCGGTTATAGTCTTGCAGGATTTCAAACCACCAGCAAGCTGATACAGGTTAAAACTAATGAAGTGACCAATGTAGGGACTCTCATTTTAGAACCAGATGCAAAACTATTGCAGGAAGTGTCATTAACCGGACAACATTCATCAGTTAGCTTAAAACTGGACAAAAAGGTGTTCGAAGTGGGAAAGGATGTGCTCTCCCAATCGGGGGCAGTAACGGATTTGCTCAACATTGTTCCCTCTGTGAGTGTCAGCCCAGGTGGAGAAATCAGTTTACGGGGTAACAGCAATGTCTTGGTATTGATCGATGGCCGTCGCACCGGACTTACACAAGGGAATGCTTTGGAACAGGTTCCTGCCGACCAGGTAGAACGTGTGGAAGTGATCACCAATCCTTCTTCCAGATTCGATGCAGCAGGTTCGGCGGGGATTATCAATATCATACTTAAAAAGAACAAAAAAGGAGGTTTCAGCGGACAGTTACGTCTGGTCGGAGGCATTCCCAATGAAACACGTATCAGTCCCAGCCTCAATTATAAATCGGATAGACTCAATCTGTTTGCAACCTATGGCATCCGGTTGTCAGATTATGTTGGTCTGTATACAATGAAACAATCCACCGGACTTTCAGAAACGCTGGTTGATCTGAACCGGAGACAGGATGAGAACAGGCACGATGATGCCAAATTACTCTATTTTGGTGCAGATTTTAAGATCAACGACCATAATACCATTACCGCAGCTTTCATGAGGAACTCAACCCATGATCATGACAAAACGCAACTGAGCTATGTATATTCTGATAAAAATGGGGTGATCGACAGCAGTCTCAGCCGCAGTGGAGAATCGTGGGAAAAACGAAGCTATAACCAACTGGAATTTAATTACACCAAAATTTTTGCTAAAGCAGGTAAGAAACTGACAGTCGATATGCAGTACGATTTCTGGGACAGTGACAAGGACTGGAATTTGTCAACCCACAAAGTCTTCCCGATGGAAGCCGCTTTGCCGATGATCAGAACAAGTTCGATGGGCGAGAGTAAAGATTTTATGATCAAGACAGACATGGTACAGCCTCTGGACAGCACCTCAACCCTGGAATTCGGTTTGAAAATGGAGGATCGCAGGGTAAATAGTGACTTTATCGCTGAACAGCAGAATTCGACAGGTTGGGAGATCATTGATCAGATTGATAACCATCTTTTGTATAAAGAGCTGATCGGGAGTGCTTACGTGCAGTTTTCCGGAAAGACAGGAGCTTTTAGTTACCAGGGAGGTTTACGTGGCGAACTTACTCATATCGGTATTGAAGACCGTGCGGGTAGCTATTCCGCTGAAAAAGATTATAACCGGCTGTTTCCAACACTCAATATCAGTTACCGTTTCAATGAAAAAACCACTTTGCAGGGCAGTTACAGCAAACGGATCAACAGGCCGAGATTAGGGATGATTTATCCGTTTAATGAACTGACTGATTTGAGTAGCCGTTACGTCGGCAATCCGGATCTTAATCCCTCTTACTCGAATGTATTTGAACTGGCTTTTCTTAAAAACTGGAAAACAATTACTTTCAACCCATCCTTCTACTATCAGCGAAATACCGGAGTCATGGAAGATTATACTTTCCGGAATACAGAGGGGCTGTTTATTACCATGCCGGTTAATATCAGTAAAGAAACACGTCACGGTTTTGAACTTTCAATACTCTATAATCCGGTCAAATGGTTGCAGGTAAATACCGAGTTTAATGTATTTCACTATGCCGAACAGGGGAGTTATAAGAACCAAAGTTTCGACTATTCAGGCAGTACATTTACTGCGCGTATAAGCACTCAGTTGAAATTGAAGAATAAACTCGCTTTCCAGACCCTCTATAATTTCAGAGGGGCCAATGCTACTGCCCAAACCCGAACAGATGCCCTGCACAGTATCGATTTTGGACTGAGCAAAACTTTCTTAAAAGACAAAGCAACGCTTATGTTTGATGTGAACAATTTGTTCAGCCTGAGGAAGTCAAACAGCAGAACAATAGGATCAGACTACGAAATCAGCCAAAGTAATATTCCTAATGCTGCCCGATATCGCCTGACTTTGGTCTATAGATTTAATCAAAAAGATAATCAGACTGTACGACAGGCTAAAAGCGGTAACAGAGATTAAGTTAATGCATCCGAAAATTTAATAAACATGATTGGTTATTCTGTAAAGTTTAAATAAACAGAATCCCTAAATTTGATCTTTAACGCTATAGTACGAAAAAAAGATATTGACAGATGGCAGATGAAATACAAATTCTAAAGGACTTTGTTCAGGGAAAACTTTCGGATAAGGAGTTTGAACAGCAGCTCTATACCAATTCAGCCTTGGAAAAACGCCTTTCAGATTCAGCGATTAATTGGTACGGAACGTATTTACAGGATACCACTGCATTCCTGTACTTAATCGGGCAAAACTATACCACTGCAGAAGGACTTTTAAATGCTCACGAAACCGTAAAACTGTTTTTAAATAGAATTGGAATTGAAGTGCTCACTTCAGCACAACGTTCTGAGGATTATGATCTTTTACTGAGTGCCAGCCCCAAATACATAGATGCAAAAGCCGATTATATTGAAAAATATATTGTCCCGAAAGACAGAACCCTTTCCAAATCTGATCAAAAGCAATACATAAAACAACGGTACGCTGAACTTTTTAAATACCAGACAAAACCACCCAAATGGATACAAAATCCGGATTGGCCTATTAAAAATGATAAACCACTATATTTTTTAGGACAGATTGAAATGAAGAAGGGTGATCTATTCCATGATGAGGGAAGTATCTATCTGTTTATTGAGGCTGAAACTGGAATTATTGAAACCGTGAAACAGTTGTACTGATTGCATATAAATATCGATAAAAATTAATATAAATTTATTTTTCCCTTTTAGAAACCCATGCAGGTATATCCGGTGATTTTTCCGATCTAATAAAAGATGATTTCCATAATCTTCTTATTTTCATAACGTTGCTTCTTGGTAACGTTGTTTTTTTATGAAAAAATCTTCTGAAATTTAAGTCTTAATTATTTCCATCCCGAATTATTTGACCTTTTTTGCCGGAAAAACAAAGTTGGTTTTTCTAGATTCCATACGCTTTTATAGGTGTGTTATCTTTTTGTAATATTAGAATAATAATTCTCTTATTTTTGATTTATTATATTTTTTATTTCTATATTTGCCTTAAATAATCAATTATAAACCTTTATAATTGAATCTAATAGACTGTACCGTCTTATTTCTGATAATAAAAATTTAAACTACTTTTTTTAACAGTATTTAAATTCATAATAATTTATTGTTAATAATTTATTATTAAATTTTATTTATGGTTGAAAATGTAGTATAAATTTATTATTTTTATTCCCTCATAATTGATAAATGTTTTTTATGCCGAAAGGTTTGACATTTTGTTATGAAGTTTTCCCAGTTATTATCTCAATACCATAAATGAAATGAAAAACTTAACCATTATTGGATTAACCCCTTTTGAAAAGCCGGATGTGAATCTTATGCCTAAACTGCACCAGGCAGGTGCGTTTCCCGTTTTAAGTTTAGGACATGACCTGACAGTTGCTCAGGAAGCACTCAATCAACTTGAACAGACGGATATACCATCATTCGGTATTTACTTTCCTAACGATACGTTTATATCGCTTCAAATCCCCAAAAAAGTAAGGTTTGCCATATTTCCTTCCGGTGTTTCAATGGATATAGCTCCGGACCTGCCTGTTATTTATCAGGTAAGCAGTTTGGATGAAGCCAGACAAGCCGAACAGTTGGGTGCAGAAGGTATTATTATAAAAGGAAATGAGGCAGGTGGCCTGGTAGGCTATGAATCAACATTTGTGTTGTTTCAGCGTATCATCAAAGAAATTAAAAGCGTACCCGTTTGGGTACAGGGTGGAATAGGGCTCCATACCGCAGCAGCAGTAAAATCTCTGGGAGCCACCGGCGTTGTGTTAGACAGTCAGCTTGCCTTGTTCCCGGAGAGTTCCGTTCCACAGGATTTTAAAGATCTATGCTCAAAACTGAATGGAACCGAAACTAAAATTATAGCCAACCATCGTGTATTGGTGAGGCCCAACTCACCTGCGTTACCGGAAAATGTAAGCATTGAAGAACTTAGACCATATTTTACCGATCTTGATCCTGCAAAGAGCTATATTCCAATGGGTCAGGATATTTCATTGGCTATAGACCTGTATGAAGATTTCAAAAGTCTGAAAAAAATGATTTTTGGATTTAAAGAAGCAATGTATGGCCATCTGAAACAGGCGAAAGCTCTTCAGGTTATCAGTCAGGACAATCTGATGGCTAAACACCTGGGACTTCGTTATCCCATTGCACAGGGACCCATGACCCGTGTCAGTGATGTGCCTTTATTTGCTAATGCAGTTGCAGAAGCGGGAGCTTTGCCTTTTGTGGCTTTATCCTTACTTAAAGGAGAAGCTGCTAAAGCTTTGGTAATGGATACTAAAAAACTGGCTGGTGAAAAAACATGGGGAGTAGGTATCCTTGGATTTGCCCCTCAGGAATTGAGAGAAGAACAGACATCCTATATCTTGGAAGCAAAACCTTCCGTAGTTCTTATTGCCGGAGGAAGACCGGCGCAGGCCAAGGTATTTGAAAAGGCCGGAATAACAACCTTCCTTCACGTTCCTTCCCCTGCGCTATTGGATATTTTCCTGAAAGAGGGCGCTACCAATTTCATCTTTGAAGGCCGTGAATGCGGAGGCCATGTAGGTCCGCTTTCAAGTATGGTCCTTTGGGAAAAACAAATCGAGCGTATTTTAAAAGAAGATCATCCCGAAAAGATCAGTGTATTCTTTGCGGGTGGGATCCATAATGCATTTTCAACAGCTTTTGTTTCCATCATGGCAGCTCCGTTAGCAGCCAGAGGTGTAAAAGTGGGGGTATTAATAGGCACTGCCTATCTCTATACTGAAGAAGCGGTACAAACCGGAGCGATTCAGCAGGAATTTCAGGTACAGGCTATGCAGGCTAAAGACACAGTCTTATTAGAGACTGCACCCGGACACGAAACGCGTTGTCTAAATACAGCATTTGCCCAGCATTTTAGCACAGAGAAGACAAAGCTTCTTGCAGCTGGAATGGATAAAAAAGAAGTTTGGGAACAGCTGGAAAAATTAAACGTAGGCCGCCTTCGAATTGCTGCTAAAGGAGTAGAGCGTAAAGGCGATCAATTGATCAGTATTCCAACAAGCGAACAGCTGGATCTGGGAATGTATATGATCGGTCAGGTGGCTACCATGCAGAACCGTGTGATCTCCGTTGCCGCACTTCATCAGAATGTAAGTATTGATAATTATCAATATATTGAAGAGGCTGCTTTACCGGAACAACCGGTATCCACAGAAAAACCTCTGGATGTAGCGATTGTTGGGATGGAATGTATTTTCCCGGGCGCTAAAAACCTTGAAGAATATTGGAGAAATATCATCTTGGGAAGAGACAGTGTCACAGAAGTTCCTGATGAACGCTGGAATAAAGAATTGTATTACCATCCCGATTCAGACGGACCGGATGTATCTCACTCCAAATGGGGTGGATTTATTCCAAAAATAGATTTCGATCCTTTAGTATTTGGAATTCCTCCGCAATCCCTGGCAGCCATTGAGCCAACACAACTCTTGACCTTATTGGTGGCTAAACGTGCGATGGAAGATGCCGGCTATGGTGAAAAACATATCAACAGAGAAAATATTTCTGTAATTATCGGAGCTGAAGGAGGGAATGACCTTGCCAACAGCTATAGTTTCAGAGGATATTATAAACAGGTATTCGGAGAACTTCATGAAGAAGTGAAGCAGGCATTTCCACATACCACAGAAGATTCATTCCCTGGTATTCTGGCCAATGTGATTGCAGGAAGAATTACCAACCGCCTGGATCTTGGGGGAAGAAACTTTACAGTAGATGCAGCGTGTGCTTCTTCTTTAGCAGCTATTGATCTTGCCTGTCAGGAATTAATATTAGGAAAATCAGATATGGTTCTCGCGGGTGGAGCGGATTTACATAACGGGATCAATGATTATCTTATGTTTTCCAGCACTCATGCACTTTCCAGAAAAGGAAGATGTGCAACATTTGATGGGGATGCCGATGGTATTGCCCTTGGAGAAGGAGTGGCAATTCTCGTCTTAAAAAGATATGAAGATGCCGTTCGCGACGGCGATCGTATTTATTCAGTGATTAAAGGAGTGGGAGGATCCAGTGACGGAAAAGCACTTGGTCTTACGGCTCCGAGAAAAATAGGGCAGGTACGCGCATTAGAACGTGCGTATTCCCAGGCAGGAATCAGTCCTGCGACAGTAGGTTTAGTGGAAGCTCACGGGACAGGAACTGTTGTAGGAGATAAAACTGAACTCAGTGCACTGACCAATTTATTCAGCCGTTCAGGAGCAATACCGGGACAGACGCATTTAGGCTCAGTGAAAACACAGATCGGGCATACCAAATGTGCGGCCGGATTGGCTGGACTGATCAAAGCTTCTCTTGCGGTATACCATGGGGTAAAACCTCCAACGCTTCATTTACAGCAGCCTAATGCTTATTATAATGCCGAAACAAGTCCTTTCGCTTTTTATGCAGAAAGTGGATTGTGGAGCGAGAAAAACCGGTATGCCGGAATCAGTGCTTTTGGATTCGGTGGAACCAATTTCCATACAGTCATTGCCAATCACCCTAAACAGGACGATTCTGCCGTATTGCAATCGTGGCCATCGGAATTATTTGTATTCCGTGGTGAGACCTATGACGAAGCTAAAATCAAATTGGCTCAGATTAAGTCTTTATTAGAGATCAACGGTGATATTCCTTTAAAAGATATGGCCTACAGTTTAGCGGTTAGTTCAGAAAAGCCAATTCAGCTAAGCATTGTCGCTGATACTACTGAACATTTGATGATGAACATCGAACTGGCATTATCAGGTATTGAAAGCAAAGACACATTTACAGTCAACAGACGCGATGGTAAAGTAGCATTCCTGTTCCCTGGCCAAGGCAGCCAGAGAATCAACATGGCCCGTGATCTGTTCGTAGCTTTTCCAGCCATGCGAAATCTGATCGATGGATATCCTGAACTGGAAAAAGTAGTTTTCCCTTCCGCTACATTTAATGAAGCTGCTTTAAAACAACAGAAAGAAACCATTAAAGATACCCGCTTGGCACAACCCATTCTGGGGATAGTTGATCTCGCTTTGGCTAAATTCCTTCAATCGCTGGACATCGTTCCGGATATGGTGGCTGGTCACAGCTATGGTGAATTACCTGCTTTATGTTTTGCAGGCGTTTTTGAAGAAGAAAAACTGGTTGATTTGAGCATTCAAAGAGCTCACGCCATTTTAGATTCAGTAGAAGGTGGAGATCCGGGTACTATGATTGCGGTAAGCGCAACAAGAGAACAGTTACAACTGGTATTAGACAAAACAGAAGGTTGTTATCCGGTCAATTATAATGCTCCAACCCAATGTGTGGTAGCAGGAAGTACGCCAGCGATCAATAAATTAATGGAAACCCTAAAACAGGAGCGTATTTCTGCTAAGAAATTAGAAGTTGCGTGTGCATTCCACAGTCCGTTATTGGCTAAATCCAAAGGTTTATACGATGAGGTCTTAAAAGAGATTCCTTTCAGTGAAATGCAGATTCCGGTTTGGTCGAATACAACTGCGGAAACCTATCCAACAAGTCCATCGGAAATCAAAGAAAGACTGACGGATCATCTGGTACAACCCGTAAGATTTGTAGAAGAACTTCAGGCAATGTACGAAGACGGAGCCAGAATATTCATCGAAGTAGGCCCTGGAAAAGTTCTTTCCGGCCTGACGAAATCCTGCTTAGAGAAAGATCAGCTGACCCTGTATGTTGAAGACAGCAACCGAAATAAACTGAGCCATCTTCTTTCCATGCTGGCGCAATATCTGGGAACTGGCAGAAGCTTCAGCATCGAAAAACTTTTCGATGGCCGTAATGCCAGACTGATTCAGATGGACCAGCCTGAACTGTATAAGAAAAATCCAGCCATCTGGCGTGTGAACGGACAGACGGCACATCCAACAACAGGCAGCCTGCCAGCCAATGGTGCGCTACCTATATTAAATCCTATTCCCATGAACAATTTTACCAATAACCAACCAGCTCCTGTAGCCGAATCTCAGCCTGCCGCTGAACGTATGATGCAGGAATATTTAAATACCATGAAACAGCTGATTCAGGCACAGCGTGATGTGATGCTTTCCTTCCTGGGACAGAATCCACAAGTCAGCCCTGCACCCGTTTATGCTGCGCCGGTACACTCGCCAGTGAACGATCGTTTGGTGACGATTCCTGCACAGTCGGTTAATGCAGAGAAGCCAGCTGCTATTGTAGTAAAACAAGCTCCGGTGAAAGATATTAAAACCTTATTGCTACAGGTTGTCAGCGATAAAACAGGGTATCCTCAAGAAATGCTGGGCATGGAAATGGACCTGGAAGCTGATTTGAGCATTGACTCTATCAAAAGGGTGGAAATCATTGGAACGCTTCGCAGTGAGTTAGGAGCGCTTACATCTGGTAATGCCGATGAAGATACGATCATGGAAAAATTAGCATCAATCAAAACTTTAAGCGGTCTCGTTTCCTGGTTGACAGAATTGACAGGAACTGCAACAGCTGCTCCTGAAAAAAACGGAACTCCAGCAACAACGACAGCAGAAGTGCAAAGCAAATCTGCATTCTCTCTGGAAGAACTTCAAAATATAATTCTGGATATCGTCAGCGAAAAAACAGGCTATCCAAAAGAAATGCTTGGACTAGATCTTGATCTGGAAGCAGACCTGAGCATCGATTCTATTAAAAGAATGGAAATTATCGGAGACCTTAAAACCAAAATCGGTTTTGGAGAAGATATGGACCAGGCTGATGATCTGATGGAAAAACTGGCTGCCATTAAAACATTAAAAGGACTGGCATCATGGATCAGTGAGATGACAGGGAATAATGATGCCGAACCGGTACAAAACGTATTGTCACGTCTTCGTTTTGGTTTGACTCCAACTGATGTTTCTACAGAACAAAATACAGAAATCATCAAGGGAAAACGTTTTGCAATCACTCAGGACAACAGTCCACAAACGATGGCGATCAAAAACACCCTTGAAAAATACGGTGCCATTGCGGAATTGGTGGATACAGAAAGAGATCTTAAAGATTTTGACGGATTGATCATTCTGGATCTGTTCTCCTCAACCGTAAAACATAGCATCATTGATCATGTTGATCAGATTAAAAAACTGGATCTTGATAAAGCCAAATGGGTATATCTGATTTCAGACATTCCTGCTCATATTCAGGAATTGACTGATACCCGTCTTTTACGTCATTACAAAGGCTATCCGGGACTTTTCAAAAGTCTGGCGAGAGAATTTGAACAAACTTCTTGCAGATTAATAAGTCTGAGCACGCCACAGGAAGTTGATAGGATTACGGAGATCACTTTAAATGAAATATTAACGACTGATAAACCTTCTGAAGTCGTTTACAAACACGACCAAAGACACAAAATAGATATTATCCCTTCTCCATTGTCAACAAGCCTTGAGGAGGCACATATTCAACTGGATCAGAAATCTGTTGTCTTAGTACTCGGAGGCGGACAGGGAATCACTGCTGAACTGGTGAAGCATATGTCCGGAGCGTACCCGTGTACCTATATTTTGGTAGGAAGATCGGCAGATCCAAGAGATGTCATAGCAGACCTTAAAGAAGTGGAAGCCATGAAAACCAAGGAAGAAATAAGAAGCTATCTTATTAAATCCGGACAATTCACTTCTCCTGCTGAAATAGAAAAAGAGACCGTAAGAATTTTCAAAAACAACCAGATCCTGCGTACGATCCGAGATATGGAACAGCTGGGAAGTACAGTGATGTATCAATCCTTAGATCTTTGTGACGAAGAAGGATTATCAGATTTAATCAAAAATATTTACGATAAATACACTCGTTTAGACGGAGTCATTCATGGAGCAGGTCTTTTGGAGGACAAACTGTTCAGACAGAAGACATCCAGCTCATTTGAACGCGTATTCGATACCAAAGTAAAACCGCTTCGTGTATTGGCCGAACAACTTCGAGCTGACTGTCAGTTTGTAGTGCTCTTCTCAAGTATCGCTTCAGTATATGGGAACAAAGGTCAGACAGATTATGCTGCCGCCAATTCCGTACTGGATGATTATGCGAAAGCGTTAAACAAAAAATTAAAAGGAAAAGTAATCTCCATCAACTGGGGCCCATGGAAAGGAGCCGGAATGGTTTCATCGACTCTGGAAACAGAATATGAACGCCGCGGTATTTCTTTAATTCCATTGGATCAGGGGAAAGAAATTTTTCTTAACGAGATCAAATACGGAACCGAAAGTCAGGTATTGATCATGTCAGGAAACAACTGGTAAACCTCTGTATACGATAACTATGAAAAAAACAGATGTTGCTGTCATTGGCCTATCCTGTGTCTTTCCCGGGGCACAGGATGCCAACACTTTTTGGCAGAATATTGTCAATAAGGTAGATTCTACCCAATTGGCTCCTGCTGATAGGATTGATCCTGTACACTTCAGTGATGCTACCAGTCCTGTCGACCGATTTTACTGTAAACGCGGTGGATTTATTTCAGATTATGAATTTGATCCAACGGCTTTTGGGATTCTTCCGTTAGCAGTAGAAGGTACGGAGCCGGATCATTTATTAACCCTTGATCTGGTGCAGAAAGCCTTGGAAGATGCCGGTGTATTTCAAAAGGGAACTTCTCTTGAGAAAACTGGAATCATCATTGGTAAAGGAAACTATACCGGTCCTGGAGCTATCCGCGCCATCGAAATCGTGCGCACCGGAGAACAGATTTCTTCGCTGTTACAGGAATTGCTGCCCCAGGTATCTTCAACAGATATCGAAAAGGTGAAGCATGCTTTTCAGGAAAGAAAAGGACGTTTTGCAGCGGATACAGCCATGGGATTAATTCCTAATTTGGTTGCCTCTTTGGTTGCTAACCGTTTCAATTTAGGCGGTGCTGCTTTTACAGTAGATGCTGCCTGTGCAAGTGCCCTGATTGCCGTAGATCATGCAGTTCAGGAACTTAACCGTGGCCGTTGTGATATGGTCATCGCAGGTGGAGTTCATACCGGACAAAATGCTGCTTTCTGGAGTATTTTTGCTCAGTTGGGAGCTTTGTCTCACCAACAACAAATAAAGCCGTTCAGTAGCGATGCAGATGGATTATTAATTGGTGAAGGTTGTGGTTTTGTCGTTTTAAAACGATTAGAAGATGCAGTCCGTGATCAGGATAAAATTTATGCCGTGATCAAAGGCGTTGGCGTAAGCAGCGATGGTAATGGAGCCAGCGTGATGAGCCCATCCGTTAAAGGTCAGCTTAAAGCTTTACAACAGGCCTGGATCAATGCAGATATAGACGAAAAACAGATCGGTTATCTTGAAGCTCATGGCACAGGAACACCGCTTGGAGATAAAACAGAACTTCAGACCTTAGCCCAGTTTTTTACTAAAGAAGAAACGACCCAGACTGCCGGAATCGGATCCGTTAAATCCAATATCGGACATGCTATGCCGGCTGCCGGAATCGCAGGTTTAATCAAGACTTGTCTGGCGCTTCATCATGATACTTTACCGCCTACATTATATTGCGAAAATCCAATTGCAGATATGGAGCATACCCGTTTTGCTCCGGTACAGGAACCGAAAAGCTGGTCAAAAACAGGTTTGCCGAAAGTAGCGGCAGTTAATGCCTTCGGATTTGGAGGGATCAATGCACACGTTGTTTTGGAAGGCTATGATATGCCGAAAAAAGACCGTGTTTTAGTATTGGCAAGACCCACGCACGAAGAATTACTTTTTGCTTTAAAAAACAACGAAAACAGAGTAGGAGAAGGGGATTACCGGATTGCTTTATTCGACCCGACACCTGAAAGAATAGAAAAGGCTACTAAAATTGTAGCTAAAGATAATCCATGGCGCAATAAACAGGATATCTGGTACACCAACACACCTTTACTGAAAGATGGAGGTAAAATCGCCTTCGTATTTCCTGGGCTGGATGGCCTTGCGAAAGGGGAAGTGGACAGTGTGAGCCGTTATTTTGGATTAACCGAACCTATCGAAACAGAAGGGGAAGGTTTATTAACCGATGCATTGGGGATTTTCAACAAATGCAGCATCCTTGATAACGCCCTGAAAAAACTGGGAATTGTTCCTGATATGAATGCGGGACACAGCCTGGGAGAATGGCTCGCTGGATATTCCTCCGAACTGGCAGAAGTGAATTCTGTGAAAGCTTTGATTGATGTTCTGAATCCGGAAACCTTTGAATTGAAAGATTCCAGATTCATCGCGATTGGAGCGGGAATTGATGCCGTCAAGCCTTTTATCGATACCATTCCAAACTTATATATTTCTAATGACAATTGTCCTAATCAGGTGATCCTTTGTGGCAGTAATGCAGCCTTGGATGAGCTAGTTCCATTGTTAAAATCAAAACAGATTTTTCATCAGATTCTGCCGTTCCAATCCGGTTTTCACTCACCGTTTATCGCTGATAAACTGGATGTGATCTTAGCGGGAATGGAAAAAGCGCAGTTTCAAAAGACGAAAATCCCGTTATGGTCGGCAACGACTTTAGAACCATATCCTGCCGATCAGGATGCCATCAGAAAACTAAGCGCGGAGCATTTGGTTCAGCCGGTCCGCTTCCGTGAACTGACGGATAAACTGTACGAAGAAGGAGCGAAATTCTTTATCCAGATTGGTACCGGAGGATTGATCGGATTTATCGATGATACTCTAAAAGGAAAAGCATTCAGTACGATTGCTTCCAGCGTAGCCACAAGATCTGCACTTGCTCAGTTGCAGCGTGTGGTAGCCGCATTATTTGTGGAAGGTAAAACAGTAGCATTGGACTTTTTAGAAATACAAAACCAATCTAAAAAATCATCAGGAAAGGGAATCAAATTACAGTTAGGGTCACCGATCATTCGTAATTTTAAAGAAATTCAAAATCTGGCTCAGTCTTTTGAGATGCCAAAACAAAATGCAGTTTCAGCGACGGTAGCTAAGACCGGTCATCCTCTTGTTCAGGCTTTCCAGGAAAATATCACCGATATGATCCGGATGCAGGAAGAAGTATTGACACTGTTTCAAAGCCGTCCGGAAATTACAGTTCCAAGACCTGTGGTTCCTAGAGCGCCCATCAGCAAAAATTTCTCGAAACTTCTGCATGTAACTTTAGATACCCATCCTTACCTCATCGATCACAGTTTATTGAGACAGCCGAAAGGTTGGACCAATGTTTCTGATATGGAGCCGGTGATCCCGATGACCATGATTTTTGAGCAGTTAGCAGAAATAGCACAGGCCGAAATTCAGGGAACCCGAGTTCATAAAATTATGAATGTAAGTGTGTTTCAATGGATGAATGTAGCGAAACCTTTTGAAAAAACAGTCAAAGGAGAATGGCGTTCACCTAATCATGCTTACCTTGATATCGAGAACTTTGCGAATGCAGAAGTCTTACTTGCTTCATCTGCACCTGCTGTTCCTGCCTTTAACCTGTCGATCGGAGATCTTCTGCCTATCGAAAGAACACCTGAAGAGATCTATGACAAACATATGTTCCATGGAGAACTGTACCAGGGAATTACAGAGATTTCAGCAGTAGGAACGAAAGGAATTGTAGGAAAAATTAAAGGAAATGGAGGAAAAGGATCTTTGCTGGATAATGCCGGACAGTTATTCGGACTGTGGTTACAATTAACCTTAACGAAAGACCGTATTGCTTTCCCTGTGAAAATCAGAGATATTGAATTCTTTGGTGATATGGAAGATCAGGACGGCCTTTTTGAATGTACCTGCATCCTGACCGAACTCAATGAAGAATTTGCCATTGCAGATATCATTCTCAAAAGAGACGGAAAAGTATGGTGCGCGATTACAGGCTGGCAAAACCGCCGATTGGAAATTGACGAGCCGCTTTGGAACGTTTCCATGTCGCCTTTACATAACCGTCTTTCGGAAGAAATAGCCCCTGAGGTATTTTTCTTTCATCAGGCGTACACGAGAGTCGCTTCTTGGGATTTTATTCTCAAAAGATATTTCAACCAGACTGAAAAACAATATCATCAGCAGTTGTTTCCTAATAAACGAAAAGAATGGATGGTGAGCCGTGTAGCGGTGAAAGATGCCGTTCGGAATCTTCTCCGTGAAAAGAAGAATCATCCTTGTTTTCCCATTACTTTTGAAATCGGGAAGGATGAAGTCGGAAAACCTTATCTGATAGGCGATGTCACTGAAGATATCCATATTTCTTTGGCGCATAAAGAAAAAGATGCGGTAGGTATTGCTCGTCAGGGCGGTCCGGTGGGAATCGACATGGAGATCATTGAAGAACGCAGTTCCGGATTCTATGATCTGGTATTTACTGATCATGAATTAACCTTATTAAAAGACAGAGATCAGGCGGAATGGACCACCAAATTCTGGGTAGCCAAAGAAGCTTACGGAAAGTTTCTGGGAACCGGACTGAAAGGAAATCCAAAAGCCTTTGAAATCACCCATATTGAGGGAGATCACTTGTGGATCAACCAAACTGAAATAAAAACTATTAAACATAAAAAATATATTATCGGATGGACACTATAAACCACACATTAAAATTGAATCACGAAGAATTGTTCACTCTTTTAAAAGGTTTTATTGCTGAAGTGATAGGCGCTGAATTTGTAGAGGAAATGGACATCACTCCGGACAGTTCATTCACCAAAGATCTGGAAATGGACAGCATAGAAATCGTTTCTTTTTCCGAGAAGATCAAAGCGCATTTCGGGGATCAGATTGATTTTACGGGATGGCTGTCTTCTATGGACTTAGATCAGTTGATCGACCTTGACCTGAGTATGATTATTAATTATATCTACGAATGCCAGTAATCACGGTTAATCATAAACAGGTTCATATTCAGGAACTCAATAAAGGGGCTGAACAGACGGTGGTGCTTATCCACGGGATGTTCAGCAACCTCTCCATTTATTATTTTAATATTGCCCCGATTCTGGCGAAACATTTTCACGTGGTAATGTACGATCTGAAAAGCCACGGCATGAGCGAGCGTTTTACAGACGGCTACGATCTGGAAAGTATGTCATCCGATTTACTGGCTCTGATGGATGTTTTAAACCTTAAAAAAGTGCATCTGGCCGGATACAGTTTCGGAGGTCTTATCGCTTTGAAAACCGCATTGAAAGAACCGGAACGTGTCAGTCAACTGGTCGTTATAGAAGCACCGGATCCTCAGGACGAAAAGGCCCGTAACATCATCGATGAATACAGCAAAGAATTCCTAGAACATTATGTGGCCAATTTTACGGACACTACCAAAGTGCAGATGGGCAAAAGGCAGATGGAGAAAAATCACCGCATGTATGAATTCCTGTTTGAAAAGACCAGCATCAAGGCAGATATGATCAGGGAAAAAAACTTTTTGAGTGAAGTAAATTTCTCTAGCCTGGATATTCCTACACTTTTGCTTTACGGATCTGAATCCAACTGTAAACCTACAGGGGAATGGCTGAAAACACAGATCATTTCATCTGAACTGGAACTGATTCCCGGTGATCACAATGTCCCGATCCAGGAACCTGTTCAGATCGCAGAATCGATGGTTCATTTTTTATCTCAATCATTATCTAACGCATTAACACAAAATCATGGCTAAATTTGTATTTGTTGTTCCACCATTGACAGGCCATGTCAATCCAACCTTAAGCATCGGTGCAGAATTACTGCAAAGAGGACATGAAGTGGCCTGGATCAGTCTTGACAAAAATTTAAGTACGAAACTTCCGGTCGGGGGAGAACTTTTACTGATTCAATATGACCAAACCGACGAAGAAAAAAGAGAAAGTGAAAGCTATCTCGATATTATTTCTAAAAAAGTAGTGTATGGTATTGACAGTATTAAGTTTCTTTACGATGACGTATTGATTCCTTTAAACAGACATTGCTACAATGGAATCGTTACCTTACTAAAACAATATCAACCCGATATGGTGATTGGGGATCATCAGCTATTTGCGGCAGCTATTGCCGCTAAAAAACTGAATCTTCCCTACAGCACCTCCGTTACCGCACCGGCTGCCATTAAAATGATGGATGAGCTGCCTAAAGTACACGAGTGGGAAGTCAACAAAATCATTGAACTGCAGAAAGAACTGGGGGTAACGGAAAACCGTTCATTAGCTTCTTCGGATCTGTTAACCCTTGTTTTAACCTCAAAATATTTCTTTGGCGAAATGGATCTGCCGGAAAACTATCAGTTCACGGGACCTGTTCTTACGGAACGTCGCATCTCCAGTGAATTTGATTGGGACAGACTGAAAAGCAGTACCAGCAAAAAGATCCTGGTAAGCATCGGAACGACTTTCGATCATGATCATAAAAAAGCGTTCTTCCAAAAAGTGGTTGATGCTTTTAAAGATGAAGATATGACAGTTGTATTGGTTTCTGATCCGCAGCTTTTTGATAGCTGGCCGGAAAACTTTATGGTCTATCATCAGGTTCCACAACTGGATCTGCTGCCACATCTGGATGGAGTGGTTTGCCACGGTGGTCACAATACCGTTTCTGAAGCCCTATCCAACGGTCTTCCGTTGGTGGTGATCCCGATTGCGTATGATCAGTCTCATGTAGCTGGACGTGTAGTGCGTACCGGAGCAGGAGAGCGTCTTAATTTTAACAGATTTAAATCCCATCACTTAAAAGAGGCCGTGAAAAATATCTTGCATCATTCAGAATATAAAGAAGCTGCCGAAACGGTTCGGGAATCTTTCACCGAAGCCGGAGGCAC
Organism: Chryseobacterium pyrolae; assembly: GCF_025153485.1. Classification (NCBI taxonomy): domain Bacteria; kingdom Pseudomonadati; phylum Bacteroidota; class Flavobacteriia; order Flavobacteriales; family Weeksellaceae; genus Chryseobacterium; species Chryseobacterium pyrolae. The sequence goes on from NZ_JANZQH010000001.1 coordinate 191,719, forward strand.
AGCCACTGCAGCCAATTTGCTTGAAAAAGCATTAATCCCTGCTGCCGAAACAGTAAAATCTGGCTCTAAATTTTTATTTGTGATTCCACCGTTTTTTGGACACATCAGCCCAACCTTAAGTGTGGGAGCCAGCCTGATAGCCCGTGGACACGAAGTAAAATGGTTTGGAATTACTCCATTAGATAATAAACATATTCCGGAAGGAGGAAGTTATTTTTATCCTGAAGAAGATCTTATTCCGTTTCAGGAGGATATTCAGCGTATTTTAAAGAGACAGGATGATGGGCCGGCCTGTTCAGGACCTGAAGTCATGAAACTGGCACTCGAGGAAACCTATGTTCCGTTTGCTAAAATGATGATGCCCGGACTGGAGCGTCTTGTTCAGCAGTGGAAACCTGATGTTCTGGTGAATGACTGCATCACCTTTGGAGGAGCTCTTTTTGCCCACAAACACAATATTCCATGTGTGACGACTACACCTGTTCCTCCTGATGTTATGGGTGATACTGCGAATAGCGCACCCAAAATATTTGAGTGGCAGCAAAACCTGATCAAAGATCTTCAAAAAGAAGTGGGGATTGATGATGAAGGTATTTTTATCCATTCCAATCAATTAAATCTGGTATTCACCTCACAGACGTTTGCGGATTTTGAAACGGTTCCATCACATATGAGATTTGTCGGTCCGGTAAAGGGACGTCCCAACCCGGCTCCTTTTGACTGGGAAAAACTGGAAGCTTCTACGACCCCGAAAATATTTGTGTCATTGGGTACTTTGCTGGTGGATATCCGGAAAGCCTTTTTTGAAAAGGTGATTGCAGCCTTTGCCAATCAGCCTGTAACGGTTATCGCGGCCACTCCGCCGGACATATTTGAGGAATGGCCTTCTAATTTTATTGTAAGCGGTTTTGTGCCTCAATCTGCACTGATGCCGCATATGGATATGGTGATCTGCCACGGTGGTTTCAATACCGTTAACGATACCTTCACCAATGGATTACCGATGCTCATTACCCCAATTGCCTACGATCATTTTCATATTGCAAAATTGATTGAAAAAGCAGGCTGTGGAATCAGCATCCGATACAAACGATTACGGGTGGAGGCCCTGCGTGAAACTGTTTTTGAATTGCTGGAAAATCCGGTATACAGAAACGCAGCGAAAGAAGTTCAGTCCAGTTTACTCAATGCAGGCGGTAATGATCTGGCTGTAGAGCTACTGGAGGGCTTTGTACAACAAGAACAACCATCATTAGTTTTAGGATAAGCCTATGAGACGAAAATTGTTATTTGGTGAGCGCATGCTGCTGGGTGACGGAACAGAACCTTTTAATGCGGTGATTCCGTTCCGTTTGCGGGGTATCTTTAAGGAAGAAGATATTCAATATGCCCTGAGCCAGCTTCAGGGCAAACATCCGTGGTTGAGAGCACTCATCAGCCATGATGAAAAAAATATCCCCTGGTTTGAAGTACTGGAAAAACATCTGCCGATCCCCATACGAATTGTGAATCGAAAAGGGGAGAACGACTGGCAGGAGGAATCCAGAAGAGAATGGCAGACGTTGTTTCATTATGGAGAGCAACCCCTTCTCAGGTTCATATGGATCAAGGGGGAAGAGGTTTCGGATATGCTTTTTTCATTTCATCACTGTTTATGCGACGGAGGTTCGGCGATGGCTTTCCTCTATGAATTTTTAACGATATTGGATTATCCTTCAGCGGAAATTGGACTAGAAAATCCTATTCTGGGAATTCATGATGTCGTTCCGGCAGACATTCTGACGAACCGCAGACAAAAGCTGAAAGCGAAAGTGATCGGTAGGGTCGCAGCAACGGCGATCAAATGTATTCCTGTCGGAAAAAAAGCAGTTGAGCGACAAAACGATTACCTGATCCACTGGAAATTTGACAAAGAAATGAGCAAGGAATTAATTGCCTACTGCAAATCAATGGAAGTTACGGTGAACACGTTTTTATGTGCAGCGGTACTTCAGGCATTCAGGAAGGTAAAAGGGGATGCTTCCTTCAATAAGGTTTCGTGTCCGGTAGATATCAGGCGTTTTGCGAAGCAGATCAAAGAGGATCATATTTTCGCTTTCGGTCTGATGATCGTGGTCTCAGCAAATCATAAAATAAGCTTTTCTGAGAATTTACGACTGATGCAGGAGTCTGTAGAGCGTAAGACCTCCAAACTGAATCCCTACATTACCATGATGGTGATAGAGTCTGCTCATGATGCTTTGAAGAATTTCACCAAGCTTTTAAAACATGGAAAATCTTCCAATGATTGTATGTTTTCCAATTTGGGACGCATTCAGATTCCTCATCAATACAAGGATTTTACACTGGAGACCATTTTTAGTCCTTCCGTGATTGGTCCTTTGGGAAATACCACCACGATGGTAACGTCAACATTCAATGGAGAAATGGATTTTTCTTTCGTAGGAAGCGAAGGATATTTACCGTATGCTGAAGCGTTAGCGATCCGGGATGAACTGATTCAGACTGTAAAAGAACAACTAGATCCTATATCTGTATTATGATCAGAAGAAAATTAATGATGGTGGAAAGGATTATGTACGTTGATCCAGAAACACCGGTCAATTGTGTATTTACCGCAAAAATAAAAGGGGAAATCCCTGAAGAAAACTTTAGGGCTGCTTTGACGAAAATCCAGCAGAAGCACCCTTTGCTGAGAACCAGGATTGATAGGCACAGTGAAAAGTATCCTTTTTTTACAGAAGAAAAAGAGATTGAACCGATCCCGCTCCGTATTGTTGACCGGAAAACGGATGAGGACTGGTTGCGGGAATCTGAAAAAGAGTGGTTCAGGCTATTTAAAGACGAAAAGAAACCGCTTGCCCAACTGGTATGGGTAAAGGGACAGGGTGCTTCGGAAATCCTTTGGGTAATGCCTCACTGTATCTGCGACGGAACCTCCCTGGTCACTCTGATGCGGGAACTTCTTGGTCTTTTGGATGATCCTTCTTTTGAGATGAATCCTTATCCGGTATTCAGTTCAGTCGATGATTTTCTGCCTCTGGATTTCAATACGAAAAAAGAGAAACGGAAAGCTCGCATTTACCTGCTGATGGCCCGGTTCTTTTTTATGATGCAGCGAAAAAGCAAAATAAGAAATCTCGGGAAAAACTATGTCATTCATTGGAAGGAAAACTCCCAAATGACGACTCAAATCACTGAAAAATGCAAAGCTCACGGCATTTCCATACACGCTTTACTTTGTGCAGCCTACATGCAGGCTTTTAAAGAAATACAAGGGAAGCAGGCGAAAGGAAAAGTAATCAGTCCGGTGGATGTACGCCACTTTATTCCCGAGATCAGAAAAGATCATCTGTTTGCTTTTGCGCCAACGGTTGAGCTTCCGTTAAAAAAGGGCAGCCAGGATGTCATGGACAATGCAAGGGAGATCAAAAAAGAACTTCTTCAGAAAATAGATAAGATCGAAGCGAGAAAACTTTTGTGGATGGGCGAGCAGATGCATCCGGTCGTAGATCGTATGATTGCTATGTTGAAATCCAGTAAAGGAGGGCATGATATCACATTATCCAATATGGGTAGAATTGATATTCCCAATGATTATAAGCATTTTACGCTGGAAACGATCATCAGCCCAACGGTTGCATTTCCCTGGCTGAATTCGAATACTTTGGTAACCACAACGTACAACCAACAAATGGATTTTACCTTTATGTCCAACGAGCATTTCCTTCCGAAAGAAGAAGCTATGAAAATTAAAAATAAAGCCATTGAACTCCTGACCTCGTCTTTATGAAATTTAAACTGAAGCCTGCGCAACCTAAAAAACTCAAGAAAACCACCCTGAAACGCTTTTTAATCAAGCGCACGATTTATTATGTCCTTCCGAATGTATTTTTCAATTTCATTATTGCGTACGCCAGCTTTCAGGAATTAGGATATACGCACTTCTTTTCAGGAACTCAAAACCTGGCCCGGCTAACCCTTCCTATGGCTATATTCCTACCGGTAGTCCTTACCATCGATATTATCAACAGGGTAATCATTGCTTCCGAGCAGGGCGCCATTGAATTTACGGTAGATGACCAGCTGAATAAGAAGAAACTGATGACGAAACTCAGTATTGTACATGGTCTCATTACTGGCTTGTTAGTTTTGTCTGTATTGATGCTGGCACAATTCAGTTTGTCAAAGTATTATAAACTGGACGCCACTGCCATGGCGGTGCTTGTTGGGGTGCTGGCGGGGATATTGTCTGTGATATTTGTGTATTTGCCGATGAAGAGGCTGAGGAGGTATCTATGCAGATCTGTGGTGGCTTAATAATAAGTTCTTTTCAATTTTGATTAACACCAAAAACTATTAACTATGGAAATTGATAAAATCAGAGATCACATTGCATAAAAACTAAGCAGTGATTATAATGTATGGAATGATGTATTAAACAATACGCAACCAGAAAATTATGCTTGTGAACATTGGAGAGTAGACATTAATCCAACGGATATTTGGGTTGATATTCCCAATAAAACATTTTCTGTTGATGACGGTTTTTTTTCTTTTAACGTTATCGTAGAGCCAGGTCAAGAGAATAGGGATATATCCTACAATAAAGCTTTTACGGCAAAAGGTACATTTCTATTTGAAAATAGGAACGATATTAAAATAGAAGAAATAGATGTTGATATTGAAATAGATATTTTTTAGGGCATTTTGTGTTTAATTGTGTAAATGAAATAATGATAAATCACCTGATTTGTAATTTTGTTTATGCTTTACAAGAAGTTGCAGGGCTGCTTTATTAAGTAAAATACAGTTTATATCATTAGATCTGGGCTGTAATAACACAAAAAAGAATAATTTAATCATAAATGAATTTCTTTAGCAAATTTCCTGCTTGGCAATTATTTTAACTTCTCCCTACTAAAAATAGGAGATAAATAAGCCGAAAAAATGATAAAAAAAAGTGAAAAAAGTCATGTTTCAAATGATCCTTACACATTTTATGAACGCTTAAAAGCTTATTAATAGTATCATATCAGTATGTTACGTCGATTAATATCAAATAAGTGTGAAATAAATTTGAATCATATCGCATTTTTTTATTATTTTCATTCTTATAAACTAATACCATAAAAACATCAACCATTAAATTGAAATCTATGAAAATTTTTCTTGACAATACCATTCAGTAGTGAACCTGTTCCGGATTCCAAAACCCATTAATACCTATTAAAGAAAATACAAGGTCAATCTGAATAAAGATTTGCTATTTGATCAACCTTTCCTTTTAGCCAAATTACAGTCAATACTGTTTAGGTTGGGATTAATTTATTTTAAAACTATTTTCAATACGAGTCCGGGTTTCGATACATCAAAAGAATAAAACGATGGGTTAAGTGACATTTAAAGACAGACAATTTATCGACGAAATGTATACTTAAATGTTGTTTGATGCATCCTATATCCGCATGATCCTGTCCATTTCATATTGAACGACTTTGCCCTAACTATACTCATCTATATTAACCGTTATGTAAAATTTAAAAAACTATAAAACCATGAACACACTTGAACTACTCAACAAAAAATTTAATTACCCCTTCCCGACGTTAAAGAATCCCCATGCAGACCAGTTGCAGGAAATTACTGAAAATCAGTGGATAGATGGGGAGTATCTGTGGCTTTATGAGCAGAATCCTGATCTTCGCAAAAAGTACAAAAAAACCAAAACGGCACATATCGCTGCTCAGTGGTTTCCTACCGCATCACTTGAACGCTTCAAACCTATCTGCAGACTGATGCTGTGGACGCTGTACAATGACGATCTGTATGAGGAAAGCGTATCTGGTGATATTAAAAACATACACACCCAGTCGGTTGCAGTTCTCAATGGTGAAATAAGCGCTGCAGAATCTACAATACCATTGGGAGCTATGTTGGCCTCATTAAGGCAGGAGCTGTTGCAGTTTATTCCTCAGGAATCTATCGTCAGGTTTACAAAGATGATCAGCAGGTATTTTACAGGGCTGGAAACTGAGCTCATATACAAGGAAAAAAAGATGTTTCCAACCATAGAAGAATGTATTGCGTTAAGGGAAAATTCTATCTGCCTGTATCCTTTTCTTCAGCTTACAGAGGTGGAAACGGGAATTGTTCTGCCTCCCGAGATCCACAATCATCCGGTGATTTGCCGCCTGCAGACCCTGGCTTGCCATCTGGTCACCTATTTCAACGAAGTGCAGTCGGTGGTGAAAGATGAGGCGACGGACAGTGTCTATTACAATATTGTTAAAGTAATCCAGCACGAACGGCAAATTTCATTGGAAGATGCGTGTCTGGAAGATCTGCGCCTTCATAATGAAGACCTGAAAGAGTTTGTAGCCCTGCAAGCTTCTCTGCCTGACTTTGGGATCTGGCAGGATGCTGTAGTGAATTGGGTTCATTATATGAGCATGGTCCTGAGCGGATGGAAGAACATCTCTACAAAACTTGGCCGTTACAATGCCATGGAATTTCCAGAAGCAAGGGAGTTGAAAGAAAAGCTGAACCAAATATAAAGAGGACCCAACTTATAACTATTCTATAATTTAAAAACTTAGACTTTAAACAAAATGAAACCAGAAGAATATAATTCAAAAGATTATCTGCCACGGGGCCATTATCCCTGGCCTGACCTTATCAATCCACATGCAGAACAAATGGGGAAAGATATGGACGGATGGATTGACAATGATTACACTTTCCTGACAGAAAAACAACGCAACACATACAAAAAAATGAGGCTCCACATGTGCACGGCTCGTATGTGGCCGGACTTAACCTATGAACAGAGTATTCCCTGCAACAGATTTATGCTTCAGTACGTCGCTCTTGATGATCAGGTGGAGCATTCGTCTCTGGAGGAAATCCAACAGTTACGGACTCGTTGTGTAGACATTCTCAAGGGTGCACAACCAAAGGAGGATGAAAATGCTCTCTATCAACATATGGCGTTAATAAGGGATGAATTCCGCGCCTTGATGCCCGACCTATGGGTGGAGCGTTTTATTTACTATTTTTATCAATCCTTCAGATATGGGATTGAATTGGAGTACCCTTATAAAATAGCACAACGTCCGCCGTCACTTACGCTTTTCAAAACAATTCGTGAATATTCTGTTCTTATGCGTCCCTATCTGATCTTAGGTGAGATTGAATCAGGTCTTGTTCTTCCTGAGCATATTTTTGAGCACATTGTTGTTCAGAAAATGATATCTCATATGACTCTGGTTGTTGCCTGGCAAAATGATATTCACTCGCTGCCAAAAGAAATGGCGAAGGGCACAGAGGTTTTTAACCTGGTTTTTGTATTGCAACAGGAATATAATCTCTCATTGAAGGATGCTTGTTCACAGGCATTCCGCATCCATAATGAAGAATTGGCAAAAGTACTTGCCTTACATGCTGAATACCGCGAGTTTGGTGAATATCAGGAGCATGTAGACAAGTTCGTTTATTATGCAGGAGTTGGACTTCAGGGCGTGAATTCTTTTTATCTGGAAACTGAAAGATACCAACATGGAGGAGTAGGTTTTGCCTGGCCAGAAATCAGTAATGATATAAAAATCAGTTAAATTGATAATAAGTGGTTGTCCGAATTGGTATTATAATTCCGGTGCAAGCGATATGGGGAGGAAATACTTTTAAACTTAATAAAATGCATATTTTCCAGAATTACTTTAAGAAATGTAAACTCAAAAACACCTACAAATAAAAAATTTATGAAAGAAGAACTTCAAATCCCAATTCCTAAATATCCCTGGGCATATATCCCAAGTCCTCTGATGTTTGCTTTTGATGAGATAGAAAAACAATGGATAGAAGAAGATTATGCTTATCTGGGACCAGAGAGCATGAGAAGATACATTAACCAAAATTTAGTAAAGGTATCCGCTTACATGTCACCCACCACGAGTAATCCAGATATGCTTAAGCCTATATGCAGGTTTCTGTTGTATGAAACCTACTTTGATGACTACGTAGAAATTATGCCGCTGGAAGAAATTGAAGCACTTAGAGACCGTGTTTTTGAAGTAATGACAGGGGAAAGTGTCCGTCCTGATGAAATCGGTATATTCAGACAGATGGAACAGGCCAGAAAAGAATGGATTGCTAATGGCATGCCTCAATTTTGGATAGAAAGAATGGCAAAAAGCTTCTGGGAATTTATAACGTATGGAATTATGGAAGAATCCCGTTTTAAAATCAGTAAAACCTATCCCACACTAGCCCGTTTCTTATTAATCAGGAGCCGTTCAATTGGTCAGATAGCCTATGGTAATATGATTGATCCCGCAGTGGGATTTGCACTTCCGGAGGATATTTATCAACATCCGGCAATTCAGCGGGTACTTTTCCTTCATGCCATTATTATAGCAATACAAAACGACTTTGCTTCTATAAGAAAAGAAATGGCAAGTGAAAGTGACAATTTTAATATTATCCTTTTATTTCATCATACCGAGCACCTTTCTTTTGAAGAATCATTGGCTAAAGCCATGAAGCTTCATGATGACTTTGTAACTGAGTTGGAGGAGATTTCACAATGTCTGCCCGATTTCGGCGCTTATCAAAAAGAAGCCGAGAATTATGTATATCATACCAAGCTGATGGTAACCTGTCTTAATGAATGGTATTATATATCCGGTACAAAGCGTTATGAGCCAGAGGGTTTTATCACTCCAAAATACGGTGTACAAGGTGAGAAACCGTTAGATTTTGAGGTAAAATACATTCGGCAGGATTAGCTTAGGCCATATTCATCCTATAATTCAGGCACCAAAGCTATGAACCTAAAGGATTTATCTTGCCGCAGCACATCACATAAGGATGGTATTCATTAGATAGTAAGCTTTAAAAATCTAGGATACAAAACAGCAAAGACGTAAGTTTTTGCTGTTTTTATATGCAGCGAAAATATATATGCTCCTGATGATGAATGGATCATAAAAATTGAACCTTTCTAAATCTGCATTCCCGGAGTGATCACAATATTTTTAAAATCTTATCTTCGTACATTAAAATAACTTGATGATATGAAAAAAATAGTATTCCTCGCTTCAGCTGTTTTTGTATTAAACTCTTGCGTGGTTTCCACAGCGGCTAAAGTCGTAAAGGGTGCTGTCAATGTAAGCTACAAAGCCGTAAAAGGAACAGTCAATGGAATTAGCTGGGCCGTAAGTAAAGCCAAAGGAAAAATAGACGAAGATCGTCTGGACGGGACCTGGAAAGTAGTGGGAGCGTATAAAGGCTCTTTCGAAGACTTTACGAATGATCAGAATCCGCAAAGTTCCTTTACTTCGGAATGTACGGAAGGTTTTGATCAGATTATTTTCAAGGCTAAAAAATCCAAATTCAAACCCGTACACTGCAGTTCAGAAAAGGAAGACTGGGTAAAATACGATTTGGAATTCGGTAAAAATCCTGTCACCAAAGAAAAAGAAAACTATATAGAATACAATTCCAATAATTATATTTCAGTGATTGATGTCAACAATAAAACCATGGTGCTGGAAGGAAACCTGATGCCTAAACTGGCATTTTCAGGGGCGAAATTATATCTTTTGGAAAAAGTAAAGTAAATATTTATTTCAACAAAGATTCAGAGTAGACCATCCAATTCTTAGTTTTTTTGGCTCTCGCACTTTGGAAATAGCATCTGCTATGTCCTGATTTACCTTATAAAAGATCTGACTTTCTACCGGAAGTTTGGTGTAGAATAATATCTCTATCTTAACCAGATCAAAAAACTAATAGAATATTCATTTATGAAACTTAAAATAGGTATCCTTTCACTGCTGGTCACCGCCGTTTTTACAAAAGCGCAGACTACTATTAAACAAAGCGATTTACAGGACTTCAGTATCGGGAAGGAAATGGAAAAGCATGAACCGCAACATATAAGATATAAAGATGGCAAGACATTGGCTCCTGGAAAATATATAGTCATAATGGATGAAGAGGGCAGTAATTCGGAAGGTTTTAAATCATTATTTGAAGTTAATGATCTGGGTAAAATTGATGGTGAAATGAAGCTTGATACACCGGATAAAACTTTCGATGTCAGGGCGGTATATAAAGACGATATTCTGATCAGAATAGACAAAAAGCTAAACGGGAAACTTATAGAAACCTATTACTTTGACCAGGGTATTTTCTATGAAAAAGAATTTGAACCGAATGGTGATTTTAAAAGTGAATCAAGAGCGATAGATGGAAAGGCTGTTTATTCAAAAAGAATGAATCTTTCCGGCTGGGATGTTGAGGATGACGTGGAAGGCACACGTACATTTTATTATGGTAAAACCAATAAAGTAGAAAGCCGTACCAGCACTAAGAATCTTGAAAAAGAGGCTACCTGGATGGAAGAAAAATTTGATGAAAAAGGGAAGCTGATCAGTAAGGAAATCAAATACGGATTAGGTAAAAGTAAAAAAATCAAAAAAGACGGCAGTTACGAAGTGATGATAGATACCGATAAAGGATACAAGGTTTCAGAATACTCTGCTAAAGGTAAATTATTGAAAACCTATGTGGCCGCTTATCCTACGATGCCATCACAATGATCATTTTTAATTCCAGGGAAAAGGGAAGAGAATGTAAGCAGACCCAATATTTGTTTTGTGAATAATTCTACGGTAAATAATTCAATGGTATGTAGAACATAGTTGCTATGTCGACAAATGACATACTTTAACAAACATTGTAGCGTACCCTCGATAAATTTTTGTTCTTTTGCAAAATAGTTTTAATTTTTAAATAATTACATGTCGAAGTTCGATGAAATCAGGCCTTTTTATGATCATGAAGTAAATGAAGCGTTACGGAGTATAGCCCGTGATCCTATGATGACCGCACTGATGAGTTTCACTTTTCCTGATGTTGATAAACAGGTTTGGAGAGAACAGTTTAAGAGTATTCATTCGATAAGTGATTTTCAGCACAATTTTATCGCCCATACCATTCGTCAGATTCTCACGAAAAGCTCTGAAGGCTTAACGACTTCGGGATTTGATCAGCTGGATAAAAATACACCGTACCTTTTCGTTTCCAACCACAGGGATATTGTTTTGGATACCTCACTGCTCAACCTCGTGTTGCTGGAGAAGGAGTTTATCATGACTTCATCTGCCATTGGTGACAATCTGGTTCAGAAAACATTCCTGCATGTATTAGCAAAACTAAATCGTAACTTTTTAGTCCAGAGAGGTTTGCCGATTCGTGAGCAGCTGAAGAGCTCCCAGATCATGTCTGAGTATATTGAGCAGCTTCTGCATGTTGAAAAACGTTCCGTTTGGATCGCCCAGCGTGAGGGAAGAACCAAAGACGGAAATGATGCTACGCAACAAGGTGTTTTAAAAATGCTTGCGATGGCTGCCGGAGATCTTTCTCTGACGGATTATTTTAAAACATTAAAGGTCGTTCCGATATCTATTTCCTATGAATACGATCCTACCGATTCCTTAAAAATGCCACAACTTCTGGCCAAGCACAGAGATGAGGAATACGTTAAGGGTAAGGATGAAGATTTTATGACCATGCTTAGTGGAGTATTGGGTCAAAAGAAACGTATTCACCTGCATGCCGGTCATGTATTGAATACAGAACTGGATGATATTGCCCTCAATTTTGAAAACAAAAATAAGCAGCTGCAGGCTGTTGCCCAGATCATTGATGATTCAATTATACAAAACTATAAGCTTTGGCCGACCAAGTTTATCGCTTATGACCTGCTTCACAACACGAATACATACGCCTCAGAATATACAGAACAGGAAAAACAATTGTTTGTCCGAAGACTTGACATGCGTATCGACCCTTCTGATGCCGTTTCAAAAGAATTTTTCTTAACAATGTATGCGAATCCTCTGATTAATAAAATGAAGTATGAGGACAACTCATTAATGTAAGTATTGCTGAAGAGTTGTCGATATCTGTCTAGGAAGCTGTAGCGTTAAGAAAATTAAAATTTTAGGATTAGGTTTTAATTCTTAGTGAAAGCTTCCAGCCTTGAATTTTTGGTTCATTTTGTTTCAAGACAAAAGAACAAAGACAGAAAATTTAGATAATGCACTATTTTTGTCCAGTATCCTTAACTACTTCATTAGTCTTAATCTCTCGAAAATTATTTCACGATCAATTTTATAGACGATTAAAATATTTTGAATTTAAAGTAGGACCTTGTCATTTGAATAATTTTACTTTTTAAAATGGTAAAATGATTTTATCAATGATTTTAAATAAAATTAGTAAGCTGTTTTGAGGCTCCTAATTTTGCCGAAAGAATAAAGTTTGATGCTAAATAATGATCCAAACCCCTTTTTTTAATTTAAAATTTTCCTAAAAAAGCATGAGTGACGCTTGGGCTATTCATATCTTAGGGGCTGATTAAAAACTAAAAAGCATGAAACTATTTCAACACGATTATTTTCCACACATAACAGGCGATAGGGTATCATTACGACAGATTAAGGATGCAGACCTTGATGATCTTATTGAAATCTCTTTTTACGATGCCATCCAGGCAAAAACAGTTCAGCAGGCAGCCGAAATGCAGTCAAAGATCAATCAGGATTATCTGGACGGGAATTCCATTCACTGGGGAATTGTAGACAACATTACCGATAAAATCGTTGGAACCTGTGGCTACTACCGCGGGTTAGATAAAGGAGAAGGAGAATTGGGCTGTGTTTTATTATCAAAATACTATGGAAAGGGATATATGACCGACGGAATGTCGCTGGCCATTGATTTTGGACTGAATACCCTGGGACTGAAACGTATCTGGGCAGCAACAGGCCAACAAAATGTTCCTGCAAGGAAGCTGCTGGAGCGGCTTAATTTTGTGCAAATTGCAGAAGCAGATGACGAAATCGAATATGAATTAAGACAGGCTAGTGGTAAGTAATGTTCGGAAACCTTTATTTTTGTGGAAATTCAAATTTTTTATTGTGTAAGATGGCATCGACAGCCTGTGAAATATCAAAAAGTTTTCCGTTATATTAAAAAATAAAGGCTATCCCAAAGTCGGAATAGCCTTTATTGATACAATCGTGATCGTCATCTACTGAATCACAATACTTTTTTTCTGTGTGGTATGGGCAGAGAAGTATCCTAAAGCTCCATGATCAATATTACTTGGAGGATTGGAAGGCGTTACACCTCCGCCAGCACCTCCATCCCCTGAAATCTGCAGAAGAGCAGAATAATAGGTGAATATGTTGTGATCAATGGACTGCATTTCTACATAAACGGTATCTCCGGGCACTACCTTATGGTCGGTAGGATCATCATCTTGATCCTCGTTAGGGAGAAATAAAGGTCTTTGATTCACCAGTCCATTATTAACGTTATCTGAAAATACTTCAAACGTTTTTTTAGTCATATTATTAATGGTGAAATTGAAAAGATAGCGGTTTCCTAATGCCACAGGATCTGTAAAAACAGGAAGCAGGGTATAGGTGGTCTCACTTCCGAAAGTAAAGGAATCCTGTGTCAGACCGTCAAAATTAACCACTTCAGGCATTGAACTCTGAGCGGTATATTGTTTTCCTTCTGCCTGTATTTTCAGCGTATAAGTACGTCCTGTTACCCCTGTAAAATTGGTGGTTTTATACTTTCCGTCCCCTACGTATTGTAATGTTTCAGTTTGTCCCGTGTTGTCACTTAAAATCACCTGAGCGTCGGTCACCGCAGGATACTGATTATTTTGAGTAAAAGCTACCGATTTTGTTATTCTTACAAAATAAGGTCCGGGCTGGTTCGTTACATTACCTTCTATGACAATGTTTCCGCTTTTGTCATCCAGATCAAGATCGATCTCCTTTTCACAGGAAGTGACTAAAAACAGCGTTAATATGATAAAAATAATATTCTTCATGATCTAAAATTTGAAATTATAAGTGACATTGGGTACCCAACGGAATAATGAAGTTTGCATAGCTCGGGTGGTTCCCGGGTTATTCGGATTGTCTTCAAACGTGATGGTATAAGCATTTTCACGGCCGTAGATATTATAAATACCAAAAGACCATGATCCTTTGAAGCGTTTGGTAGACTCCGGTTCATACGTAGCACTCAGGTCCATTCTGTGGTAAGAAGGCATACGGTCGGCATTTCTGCTGCCGTACTGAAATATAGTCTGTCCGTTCAGTTCATACTTTGCGGTAGGGAAAGTAACAGCATTTCCTGTACTGTAAAGGAATAATCCCGATAAAGACCATTTTTTATTCAGTTCGTAAGTAGCAACGATAGAGATGTCATGCGTTTTGTCCATCCTCGCATTATACCACTCGTTATCGTTAATTCCGTCTATTTTTCGCTCTGTTTTAGACAATGTATAAGAAATCCAGCCGGTCAGTCTTCCGCTTTTCTTTTTGGCGATAAGTTCCAAACCGTAAGCTCTTCCTTTACCATACAACAATTCACTTTCTACATCAGCTGCCGTATCAAATGAGATCTGTGCTCCGTTTTTAAAGTCGATCTGGTTCTGCATAGATTTATAATAGATCTCCGCATTCAACTCATAATTATTGTTATTGAAATTTCGGCTGTATCCTGCACTGATCTGATCCGCGATTTCCGGTTTTACACTGTAGCTGCTTCCGATCCACTGGTCCGTAGGATTTCCGCTGCTGCTGTTGCTCAGAAGGTGAAGGTTCTGTGTGTTGCGGGAATAGCCTGCTTTCACGCTGCTGACTTCATTAATACGGTAATTCGCTGTAATTCTCGGTTCAAGATTAAAATACGTTTTTCCGAATTGGCCTTTTTCCAGAAATCGACTGTCCGTAATGACTCCATTTTCATAAGTATTATACGTGTCGCCACCTAAAACACTGAAAGTAGAAAGTCTCAAACCATAGTTCACAGTAAATTTGTCAGAGGCTTTGAAATCATCATTAATGTACACCGCATTTTCCCATGATTTTCTCGGATTTCGTGGGAAGCTGCTCACACTCGTACCAGAAGCACTGCTTGGGGTAATCGTATGGTAAATAGACTGAAGCCCGAAACGCACGGAATGTTTATTACCTGCAAACCAGGTAAAATCCTGCTTAAGGTTCCAGTCCTCAATCTGAGAATCTAAACCAAAAGTATTGTCATTGCTTTTAAGGCTGATTTTATAATTGTAATTGCTATAGATGAATGAGGTATTGGAAAACAATTTACTGTTGATGATGCTGTTCCATCGAAGCGTAGCCGTCGTATTTCCCCAGTCTGTAGAGAAAGTGTCACCCAGTCCCAGAACATCTCTTCCGAAATATCCGGATAAATAAAGACGGTTGTTTTCATTGATCTGATAATTCGCCTTCAAATTCAAATCGTAGAAATACAGCTTACTGTCCTTATAATCATCGGAGGTCTTAAGAAACAGATCGGCATATGTTCTTCTTCCTGAAACGATAAATGAGGATTTTTCATTCTGGATAGGACCTTCCACGCTCAGTCTGCTGCTGATCAGGCCAATTCCTCCATTTACATTATAATCCTTATTATTTCCGTCTTTCATTTTAACATCCATCACCGAAGAAAGGCGGCCTCCGTACTGAGCAGGGCTGTTTCCTTTGATAATACTCGCATCCTTCAGGGCATCGCTGTTGAACGTACTGAAAAAACCAAGTAAATGCGAAGCATTATAAACAGGCGCTTCATCCAGTAAGATCAGGTTCTGGTCTGTGGCTCCCCCTCTCACACTGAATCCGCTGCTTCCTTCCCCGTTGCTTTTTATTCCCGGTAAAAGTTGTATCGTTTTCATGACATCCTTTTCCCCGAATAAAACCGGAAGTTTTTCTATATTTTTGATGCTTAAAGTCTCAGTTCCCATCTGGGCTGTGGTAAGATTTTTATTCTTTTTAACCCCTGAAATAACGACTTCATCAATCTTTCCTACTTTTTGATCCTCCTGGTCAAGGGGAAGGTCTACCTTCGTGTTTTGTTCCACTTTGATAGCATATTCGAAATCACGGTAGCCCGGATACGAAACGATAAGTGTGTAGTTTCCTTCGGGAAGAGAAAGGGAGTAAAAGCCATATTCGTTGGCCACCACCGAAATCGAGGGGTCTTCATTTACTTTTACAGTAACCCCGATCAGCAGTTCGCCATTCTTGTGGTCTTTCACAGTACCGCTTACTGAGTACTTTTGCTGCGCCAGAGCCATGGAGCTGAAACAGAGTGCAGCGGCCGTGACGGCAGTCTTAAAAAACAATTTTTGCATTGAGTTTACATTTTAATGGAGTAGAAATCTATCAAATAGTAGGTTTTAATGGATTGATGGTAAGCTGATCATGCAGAACAGGGAAATTAGACGGATCAAACTTTTTATGTTAGGTAAAATGATTATTAGTTTCCTGTCAAACGTAAAAATTCCTAGGATATTACTGTTCAGGTTAAAAAAAAGTGGTATCATGGACCTGAAGGTGGAATATTTTCTCATCGATATCCTGAACGGAAAATACTTTTGCGGATCTTTGAATAAAAGAATAAGGTAGGTTTGAAATCATCCTGACCTCAGTTGTTGGCCTTTTTTCTTGTATGGTAGGCATGCTGCATGGGGTTATCTGGTTCATAGTTTTTGTATGGTTATTCTGAAAAAAGTAAAAATTCCCCCTTTCGGGAATACAAAAATAGCAAAATACCGTTACCAGCCTTATAATTAATTGTAATCTTATCATTAATTAACTGTTTGAACTTGAATGAGAAGAATCAACGGAGAGAATCTGATCCGAAACATGAGATAAAAAATAAGCCTGAAATCACTTATATTTGTTCCGTTATTCCTCAGTGGCAGGAATAAAATGATTTTCCAGCAGATGTTCTTTAACTAAATAATTGATTAAAAGATGATTCCACTTCAAGAACTCGTATTTTTTATTCTGGCTGCACTCGTTTTAGTGATAAGCCCCGGTCCTAATATGATTTATTTGATTTCAAAATCAATCACACAAGGAAAAAAATCAGGATTGATTTCACTGGCAGGTGTTGTTTGCGGTTTTCTGTTCCACATTATTATGGTGTCTTTTGGCCTTACTGCAGTATTATTGGCGGTTCCATTGGCTTATACGGTCCTGAAAACACTCGGAACCGTTTACCTTTTATATTTAGCTTATCAGGCAATTAATCCAAAGAGCAGGAATATATTTGATGTAGATAAGAACAGCCCGCATGACGGCCCTAAAAAGCTTTTCACAGTCGGTTTTTTAACGAATGTGCTGAACCCCAAAGTGGCCGTATTCTACCTGTCATTTTTCCCGCAATTCATTAAACCCGAATATGGTTCCGTTTTGACTCAGAGTCTGGAACTGGGCGTTATTCAGATCTTTGTAAGCTTCAGTGTTAATTTTATCATTGTGCTGACAGCAGCAAGAGTAGCGGCTTTTTTTGCAGGAAATCCCTTTTGGGTAAAAGTGCAAAAATGGTTTATGGCGAGCGTCTTAACCTATCTAGCCGTAAAAATGGCCTTTTCAAAAGCCAGATAAGCTAAGGTACCATGAAACAGTCCATTCCCACCTACGATTTAAGCAGTATCACACAGCATGGTATCCTGATCGAAAGAATTGAAAAACGGACGATCAATAAAGTAGACAATCTTTTTGACAAAGGGATTCATCGCGACAGCCATTATATTTTTACTTTTCTGGAAAGCGGCAGGGCCAGGATGATGGTTGATTTTAAAGTGGTAGAATCGCGCGATGCTGCGGTATTCTTTCTGCTTCCGGGACAGGTTCATGAAGGGATTCTGATGGAAGACGTCACGGGGTGGTTTGTGGCAGTGAAAGCAGACCTGCTGCCGGATGCTGTAAGATCGGTTTTTGAAGAGTCATTGGTGGATATACAACCCATTTCGGTTGATAAAAACTGGATTGAAAAACTCAGTACCTGTGCCGGAATGCTTCAGATGTCTTGCACGGAAGAAATACTGGGAAGTAAAGAAGGCTTTTTGGTTATCCAGTCTTTCATAAATGCTTTTTCGGGGATGTATGCGATGATCTTTTTAGGGGAAAATAGCCTTGGAGTATCTCATGAAAGTCGTGCAATTCAACTGACCAGAACATTCAGGATTCTGGTGAGGAAAGAATTTAAAACCATGAAAAGTCCATCCGCTTATGCCGAAGCTTTGAATATTTCACGGGGCTATCTGACAGATGTTATCAGGGAAGTCACAGGAAAATCGGCACAATACTGGATTCATCAGGAGGTTTTAATTGAAGCCAAGAGGCTCTTATCTTTCACTCATTTGACAGTGAAGGAAATTGCTTACGAATTGGGATACAGCGACCATGCTTATTTCTCCCGCTTATTTTCTAAAGTGGAAGGCTGTCCGCCGTCAGAATTTCGGGATAAAAGCCGGAAATAGATCCTGAACCGCGAATTGTCCAATCAATTCCCTGAAACGGCTATCGGTCCGTTTTCATTTTGAAGCTTCCTTTGCATTAAAATGATTTATGCCAAGCTTACCTAAGTGGATCAATGACACGTTAGAAAATGTCATGTCCTCAAAATTCAAAGAATGCACCGTTATCAATACCGAACCCGTTTCAAAAGATCTTCGTCTCATCCGTTTTGCGTCTGATCTGGAAGATGTTCCTTTTGAACCTGCCTATGCGATTGGAATAAGAGTCAACGAAAGGGATTACCGTAATTATTCGCCCTTCAGTTTTAATAAGCATACAGGGACTTTCGATGTGCTATTTCATCTCCACGATACCGATTCCGTCGGAAGCCGTTTCGCCCATCACCTTGCAGAAGGAGACACTACAAAAATTTTAATGCCTAGAGGAAAACGTTTCTTTGAACCCAACGCGGAAATTCATTTCTCCATAGGCGACGAAACTTCATTAGGAAGCTCTCTGTCCATCAAAGAAGCGGCGGAAGAGATCGGTGGCTCATTTGTCTGCCTTCACGAGCTGGAAGAGCCTTCAGCGCTGAAAGAACTGGAACTGTATGGCTATCACGCTCCAAAAAACGATATACAGAACATTATGGAAGCTTTAAACGACTTTTTAAAAGAAGAAAAGCAGGCCATTTACAATAACGAAGCGGTTTTCTATCTTACAGGCAACGGAAATACGATGTCCGTGATCCGGAAATTTCTTAAGGCAAAAGGAGTTGAGGCTAAGTGTATCAGGTCGCAGGCGTATTGGATGGAGGGGAAGAGGGGTTTGTAGAGGTTTCTAAAGGATAGTGCAACAAATTTCGGAGGCTGATGGAGAGTGTATAGTTACTTTATAAGAATCTGATGATCAATGGACAATTGTTACAGTGACTTTTTGTTGAAAATTACGTTTTCCCGTAAGCAGGAATTAAAGATTTTCAGTATACTTGCTGGCAATATATAATTACTCACGGAGTTTTTCTGTGATACCCCATAAAACCAAATACTAAGAAAATCTAATGCCTACGGAAACAATACAAAATTATTTCAAAAACCTTATTAATTCAGAAGAATATTACTTTCAGAAAGGAAGAGATGCTTTACAAAAATGGATGGAAATTCATTTATCGGATGACGGGCTAATAGAGTTGCGAAGTCTTTTAGATGATTACAACTCTTTTTCTGAGCTCAAAGAAGGGCATACATTTTTTTCAGTGAAAGAAATGCTCTTTGAGATTATATCTTATTGTGATGTACACGCAAGAAACAAAGCTTTTTACAATAAGTATGAAGATAAAAGAGTATTGGCGAAAGCGGGGGTCAGAATGAAACCTTGGGTTATCAATACATTTAATTATAAATACAGTAAAGATGAGGTCAATATAACAGTGAAAAATGCTCTGGATATGTTGATTAATCCAAAAGATAATATAAATTCTATTGCATTGAGCCATAGGGAGCTTATATCTAATTATTATCTTCGTCATCCTTACGATATGAACACGTTTGTTGTTGAACTGAAGAACAAATTTTCTGATTTAGATAAAACCATAAATCCTGAAAATCAGACGCTATTAATAGCGGCACATATGTATGATGAGAAAAAAGAATGGGACAAAAAGCAAATAAATTTTAAAGTTTTTATAAATAACCTTAAAGAATACATCTTTCTTAAAGAATCAGTCAGGCTACGATTTCGGTCCCTTGCATGGAGGTAGAAAACCTCATATTTGGATTTTTGATAAAGAACAACATTTTAATGATAAGAGGGCGCATTTTGAAGTTGTAATGGAAAAAAATAGTATATCGGTTGATTTACACTTTGAAGATGGAGATGAAAATGCAGAATTGATGAGAGGTCTTTTGGGAAATCTTCCTGATTATTTAGAATGGAAAAAGTGGCATTATGGAAATTCTGTTTCTCATCAGACAAAGTTCAGGCTTACTGATGAAGATCTGGTAGATAATGTAGTCGTAGCTTTGGATGATCTTTTTGATGCGACCTTTGAAAAACTAATTGACAAAATAAAAGAAATTAAATCTAACAAAATGAGTGAGAAAAAAGATAATATAATACATCATCCGCTAAATCAAATCCTATATGGCCCTCCTGGAACAGGAAAAACTTACAATACAATCAACAAAGCTGTTCAAATCGCAAATCCCGATTTTATTTTATCAGATCATACTAGAAAACAAATAAAGGATGAATATAAAAGGCTATCAGATGAAGGCAGGATTGTTTTCACAACGTTTCATCAGAGTATGACCTATGAAGATTTTATTGAGGGAATAAAGCCTAAAATAGAAGAAAATGAAGATGGCACTAAAAAAGTGATCTACGAAGTTGAAGAAGGAATTTTCAAAAGAATTTCTAATGATGCTCTAAAGCCGAGATTTAAAAATGAAAGTTCAATTGAGGCTTATACATTTGATGATGCCTGGAGTGAACTTGTGGAAGATGTTAATAAACATCTCGAAGATAAAAATCCTCTTGTATTGACGATCCAGACTCCAGATCTCGGATTGAAGATAGTAGATGTTTCAGATAAAGGAAACTTACAACTTAAACCTATTTATTCGGAAGATTCTAAAATATATACAGTGTCATATTCCAGAGCTGAAAAACTAAGTCAGGCGTTTCCAGATCTTTCAGTAATTAAAAATGTAAATAAGGAGTTTAGAGAAGTTATTGGTGGTTCGAACTCTACGGCTTATTGGTCTGTTTTAAATTATATCAATAATAAAATAAAGCAAAAGCCGGTCAATGAAATAGTAGAAAAAAAATTGCCTTCTCTGCCTTATGTACTTATCATAGATGAAATCAACAGAGGAAATGTTTCCCAGATTTTTGGAGAACTTATTACTTTAATAGAAGAAGACAAGCGTTTAGGTCACGATGAAGCTTTACAGATTACCTTACCTTACAGTAAGAAAAAATTTGGAGTTCCATCCAATTTGTATATTATTGGAACAATGAATACAGCCGACCGCAGTGTGGAAGCATTGGATACAGCTTTGAGAAGAAGATTTTCCTTTGAAGAAATGCTACCGAAACCGGAACTTCTGAATCCTTCAGATATGATAGAAAAACTGTTCTGGGAATATCAAGAACATAGCTGGGACGACAAAGACTATATGTCGGAAGAAAATAAACTCTTTGAACTTTTGGGAGTTTCCGAAGATCTGAAAATCAAAAAAGGACACATCTGGGATGAGATAGAATATGATGGAAAAGGTAAGAAGACTGGGTATTTTAAAGAGTTTAACTACGGTAGAATAGACTTTCAGAAATTATTATCAACAATCAATGAAAGGATTGAAAAACTGATAGATAAAGATCATGCTATAGGTCATGCTTATTTTATTGGAAAAAACAACCAGACAATCATTAATTCCTTTTATAAAAATATAATTCCTCTGCTACAGGAATATTTCTTCGGAGATTATGGTAAAATAGGTTTAGTATTAGGGAGAGGATTTATAAAACTGAAAGAAAATGCTTCGTCGGTTTTTGCAGATTTCGATTACCAAAACGATTACTCAGAAAGAGAGTCCTATGAAATTATAGATTATAGAAATCCGGATACAAACTACATACTAAAGTTACAGGAAGGTGAAACTAAAATGGATTTTGCTAGAGCTATAGAATTGTTAATGAAGTAGTATTTTAGATGAAATCAGCAGAACCAATTGTCATTTTTGAACATGAAAAGCTTTATTTTACGGAAGAGCATAGAAAGCTTAAACTTGATGAAGCTTTAGAAAAGTATCATGGGGATTCTTCTCCCTTTTTTAGCCTGATCAGAAATGGTGTAGAATTTAATCAGCATGTCGGTGTTTTAAAAGTAGGGAATACAACTATTGAGATATTACCGAAGGCAGATAGGAACGGTGAAGAAGTGTGGAGAAGTCTTCTGATTGATATGATCAAAACCGTTTGGGGTTTTGAAGTTAAGATTTCCAGTAGTGCAGATCTAAAGCTTAAAAGTAATTCGATTTTAGATCTGTATTTTGAGTTGTTTATCAAGGAGCTGGAATATTTGCTTCATCGGGGTCTTATCAAAAGATACAACAAGAAAGAAGGAAACCTATATGCTCTAAAGGGATCATTACAGTTTTCAAAACACATATCACAAAACCTGGTCCACCAGGAAAGATTTTATGTCAAATATTCAAATTACGATGTAAATCATAAATTACACTGCATCCTTTATAAAGCATTAAAACTAATTGATCAAACTAATAATAAGCCTGATTTGAACAGTAGGATAGGAGCGATGCTTCTGAACTTTCCTGAGATGAATGATATTAAAATCATAGCATCTACTTTTGATAAAATTGTATACGACCGGAAAAATAAGCATTATGAGAAAGCACTTCAAATTGCTAAGCTTTTATTGCTTAATTATCATCCTGATGTTTCAAAGGGAAGGAATGATGTATTGGCTTTAATGTTTGATATGAACCGCTTATGGGAACAGTTTGTATACGTTGTCTTAAAACGTGAGCTTAAAACAACGGATTTTAAAGTAAGATCTCAGGTGTTAAAAGAATTCTGGAAGTCAGAAACTGGAACTAAAAGTAGAATGAAGCCGGATATTGTTTTAGAATCGGAGGGGCATACTGTTGTTCTTGACACAAAATGGAAAAATTTGTCTGGTAAAGGACCTTCTCCTGAAGATCTGAGACAAATGTATGCTTATCATCATTATTATAAAGCTTCAAAAACTGCCCTGGTTTATCCGGGAGAAGAAGGAAAACTGATCAGAGGAAGATATTCTCCTATCCAAGAAGGTAGTATATCAGATAATACATGCGGAATCGCTTTTATATCTACCCATACTGATATAGCAGCATGGAAAAAGAATATTGTATCATTTGTTCAAGAAAATTTTCTTACTGTCTCTGAAGAAGAATAGATAATAATATAAAAACGGCTGAAGAATCCCTCTTCAGCCGTCTTTTTTGAAAATAATATATCAAGAATTTAATCCCGGATCACCATCTTTTTGGAACCCGTTACTTTTCCGTCGGTGGTCATTTTATAAACATATGTACCGGATGGAAGATCCGAACTTGAAAGGCTAACCGCTCCATTTCCTCTTTCGCGAAGAGGGAGAGATCTTACCAGCTGACCGGAAATGTTATAAATTTCAATCGATGCTGCCTGGGCATTTTTGGGAAGATAATAGCCGATGCTCGTTCCGTTTTTGGTAGGATTGGGAACATTTTGAGAAAGTTGGGCTACCTCTGAAGAAGAAGTAAGAGAAGATGAAGTCCCTTTGTTCAACAGCAGCTGCTTAAGTTCCTCTACCGTGTTTTCAAGATTTTTAATACGGTCTTCCAGTTGCTGTATCGTTTCATCTGAAGCAGCAGTTCTGTTGAGTGGCGTATTGGAAACCATTACATTTCCACTTGGATCTACAACCAGGGCGCGGCCGCTTCCTGTAGGCAGATTTTCATGTCTTACCGTTCCTACCGTATGGAAGTTCGCAGTAGGAGATAAGGTAAGAATGCCGACACTTTGATCTTTAATCAGCATCGTTGAAGTAGGAGATAACCCAAACATGATCGATAATGGAATATTATTCGTCAGTTTCACTCCTCCCGTTCCAGATCCTATCACAAAAGAACGGTTTCCTGTAGCGGCCAGATCAATCCCGAACCCACCGGAATACACATCTTTAAGATCGATGCCCACACCTAATGCAAATTGGTTATGGTTCCTGATAGTGTTTTTCCAGCCCAATGCTACAGATTTGCTGCTATTATTCAGGACAATGTTATCCTGTCCGCTCACGATATTGGCGCCTCCGCCGTTGGTGAGATCATTTCCCCAGCCGCTTACTATAGAACTGCTGGCCAGCCCTCCAAGAATATTGGAGCTTCCCGTAACGATACTTCCTTTTACTTTCGCCACATTGGAGTTATTGACTGCATCAACGATAAATGAACCCGCTTCATTAAGGATAGCTTGTCCCGGGTTGGAAGAAGCTCCGTTGGTTCTCAGATAAAAAGGCCTTGGATCTACAGTACCTGCATAATTGGCTGGAGTAATTCCTCCATTTCCGGTAACCTGCCACTGCTGTGCGCTGGCGATTCCGCTTAACAATACCATAGCTGTTGCCAGGCCATTTTTCATGGATAATAATGATGTTTTCATAAATTTTGAATTTTGATGGTTTTAGTTATCACTAAAGTATGAAATATTATTATTGAAAATAAATATTTATCACGATAAAGTGATTTTAAAACGTATTGTGTTGCTTTAAATCCAATGATAAAAGGAATAGTTTGTATTATATTTAATATCTATAGTATTTATTTGTAAAATCTAATAAGTCTGAAAGTCTTTTCCATACGGATATTTTGCCCACAACGTGTTTTCAGAAATTTTTTCTTTTGCTCGGGTAAGAAAAAGAAACGTTTACGGCTTCCCGTAATTTTTGTTTTACGGTTGTTTATAATTTCGGGCATTATAAAAACGAAAACAAACAACTCAAACATTATGAATAAAAAAACGACTCCGGCAGACCTTTTTTTAGGAGTACTTGCCCTGCTCCTCATCAGTGTCAGCTTTTATCAGACATGGCTTGGTCTGCAGCAGATCTTTGGGCCCGCATCATTTGTGATCGCCCTTGTATTGTCGCTTCTGCTCTTATTTCTTTGCTGGATGATCCGAAATGCCAAACTGGAAGGAAAACCTACGGGAAGCCTTGTGGGAATCTATGTGTTTATCGCTTCTTTCTGTTTTATCGCCAATTTTAATGCCTTGTACACCAGATTTATGAAAACGGATATCTATACCGATGAACTCCGGGAGATCAACAAAAGCTTTATGGCGCTTGAAAATGATGTAGAATCAAAGCTGAGCTATAAATACAATAAAATCATCACCCAGAATATCGAGATCAAGAAAAAGCAGCTGATGGAACAGATCAAAGATCCCGGAAACAAAGGAATAGGAACCCGTGCCCAATCATTGATCAGGGATATCGAAAAACTGACCGGCCAGAAAGTAGATCTGCTCACTCCCGTAGGAACCGATTACGAAGATCTTTCCGAAAGAATGGGCCACCAGATCGATAATATGATCTCCGATCTTTCTCCCGAAGAGAGAGCTTTGAAGACAGATCTTAATAACGCCGCTTTAAAGTGGAATAAAAATATTCAGGATCTGCTTTTATTGTCCAAAAAAGAAAAGGATGACCTGTCACAGGGTGTCATCGATGAATCGCTTGCCGAGTACAATAAATTGGGGAGCAGGGCGCAGACGGTTTTAGGAAATGAAAAAATTCATTTTGAGCCCATCGTTTCCCAGACCCAGGAAGTAGGAAAGATAGGCTTTGCCTTTGAACATGCCATTAAACACTTCGGAATGTATCAGTTTGTGGTGTTGGCCGGGTGTATCTTGCTGGATTTCGTTATCGTGATTATCATTTTGCTGGTAACAGGTCAGGATAACAACAGAAACAACAGAGGGAGTGTGTTCAATAACAAAAGAAGTGGTAATACTTTAATTCCTAATAACTAAGTCATGGATAATTTTAACGAAAAATTTAAACCGCTGTCTTTTGATCAGGAGGCTGAAGAAATGTTGAAACCTCTTTCATTTGACAATGATCAGCAGATCCAGGAAGATTTTGTTCCTATATCCAGAACCATATCCAACGATATTAAAAACAAAGAAAGCAATTTTGTATTCTTCTTCGGAACAGCAGATTCAGGAAAATCAGTGATCCTTTCCTCCATGTTATACTATCTGAAATCTCATGCAGGCGTACTGAGGCCTAAACTTGGAACTCCCAATAGTAAAGAAGCTAATGTTCTCTTATCAGACTTTTTTGAAAACATACGCCAGGGGATTCTTCCCAACAGAACCTCCAGGGATAAAGTAACGCGTCTTGATCTCGTTTTCGAACCCAATAATAAATCTAAAAAAGTAGTTCCGATTGATCTTACATTTTTGGAAACCTCGGGAGAAAATCATAATGAGATCAGAAGGGGAGGGAGCTATCACAGCAGTATAGAATCATTTCTGAATGCCAATGTGCCGCTTACCTTCATTATCGTCACAAGCTATGATTCTGCGCATAGAGAAGATAGTCTCATCAATGAATTTCTGGATGAACTGGAAAGAAAAGGAAAGAATTTGAAATCAGTCAACGCAGTCCTTATTATTTCCAAATGGGATAAATCCGGAAGAATGGATGTTGAGAGTGCGGAAGAACTGGAAGGTTTCATTTCCGACCGTTTACCAATGACAGCCCAGAGAATCAATACCTATGGACTAAGTAAATCGTATTACACCATTGGGAGTGTGCAAAATTCCGTAGGACAGGAAAGGGTAAACCTGCTTAATCTGTCTACGGCAGAAGTGTTATCCAAATGGTTGTACAGAAGCATTACCGGATACGATCTGGATTATGAAGGAACATTTTGGGAGCGTTTAAAATTTAGTTTTAGCAACTGATGAGCAGTACTTACTTTTTTTCGGCATTTGGCACCTTTGGAAATCCGAACGGTTTCCGGCAATCTTACTTTCTGGGCGGAAATGCGGATGTAGCCAAAAACATCAAAACATTTGATTTAAAAACAGATGCGGTGAAGCTTTTCCCCGGCAGCAAAATCTATGGAATACGCATAGAACCGGCAGGCAGCTCCCATTTGATTTCGTATACGGTATACACGTTTGCAAAAGAACAGAACTCACAGCGCGGCGGTACATTTATCGGATCGAGCCTTATTTTTTTAGATAAAATAGCCCCTGAAAGTCTGACTATAAATGTTCTGGATGAATTTCATCAATATTTGGAAAAACATAATGCGGTAGACGGGACGATTACCATTAACCATTCGGATAAATTTTCCATTGATAAACCCAAAGATTATGATAAAATAGGTTTCAATGCACGGGATGTGGAGAGCCCGGTAATGGTTCAGTCCGGTAATGATTATCTGATGGTATATACCGAATCGGGTTCTTCGAAATGGCCGTCTTTGTTCAGTAAAGCCATTGTCCTTCTCAATACATATGATATGATCTACTTCACAGAAAGTCGTGAGGTTGCTGAATTTGTTCAGCTGAAAGGGATTTTTAAAATTGTTGATGTCAATGGATTTGAGCGGGAAATTCAAAAATCGGATGAAGAGAAATCAAGACTGGTGAATAGCTGCATCCAGGACCTGGAGAAAGAAAAGGAAAATTTGCAGGGAGACAAGAAGACTCTTATTGAGGAGGTAGAGAGACAGATTGCCCAAAATGAAAGACGACATCAGGAAAATGAAAAGAAGATCAGCGATTCTAAAACTGGAATCACGGTCATCAACAACGAGTTTCATCAGTATGCTTTAAAAATTGATGATCTGATCAGTAGTTTAAGATCAGATAAAAAAGTAGAAACCGTAAGAAAGCAACATCTGGAAAGCCGGAAAATATTTACCGATAAGATCAGGCTCAGCAGAGATGTCGGGATGGTAAGCTCGATAGGATCTTCCTATCCGTCCCAGCCGGAAAGTTCAAAGCCTAAGCTGAAAAACAGCCTGGAAGACTTTAGTATGGGAAACAGTAGCTACGATAATAAGAAAACCAGTTTGAACGGATATAAAATTGCCTTCTGGAGTTTACTTTTGCTAATCACAGCCGGAGCTGCCTCTTGTTTAGTGTTTTTGGATAAAGGAAAAATGCTTGGGTTTTCAGGTGAAGAAACTGTTGTTGCTGCTGAAAATAACAAGGCAGAGACCATAGCTGCAGATCATATCGCGGCAGAAACTTCCATAGCTATACCAACCACAAATCTGAACCCCTTTCCCAATGCGGAATTAAATGAAAACGATTGGCGGTTGGTGTCAAAAAAAGCACCATTTGGAATGAAGATAGATAGCCTCATCAGCGTTATTTACAAAGAGAATCCTTCAACAGTCAAAGACTTTTACAAGCATCAGAAAAAAGAGTATAAAGCTCATCTTTACACATTGAATCAGCAAAGTTTTGGAATTGATGGGCAGGATACCGTCCTGACAGATACTTTAAAGAGAATTCCCAATTACATACAATCTCTTCCGGTTCATTGATGATGGTGTCATCTCGAAGAACAAATCTTTACAGATTAAAAAGATGCATCATGATGGTGCATCTTTTTTCATGAATCTTACTCAATAGAAATTTTGGATGAATTTAAAAATGACTGACCTTACTTTCAAAAAAAAATAAAAAAATTAAACAATTGTTTAAATTCCTGTTATGCTGTTAATTAAGTGTATTTACTTCAAATAAGTTCGGTTCAATAAGACCCAGGAATAAAATTTTGGTACATAAATTGTTCACTGGAGAGCTAACGTAAAATTTAATTTTTAATACATTAAATTATGTAAAAAACATTAATTTATTATAAAGTCATATGAATAATCTAAATTTTGGCGTCATTAATGAGAAATTGATTTTCTTGTTAATGGCTTTTTTTTATGGTATTGCCAATGCGCAATGCACAGCTTACACGGGCCAGGCCATGAATCCTGGAGAAACGTATTGTCTTACCGGAAACCTTACTTTGGTTAATGATATTACCATTCCGCAGGATGCCCTTCTGATCATTCAGCCGGGTGGGTCACTTATTGTAAAAGGTATTACCGTGAATGGTAATCTGGAGATTGGGGATACGGGGAGCGTAAAATCAGAGGGTTCCATCATCATTGGTGTTTTCGGAAGTCAGAAGAACTCAAAAGTGAAACTTGGAACCAAAGCATACCTTTCCCTTACCGGATCAGTTTCTCAGGGAGATCCTTCATTCATGGGAGTATTTCCCGGGGCAATGTCAACCATTGATATGGGAACCTACAGTGTGGTGGAAATATGCGGAACTTTCAGTCAGCAGTCTATCACTTATCCTTTTATAAACTATGTCGGAGCTCCTTTGGGAAAGGCGTATTGTATTGCCAAAGCACAGGTGAACGGCGGGGGAACTTCTGTACTCAGCAATGACAGCCAGATTATTGCCATTGCCATGGATACCGTAACAGGGCTGGCTCCCGGAAATGCCAGTTTCTGTGGGCCTAACGCTACACAGGCTATGTGTCCTGCTTTATGGCCTTCCGGTCTTCCCGACGATAAATTTGCCTGTGGTTTCGCTGATGAGGTCGTTCATGAATTGGATGATTATTGTACCAAACCTGGGATTTCAGGAACACCCGATGGTTATACCAAAATGGGGATCACGATACAACAGAAAACCAGTAGCTGGCCTGAAAATATTCCAAACGGTTTCCTTGCATTGGAATCCAAAACAAAAGGTTTCGTAATTACAAGAGTGTCTCATGTAAGTCAGGCACCTCAGCCCGGAGATGCTGTTGCAGAGCCAAAAGAAGGAATGATTGTGTATGACATCCAGGACCGTTGTGTAAAACTGTATAACGGAACCCAATGGAAATGTATCGAAAGAAGCTGTAATGATTAACCTAATTTGTACATAAAATGAAACATATAAAAAACATAATTATAGCTCTGACATTGGTCGTTTTTAATACTTTTTATGCTCAGGTGGCTATAGAAAAAGAAACGGTTGATGGCAGAAGCACAGTGCTGGATTTTAATAATACACCTTCTAATACAAAAGGTCTTATTCTTCCCGCCACTCAGGGGATTCCTACAGGGATTCCTGCAAACGGAACCTTTATTTTTGATACCTCAGATGATAAAATAAAAGTCTACGAAAATAATACCTGGAAAGCACTTAGCGATACGGGGAATGGTTCGGCAGTGGTAGCTAACAGTTCCGATGAAACTGGTAATGGAGTCGTGATTGGTACTCCCGCAGGAAGTGCCGATGGTATACTCGTTTTGGAATCGCCGGATAAGGCTATGGTTCTTCCTAAAATATCTTCGCCACACCTCAATGTAAAAAATCCGTATCCCGGAATGATCTGTTATGATACAGCTAGCAAAACTTTCGCTGTTTTTGACGGAACGGTTTGGAATTACTGGAAATAATAACCGGGTAAAAAAGGTTCAAAAAAGTGTCTAACTTTTTGGGGGCAGTCCATAATGCAGGACTTTTTTATTTTTTCCTTCCGTAAAGTAAAATTCTTTTAAAAGCGTAAATAGCAGGAAGTTTTGAAAAGTCCTTTGCAATACGCAGTTTAAATTCTGCCGTGAACACTTTCTGTTGTTCTTCGTCAAGTTTTTCCAGATAAGGAATCAAAGCCGATCCTGAGATAAAGTTGAATAAAGTTTCATGGTCCTCTGCAATGATAGGATAGACCTTCTGTGATAAATTCAGATCTTCAAGCCCACTGTCAAATAAAATCTGGGCATATTCGTCAATCGTCAATACTGCAGAAGGACGGTTCCAGCCGTTGAGCTGGGTTCGGAAAGGCTCTTCATCCGCAAGTTCAAAAAGAATCTTATTCAGGGTGTTGCCCGGTTGATAAGGCATCTGTACAGCGAATTGTCCGTTGGTATTCAGCTTAGCAATAAGTTTAGGAAAAAGGTCCTGATGATTATCAGACCATTGAAGGGCAGCATTACTAAAGATGAGATCCCAGTTTTCATCAGTGTCAAGCATCGCCTCGGTTGTAGCAATTTTAAAATGGAGACGCTCATTTTCCAACGCTTTGGATTTTTCAAGCATTTCGGGAGAAGAGTCAATCCCAGTAAAAACAGCATCTTGAAATTTTTCAGTAAGAATGGCGGTCTGTTCGCCTGTTCCGCAGCCAAGATCCACTGCTTTCATTGCTTTTTCATCGGTGATCAGCTCAGCGAGATCATAAAACGGCTTAAAACGGATGTTTTTAAATTGGTTATAAACGTCGGGATTCCAAGGCATATTCTGTAATTTTAAATGTGACTTCAAGTTACTCAATCCGGAACAGAACGAGAAAATTAAAATATTAAAAGATTCTTAAAAGAAAGGAAGCGGGAGGATGGGAGTTACTGAAAGAAGAAAGAACAATTAATCCCGTTTTCATTGAATTTAAAGTTTCATCAAGTTAATCTGAATTCGGTAAAGACCAGAAATCCATTTACAGACTGAAAGTAACTTCCATCTCCCATCTTCTCGCTTCCCTCTTCAAACTCCTACAAAATCTGCGCACTTTCCTTAATACTGTTCATCACGAAAATACTCTTCGTCTGCCCAATACCTTCAATTTCAGAAAGCTTATTGACGAAAAACTCATGGAAGTCATCCATATTCGGAGCCAGGATCTTCAACATAAAATCAAAATCCCCGCTAATGTTGTAAAATTCTACAACCTCTTTGAGTTTTCCTACCTCTTCGATAAATTTCCCTGCTGTTTTTTTATTGTGGACATTCAGGGCAATCATACAGATGACCATCATGCCCTTATTTACCTTTTTACGGTCTACTACTGCGGTGTATTCTTTGATAATTCCCAGTTTCTCCATCCGTTTGATCCGTTCATGGGTAGGAGTGGGGCTTAAATTGATCCTGGCGGAAATATCACGCACACTCATTTTGGCATCCTTCTGTAGCAAACGGAGGATAGAAAGGTCTTTTTCGTCGGGGGTATATTGTTCTGCAGTCATTTGTTCTGTTTTTAGACTTGTTAAGGAGTGTGATAGTAGTTTTGTTCTTTTTTAATAACTTAAATAGTTTATTTGTTCCAAATTTACCATATTATTTTCAAATATGTTCTTTTAAAATTAATTTTGCAGGAAATTTGAATCTATGAGTACAAGGAAAAATTTAATATTAATATTAGCATCGGTAGGAACTTTTGTAGAGGCTTTGGATATTGCCATTATTAATTTAACGATTCCTTCTATTCAGGAACAGTTTCATATCGGAGCAGAGACTGTACAGTGGTTGCAAACCCTTTATGTCCTGTTTTTCGGAGGCTTTCTGATCATTGGTGGGAAACTTTCCGATCAGATCGGGCGTAAGAAGATATTCCTTATTGGAGCTTTGATTTTTATGCTGACATCATTAGGAGCAGGACTTTCGCCGAGCTTTGAAGTTTTGGCCATATTCCGTGCCCTTCAGGGATTGGGAGCGGCATTCATTATGCCTTCTGCATTATCTATTGTGACCAATACCTTCAGAGAGGAGCAGGAGCGTAACTACGCTATTGGGATTTTCAGTTCATTCGCAGCGATAGGCTCCGGAAGTGGTTTGTCGGTAGGAGGAATTATCAGTACCTACCTAAGCTGGCACTGGGTTTTCCTCATCAATGTTCCCATATTGTTATTGACTTTAATTTTTGCCTATCAATTTTTGCCTGCAGACGAAAAAAGAGAGACCGGGCAGAAAACAGATCTTGTATCTGGAATGTTGCTTGTATTAGGACTTTTAAGCCTTACGTACGGAACACACGAGCTGGTTCATATTAAAGAAAATCCTTTCATGATTATAGGTTCCCTGGTGCTTTCTGTTTTGCTTTTGGTGGCTGTATTTCTGAGGTTAAAATCTGTATCCCAACCTTTGATCGATTTGCAATTGCTTAAACACCGATCATTGGTGGTTTCTAATGTCGTGTTTTTTACATTAGGGGCATTTTTTATAGGATTTTTATTCCTTATTTCCTTAATGCTTCAAAAAGACATGGGACACAGCGCTGCATCTGCGGGACTTATGCTGGTGCCATTTAGTATCATGTCTGCATTGGCTTCAAAATTTGTGCTGCCCCATATTTCTAAACGATTAAGTTCTTCCCAGATGGGCGTTTTCGGATGGAGTTTTATGCTGGCAGGTGCTTTATCTCTACTGATTTCAGTTTACACAGGACATCCATTGGCCGTTGTACTGTTGGGAGCGGCATGTATTTCAGGAATAGGAATGACGTTTTGTTTTACGGCGCTTTCAGTGATGGGAATTCAGGATGTAGAACCTTCGCATTACGGGGTGGCCTCCAGTTTAAGCTCTACCAGCTATTTCCTCGGAGCCGGAATTGGGTTGTCGTTCATGACTTTGATGAGCCAGATCTTTCCTTCTCAATACGCGGTTGGAGATTTAAGTCTGATCATCCTGGTTGGATACGCTTTGCTGGCCCTTGGAATGCTGCTTTATTTTATTGTTAAAAGCTTAAAAACCAGACAAGAAGAAATAGCAATTTCATGAAAAAATTATGTATAACCCATTATTTTAACGCAAAGAAATTATTATTCCTTTCTATTTGAGGAGAGCAAAGAAAACGGCTCTGCCGTTGATTAAGCTGTAATAGAAATATGTGAAATAACTGTTTTCTTTAGTATTGTAGTCCGTTAATGATGGCCTAGGGAGCTCTAGCGTTAAGAAAATTATAATTTGATTCGTTAAAAAATTCCCACTGTTTGAGTACGGGAAGAATATTGAACCGAAGCGGTAACAATGAATCCGCACGAGTTTGGGGATTTTAGGAGCAAGTTTTAATTTTTAGCGAAAGATTCCAGTCTTGAAATAATATTCGTCGACTTTATGGAGACAATTTTTGGTTCATTTTGTTTCAAGACAAAAGAACATATAAATTATAATAGTTATTTACTTATATAAATATGTACTGATAAGATCAGTTTTTATTAAAATTATACAAACTATATGAAAGAGGATCGGCATTATTTTGTCGGTTCTTTTTATTTTAGCGGAATGAAAATACAGATCATCAGCGACCTTCATCGGGAATTCGGATCGACTGATTTATTTTTTGATCATGCAGATGTTGTCGTGTTGGCCGGAGATATTAATCTGGGAACAAAAGGAATTGAATGGATCAAGTCAAAAATTAAGGACAAACCTGTCGTGTATGTTCTGGGAAACCATGAATATTATAAAGGTTCTTATCCTAAAACATTAAATAAAATCAAACAGGCCTCTGAAGGATCAAATGTCTTTGTTCTCGAAAATGATTCCGTGGATATTGACGGAATCAGATTTCATGGTGCCACACTGTGGACGGATTTTTCTATTTTCGGAAATCCTTTGCATTACGGAATGATCTGTCAGCCAAAAATGAATGATTATAAAATGATCAGACGAGATCCTTCCTATTCAAAAATGAGGACCATTGATACCTTTAAAATTCATCAGTTTTCAAAGCTATGGTTAAAAGAAAGTCTGGAAAACTCTGTAGGCTTAAAGAATATTGTCGTTACCCATCATGCGCCAAGTATCCAGTCTGTTCCCCAGCAGTATAAAGAAGATCCCCTGACTGCTGCTTACGCTTCCGATATGGAAGATTTTATTACAGAGCATCAGCCGTTATACTGGATTCATGGACATATCCATACCCCATGCAGATATACCATTGGGGAAACCGAAATTATCTGCAATCCTCACGGTTATATCGACGAAAAATACAACGGTTATGAAAAAGAGCTGATGATTGAACTGTAAAAGGCAGAACCGTTTTCTCTTCTGTCTTTGAGCTCATCCGGGTTTTGTACTTTTCATCCAAATACCCTAATTTCGTATCCTAATTCACTTCCTATGGCTAAAAAGTCTACCACAAACCCCTCAGAATTTGTATCCGTATTTACTTTTGAAGAGCTTCTTCAGGAGGTAGAGTTTGATCTCAGAGTGAAAGAATTTGTGGTCATGGAAATCGATAAGGCTAATTATGGCATAAAGCTTAATATCCCTTACCGTTCAGATTATTTCTGCATTTTTATGGTCCAACAGGGAAGCATCCGTTTCAGACTTGATGACAAAAGCTATGATGTATCGAAAGGTGATGTTATTTTCTGTCCTTTTTCAGAAATATTCTGGGTAGATATGATCTCAGAGGATTACAGAGCAAAATATATCTTCTTTTCCCTGGATTTTATTTCTGATGCCGGATTTAATTATAAATCGAATGATGTCCTGAAAAGCCTTTCAGCAGATCCTACCCATATTATCAGAAATGAACCTGATCTTTACAGAAGGGTGAATTTCCACCTTGATGAGCTAAAGGCCCTTAACAATGCGGAGAAAGAAGATTATTACTTCAATGAAATGATCTGGCATCACTTTTCACTGGTGATCTATGAAATTGACAATTATTTTAAAAAGATTGAAAAGCCCCATCAGGTGACCCACCGCGAAGATGAACTGACGACCAGTTTTTTTACCCTGGTCCGGGAACATTTCAAAGACGAACATAATGTACAGTTCTATGCGGATAAACTGTGCATTAGCCGTAAATATCTGACCAAAGTGATCAATAAAACGATGTTTAAGTCACCGCGGGATATCATCCATCAGGTATTAGCGGTAGAAGCCAGGCTTCTTCTCAGAAATCCGAACCTTAATGTCAACAATGTAGCCGTACAGTTGAAGTTTTCTGATCAGGCGTCTTTCAGTAAATTTTTTAAAAAGCATGTCGGGAAATCACCCTTAGAATACAAGAAAGATGATTTATATTGATAATCAGCGCTTTATGTTTTTGTATTTAAAGAACTGATGTCTTTTTGCTAAATTATGACTGTTTTTTGATGCGAAAAGTAGAATTATATTATTTATATATTCTATTAAAGGGATTTAATGATATTTCTCATGTTTAAAAAAATAAGGAGTCTTTTTGACAAAATAAGGAGTTTTTTGAGTATTTCGATTGAATTTTTTTAGGGCGAATTTTGCCCCGTAAATTTAAAAGGAATATTGTTATGCAAAGATTTTTTATTCAAAAATCAACTATACTTTTCCTCTCACTGATCGTCTTGGCGGGATGCAGGAAAAACAATCAAAACCAGGCTTTCCAACAGCAGGCTCCTGAACTTCCCGTAGAAAAAGTGAAGCAGGGAGACGCTTCTGTTTCCAGAGAATATGCAGCATCAGTGGAAGGAATCTCCAATGTAGAGATCAGACCGCAGGTTACAGGATATTTAAGTAAAATCTTCGTAGATGAAGGAGATTACGTAAGAGCAGGTCAAGCACTATTTAAAATAGAAGACCAGATCTTCCGCGAGCAGATGAAAAGTGCCCAGGCAGCCCTGATCACAGCCCAGGCCAATCTTTCCACTTCTAAAATTGATTTGGATAGAAAAAAAGAATTACTAAGAAACAAAATGGTTTCTGACATCCAGGTGAAAGAAGCGGAAGCAGCTTACAACGCAGCAAGAGGAACTGTAAGTCAGTCGGTGTCTGCGATTGAATCAGCAAAGATCAATCTTAATTTTTCTACGATCAAAGCTCCGGTAAGCGGATTTATCGGAAGGTTCAATTACCGTCTGGGAAGCTTAATGACGCCTTCCAATCAGGAGCCGATCACGCTTTTATCAGACATTCATGAGGTTTATACCTATTTCAGTATGAGTGAAAATGATTTCAATAGTTTCCAAAGACAGCAGGCAGGAAGTAATATCAATGAGATCATCAAAAATACACCAGCCGTTTCCCTGTTGCTTTCCGGAGGTGAAAAATACGCACAGACCGGAAAAATTGATGCGGTGGAAGGACAGTTCAACAAAACCACAGGTTCCATCACTTTAAGAGCAAAATTCACCAATCCGGACAACCTTTTAAGAAGCGGTAATACCGGGAAAATTGTCATGGAACAGTTTTACAGCAATGTAGTGCTTCTTCCTATAGCTTCTACAAGAACCATTCAGGATAAGATCTTCGTGTTCACTATTAAAGGAGGAAAAGCAGCCATGATTCCGGTGGAAGTAACAGGAAAAGCAGGCGATAATTTCATCGTATCAAAAGGGTTAAAAGCCGGTGATGAGTACATTGTAACAGGGTTCGACAGATTACAGCCGGGAACTCCGGTAGTCGCTCAGAAGAAGAATGCTCAACCGAAAAAATCGTAAGAAAAAATCATGTTAAAGACAATTATAAAAAGACCTGTACTGGCAACGGTTATCTCCGTGTTGCTTGTTATTCTGGGTATCGTCGGTATGGTCAGTCTGCCGATCACGAAATTTCCTGATATCGCACCGCCTACCGTAATGGTAACAGCTGCCTATCCGGGAGCCAATGCGGAAACAATCGCGAGATCTGTAGCACCGCCTTTGGAAAATGCCATCAACGGGGTGGAAAATATGGACTATATTACGTCTACGGCCAGTAATGACGGTACTTTAAGTATTACCGTAATCTTTAAACTGGGTACAGATCCCGATCAGGCTGCGATTAACGTGCAGAACAGGGTAGCGCAGGTAACGAATCAGCTTCCTGCAGAAGTTATTCAGGCCGGAATTACAACGGTGAAGAGACAGAACAGTATGATCGCAATGGTTTCACTGACCAGCAAAGATGGTACAATGGATGATCTTTTCCTTGAAAACTACGCGAAAATCAACATCGTTCCTGACCTGAAAAGGGTAAAAGGAGTAGGAGATGCTATGGTTTACGGAAACAAAGATTATTCTATGCGGGTATGGCTTGATCCTAATAAACTGACTTCATATAGTCTTACACCTTCTGATATTTCAAGGGCCATCCAGACCCAGAACCTTGAGGCAGCACCGGGGAGATTCGGGGAAAGAAGTAAAGAAGCAATGGAATACGTGCTTCGGTATAAAGGAAAATTCACAGAGCCTGAGCAGTATGAAAATATTACGCTTAAAGCACTGAGCGATGGTTCTGTTTTAAAATTAAAAGATGTTGCCAAAGTTGAATTTGGAGCGTACAGTTATACGGTTTCTTCCAATTTCAACAAAAAAGCTTCGGTAACGATGGCGATTTTCCAGATGGCTGGATCTAATGCCAATGAAGTACAGATTGCCCTTCAGGAAAGAATGAAGGAGCTTGAAAAATCCTTCCCGGAAGGAATGGCCTATGAAATTCCTTATGCGACAAAAGAAGCACTGGATCAGTCTATTGATCAGGTAATCCATACTTTGATTGAGGCATTTATTCTGGTATTCATCGTGGTGTATATCTTCCTGCAGGATTTCCGTTCTACGCTGATTCCGGCTATTGCAGTTCCGGTATCTATTGTGGGAACGTTCTTCTTTATGAATTTGTTTGGTTTTTCTATTAATATTCTGACGTTGTTTGCCCTGGTACTGGCCATTGGTATTGTGGTGGATGACGCCATTGTCGTCGTGGAAGCGGTCCATGCTAAAATGGAACATAAAAAGCTTAACCCAAGGGCTGCGACCATGTCGGCGATGAGTGAAATTACAGGAGCTATTGTTTCGATTACTTTGATTATGTCTGCAGTATTCGTTCCGGTAGCCTTTATGAGTGGTTCTACTGGATTATTTTATCAGCAGTTTGCTCTGACGCTTGCGATTGCCATTGTGATTTCAGCTATTAATGCATTGACATTGAGTCCGGCTTTGTGTGCGATATTTTTAAAACAACATCATCCCGAAACCCATGAGAAAATGAATTTCAAGGAGCGTTTCTTTGCCGGTTTTAATGCTAGTTTTAATAAACTGACCTTCCGTTACGGAAAAGCGATTCTGTTCCTGTTAAAGAGAAAATGGGTAGCAGCGATCATCATCGTTGGATTCGGAGGACTGTTTGTATGGATGTCTATGACGACGCCTAAAGGATTTATTCCTGATGAAGACCAGAGTTTTATCATCGTAACGGCCAATCTTGCGCCGGGAGCTTCGAAAGACAGAACTACCAAAGTAGTTTCTGATACGGAAGATTTATTAATGAAAAATCCGGCAGTAGAAAAAGTAATTTCTGTAGACGGGCTGAACTTATTCAGTGGATCGATGTCATCTTCAGCGGCTTCTATTTTCGTTAAACTGAAAAAAACAGAAGAAAGAGGAAATGTAAGTAATATCAATGACATTATCGGTCAGGTTCAGGGAACACTTTCCCAGGATAAAAGAGCGAATTTCCTTGTGATCAATACGCCTACGGTAGATGGTTTCGGAAACACCAGCGGGATGGAGCTTGTGCTTCAGGACCGTACGAACGGCGAACTTCAGAATCTTGGAAATATCTCCTACGGAATGATGGGTGCCTTGATGCAGAGACCTGAGGTAGCAGTGGCATTTACAACGTTTGATGTAACCTATCCTCAGTTTGAAGTACTGGTAGATGAAGTGAAAGCAGCTCAGCTTGGGGTGAATGTTTCTGATGTATTGGGTGTGATGCAGGGCTATTACGGAAGTATTCAGTCTTCGGATTTCAACAGATTCGGGAAATATTACAGAGTATTGGTTCAGTCTACTCCGGAAATGAGAGAAGATAAAGAATCACTGAATGGTATTTTCGTTAAAAATAATTCAGGCGAAATGGTTCCTATCAACACTCTGGTAAGTCTGAAACAGGTGACAGGAGCAGAAGTGGTAGACCGTTTCAATCTGTTCAACTCTTCCAACTTAACGGTAATGCCGGCTCCGGGATTCAGTACGGGACAGGCGATGGCGGCTATTGATGAGGTAAGCAAGCAGGTACTTCCTCCGGGATATACCTACGATTACAAAGGCATGAGCCGTGAAGAAGTAAGTGCAGGCTCACAGTCGGTGATGATCTTCGGGTTGTGTATTGTATTTGTATTCTTTCTTTTATCGGCGCAGTATGAAAGTTATGTCCTTCCATTTGCTGTACTGATTGCTATTCCTGTAGGTTTATCAGGAGTATTTGTAGGAATTACGATGGCGGATCTTTCCAATAATATTTACGTGCAGATTGCTTTAGTCATGCTGATCGGTCTATTGGCGAAAAACGGAATTCTAATTGTGGAATTTGCCATTCAGCGTAGAAGAGCAGGGAAAAGCCTTATTGCTTCCGCAGTAGAAGGAGCCAAAGCCCGTCTGCGTCCGATTCTGATGACGTCATTAGCATTTATTGCAGGACTTCTTCCATTATTATTTGTGATAGGACCTTCCGCGTTAGGAAACCATTCCATCGGATATGCCGCAGTTTCAGGGATGATCTTCGGAACCGTTTTAGGAATTTTCGTGGTTCCGGTACTTTTTGTAGTCTTCCAGGCTTTACATGAAAGAATGAGCGGAAAAGTAATAACAGAAGCTGACTGGGAATATTAATCCAAATGATTATTAAAATGAATTCAATTAAAAATATAGCATATATCGCATTGATCTCAGGAGTTGCCGTTTCATGCAAAGTTCAGAAATATGAACAGCCTGAAGTGAAAATGCCCAAAGCTTTCAGAAATGACAGTGTCGTTACAGAAACTCAGGACAATATAGCAAAGACCAGCTACAAAGATTTCTTTAAAGATCCTGTTCTTGTCAACCTCATTGATAAAGCCATTGCACAGAATAATGATTTTCTTGTGGCCTTAAAACAGATAGAATATGCCTCCCTTGCTTATAACCAGAGCAAGTGGGGGAATGTTCCCACGATCAGTGCAACCGTTGGGAACGCAAGTATCAGCCGTCCTTCAGATAACAGTATGAACGGGATGATGGCGGGGCAGTTCATGGGAAGAAAATATACGGAAGATTATACTACATCCGTCAATATCTCATGGGAAGCTGACATCTGGGGGAAGATCAAAGGAAGAAAAGAGCAGGCTCTGACGGAATATCTTAAAACCCAGGAAGCGGCAAAAGCTGTGAAAACTCAGCTGGTGGCTTCAGTGGTACAAGGATATTATAATTTGCTGATGCTGGATACCCAACTGCAGATCACAAAATCCAATCTGGAATATTCTGATACCACATTGAAGTTTTTAGCCAAGCAACAGGAATTAGGTTTAACGACCGCTCTTGCCGTACAGCAACAGGAAATCGTGAAAGATCAGATCTTAAAAACGGTTCCTGCCATTGAAAGTTCTATCGCCATTCAGGAAAATGCACTGAGTTTGCTTACGGGTTCCATGCCTGACAAGATTGAGAGAAGTGCAAGTCTGAATAATGTACAATCGCCGGACAGGATTGCAGCAGGAATTCCTTCAGAACTATTAAGCTACCGGCCTGATATCAAAAGCGCAGAGCTTGAAGTACGGAAAAGTGCCGCTGCGATTCATGTAGCGAAAATGAGCATGTATCCTTCCCTGAATATCACAGCCCAGGGTGGCTTGAATGCGTTCCAGGCAAGTCACTGGTTCAGTGTTCCAGGTTCGCTTTTCGGAATGGCAGCAGGAATGATTGCACAGCCTATTTTAAACGGAAAACAGTTGAAAACACAGTATGAGCAGTCTAAAGTGCTGGCAGATCAGGCTGAAATTAATTTCAAACAGTCCGTATTAAAAGCGGTTGGTGAAGTTTCTGATGCGCTGGTACAGATTCAGAAGCTGGAAGAACAGCAGAAAATTGCGGAAGGACTGGCGGTGAAATCCGGTGAAGCCGTAAAGAAGGCTGATATTTTATTTAAATACAATTCCGCGACGTATGTGGAGGTAATTATCGCGCAAAGCAATAAGCTTCAGGCAGAACTGGAGCTGGCTTCCCTGAAAGCACAACGCTTAAATGCCATTACTTCCCTGTACAGGGCGGTTGGTGGCGGCTGGCAATAAAGTAAAATGAAACCTGCTTCGTCTATAAGGATGCAGCAGGTTTTTAAACTATAATCATTATGAAGAATACAAATATACATGAGGGTATTATTCTTATTCCTGATTTCAGCGGGTTTACTGAATTTGTGTTCAATACCAAACTTTATACAGGAGAATATATTGTAAGACAACTACTATCTACACTGATCGATATGAACGATCAATATTTTGATATTTCTGAGATTGAAGGCGATGCCATTTTATTTTACAGATATGATGACAAACCTTCCTATCAGAGTATTTCAACGATGCTTTGGAAAATGCGGAGTGCTTTTAATCAGAAAATTAAAGAATTGAGTAAGGAGCTCAGCACACCCATTGATATGTCGTTGAAGTTCATTGTACACTATGGAAAGTTTTCACAGTATACGATCGGAAATTTTAAAAAGCTTTATGGTAAAACAGTAGTGGAAGCACATCAGATGCTGAAGAATGAATTTGCAGAGCAGCCATCTTACGCTCTGTTCAGTCATTCTTTTTTAGAAAACAGCGGAAATGGAGAGTCAGAAATCAATACACAGAAATATCATCTTCCGGAAGGCGGAATGATCCATTATTTTGAGAATGTCAACTAGCATATCTATTTTTTAATCCTTGTAAATTTGCTATGCGATGCCCGGAGAGATCCGGGCATTTTTTATGTAGTATAATATAATTAAAAAAGATTTTATATCTTTGATACTATCAAATGATACTATCAAGTTTTGAAACCACCTTATACCATTACCGATAAAATCTTATCATTAGTTGCTTCCATCTCTGAAAAGATTGGAGAAATTAATGCACATCATCTTTATAAACCGACAACGGAGCTACGTAAGAAAAACCGTATTAAAACGATTCAGTCTTCATTGGAAATTGAAGGGAATACGCTGACTGAAGAGCAGATCACAGCATTACTGGATAATAAGCGGATCATTGCCCCACAAAAAGATATTCAGGAAGTACAGAATGCCATTGAAGTGTATGCCCGCTTACAACAGTTTAAACCTACTAGTATTAAAGATCTGGAAAAGGCTCATGCTGTTTTAATGAAAGATCTGATAGATAAG
The DNA here is from genome assembly GCF_025153485.1 of Chryseobacterium pyrolae. Taxonomy (NCBI): domain Bacteria; kingdom Pseudomonadati; phylum Bacteroidota; class Flavobacteriia; order Flavobacteriales; family Weeksellaceae; genus Chryseobacterium; species Chryseobacterium pyrolae. The sequence goes on from NZ_JANZQH010000001.1 coordinate 234,529, forward strand.
GCTGGAAAACTGAGGACTTCTAATGTAGGAATAGTCAAAGGCTCTAAAGTGGAACATATTGCTCCATCTGGAACAATGGTAAAAGGTCTGATGAATGATCTTTTCAAATACCTGAAAAACGATCCTGAACTTATCCTAATAAAAAGTTGTGTTTTTCACTATGAGTTTGAATTTATCCATCCCTTTTTGGATGGTAACGGAAGAATGGGAAGATTATGGCAGACAGTGATACTGATGCAACAGTATCCGGTATTTGAATATCTTCCGGTAGAAAGTCTTATTAAAAAAAATCAGAAGGAATATTATAACAAGCTTTCAGAATCCGATAAAAAAGGAAATTCTACTCCCTTTGTTGAATTTATGCTGGGGATTATTTTAGAAGCTCTTCAACAGGTTTTGCAATCTCAGAATACCAATTTAAATACAAAAGACAGGATATTGATTTTTAAGGAAAAAGTAAAGGGCGAAAAGTTTAGTAGGAAAGATTATCTCCAGTATTTTAAAAATATTTCAGCACCTACAGCCAGCAGGGATTTAAAATGGGCTGTAGAGCAGAAGATTTTAGAAAAATATGGTGAACAGAGATTGACTGAGTATCAATTTATAGTTTTTACGGATTAAATAAAAAAGCAGATCCCGTAGAACCTGCTTTTAAAATTTTATGATTAATGATAATTACTTCAACGTAAACTTCACCTTCGTCTTAATCGCATCCGAAGAATTTCCAATCAGAGCCTCAAAATCTCCAGGCTCAGCCGTCCATTCATGCTTATCTGCATCAAAATAGCTTAATGCTGTTTTATCGATTGTAAAAGTCACTTCCTTCTGCTCACCCGGATTTAAATAGACCTTTTCAAAACCTTTAAGTTCTTTGGCAGGACGTGGTACAGAAGCTTTATTATCACTGATGTATAACTGCGCTACTTCAGCACCGGCTTTTTTCCCTGTATTTTTTACAGTTACGGTGAATGTGATCTTATCGTCCTGGGATATTACTGTTTTATCAGCAGAAGCCTTTCCAAACTCAAATGTGGTGTAACTCAATCCATGTCCGAAACTGAATAAGGGTTTAATCTTTTTCGTGTCATGCCAACGGTAGCCTACAAAAACACCTTCGTTATACGTAATATTGATGGGGTTTTTCTGGTCCTTTCCTTTTCCGGCTGCCAGTTCGTCTTTTTGTCCCGGATATTCACCCAACTGATGGGCTGAATTATCTTCCAGCTTCACAGGAAAAGTAAACGGAAGTTTTCCCGAAGGATTCGCATCACCAGCCAATACAGAAGCGATAGAATTTCCGGCCTCGGAACCAAGATACCAGGACTGTACAACAGAAGGAACTTCTTTAATCCATGGCATAGCCACCGCGTTTCCGGAAACCAGAACAACCGCAAGATTTTTATTCGCTTTTGCTAATGCAGAAATCAAATTGTCCTGATTGTAGGGAAGTCCGTAACTTTTTCTGTCGTTGCCTTCACTGTCCTGGAAGTCAGATTTATTCAATCCTCCTACGAAAATTACATAGTCAGATTTTTTTGCCAATTCTACAGCTTCGTTGAGTAATTCAGTGGCAGATCGGTCGTCTTTTAAGTTCTGTCCGGATTTTACCCCATTGTATTCTCCACCGATATCACCTACATAACCTCTTGCATACTGAACATCAGCCTGTTTTCCGAATCTGGATTTGATTCCGTCTAATGGAAGGGTTTCATATTTTACTTTTAAAGACGAAGAACCACCACCAACGGTCATGATTTTGATAGCATTTTCACCGATAACGGCAATTTTTTTAGCTTTATTAATATCAATAGGAAGTATGTTTCCTTGATTTTTCAACAATACAATTCCTTCTTCCCCGATCTCTTTGGCCACAGCTTTATGTTCTTCAGAAGCAATATTCCCGAAAGGCTTGTTCCTGTTCATCGTAGTTTTGTAAGCTAAACGAAGTAATCTGGTTACTTTATCGTCAAGTTCCTGTGTTCCTACTTTTCCTGCTTTGATAAGATCTAAATATGGTTTTGCTAAATAGTAATTGTCATAGGCATTTTTTGTCCCGGCTGAAAGTCCGTTCGTCCAGCTTCCGAATTCAAGATCCAATCCGTTGTGGATCGCCTGTTCCGTATTGTTGACCGCTCCCCAGTCGGATACGACAACCCCTTTGTAGCCCCATTCTTTTTTCAGAATATCGTTTAAAAGATATTGGTTTTGGCTGGCGTATTGGTTTTTGTACATATCATAAGCGCCCATGATCGTCCATGAATCCCCTTCAGTCACAGCCGCTTTGAAAGGCGGAAGATAGATCTCATACAACGTTCTGTCATCAATATTGACATTGCTCGTATGACGGAACATTTCCTGGTTGTTTAAAGCGAAATGCTTCACGGAAGTCGCTACACCATTGGATTGTACTCCTTTGATATAAGGAACCACCATTTTTGAAGTTAAGTAAGGGTCTTCCCCCATATATTCGAAGTTTCTTCCATTCAGTGGTGTTCTGTAGATATTAACACCAGGTCCCAGGAGGATATCTTTTTTTCTGTATCGGGCTTCTTCCCCCAGAGCTTTTCCGTAATTCCATGACATTTTTTTGTTCCATGTTGCAGAAAGCGCCGTCAGGGCAGGGTAGGCAATGATCGAGTCATTCGTCCATCCGGCCTGATCCCATTCGTCCCACATCACTTCCGGACGTACCCCGTGAGGACCGTCTGTGGTCCAGAATTCAGGAATTCCCAGTCTTGGAACACCTGGAGAACTGAACTTAGACTGTGCATGCAGCATAGCTACTTTTTCTTCCACGGTCATTCTCGAAAGAGCATCCTGAATACGTTGTTCTACGGGTTTCGATTCATCTAAATAAACGGGTTGAGTATGAGTCTGAGCCATATATGAAGCAGCAATAAAAGTGAATAAACTTACAATGGCGGTTTTCTTGAACATAAAATGCCTTTTTATTGATTAACAACAAAAGTAAGTAAAATTTTTATTATCTCAAATTGAGAAAATGTATTTTAATCAATAAGTGGTGAAGTTTGAGTATCGGGTTGTAGAGATTGAGGATTGGAGAGTTTTGTGGTTTTAGAGTTACAAGGTACGGATTTCGTATTCCTAAGTTGGCTGCTTCGTATGTCGGAGTTTGAAAATTTCAGATATGAATTGAAAATAGAAATATTGAATGAAGGACAAAAATCTGGCGGCTGAAGCTCCTGAAGCCACCATTTTCGTCTTCTTATCTGAAAAAATGAGACTTGCTACTTACAACCCGAATTCCGTACCCCGCAACAACTCATCACCTATTACTCATCACCTATTACTCATTACCCATTACTCATGATCTTCCCATCCTTTCACCGCACCGCCTTTGAAGATCTCCTCCGCTTTTTTGGCCACTTCATCAGACTGGTAAGCTTTTACAAAGTTTTTAACTTTGGCGGAATTTTTATTGTCATGCGTGGCAACGATAACATTGACATAAGGTGAGTCTTTATCTTCACTGAATACCCCTTGTTTATCCGCATTTAGTCCTGCCTGTGCTGCAAAATTATTATTGATAATGGCAATAACCACTTCTTTGTCGTCCAGAACTCTTGGAAGCTGTGGAGCTTCGATTTCGAGGATTCTCAACTGTTTTGGATTCTCAATAATGTCGGTAACTTTCGGAAGAAGTCCGGTTCCCTCTTTTAATTTTAAAAGTCCGTTTTTCTGAAGAAGAAGGAGAGAGCGTCCCTCGTTGGTGGGATCATTGGGAATCACTACCGTACTTCCGTTCTGAAGTTGGCTGATTGTTCTGATCTTCTTTGAATAGGCAACAATAGGATAAACAAAAGTATTTCCTACCACAGCCAATTTATAGCCTCTCTGCTTTGATTGTTCATTTAAATAAGGAACATGCTGAAAAGCATTGGCTTCAATATCTCCGTTATTCAAGGCTTCATTCGGAACCACATAATCATTGAACGGAATCAGTTCCACATCAAGATTATACTTTTCCTTGGCTACCTTTTTAGCAGCTTCGGCAATTTCCAGTTCCGGACCGTAGGTAATTCCTACCACGATATGATTCGGATCGTCTTTTTTTCCTGAACATGCATTAAATACGAGAAGTCCGGCCGTTAAAAAGGCTATAATTTTTATCTTTTTCATTAGAGTTTTTTATCATTAAAAAGGTGGCTGAAGCACTCGAAGCCACCTTTTGTTATTTATATTAAATTTAGAGTCCTTTGACTTACCTGTGATCAAACTTTTTTGCCAATTTGTCCCCTGCAAACTGTATGATAAATACCAATGCGACCAACAGCACCAATACTACATTCATAATGACCGCATCATAACCAATATAGCCATACTGATACCCGATCTGTCCTAATCCACCGGCTCCCAGAGCTCCACCCATTGCAGAATAACCTACTAAAGTGATCAGAGTAATAGCTGCATTGTTGATCAATGATGGAAGAGCTTCAGGAAGCAATACTTTCTGGATGATCTGTAAAGGAGATGCCCCCAGAGCTCTTGCTGTTTCAATCAAACCATGCGGAACCTCAAGAAGGCTATTCTCCACTAGTCTGGCGATAAACGGAGCTGCTCCTACACTTAATGGAACCAAAGCCGCATTCATTCCTATGGAAGTGCCTATGATCACTCTTGTGAAAGGGATCATCCAGACAATCAAAATAATAAAAGGAATAGACCTGAAAATATTAACCAGAATAGAGATCGCTCTGTAATACACTGCATTTTCCAGCAGCTGTCCTTTTCTTGTTAAAAATAATAGAATTCCAACCGGAAGACCTAAAACAAATCCAAAAAATCCCGAAACAAAAGTCATATAAACTGTTTCCCAAAGTCCCTTTCCCAAAAGAGCAATTACCGAATCACTAAGCATATCCTTTTACTGTATTTTGAATTTTATTCTGATTAAAATAATAAATGGCTTTCTGGTTTTCTTCAGTTTCACCCTGCAGGTGAAGCAGCAGCTTTCCGAAATTGGAATCACCCAGATATTCTACATCGGCTTTCAGAAGTCTGTAAGGTATTTTGTATTGATCGTAAAGCGTTGAAAGCAATTTTTCAACACTTATATTTTCGTTGAGTTCTATTTCAACCAGCGGAAATAAACCGTCTTGCGGCTCTTTCTGTAGTTTTTTATTGAGTTCCTGAGGAATCGTCATGATGTCTGAATTTATAAATTGTCTGATCACCGGATTTTCTTTATCCGAGATGATCTCGCTTAATGTTCCTTTTGCTAATAATTTGCCTTTGTCTATAACCGCCACATGATTGCAGACTGCTTTGATGACTTCCATCTCGTGGGTGATGAGAAGAATGGTAATGCCAAGTCTTTGATTAATATCCCTTAAAAGCTGCAGGATAGATTGTGTAGTGGCCGGATCCAGTGCGCTGGTAGCCTCGTCGCAGAGAAGGAGATAAGGATCATTCGCTAATGCCCTGGCAATGGCTACTCTCTGTTTCTGCCCTCCCGAAAGACTCCTTGGATAATCATTGGATTTGTCTTCAAGTCCTACGATTTTCAGCAGTTCATTGACTTTTCTGTTGATCTCATCTTTACTGACATGATCCAATTCCAGTGAAAGCGCGACATTGTCAAAAACAGTTCTCGATGAAAGCAGGTTAAAATGCTGGAAGATCATCCCTATTTTCTTTCTTTCACCTGCCAGTTGTTTTGAACTTAGCGTAGTGAAATCCCTGCCGTTGATGATGATCTGGCCTTCATCAGGTCTTTCCAGAAGATTCACGGTACGGATCAATGTACTTTTCCCTGCGCCGGAAAACCCGATGATTCCAACAATATCTCCTTTTTCTACACTGAGGCTTACCTGATCCAGTGCTTTGAAGGACTGCTTTTTCTGATGAAATGTCTTTGAAATGTTCTTGATTTCTATCATTTTTAATGTCTAGTTTTAATTTTAAATAGGCTGATACGGTCGCACGGTCTTATTGACGAATCGTTTCAGTCTTCGTATCTTCACCTTCGAGCGTTTCGAAAGCCTGAAATATTTGGTTACATTGGTAAGAAGTACCCCCAATAATATGACCGATAATCCGTATAGCTGGCTTCCGTTAATCGTTTGTCCTGCTATAATCCAGCCTGCGAATACGGTAACAATAGGGTTGATATAAGTATGCGTACTCACCAAAGCTGCGGGTTTTACAGAAAGCAGCCATATATAAGATAAATAAGCGACGATCGATCCGAAAAATACTAAGAACAGCACACCCACCCATGCCGATACCGGAACATTGGAGAATGAAAAACCGTGCCATTCTTGTCTGAAGGAAGCAATAATAAAGGAAGCAACCCCAGCTGTGATAAGCTGCTGTGCAATATTCATAAACGTTGAATGGGAAGCCGGGTTTTTCTTTGAATACAAAGATCCCAGAACCCAGGCCACAGAACTTAATGCCAATACAATGAATGCAGTGATTCGAAGGTTGCCGTCTGTCGCTGTATGATGTGCACTGGAAACGCTTCCGTTCAGGAATAATATTAATCCTACAAAACCGATGATCAAACCGATGGGAATGAATTTATCTGAAAAATAATACTTCCAGTTTTTCTTATCAATAGCAATGAACCAGAAGGGACCTGTTGCAATGGCAATAGCAGCTTCAGAAGCCGATACATACTGCTCGCCCCAGGCAACAAGGCCTGTTCCGCCGGTAAGAATAAGTATTCCTGTGATGGCATTCTTTTTCCAGTTGATCAGAGAATTGGCTTTTTCACCTTTAGCCAACAGCCAGCCAATCATCAGAAGCCCTGCCGCCAGGAAACGGAATCCGGAAAGAATAAAAGGAGGAAACCCTTTCAGACCAAATGAAATGGCGAGGAATGTAATTCCCCAAATCACGTAAATATTGATAAATGCCACCGGCACCAGCCAGCTGTTTTTAGAAGTGCTCATTCTGTATGTTTTTTGTGTGATGTGTATTAAAATAAAAAGGCCCTACAACGTGGTAAGGCCTTTAGAAATATGTGATATAAAAGTAAGGTCAGCCACGGGATTTCTGATGCATAGGCATACAGTTGCACATCATCATAGTTTTGATGGTCTGTTTCTTCACTGATTGATGTTTAAATCCTTGTTTCATTTTGTTTTCTTTTCCTGAATACGGTTGCAAATATAGAACATATATTTTTATTAGTCCACTAAAATAATAGACTTTTTAGTATTTTTTCTTTTTTGAATGTTTAATTGGTTGTTTTTCAGTGAATTATTTTGTTTTAAGTTTTGTTAATATTCATCGGTTGTTGAAAAATAAAACCTTGTAAGTACTTCGGGCATTACACTCTTAAGAAGAATTCGAGCAATTTATTTACTTGATTTACATTCTTAAATTATTAAGCAAACCTATTTATACCTATTTTAGGCTCTCATTCCTGAGCCAACAACTCTGAAGTAAATTAGCAAAATCCAAAAAAAATCCCGACTTTTGTCCCCCTTCAATAATTCCGAAATTCATGAAACTTTGTATTGCCGAAAAGCCCAGTGTTGCCAGAGATATCGCCAAAGTATTAGGTGCTACAATGCCTAAACAGGGCTATATGGAAGGGAATGGATACTGTGTAACATGGACGTTCGGACATCTTTGTACCCTAAAAGAACCTCACGACTACGGTCCTCAATACAAGTCCTGGAATTTATTTTTATTGCCTATCATTCCAGCTAATTTTGGGATCAAATTAATTCCCAATAAAGGCGTTGAAAACCAGTTCAAAGTCATTGAAAGATTAGTGGAAGAATGTGATGAGGTTATTAACTGTGGTGATGCCGGGCAGGAGGGAGAGCTGATCCAGCGATGGGTTTTGCAGAAAGCAAAATGCAATAAACCTGTTCAGCGTTTATGGATCTCGTCCCTTACGGAAGAAGCAATCAAAGAAGGTTTTGAAAATCTGAAACCGGCTGAAGATTATAAAAATCTGTATCTGGCTGGAAATGCAAGAGCGATTGGTGACTGGCTGTTGGGAATCAATGCAACAAGATTATTTACCAAGAAATTTGGAGGGAATAAAGCGGTTCTTTCTATCGGAAGAGTGCAAACACCTACGTTGGCTATGTTGGTTCAGCGTCAAAAGGAAATCGATGCATTCAATACCGAAGAATATTGGGAACTCAAAACCAAATATCGTGATGTTATTTTCAATGCAGCGATTGACCGTTTAAAAACCTTAGACCGCGCTGAAAAAGGACTTGAATATCTTAAACTGAACTCTTTTGAGATTGTCTCTTTTGAGATTAAAGAAGGCAAAGAAAAAAATCTGAGACTTTTTGATTTGACAGGCCTTCAGGTGGAAGCCAACAAAAAATATGGCTACTCCGCAGAAAGCACTTTAAATTACATACAAAGTCTGTACGAAAAAAAGCACGTGACTTATCCGCGTGTGGATACCACCTATCTATCCGAAAGTCTGTATCCGAAAATAGAAGGCATTCTTCGGAAAATGCATTTTTATCAGGATCTGATCTCCCCGTTATTGGAAGCTCCTATTCCTAAATCAAAAGCCGTTTTTGATGATGCAAAAGTGACCGATCACCATGCAATTATTCCTACTGAAGTTCCACCTTCTCAAAATCTGAGCAGGGAAGAAAAGTTGGTGTATGACCTTATTGCAAAACGTTTTATCTCTGTTTTTTATCCTGAATGTAAAATTTCCAATACATTGGTGGAAGGAAAAGTAGGAACCATTCCATTCAAAACGAGTGGACGACAGGTTCTGGAACCGGGATGGAGAGCGGTTTACGCCAAAGAACCCAAAGAAGAATCTACAGATAAAGAAAAAGAAAAGGAAGAAGAACAGACCATTCCTGAATTTACAGTTGGAGAAACCGGACCACACGATCCGATGATTCATCAGGGAAAAACCACACCACCAAAACCATACACTGAAGCAACGCTGTTGAGAGCGATGGAAACAGCCGGAAAGCAGGTAGAAGACGAGGAATTGCGTGAACTTCTTAAGAATAACGGAATTGGAAGACCGTCAACCCGTGCCAATATCATCGAGACCCTTTTCAAAAGGAAGTATATTGAGAAGAAAAGGAAAAACCTTATTGCGACTCAAACCGGAATTCAGCTGATCGATACCATTGAGGACGAACTTCTGAAAAGCCCTGAATTAACAGGAGAATGGGAATCAAAACTCCGTAAAATCGAAAGCGGGGAATACGAAGCCAATCAGTTTAAAGAAGAACTGATTCAGATGGTAACGGAACTCACCAAAAAAGTGGTGGATGGAAAAGGAAAAGTGATTACACTGTACGAAGAAAAAGAAGAGGTTATAGAAAAGAAAAAACGTGAACCTGCTGTAAAAAAAGAACTTCAATCCTGGGAAGAAACCAAATGTCCAAAATGTAAAGAACATCACCTGATCAAAGGAAAAGCAGCTGTAGGATGTTCCGATTTCAAGAACTGTGGTTTTAAAATCACCTTTGATATTTTTGGAAAAAAACTTTCTGATAAGCAGCTTCTGGATCTTGTTTTAAAAGGGAAAACTTCAAAACTGAAAGGATTCAGCACCCATACTGAAAGTTTAACAGAAGGAGTTCTTGCACTTGGAGAAGATTTTCAGGTACAGCTTTCTTAAGAATTTTAAATTCTAAAAAGCTGTTCAATCATTAAAAATCACAAATCATAAAAGATTTTAGTCCACTTAGTCCCAAACGTAAGATTATAAAAGTTTCTGAAATCAAAATCCTTCACAAGAATAGCAATTGAAGGACAAAAAATTCCCCTACTTCGGAGGGGTGGCGAAAATTCAAAGAATTTTTGACGGGGTGGTATTATATATCACTACATAACCTACTCACAAAAGCTTAATAAAATACATCATATAAATTTCTCCCTAACGTGGAGAATACGGGATTCGAACCCGTGACCTTTTGACTGCCAGTCAAACGCGCCATAGTTTTTTACATATTATGTTTGATCTCAAACCCAGTTCCCTTATGATTTACCTAAACAGCTTACCATACCATCCTCCAATATCTTTTTTTATATCGTCATGATATTTACATAAAACCTGAGCCAATTCAAGTTCTGATCTGTCAGCTTTATAGGTATTTAAAGTCAGATAACCGAAAAAGTTCCCGCCCTGATCAACAATAGCGGGCGGATATGAAGCATAATCGCTCCACGGAGAATAGGTACTGTAGGAACTTCCATAGTTTCCGTAACCGTTCCATATGGATTTTGAGCTGTATACATTTCCATAATCACCATAAGTATTCCAGATTGAATTTTTATCAAAAGTATCACAGTTTAAACAGCCCAGATATTGATCCTGATTGGAACCACCATACAGGTGTAAGGTCTGAGCCTGAAAAAGACAGCAGATCAGGAGGCTAAAAAAGGTGAATATCTTTGTGGTGGTCATACGGATGGATGTTTGTTGCAAAGCTAATATTTTTTGTAACCGTTTTATAAACCACCCCGTCAAAAATTCTTTGAATTTTCGCCCTCCGGAGTAGGGGTATGTTTACCCAGATAGATATTTGAATAATTTTAAACCATTAAGATCAGTGAAGATGATAAGAATAGTTAAGAGAAATCAAATGATTTTTTAAGCTATACTTCTTAAAGCGAAGCTTTACTTAATATTCTTAAAAACTTAAAAAACCTTAATGGTTCAATTTTTTAATCTCCCGCAGATTTCTCAGATGACACAGATTTTTTATCATGATAAATAAAAATCTTAGATTTTTGGGAAAACTTAAGTGTACTTCTTATGCGTTATGTATTTAACTTAAAAATAACTTAAGTGTTAAAAACTTTTGCATCTTTTGTGGTTAAAAGCTTGTTGAACTATTTAAAATTTCAGCATTAAGAAGTAACTTGTCTTCAATTTTGTGGGATTTCTGAAAAACATTGGTGTACTTTGTGTTTACATTCAGATTAAATAAATATTCATGACTCCAGAAAAAAAGAAACTCATCACAGATAGCTTCGGCCGCTCAGAAACATTAAAATTCTACAATGCAGAATTATTGGAAGTAGATACCGATTTCGTCTCCATCAAAATTCCTAAAATGGAAATGATGACCCGGAAAGCCGGAATGTTCAATGGTGCCATGATCGCTTCACTGGTGGATGTTTCTTCCGGATATGCTTCCGTAAGTCATTATAAAGACGATTGCTACGTCGTGACAGTTGAGCTGAAGGTCAATTATCTTCGTCCCGCATTGGGAGATGCTTTGATATCGCGCTCTTACGTTATAAAAGGCGGAGCAAAGATCATCGTTGTAAGGACGGAAATCTATGTTCTTGATGAAGTAAACGGTTCGGAAAGTCATGTGGCGACTTCACTGGTGACCATGATGAGGATAAAATAAAGGACGCCGGAATTAAAAATATTCCGTAAACAAAGAGTCCCACTGTATTTTTTCAATGCAAATGGAACAGGTTTTGCTCAATAAAGACCATAAACATTAAAAAATATAATATGAACTTAATTATCAGGCTGTTTATTACAGCCATCGTTGCGTATCTTTTGACTAAGGTACTACCGGGTGTACATTTCGAAGGATTTTCTTCGGCAATTATTTTTGCCATCGTACTGGGGGTATTAAATATTTTTGTAAAACCTATCCTTGGACTTTTAGGATTACCATTAACGATCATTACGTTAGGGCTATTTGCTTTAGTAATCAATGCGGTAATTATTTTGATTGCAGATTATTTCATAGACAGTATGGTCGTAGACGGCTTCTGGTGGGCACTGATCTTTAGTGTGCTGCTGTCCTTTGTGATTTCACTGGCCAGTTCTATGTTTTCAGATAAAGATTAATGGATTCAATATAAAATTTACATCGTAAGTCTGCTGTTTTTTCGGCAGACTTTTTTATTGCTTTGTTTGGGCTATGTAAAATGTTTTACAGTTATACATGTCATTTTCAAAAATATGTTTGGTGGATGCAGGATAAATCAAAACTTAAATGTTAATTCTTTCGCTCATTTTTATTTTAAATATTAACTTTGGCCATCTTTGAATTAAATAAAAGGAATCTGTGAAATTATAACGCTTTCACAGATCCGTTAAAAATCAATACCAACATATGAAACTTAAGTACAGTCTGCTGGCTCTGGCAGCTCCGCTTTTAATGAATGCACAACAACTAATGACGCCTGAAATTCTTTGGACTTTGAAAAAAGTAGGAGTGCAGGCCGTTTCACCGGATCAGGCTTCCCTAATTTATAAAATTGGGCAGGTAGATCTGAAAACAGAAAAAACAAAAAGTGAGAACTACTTTCTCAATGTTTTAAATAACCAGTCTTCCAAAATAGATTTTGGTAAAAAAGCCCTTATCCAATGGGATAAAAATGGAATTTACGCACAGGAGGGAGATAAGATTTATCTTTCAAAAGATAACGGAAAAACCTGGTCTGAATTTTATACGATCGGTGAAGCTGATAATATCGTAATTTCTCCGGACGGAAAAAAAATTGCTTTCAGCAAGCAGGTTCTGGTAGAAAAATTAATGGGGAAAGATAAATACAGCGATACCCCTAAAACGACAGCTCAGGTATATACAGACCTGAACCACAGACATTGGGATTATTTCAATGAAGGAAAATACAACCACGTATTTGTAGTCAATACCACAGATAAAGCAGAATCTGCAAAAGATCTTTTAGAAGGGAAAACATGGGATTCTCCTCAGCGACCTTTCGGGGGAGCTGAAGATTTTATCTGGAGCCCGGATTCTTCACAGCTTTTGTACGTTACAAAACCTAAAAGCGGAAAAGAATATTCTACAAGCACGAATACAGATATTTTTGCTTACGATATGGCTTCAGGAACCACAAAGAATTTAACAGAATCTAATAAAGGGTACGATGTAAATCCAAAGTTCAGCCCGGACGGAAAATCCCTGATCTGGCAGAGTATGGCCAGAGATGGGTATGAAGCTGACAAAAATGATGTAAAAATCATGGACTGGAAGTCTGGAAAAACAACGAATCTTACTGCTGGCTGGGATGAAAGCGTTTCCGGAGATGTATTCTGGAGCGGTGATTCAAAAGCCATTTATTTTACTGCAGCATTCAGAGGTACAAAGCAGCTTTTCTCATTAGATCCTAAAGCAGCAAAAGTACAGCAGATCACTAAAGGTGATTTTGACGTTAACGAAATCTTTACCGATAATAAAACCTCACTTCTGGTAGGAAGAACAGATGTTAACCACGCAACGGAATTATTCTCTGTTAACGTGAAAAACGGAGAAATGAAGCAGGTGACGGAAGCCAATAAAGAAGCTTATGCTAAACTGGCACAGGGGAAATCTGAACTGAAGATGGTGAAAACATCAGACGGCAAAGAAATGGGCGTATGGTTCCATTACCCACCCAACTTTGATCCTAATAAAAAATACCCTACACTGGTATATTGCCAGGGAGGTCCACAATCTGCACTGACGCAATTCTTCAGTACAAGATGGAACTTCTCTCTGATGGCAGCCAACGGATATATCGTAGTAGCGCCAAACAGAAGAGGAATGCCGGGCTGGGGAACAAAATGGAACGAAGAAATTTCTAAAGACTGGGGCGGACAGCCGATGAGAGATTATCTGGCAGCAACAGATTTTGCGAAAACATTACCTTATGTAGACGGAGAAAGAGTAGCGGCAGTAGGAGCTAGCTACGGTGGTTACAGTGTATTCATGTTAGCCGGAATCCATGAAAACAGATTTAAAACATTCATCGCACACGATGGATTATTCGATATGAAATCGTGGTACCTTACCACAGAAGAACTTTGGTTTGCCAACTGGGATCTTGGTTCTCCATGGGAAAAACCACTTCCAAAAGCTTATACAGAATTCAACCCAAGCAATTTTGTTGAAAAATGGAATAAGCCGATTATGATTTTCCAGGGAGGAATTGATTTCCGTGTGCCTTACGAGCAGGGACAGGAAGCTTTCCAGGCAGCGAAATTAAGAGGTCTGAAATCTAAATTAGTCTATTTCCCGAACGAAAATCACTGGGTGCTTCATCCGCAAAACGGATTGGTATGGCAGAGAGAATTCTTCGACTGGCTGAAGGAAACTTTATAGTTAAGAATTAAAAGTGAATAATGATAAGGAATGTAATTTCTTTTAGTTATTCCTGAAAATATCAATAGAAACGGGCTTTGGCCCGTTTTTTTATGTGGTTATCCAACGGTTTTAGTCCAATTTTATATATTTGAAGATGCAAAATAGAATTTCCTCGTTTCCGCCACTTATTGATTCTCAGTCTGAAATTTTAATTTTAGGCTCAATTCCCGGTGTTCAATCTCTGGAAAAACAGCAATATTATGGGCATCCGCAAAATAAATTCTGGACCCTTATTTTTCATCTGTTCAATGAAGAGTTTACGGAAGACTATACCGAGAGAAAAAATATATTAAAGAAGCATCATCTGGCAGTCTGGGATGTCATCGACTCCTGCGAGAGAAAAGGAAGTCTGGATTCTGAGATCAAAAATGAAGAAGCCAACCGGATTGATGAACTTTTGGAAGAACACCCCAATATCAAAGCTATTTTTTGCAATGGAGGAAAATCATACAAAAACCTTCAGAAGCTTTTAGGAAAGAATTACAGGCTACCAATAGTTCAGCTTCCTTCTACCAGCCCACTTCATACCGTATCTTTTGATAAGAAACTGGAAGAATGGAAGAAGATTTTGGAGCTCTTGGCTTAAAATTTTTTAACCATAAAAGTCACAGAGGTTTTGACGAATAAACGCAATATTGTTAGTCATTGCGAGGAGAGTATCGACGAAGCAATCTCATATTAAAGTAGATTTTCATGTCAGAGAGATTATAAAATTCTTCAGGGAGATTACTTCGCTACGCTCGCAATGACTGATTTTGTAGCAATCTGTGAGATCCGTGGGATAAAATCTAATCAACACGTAGATATTCCCTTAATCCTTTCAGCAGCTCCAGCTGATTTCTCGTTCTATCAAGGTTGTGGTCAGCATATTTTGTAGCGTAGTACGTACTTCCATTCAAATAATCAGTCAAAAAACGGATTGCCTGAATATAGATAACAGTTTGTGCTGCATAATCCAGGTTTTCAAGCTCTTCAAAGGTTAATTTTTCATTTAAATACAGTAAAAATCCGTCTTTTACGGTTCTGTAAATGTGGGGATTGAAATTATTTCCGGCATTTCCATCATCTTCATCCAAAGTATTGCTGTAGGATCTCGCCATGTCACCGAAGTCATATAAAATTGTAGAAACCGTTACCGTATCCAGATCAATAACAGCCAGAGGTTTGGAAGTTTCATCAAAAAGAATATTCCTGACATTAGGATCTCCGTGGATAATTCTTTTAGGCAGAAGTCCGTCTTTTTCAAGGGCGATCCATTTTTGGGGAAGAAAAAGCAACTCATTCATCGTTTCAATTTCCGGGGCAGCATTTTCTAACAGACCTTCGTTTGCCTGTTGTAAAGAAGTTTGATAATCCAGCACCCTTTTTTCAAAATTAATAAAATCGGGAATCGGTATCTGAATATCAGGAATATGTTCAGGGTTTATCATATTTAAAAAACATCCGACGGCTTTTGCAGATTCATAGGCTGTTTTTAGATCAGGAATCTTGAAGAAAGTTTTTGTGTCTTCAATGAAACTGATCATTCTCCATGATTCTCCGTTGTCATCTTTTTGAATAAAACTTCCTGATAAAGTGGCCTTTGGTTTTACGATTTCCAGCGGGTAATTTCCCTCTTCCAGCATCTTGTTGATTAAAAGATGATTTTGGCTGATGATCTCAGGAAACGGAAAAACCTGAGTATTGATCTTTTGAAGGATCCATTTTTCATCAGAATCATGATCTTCCACCCAATAGGTAGTGTTGATCAGTCCATTGGTAATAGGAGTGACCGTACAGTTTTCAGTTCCGGTAAATCCGGTAATGATTTGTTTTAATTCCATAAATCTTCTGGATATCTGTTTTTTTCGATTTCTGATGTCAGAAAATCTTTAATACTGCTTTTATCATCGGCATAGGTAACTCCCATCCACTGCGAAGGAGAAGCTTTAACCCATACTTTTGCCTTTCTCTCGTCAATCATTCTCTGTACGGCAGAAGGGATGTAAAACTCCTGCAACGGCTCCGGATCCGATTGTATAAAATCATTAAAATACAGTTCAAGAGCATCAAAAATATCTGGATGAAAAATAAATAAATTCATAGAAACCAAAGTGTCCGGAGCAATCTCAATATCATTTTCTTTTTCCGTATAAACGATTGAATTCCCAGCTCTTCGGATAGACGTTTGTTCCTCTATTTTTACCAGATAATGGTCATCATCTAAAGTACATATTCCTCTTGCTACATTTCCGTTTCCGCTCAAAGTAGAGACTACCGGATAGGCAGCCATTCCAAACTGTGACCCTGAGATGTGAAAATCAATTTCTTCAGACGCCAGATGATAGGCTTCCTTCCCATAAAAATCATCCGCATTGATCATGACAAAAGGTTCCTGTACTGCGTTTTTTGCACAGAGAACAGCATGGCCGGTTCCCCAGGGTTTTTCTCTTTCGGTGAAGTCAAAATTATGAGGCACAAAACTTTCTTTTTCCTGATATACCCAGTGAAGTTCAAAATGAGCTTTTTTGGATATAGCATTTAATCTTTCAATATAGCTTTGAGGAATCAATCTGTTCACAATAACAACCACTTTACTGAAACCCGCCTCCAACGCATCATAAATAGAATATTCCAGGATCGGCGAACCGTTTTCCAGAATTCCGTCTATCTGTTTCAGACCTTTGTAGCGGCTTCCTAAACCTCCAGCTAATATAAGTACTGTCTTTTTAGAATTCATCAGTCATTCCAAATACGGGTTTACGGGTCTTCCATTTTCCGTTGGTGAAATCAGGAATATCAACAGCCTGACCTCCTTTAGCAATAGATTCCTCACTAAGCGGGGTGATGGAATACCATAGGGCAAGATCATACACATCCATCGGGAATTCTATATTTCGCTTGATGCATTCTATAAAAGTATTCATCACAAAAAAGTCCATTCCTCCGTGACCTGCACCTGCAGCTGTATTTTCAAATTTTTTCCAGATAGGATGATCAAATTCTTTCATCCATTTTTCTGTATTCTCCCATCGGTGGCTGTGATTCATTGTTTTTTCAAAATAAATATGCCCCTGGTTGAAATCTCCCCAGCCGAAATCCTGCCATAGACCTTCCGTTCCCTGTACCCTGAATCCCAGATCATAAGGTCTCTGTAAGCTGGTGTCATGGGTTAAAAGAATGGTTTCTCCATTCGCACAGGCAATCTGTGTGGTCACAACATCGCCCTGGTTGAATTTTACTTTGGCATTAGGATGATTTTCTCCTCCTTTAGGATGTTCCACAATATATTTATGGAGTCCCACAGACTTTGAAGAGAATGATGAAAGTCTGGTCAGACGGTTTCCACGGTTGATATCCATCATAACCGCCACAGGCCCCAATCCGTGCGTAGGATAAAGTTCTCCGTTGCGTTTTACGTAATGTTCCGTTCTCCAATGAGCCTCACTGAAACCCTTTTCACCAAATTCAGCACCCGAATTATAAGGCGTGACACCGTCATTGAAAAGAACACCTCTCAGATCATGCTGATAGCCGCCTCTTCCATGTACCAATTCTCCAAACATTCCTTTGCGGGCCATATTCATAATGGCCATAATATCTCTACGGTAGCATACATTTTCCATCATGAAAATAGGCACTTTCGTTTCCTCATAGACCTTCACAAACTCCCAGCAGTCCTCAAGCTTTATAGCTCCCGAAACCTCCATGCCTACGATCTTTTTCGCGCGCATTGCTTCTGTACCCTGCGGAAGATGCCATTCCCACGGAGTGGCAATCACTACGGCATCGATGGTTTTTAATTTCAAAAGATTCCGGTAGTCGTATTCGCCGTTTGAAAATTCCTGGGCGGCAGATTTATTATGGTCTTTCAGTATTTTTTGAGAAGCTAAAAGCATTCTTTTGTCCGGATCTGCAAAAGCCACAATCTCTACGTCATCGCGTTTCGCCAGAAGTTTTACATGTTCCTGTCCGCGGAGTCCTACGCCGATAAATCCGACACGGACTTTTTTATCTGTTTTAAAATCATTGGAGTAGGCAAATAAAGAATTGGGTAAAACCAATGCGCCAAAGCTAGCCAGGGCTGCAGTCTTAATGAAATTTCTGCGTGAAGAGGTGGTGTCCATCAAAATTTTTTCTTAAATATATTAAAAAGTTGTGGGATGCGGGTTATAAGTTGCGGGTTGGAAGTTGCGAGATTCCGGTTGTAGAGTTTGGGGTTCGGGATGAGAGTGAGTGTTAGTTAAAATTAAAAACGGCTGCCCGGATTTAAGGAGCAGCCATTTTTAGCATCATCAATTTTTAATATATATTATTTCTCTGTGAAATATACTTCTTCGTAAGGTTGGATTAGTACCCATCCGCTTCCTGAGAACTTCATCTGGAATTCTTCGCCACTTCCTCTTCCGATAAGACTTTTGAAAGAAACATTTGTTTTCAGATCAGGACTTAAGTTTCCGGACCATGCCACAGTAGCATTAGGGTCGGTGAAAACAGGACTGTCTGGAGTGACCATCAATGTTAATGGTTCGCCATGAGTGGTGATGGCAATATGCCCGGTTCCTGAAAGTTTTACCTGAAAAAGACCGCCGGCCATCATCCCGGCAACGCTTTTAAGCATGGTAATATCGCTTTTTACACTTTGCTCGTGTGCCAGAACATCATTTCCGTTAACACATACAGCTTCATTGTTCAAATAAAGGATACGTACTTTCTTACCAGAATCTGCCACATACAATTTGCCATTTCCTTCTGCTTTCATCAGTTTGGTTCCTTCACCACTGATTGCTTTCTTTAAAAGATTGCCAATTCCTCCGGCCAGCATTCCCTGTCTTTCGAAATTAATTCCGCCTACATAGCCTACCATGCTTCCTCTTTTCGTCCATACCGCCTGATTATTTAGGTTGATTTCTAAAAGATGTGGAGTTTCAAGCTCAAAATAGTCTCTTTGCTGTGGATTTTCTTTAGTCTCGTTGACGAAAGCCTCCAATGAATATTTGCTCATAAGTGTAAAAGTTTTAAATATTTCCAAAAATAATCTTTTTTTCCTTCATAAATCACCGTAGAATCACGGTTTTATATTTGATTTTAAATAATACTTGACAAAGGGGTATTCAATGTCGTATATTTGCACACCGAAAATTACACTTGTAATTTGAATAATTTTTAAACCGTAATTTAAAAAAATGAAAACATCAGATTTTAATTTTGATCTTCCTGAAGAATTATTAGCAGAACACCCATCTGAACACAGAGATGAAGCCAAACTAATGGTACTTGATAGAAAGACACAAACTATTGAGCATAAGCTGTTTAAAGATGTAGTTGATTATTTCGATGAGAAAGATCTGTTCATTTTCAACAATACTAAAGTTTTCCCTGCACGTCTTTATGGAAATAAAGAAAAAACAGGTGCTAAAATTGAAGTTTTCCTTTTAAGAGAACTTGACAAAGAAACCAGAGTATGGGACGTTCTTGTAGATCCTGCAAGAAAGATCAGAATTGGTAACAAATTATTCTTTACTGAAGATGAATCTTTAGTAGCTGAAGTGATCGACAATACCACTTCAAGAGGAAGAACTTTAAGATTTTTATTCGACGGTTCTTATGACGAATTCAGAACAAAACTGAAGGAATTAGGAGAAACTCCACTTCCAAAATATATCAAAAGAGCAGTAGAGCCGGAAGATGCAGAAAGATATCAGACGATCTATGCAAAAGTAGAAGGAGCAGTGGCTGCACCTACCGCAGGGCTTCACTTCTCTAAGCATTTGATGAAGAAGTTAGAGATCAAAGGAATCGATTTTGCAGAGGTAACACTTCACGTTGGTTTAGGAACTTTCAACCCAATTGAGGTAGAAGATCTTTCTAAGCACAAAATGGAGTCTGAAGAAGTGATTATTGACGAAAAGAATGCCGATATCATCAATAAAGCAGTAGATGCTCACAGAAGAGTTTGTGCAGTAGGGACTACAACGATGAGAGCATTGGAAACTTCTGTTTCTTCAAACAGAAAGATCTCTGCTTTTAACGGTTGGACCAACAAATTTATTTATCCGCCTCATGATTTCGGAGTTGCGAATGCTATGATTACCAACTTCCACACCCCGAAATCAACATTACTGATGATGATCGCTGCGTTTGCAGGAAAAGATTTCATCATGCATGCTTATGAAGAAGCCGTTAAAGAAAAGTATAAATTCTATTCTTACGGTGACGCCATGTTAATCCTATAAATTATGTATTAATGTATAATGTACAAAGTATAATGTATTTTTTAGTGGTTTAAAAACTTAAGATAATACATAAGATTATTACTTTGTACATTGTACATCATACTTTTTACAATAATGAAAGATATCCGAGTTTTATCACTAGACCAGCTTAAAGACTATTTTTTGACTTTAGGGGAAAAACCGTTTCGTGCGAAACAGGTTTATGACTGGTTATGGAGTAAAAATCTCCATTCGATTGATGAAATGACGAATCTTTCGAAAACTCTGCGTGAAAGAATTTCCGAAGAGTACACCATCAATCCGGTTTCTGTAGACCAATTGCAGAAAAGTTCAGACGGAACCATCAAAAACGGCGTGAAACTCCATGACGGACTGTTGGTGGAATCTGTTCTTATTCCAACGGAAACAAGAACCACAGCCTGCGTTTCCTCACAGGTAGGATGCTCATTGAACTGCGAATTTTGTGCAACGGCAAGGCTGAAAAGAATGAGAAACCTTGAAGTCGCTGAAATCGTAGACCAGGTTGCCCTCATCGACAACCAAAGCAAGATGTACTTTAACAGACCGCTTACCAATATCGTCTTTATGGGAATGGGAGAGCCCATGATGAATTACAAAAATGTTGTAGAGGCAATCAAAAAAATTACCCAGCCTGAAGGTTTGGGAATGTCTCCCAGAAGAATTACCGTTTCTACATCCGGAATTCCAAAGATGATCAAAATGCTGGCAGATGATGAGCTTCGTGTAAAACTGGCACTATCACTTCACTCTGCTATTGAGGTCAAGCGTAACGAAATTATGCCTTTTTCGGATAAATTTCCATTGACGGATATTATGGATGCACTTCAGTACTGGTATCAGAAAACCGGTTCTGTCATTACTTTTGAATACTGTGTATGGAAAGGGATCAATGACGGAGATGAAGACATCAAAGCTTTGATCAGATATTGCAAACAGGTGCCTTCCAAAGTAAATCTGATCCAGTATAACCCTATTGGTGACGGGAAATATGACCAGTGCAATAAGAAGGCAGAAGACAATTATGTACGTCAGCTCGAAAATGCAGGAATCACGGTAATGATCAGAAAAAGCCGTGGTGGAGACATCGATGCAGCTTGCGGGCAGCTTGCCAACAAAACGACTGATTAAAATTTCCTTAAAAAAAATCAAAACTTTTCTTAAAAATTCCCTAAAGTCCTACCTTTACATAAACTAATAAGGAATGTTGGACTTCTTCACAGGCGAAGACGGGCTTGAAAATGTCTATGCATGGTCAATTCCGCTTCATGCTGCAGTTATTTTAGCAGAAATGATTTACAGTCATGTTTCTGAGGCTAAGCTGTATAACGGAAAAGATGTGGCAACGAGCATCTACCTTGCATTGATGAACTTCGGCCTTGATCTGATCATGAAGGCTTTTGCCATGGGAGTCATGTTTTTCTTTTACAACCATAAGCTTTTTGCCTGGGATTTTACCGTTTGGTATTGGCTGATCTGCTTTATTATTACAGACTTTGCTTATTATGTTCTGCATTATGTGGATCATCATTCAAGGGCATTCTGGGCGGTACATATTACCCATCACAATTCAGAATATTTCAATCTGACGACTGGTTTTAGAAGCCCGGTATTACAGCCGCTTTACAGATATCTTTATTTTTCTCCTTTAGCTTTTTTAGGCTTTAATCCATGGCATATTATGGTGGTTTATGCGATAGGGCAGGTGTACGGAACCTGGGTGCATACACAGACCGTGAAAAGGATGGGAGTTTTAGAATATATCCTTGTAACTCCATCGCATCACAGAGTACACCACGCCTGTAATATTAAATATCTGGACAGAAACATGGGCATGTGTCTGATCATCTGGGACAAGATTTTCGGAACCTTCGAAAAAGAAGACCCCAATATGCCTGTCAAGTATGGAATATATCCAAAAATGCCTGACAATAAACCTGATACGGTTCTTTTTTATGAATGGAGAAAGATCTGGAAAGATATCAAACAGCCGGGACTGAAAATTTCGGACAGGATTAACTATATTTTCAATTCTCCGGGATGGAGGCATGACGGCACAGGAAAAACGGTTAGGCAATATCAGAAAGACTATTTGGAGAAGCAGGTAAAAAGACAGGAACAAAAACAAAAAATGAAATCTGCCTGATTTATAACTGATTATAGTTTTGCTGTTTTATTAAACCACAAAGGCGCAAAAGTTTTTAACACTTAAGTTTTTTTTAGTTAAATGCTTTGTGCACAGGAAGTACACTTAAATTTTTTGAAAATCTATGATTTTCACGACATCTGTTGTTAATTGGGGAATTATTCCAATCCTTTGGAGAGGTGGCGAAAATTCAAAGAATTTTTGACGGGGTGGTTTCAAAAAATTAGATACTTCCGGTTTTCCTCATTTCCCTTAAACCCTTATTTTTGCTCTATGAAAAAATTCTTTCTTGTTTCTGCCTTTATCATTTTTCAATGGTCATTTTCGCAGCAGACCGATTTTTTGAAAATAAGAAAATTCAGGGTTGCCTATTTGGATGATAAAATCCGGGAAACATCAGGACTGAGTATGCTGAATGGGAAACTGTATACTTTCAATGACAGTGGTAATGCTCCGGAACTTTTTGAGTTGGATGAGACTTCAGGCAACATCAAAAATACGTGGACCATTAATGCAAAAAATAAAGACTGGGAAGCCCTGACTAATGATGGAACGAATTTTTATATCGGAGACTTTGGAAATAACGGAGGAACGAGAAGAGATCTTGAAATCTATAAACTTCCTTTTCGCAGCAACGAACCCGAGAACGATTCTATCGCTAAAATTTCTTTCTATTATCCTGAGCAGACAGAATTTATTCCTCAATATACCAACAATGATTTTGATGCAGAAGCCATGATCTATCTCAACGGAAAATTGCACCTTTTTACTAAAGAATGGAAATCAAAATCAACCTCCCATTATACTATTGATCCCACAACCTCTGAAAAGCAGAAAGCAGAAAAAGTGGAATCTTACAAAACCAATTTTGTAGTCACTGATGCTGCCTATTTTTATAAAAAGTTATATCTGGTAGGCTATACCAAGAAAACAGAGGTTTTTCTGAATGTCTTTACTGAAACAGAACCGGGAATCTTTTTTAAGGAGACTCCCAAACATTATTATCTAGGAAGCGCTTTGGCAGTCGGGCAGATCGAAGGTATTGCTGTTAATGAGACCGGAATCTATATTTCGGGAGAAAAATTTAAATCCAGATTGGGAAGTGCAGAGCCCGCGCTGTATTTTATTCCAAAAGAAGAACTCCAAGATTAATTTTGCCTTAAAATTGCGTGAAAAAAATTATCTTTGTCATAATTAAGAATTATATACTTATCATCCACAGATTTTGGCAAACATCGTAGAAGAAATCAAACAACCGATCAATGAGGAAATGAAACTTTTCGAGCAAAAGTTTTATGAATCTATGCAGAGTAAAGTCCCTTTATTAGATAAGGTAACCCGGTTTATCGTTACTACTAAAGGAAAACAAATGCGTCCTATGTTTGTATTTCTTTGTGCTAAATTAATCGGGGAGGTCAACGAAAAAACATACCGTGGGGCTTCAATGATCGAACTGATTCATACTGCAACCCTGGTTCATGATGATGTGGTAGATGAAAGTTTTAAAAGACGGAATTTTTTCTCTATTAATGCTTTATGGAAGAATAAAATTGCAGTGCTGGTAGGGGATTATCTTTTATCAAAATCGGTTTTATTGTCTACAGATCATAAAGATTACGATCTGTTGGCTGTCATTTCAAGAACGATCCGTGAAATGTCTGAAGGGGAGCTTCTACAGCTGGAGAAAGCTAGGAAACTGGATATTACCGAAGACGTTTACTATGAGATCATTCGTCAGAAAACAGCCACATTAATTGCTGCATGCTGCGAGATTGGAGTTCTGTCCAATAATGCAGATGAAGCACTTGCTAAAAAGATGATGAACTTCGGAACTTACACCGGAATGGCTTTTCAGATCAAGGATGACCTTTTTGATTATTTAAGTTCAAATGTTATTGGGAAACCTGTAGGAATCGATATTAAAGAACAGAAAATGACGCTTCCGTTGATCTATACTTTGAAAAATGCTAGTGAAAAGGAAAGGAAGTATTATTTTAACACCATCAAACGTTACAATAATGATCCTAAAAGGGTTAAGGAACTTATAGACTTTGTCAAAAGTTCCGGAGGCATGGATTATGCCATTAAGGTCATGAAAGATTTCCAGCAGAAAGCTAAAGATCTTCTCAATGAGTTTCCAGACTCTGAAGCCAAAAAATCTTTGTACAGCATGCTGGATTACGTGATTGAACGAAAATTTTAGAACTACAATAAATAAAAAATATGAATGCCTAAAGCATTCATATTTTTTTTGATATAAACTGAAGTTTATATTTTTTGTACCGTAACATTGGTTACATTTCCACTTCCTGTACTTCCCGTTTCAGTAGCTAAAACAGTGGCACTTTGATTGGGTGCTGCCGTAAAACGAACCTGATAACCGGCTGTCGGTATAATGAGTAATGTAGTATAGTTCATTAATTCTCCAACACTCCCAGAGTTAGCAGAAGCGTTATAATGGCTCCCTCTTCCTAAATAATCCGCATCCGGAACAGGTCTTATTCCTAGCAGCAATTGTGTTCCGGCTGGCATATTCGTGAAACTTGCCTGCAGTGTTACCAGATAATTCCCTGCCTGATTAAATGTTAATACCCCTGTTGTATTATTATAACTGTAATAAGGAGAAGTGGCTAGTGGAGCAGAAAACAACAAAGTAGCAATTGTTGTAGTAGCTAAATTTTGGTTATTCGCAAGACGGGCATGAAATAATGAATACGAATTAAAATTGATGGTCTTTAAGACCCCAGTAGCATCAGCTACTACAACTCTATCAGTACCTCCTACTCCAATATTTGAGTTAATGTTTCGGATTCTTGCATTTCCCGAAGCTACATCTAGCTTATCTGTGGGGCTTGTAGTCCCAATACCAACATTGGCAGTATTGGTTACAACAAAATCGTTAGCTTGCTGGGCAGCAGAAGGTATGCCTGATACCGGATTGTCTTTTGCTGCATCAACATGAAAAGTAGCTTGCGGATTGTTCGTGTTTATACCTACTTGTGCATAGATAATGCTTGACGTTAAAAAAACGCCACAAAGCGAAATAATTTTTTTTCTCATCGATTTAATTTTTTTCCTTTTGTATGTTAAAGTTACTTAACATTTCTTTCCGATAATCAATTTTTATACCATTATAGAAAAAATGATTAACGATATGATAATTTTTGATGTTTTTTTGAGAGGATATTACAGAATTCGTAAAAAATATCTCTTTTACTTGATTTAATTTATATGGCGAAACCTCCTGTTATAAGAACAAGCTAGTGACTTATATATCAAAGGAAAAGGAAATGTTGAAAAAGGGAATTATTAGGTTATAGATTTAGTCAATTATTTTCACTGTCACAATAATAACGGCTAAAACAATACAAAATAAAGCGATTAAAAATAGATAATCCGCAATAGTCTCATATCGGGTTTCCAGCTTGTTCTTTTCCGTTCTGATAGCCAGAAAAGAAAAAAAACTGCTAAAGGCAAAAAGAATACATGCAAGTCCGGCAAATTCATCCAAATGAGTATGATCACTCATTTTAGTAATTTTCAGTGAAGTGATGATAATTAAAGAAAATCCTAAAAGATTGCTGGAGGCATTGAGGATATGGGGTGATTTTTTTTCCATCATTTACAATTTTTTACAATATAAAACACAATTTTTTTATTATCAAATGTTTAAAAAAGATTATTGAAAATTAAAATTAGTTTAAAAATTGTATATTAGCGCCATACTTGAAGAATAAAAACTTTTATATCTAGCTATGCAGACAACCTATATTGAAACACAGCAAATTTCTTTCCAGGATTTTAAAAACCAGATACTTGAAGATTACAGGTTAGGAAGGATATCGCGCGAGATGTCTTATCTTGGAAGAAGAGAAGTGCTTACAGGAAAAGCTAAATTTGGAATTTTTGGGGATGGTAAAGAGCTTCCTCAGCTGGCCATGGCGAAAGTTTTCAGAAATGGAGACTTCCGTTCAGGATATTACAGGGATCAGACTTTTGCATTAGCGGTAGATGCTTTAACGGTTGAAAGCTTTTTCGCACAGCTTTATGCAGATACAAGTGTTGAAAGAGAACCGGCATCCGCAGGGAGGCAAATGAACGGTCACTTTGCGACAAGAAGTTTAAATGAAGACGGAAGCTGGAAAGATCTTATGGCACAGAAAAATATCTCCTCTGATATTTCTCCTACAGCAGGTCAGATGCCGAGATTGTTAGGATTGGCTCAGGCTTCTAAAATTTATAAAAGTGTAAAATTTAACGGTTCTGAAAAGTTCTCTAATGAAGGTAATGAAATTGCTTTCGGAACAATTGGTGATGCTTCTACTGCAGAAGGACATTTTTGGGAAACATTGAATGCAGCTTGTGCGCTTCAGGTTCCTATGATTGTTTCTATCTGGGATGATGGTTACGGAATTTCAGTTCCTACTAAAAACCAGAGAGCAAAGGCTGATATTGCCGAAATGTTAAGCGGCTTCCAAAGAAAAGAAGGTGAGAACCAGGGATGTGAGATTATTCAGGTAAAAGCCTGGGATTATCCTGCATTATTGGATGCTTACGCAAGAGCAGAGCAGTTTGCAAGAGTGGAGAGTGTTCCTGTAGTGGTTCACGTGATTGAAGTTACACAGCCTCAAGGTCACTCAACTTCCGGATCTCACGAAAGATATAAAAATGAAGAGCGTCTTTCCTGGGAATCTCAATTTGACGGATTGGTTAAATTCAGAGAATGGGTTTTAAATTATTCCATCGAAATTGAAGGACAAGAGGAAATCATTGCTTCTGTTGAAGAACTGGATGCCATAGATGACGAAGCGAAAAAAATAGTAAAAGCAGGCCAGAAAAATGCCTGGGAAAACTACCAGAAGACCATTACAGATTTAAATCAGTCTGTGCTTCCATTAGTTGAAAAACTTAAAGGTCAGAATGCCGAAATTGAAGGCTATATTGCCCAGTTCAATAAATTGGTTTCTAAGGCTAAAAAAGATATTTTCCATTTAACAAGAAAAGCTTTACTGGCAACAAGAGGAACTACTTCTACGGAAAGAACTCAATTGATGCAGAAGTACAATGAAGTTTTTGAAATAGAAAAAGACAACTATTCTTCTCACTTATATTCGCAGTCTCAGTGGAAAGCTGAAAATGTGAAAGAAATCAAACCGGTCTATTCGGACAGTTCTGAAGATGTGGACGGAAGAGTAGTGGTAAGAAATAATTTTGACAAAATTTTTGAAAAATATCCTGAAACCTTAGTCTTTGGTGAAGATGCCGGAAATATCGGTGATGTTAACCAGGGATTAGAAGGAATGCAGGAGAAATACGGCGAAGTACGTGTAGCAGATACGGGAATCCGTGAAGCTACAATTCTTGGTCAGGGTATTGGTATGGCGATGAGAGGTTTGAGACCTATCGCTGAAATCCAGTACTTAGATTATATTTTATACTGCTTACAGGGGATGAGTGATGATCTGGCGACTGTTCAGTACAGAACCAAAGGAGGTCAGAAAGCTCCTGTGATCATCAGAACAAGAGGTCACAGACTGGAAGGTGTTTGGCATTCAGGTTCTCCAATGGCGGGGATTCTGAATCTTTCAAAAGGGATTCTGGTATTGGTACCAAGAAACTTAACGAAAGCTGCTGGATTCTATAACACGATGCTTCAGAGTGACGATCCTGCTGTGATTGTTGAATGTCTGAACGGATACAGATTAAAAGAAAAACAACCTGATAACTTAGGAGAGTTTACTGTTCCTGTCGGTCAAATTGAAGTGACTAAAGAAGGTAAAGACGTTACATTGGTTACTTACGGTTCTACATGGAGAGTAGTAATGGACGCAGCAGATGAATTGGAAAAACTAGGAATTTCTGCAGAAGTTATTGATGTTCAGTCCTTAATTCCTTTCGATCTAACGAATGAAATTGCTGAAAGCGTGAAGAGAACCAACAGATTGGTCGTAATCGACGAAGATGTGGAAGGTGGAACTTCAGCGTTTATTTTACAGCAGATCCTAGAGAAGCAGAAAGCATTCAGATACCTGGATTCAGATCCGTTGACGATCGCTGCGAATGATCACAGACCTGCGTATGCAAGTGACGGAGATTACTTCAGCAAGCCATCTTCAGATGATATGGTTGAAAAAATCTACGCGATGTTTAATGAAACAAATCCTCAGAAATATCCTGCGATATTTTAATTAGGGCTTTTAGATAAAAATGAGCCGCTTTCTTTTGGAAGCGGTTTTTTTGTGATAATTAATATTCAATTATATTGTCAAAAGTATAAATTTGAACATTTTAGTATAAATTATGAAAGTTACATTGCGCCTGCTTTTAATTATATTATTACTGCACTCTTGTAAAGGGGAAGATTCAAAAGCTACAGTAGTAGAAGAGATAATTCCAAGCCCAGAAGAAGTTTTACGTGATTACGTTATAAAACCAAAAAATGATGATGGACTATGCAGGGAGGATATTTCCAGAGCAAAGGAAGATTTAAAAAAATATGGCCAAATTTACGTCACCACATATTGTTTTGGTTGTGAATCGTTACCTTATGAAGAAGAAGTAATAGAATATGCTACTTACAAAGGTTTCAAGGTGATAAGTTATGGATTTAGTTGCGTAACTATAAATGGGCAGACTCAAGGATGCTACAAGGCATTTATTGATTTAAAGATGGAAGAAATAAATGGAAAATATTTTCGTCAGAAAATTCAAATTGAGGCAGAAAAGTTAATGATTAACAAGCTCAAAAATAGCAATAGATCTTTAAGTATTTATGATTTAAGCGATAATGATAAACCTAAATTAGTTCATGAAACCAATCTCACAAAACAAGGGTATATTCCTACTATAAAAACAATGTTGCCATTAAAATTTGATAGGGATAAGTATCCCTTTGTAGATATAAGTTTCATTATAGAAAAAGATGGTAAAATTAGCAATCTGAAAAGTGAAAATTGGGTAGATGGATATAAGGAAAATAATAAGTACAAGAAAGAGCTTGAAAGTATGGCAAAAAAAGAAATTCTCAATTATTATAATGAATGGATTCCTGGTAAATATAAAAATACCATTGCTCGAGTTGAAAATAATTTTAGAGTTAGTTTCCAGTAAAAAACTAAAACATGAACATCACTAAACTTGCCATTGTGGTCAATTAATAATTCCAGTATAGATTTGCGAATAATTTCTAATCAAAAAATTACTCCTTTTGCCAATATGTTAATTCTAAAATAACTGAAATAAAGAATAATCAGACTTTGACCTCCTTTGTCACTTTCTTATCCAACAACCCACAGCTTTTCTCAGAACTATAATCTTCTGTAGTAAACTTCGCTTCCCATTCCTCCAGCAAATACAAAATCGGCAGCAATGCCAATCCCTTTTCTGTTAGTGAATATTCAACTCTTGGAGGAAGTTCTTTAAACTCTTCTCTGATGATCAATCCGTCGGTTTGCATTTCTCTTAACTGATCGGTCAGCACTTTTCTCGAGATCACATTAATCCGTACGGCTAGCTCTCCGAAACGAAGTTTACGGTCTTTAATAACCAGTACAATGATCGGTTTCCACTTGCTTCCCAGGGCAGACATTGCTTTGCCTAACGGGCAGCTGTATTTCATCAATTCATTCTTTACCATGCGTTACTTTTAAGTTACTAATGTAAGTTACTGCGAAGTTACCACTTTTTTTCTTCATAAGATACAAATACGAACTATTATTAGTTACTTTGTGTAACAATTTAAAAATGTTAAATATAAAATAATTGCAAAATGAGTATAGACGCATTATTTAGTCCATTTAGTTATAAAAATCTTCAACTTAAAAATAGAGTGGTCATGGCTCCCATGACAAGAGCTCAATCTGATAACGGAGTACCCACTCAGCAAATCGTAGATTATTACGCAAGAAGAGCGGCTTCAGAAGTAGGGTTGATTCTTTCTGAAGGAACAGTAATCAACAGACCGGGTTCAAAGAACATGCAAAATATTCCTGACTTTTATGGAACAGAAGCATTAAACGGCTGGAAAAACGTAATTGATGCCGTTCATGAAAATGGCGGAAAAATGGGACCTCAGATCTGGCATGTGGGTGATACCAGAAGTTCTGAAGATTATCCATTAGTTGAAATGGAAAAAGCTTCTACCATGACGTTGGAAGATATCCAGGACACTATTGCACAGTTTGCAGCATCTGCAAAATCTGCAAAAGATTTAGGTTTTGATGTTGTTGAAATTCACGGAGCTCACGGGTACCTGATCGATCAGTTTTTCTGGGAAGTAACCAATACCAGAACCGATGAGTATGGTGGCAAAACATTGAAAGAAAGAAGCAGATTTGCTGTTGATATCGTGAAAGCAATCAGAGCTGCTGTTGGTGAAGATTTCACCATTATTATCCGTCTTTCTCAATGGAAGCAACAGGATTATAAATCCAGATTGGCGGCTACACCTTCTGAAATGGAAGAATGGTTATTACCGCTAAAAGAAGCAGGAGTTGATATTTTCCACTGTTCACAACGTCGCTTCTGGGAACCGGAATTTGAAGGTTCCGATTTAAATTTTGCAGGATGGGCAAAGAAAATTACAGGGCAACCAACCATTACAGTAGGTTCTGTAGGTCTTGAAGGTGATTTCATGGGGGCATTTGCCGGACAGGGAACTGAAAAAGCAGATTTGTCTGAATTAATCAGAAGACTGGAAAGAGGAGATTTCGATCTTGTTGCTGTTGGAAGAGCCCTTTTACAGGATCCTGAATGGGTAAAGAAAGTAAAAGCAGGCAATACGGAAGAGCTTTTAAACTTTTCAGCTGAAAGTTTAGGAGTACTTTACTAAAAGACAATTATGAATTGTGGATGCACTTCACTGCTGGATAACCAGCGCTGTAAATGAATTGACAGTTCACTTATTTATATTTAATTTTCTACCTTATTATTTTTTTAAAGAACCCGCTGCCGGAATTTTCCGGAAGCGGGTTTTATTCATTTTAATCCGGGCATTCCATAGTGTTCAGAACACATCTCCAACGGGAAGGGAAGCCGTTTTTAGGGGGAATATAGCATGCTGTTGTTCCTTCCGGACATTCAGGCGCATTTCCACCGTTAATTTTCTTTAAATCAGATTTGGGTAATTTTCTTAGATTTTTCATAAATAATAATTTGTTGATGTCATATTTTGTATAAAAATTAAAAAACAAATACACCCCAACAGTATTGAAGTGTACTTAGTTTTCTTAATCTGTACAAATTGTGCCATTGGATTCGCAGGTCCAGTAACTAGGAAAACCGTCTTTACGACGATGATAACATGCTGTTGTTCCTGCAGGACATTCAGGTGCGTTTCCACCATTAATTTTCTTTAAATCTGCTTTTAATAATTTTTTTAAATTTTTCATGCGTAATAATTTGTTGATTATTAAAAGTATAATATTTTCACTAAATAGCGAAATAATCTGCGTAAAAATATCAGGAATAATAAAAATAACCGCGCTCCAAAAATTTTGGAGCGCGGTTTTAACAGATTTAAATATCTAAAATTACCGCAGTGAACGGTAACAATGATTTTTGATTATAACCCAATATTTTTAGTAGGTTTCAGCTGCTTCAGAATGCTTTTTGGAACTGCATTTTTATGAATCAAAATAGCCGTTGATTTATACTCAACATAAGGTCTTGTTACATACAGGTATCCCTCGAAATCATTGGTTACTCCCCAAGAGTTTTTAACCATATAATACTCTTTACCGGTTTGGTCTTTCGCCAATCCTACGATATGCATCCCATGATCATCCGTTGTAGAAAGGTTGTTAAGTGCTTTCTGACGCATGTCTTCTGTGATGGTTTTATCTTTTTTAGGCTCTGTGAACAAAGTCTGCTTATTTTCAGGTGTGATTTGGTTCAAATCCATATCCGGAACATAAGCTACCCCATTTTTATAGGAGAAATAAGGTTCAGAAACATCCGTTGCCCATCCTACAGAATATCCTTTAGTTACTGCATTATCAATAATAGCTGTTAAATCCTTCATAGGAACATTCCAGTCAGAATCATGGCTCCAGTTATCAGGAATTGGAACTACGAATTTCTGGTAGTATGGATAATCTTTATACGAGGAAATCTCGATATAATCTTCAGGATTAATTCCTACGACTTCCTTAGCGAATGTTTTTGGGGTGTAATTTTTTCCTTCATAGGTAAAATTAGCAGGAACTTTTCCAAGATATTCATCCAGAATAGAATCTACTGAATCCATCCAGTTATCCGTAAGTTTTCCTTTTGAACCTGCCTGAACAAGACTGTCCAGAACGGGTTTCAGTTTCCCCTGCATTTCCTTAAAATTGTTAAGGCTCTGTCCCGATTTCAGTCCTGTATACACATCCTGAGGTACCGCACCGTATTTTTTGTACATATTGACAACGTCGTGCAATTCACCTCCGTCACCCCAGCTGATTGCTCCGCTGTTCAGTACATATAACTTTGCTTTATCGTGGTAAGAATTTCTTGCCGTGAAAATTTCAGCAAGATCTACAGGTTTTTTACCCATTCTCTGCATTTCAGACTCAAGGAAAGAGTTTCCGGAATAGCTCCAGCAAGTTCCCGATGAACCCTGGTTTTTTACCGAAGTAGCTCCTACGTCTTTTAACGCTGTGAACTGAAAATTAGCATTTTGAGATTGATTGTTTTTTAATTTGTTGATCAAGTCATCTTGGGCAAACATCATACTTCCTGCAGACAAAACAAAAAGTAATGAGGCAATTTTGGTATTTTTCATTACTATAAAAAGATTATTTATATGAATAGTCGTTCATATTAAAGATTTGTTACAAAGGCAAAAGTTAAATTGGGAAGCGAAAAAAGTTGAATTAAACTGAAAAATGGTGGAAACTGAATGGGTTTATTTGTTAATCAATTAATTACTATTTTGCTTTTTATCAAAAAAAAATTAAATGTTTCCAACCCATCCCAAAGTTTATGCATCTATAACAGTATAAAGCCTGACTATGGAAAGAGAATTACTAATAGAATGCCAACGTAGCAACCGCAGCGCACAGCGGAAGGTTTACGAGACAATGGCGGGCAAGCTGTACTCAGTCTGCAGACGCTATCTGAAAAATGATGAAGATATTGAAGAAGTATTGGCAGATACTTTCTATAAAATATTCACGAAGATCACCCAGCTCCAGAATCTAGACACTTTTGAAGGATGGGCCAGAAAAATTGCAGTCAATGAATGTCTTCAGAAACTGAGAGCTACCAAAGCACAGTTCGTTTCCATGGATGATGATTTTGTAGAAACATCCGGAACCTTATCAGAAAGTATTTCGTTTGAAAAAGATATTCTGAGTTTGCTCAACTTCCTTCCCGAAGGTTGCAGAGCGATATTCAATCTTTTTGCGATCGAAGGCTATCCTCACAAGGAAATTGCCTCAATGCTTTCTATAAGCGAAGGAACCTCAAAATCGCAGCTCAATTTTGCGAGGAAGAAACTACAGGAACTTTTGGTGAATCAGAACATTTAAATTTTAGAGCAATGGAAAATAATCAAGACATAGATAAAAGATTCAATGATGCTTCTAAGCTTTCAGAAGAGCCGGCTGTTTTTCCGGGGTTTGATAAAGTTTGGGCAAAAGTTGAAGAAAAATTAGATCAAAAAGAAGAGAGAAAGAGATTACTGCCGGTTTGGTTTCCTTATGGAATTGCGGCAAGTCTGATCCTTGGATTGGGGGTGCTCTATTTTTTGGATAAAAAAGAAACAACAGCTCTCGGGAATCCTGTTATTGCGGAAAAGCCAAAAGATCATCTTCAGAAAAGTCAGATCCAAACCATAGACAGCACAGTAAAATCTAATATTGAAAAAGATCTCGAACCTGTGCCGCCAGCAGTTATTGCCTATGAACCTCATTCAATAGGTGTAGGGCCAGCAGATGTACAAAACTCAGGAATCATTTCTTGCAACCTGCCGATACCGCCTGAAATTCTTGAGGAGCGTAGATATTCCGGGCAAGGAAAAAGAGATACTTTAAGAGAAACGAGTATTGAAGAAGTAGTGGTGACGGGCTTAGGAATTAAGAAAAGATATGAGGCTACAACATCTGCATCAAGTGTTATCATTGCTTCCACAGATAAGGGAGCCGGAAGCTCATCTGTACTGTCTTCTTTAAGTGGCAGAGTAGCTGGACTAAAAGTTTCATCAGGAAAAGGAAAAGATTCCGAAATACGGATAAGAGGAGCTAGAAGTATAAGTATGGATAAACCAGTCTTTGTAGTAGATGGTACCTTATTTGAATCGGAAAAATCCTTATTTAGTGTTCTGGATTCTAAAAATATCAAAGAATTGAGGGTCATAAAAGGAATAGAGGCCACAGCTTTATATGGAAGCAAAGCCAGCAATGGAGTTATTTTGGTAACCACTCGGGGATTATCCAAATCAGAGCTGGAAAAACTTAAAGAATTGGCATCTAAAAAAACGGAGGACATCATAAAAGAAGAGGAAAAAGATTTTTCGAAAGCAGGACAGTTAACTGCTGGAGAAGTCGATGATTTTTCAAAATGGGATTACTGGAAAGATATTGCCGTTCCAACTCTGGATGAATACAAAAGTATCTGGAAGTTTTTTCCTGACAGAAGAGTTTCCGTACAATTGGTCAATAAGAACAGAAAACCTGTAATCGGAGAAAAAGTAAAACTACTGAACGATAAAAAAGAGATCATCTGGGAAGCTGTTTCTAATAATCTGGGAAATGCAGAGCTATGGATAGAGCCTATGAAGGGAAGTAATCCGATTTCTGAAAAATATTATTTAACAGACGGTTCAGGGCAGATCATCAGCAGCAATATCCGGGATTTTAAAAACGGACAGAATCTTATCATGCTGGATAAAGCCTGTATTACAAAAAGAAATCTTGATCTTGCATTTGTAGTGGATGCTACAGGCTCTATGGGAGACGAAATTTCTTATCTGCAGTCTGAACTTCTCGACGTTTTAAAAAAGGTCGAAAGCAATCTGAAAAATACCACAGTAAGATATGGATCTGTTTTTTACAGAGACCAGGGTGATGAATATGTGACCAAAAAGTTTGATTTTTCTGACAAAGCAGAAGAGCTGGTCAATTTTATTAAAAAGCAAAATGCGGGCGGCGGTGGAGATACTCCGGAAGCTGTTGTAGAAGCAATGCAGGTTTCCATAGATGAGTTGAAATGGAGCAACGAAAATTCAGCGAAAATCATGTTTTTGATTCTCGATGCACCTCCACACAGATCAGATGAGAATATCAGTAAACTGTATGAGAAAATAAAATTAGCAGCCAGGAAAGGAATTACAGTTATTCCTTTATCTGCAAGCGATACAGATAAGCAGACGGAATACCTGATGAGAACCTTTGCCTTGCTGACAAATGGGACCTACACTTTTCTTACCAATGACAGTGGAATCGGGAATGATCATATAAAACCTACCATTGATTCCTACGAAGTTGAAAAACTGAACGCTTTATTATTAAGATTGATTCTGCAGAGAGCTACGCTT
Organism: Chryseobacterium pyrolae; assembly: GCF_025153485.1. Classification (NCBI taxonomy): domain Bacteria; kingdom Pseudomonadati; phylum Bacteroidota; class Flavobacteriia; order Flavobacteriales; family Weeksellaceae; genus Chryseobacterium; species Chryseobacterium pyrolae. The sequence continues at coordinate 270,529 of NZ_JANZQH010000001.1, forward strand.
CCGGAATGCAACGAGGGAATTTCAAATGATCATTTAAACAAAAAGCTTGAAACAGAAGTAAATAATCAGCAGGAATCTAAAACAGTGATCTATCCGAATCCTACAAAAGGAATCATCAATATCAAATCCAGAGATGCTATAGACGAATTGTTTATATACGATCTGGCCGGAAAGATTATTATAAGGAAAGAGAATCTAAGCGAAGGTAAAAACACGATTGACATTACTTCCTATCCCCAGAGTATTTATCTGTTAAGATTGAGATCTAAGGATAAATGGGAAACCTTTAAGGTGATCAAGAATTAACATTTTAAGAAAAGAAATTTCCCCGGAAATTTCTTTTTTTTCTATATTTTTAAAGATATTAATAACGATGAAGAAAATTTATCTGTTGCTATATTGGGAACATTTTGATGGAGGAGAGGCCAAAGTCATCAATCTTGATCTGAAAGTAGAATTTGCAGGAGAATACATCGGAAAGTCTAGCAATGTATATCTTTATTATATGCCGGAAGCGAAATACTGGAATGAAGGACTATCTGTAAAAATTGAGTAATAAATTAAGGTAAGACCTCTTTTGTTATATACTTTAATGTACTACAATAAAAAAGTGGTACATTAAAGCATATTGTTTCTATTTTAATTCCAGTACAGACCGTGTATGGCTGAATGTTTCAAAACTGTATTTACCATGGTATTTCCCCATACCAGATGTTCCTACACCTCCAAATGGCAGGAAATGAGACCCAACATGAATCAGTGTGCTGTTGATTTCAGCATCACCGCTGGTCGTTCTGCTCAATACATCTTCAGCAAAATCCTTGTCTTCTGAGAATATATATAAAGCCAATGGTTTGGGTCTGGAATTGATTTCATTCAAAACAACACTAATATCTGTATAGGTTAAAAACGGAAGGATCGGACCAAATATTTCCTGCTGCATCACCGCATCATCCCAGTTAACGTTATCCATTAATGTGGCTTCAAAGTGACGGCTTTCAACATCATATTTTCCGCCGTACACCACTTTATCTTCGGCAGCATTTAAGTAGCCTGCCAGATGTTTAACCTGTTGCTGAGATACAATTTTTCCAATCTTGCCGAATGAAGAATCCGGATACATTTGATCCAGATAAGCCTTGAATTTCAGAATTAGTTCATCTTTGATAGATTCATGAACATAAATATAATCGGGAGCCACGCAGGTTTGCCCGCAGTTCATCCACTTTCCTCGGGTGATTCTTTCTACTGTTTTAACGAGATCGGCATCTTTATGGACAATGGTAGGCGACTTGCCTCCCAATTCAAGGGTGAGAGGAATAAGCTTTTCGGCAGCAGCTTTCATGACAATCTTTCCTACATTGGGACTTCCTGTGAAGAAAATATAGTCGAAGTCCAGGCTTAGCAAGAGGGTGTTTTCTTCAATCGCTCCCTGAATAACCGCTACATACTCCGGCTGAAATGCTTCCTGTACAATTTTTTCAATGACATTGGCTACGTTAGGTGTGTTTTCTGATGGCTTAATGATAGCGGTGTTTCCCGCTATAAGTGCTCCCACTAAAGGACTGAACGTCAATTGAACCGGATAATTGAAAGGGCCTACTATATAATTGACACCATAAGGCTGAAAAGTAATTTTACTGATCATTTCATTGCCGGAAGAATGTTTAATGGTAGGCTGTTCAATAGGTTTTGCCCAGGTTTCAAGATTGGCAAGGCAATAGTCTAATTCATCTACCACGAGCTTTATTTCAGCATATTCCGCTTCCTGTCTGCTCTTTCCCAAATCCGTAAATAAGGATTCACAAAGAGCATCGGTATGGTCAACAAATACTTTTTTGAAGTTTTCAAGCTGTTTGATTCTAAAACTAATTGATTTGGTTTGATGGGTGGCAAAGAATTTTTTCTGATTCTGAAACACCTGTATAATGTGTTGTTCTAATTGTGTATCCATTTCTCAATGATTATATCATCCTGAACATCAATCATTTTTTATGCCACGGTTTTTAAAACAACAGGATTGGCATAAGTGATTTTCAATGGGAATGATTTAAAAAATTAATAAATAGTAAAAGATCATATTTTTTCAACAAAGACTGGGAGAGGAGAGAAGGAAATAGCATTTAAAAAGAGGCTATCTACCAGAAAAAAAATATAGGATGATGTTAAAAATCAGGTAAGTAAAATTAATTTTCAAAAATTATTGAAAATTCAAAAAATATAATTACATTTGTTACAGAAATAAAAAATGGAGCAACAAATGAAACTTTCAGAAGCAAAAGAAAAGTACATCCAGACATGGGGAACATTCGCTACCAACTGGGGAATCAACCGTACGATGGCACAGGTTCATGCATTGCTTCTAGCCAATGGAAAACCGCTTTCTACTGATGAAGTGATGGAGCAGCTGGAAATTTCCAGAGGAAATGCCAATATGAATTTACGCGCTCTAATAGACTGGGGAATCGTAAAAAAAGAATTTATAAAGGGCGACCGGAAAGAATACTTCATTGCAGAAAAGGATGTATGGTATCTGTTTAAGCAGATCACAAAAGAACGCAGGAAAAGAGAAATAGAACCTGTAATCTCTTTCCTGGAAGAACTGAAAAACATTGAAGATAATGATTCGGAAGAAGCGAAAGAGTTCATCAAACTGATGCAGGATTTCAGCTCAGTAACCGGAAAAATCAGTAATATTATGGATCTGGCCATTAAGAGCGATGATCACTGGCTGGTAGGGAAGATTACCAACCTGTTAAAATAGAAGAGGACTAAAATCCTTTTTTATTTGAATTTAATTTTCAAAAATTACTGAAAATATAATATTTATAAAATGTTTAATATAGTATCATACCTCATTTTCCTTACGGTCAGCTCTTACATTACTATAGATGTGGGAAGAAGATGCTTTCAGGCCGGAAAGTCCTATTTGGAATACCTCCTTCATGATCAGGAGATGTGCCTTACTATCAACAGGATACTTCTCGGATGTTACTACCTGCTGAACCTGGGATATATTGCTGTGAACCTGGCATTTTGGGACCATGTCAGCTCTACGGAAGAAGTTATTGCAGTCACAGCCGTTCGCATCGGATATATAGCTTTGATTCTTTGCGTCTTGCATTATATGAACATTTTTACCCTTTATTTTTTAAGAAACAAATTAACTTTAAAATAATACAGCTATGACCACAACCGTTTTAACCACGACGTACAATTTCTCAGCGTACATGATCTATTTACCTATCGTAATTGCCCTTACCGTATTGGTATCTCAGTTTCTGTTCAAAAATTCAAAAACATTTATGATTGATATTTTTCATCAGAAAAAAGACATCGCAATGGCCACCAATTCTCTATTTAAGATCGGGTTTTATCTCCTGAATATCGGATTCGCTTTGTGCATTATTGAATTCTTTCAGATTGAAACCCTAGAAAGACTGGTGGTGGCTTTAAGCAAAAAGATCGGTGGCTTTTCTATCTACCTCGGAATCATGATGCTTTTAAACTTATTACTTTTCCTAAAAGGGCGTAAACATGCTATGAACAAAGAAAAACTCATCGAAAATGAAAACACTCATCTTTAAGATCTGGATGTATATCACTTTCAGATCCTCCCATAAAAGAACCCGTGGAGATTTCCTAACCTTTTAAAATACATCATCATGAAAACCTTGAAAAACCACACCCTGATCTACGACAATGAATGTCCTATGTGCAATATCTATTCTAAAGGTTTTACAAAATGCGGAATGCTTGATAAAAATGGAAGAGAAGCCTTTTCGGAAATGTCTGCGGGCAATAAAACCCTTATAGATTTCACCCGCGCAAAAAACGAGATCGCATTAATAGATCACAACAGAAAGGAAGTCGTGTACGGATTAGACAGCCTTCTTCTTATCATTGGAAATTCCCTTCCGTTATTGGAAAAAATAGCCAGAGTGCAACCGCTTTACTGGTTTTTTAAGAGGCTGTATTCGTTGGTTTCTTACAACAGAAAACAAATCATTCCGTCAGCTAAAGATGATCATGAAGAATCATGTGTCCCTGATTTTAATATCAAATACAGGATCATTTATATGGTTGGTGTCCTTATTTTCTCAGCTTACATTTTAAGTCTGTTTTCCGGAAAGCTGGGATTTAATTTAAGTCATCATTTTATGAGAGAATTGACAGTCTGCATTGGTCAGATCCTTTGGCAGACAATATTTCTGAGAACGTATCTAAAAGACAGGATCTGGAACTATCTCGGAAATATGATGACCGTCTCTCTGATCGGAACAGTACTTCTGATTCCTGCTTTATTTACGGACTTTACACCCAATTTTTATATCGTGTATTTCGGAATTGTGGTGTTGGTGATGTTTCTGGAGCACCTCAGACGCTGTAAACTCCTAAAATTGAGCTATCTTCCTACCATTTCATGGACCCTTTTCAGAATAACAGCTCTGGCATTTATTATTTGGCTTACCCTTTAAAAAGTTGAAAATATGAACCACCTTGAACTCATCAGAAAAGTAGAATGGAAAGATCTCAGAACGCTTTCCGTTAAAGAAATACTGATCGAAAACAATATCAGTCTGCCATGGTTTTTTATTTCGATCCTATTGGCTTATTATGAATATTACTGGCTGGCGCTTCCATTCTCAGGATTCTATTTTCTGACAGCGCTCAGACAGGTGCATAATGGCTTTCACAATGCTTTGGGAACCGGAAAGTTTCTCACCTGGCTTTCTCTGTACCTGAACAGTATTTTAATGATAGCCTCTATTCATGCCGTAAAATTCAACCATATCAGGCATCACAAATTCTGTCTTTCAGAAGAAGATTATGAGGGGAAATCAGCCTCTATGAAATGGTATGAAGCCGTTCTGTACGGTCCGAAACACATGTTTCTGATCCATTGGATTACTTTCAAAAAAGCCAATAAAAAATATAAGAGAAATATGCTTGCAGAGCTCGTTTCGATCGCGGTTTTTGCTTTCATTGTGTTCTATTTTCAGATTTATTTCCTTATCTATCATGTGCTGATCATGTTTTTGGGCGAATTTCTAATGGCATTCTTTGCAGTGTGGACTGTTCATCACGATACCCATGAAACCCCCAATATCGCGAGAACACAGCGAAGCTCCTGGAAAAATAAACTTACCTTCAGCATGTTTTATCATATGGAACATCATCTTTTCCCTGCAGTTCCCACGATCAAGCTACCGGAACTGGCTGAAAGAATAGATAAAAAACTGCCGGAACTACACAGAAAGCAAACTTTTTAGAAATAAAGAATAAAGAATAAAGAGATCAGGCGTCAAGGTTTTAGATTAGAACCTACCGAACAAATCTTCATGTTTTCAACAGTAACTCGAACCCCGAACCGCACATCTATTATCCCGAACCTACAAAACAAAAACAATGGCTAGAATTTATTTAGAAACCCACATCCAAGCAGATATTCACAAAGTTTTTGACCTCGCAAGAGATATTGATTTACATCAAAAATCAACAAGGAAAACCAATGAAAAAGCAGTGGCAGGAAGAACATCCGGACTTATTGAAGAAAATGAAACGGTAACCTGGAGGGCTAAACATTTAGGTGTTGATCAGACTTTAACAACAAAAATTATAAGTATGGAGAAGCCATTCCAGTTCACGGATATGATGCTCGATGGAGCTTTTAAAACGATGAAACATCAACATATTTTTAAAAAGAATAATAAGGGCACAGTCATGATCGATATCTTTGAATTCGAATCTCTGCTGGGAATGATTGGAAGGTTTTTTAATCATATTTTCCTTAAAAATTATATGAGAAACTTCCTGTTAGACCGAAACGAATTAATTAAGAAAACAGCGGAAGCATCCGATTAATATCAAATCTGTATTCAACACGTCACAACTTTCAACTCGGATCAAACTCCGAAACCCAAAAACTACAAAAATGAACTTCCTAAAAGCCGAATGGCGAAAATTAGCCATCATCAACTACGAAACAGACCCTCAGGTTTTAGAAAAATACCTTCCCGAAGGGACAGAACTCGATTTTTACCACGGAAAATGTTATGTGAGTCTCGTTGGGTTTATGTTTTTAAATACCAGATTATTGGGTGTTTCAATTCCTTTTTACCGCAATTTTGAAGAAGTTAATCTAAGATTTTACGTTAAAAAGAAAGAAAAGAATGTATGGAAAAGAGGTGTCGTTTTTATCAAAGAGATCGTTCCGAAATATGCGCTCAGTTTTGTGGCCAATTCATTTTATAAAGAAAATTATAAAACAATGCCGATGAACAATCAAATCGATGTCAATGGCGATGAGCTGACGGTAAAATACTCATGGAAAGATAAAAGCTGGCATTCCATCCTGATCACGGCTGATAATAATCCTATGCCCATGGAAACCGATTCAGAATTTGAATTTATTACCGAGCACTATTATGGCTTTACCAAAAGAGAAACCAAAACCTCAGAATATGAAGTCTGCCATCCAAAGTGGGATTATTATCTGGTTAAAGACTATCAGCTTGACATAGAATTCAGTGCGCTCTACGGAAAAGAATTTGAATTCCTGAATGAAAAGAAACCCATCTCGGTCATGTTGGCAGAAGGGTCCGAAATTGAAGTGAAAACAAAGAAATATGTTCTGTAACCTTCTAAAAATAAAATAAACGCTTAAGTTTATTTGAAATTTAAATTTTTACAACTAAGAAAGTATGGAATGAAAACAATTGAACTATTAAGGATTTTTAAGTTTTTAAGAATGCTAAATCATTTTATTTTCTTAATACTTCCTATCATCTTCATTGATCTAATGGTTAAAAAAAATGATAACGATCTGTGCCATCTGAAAAATCTGTGGGACATCAAAAATAAAAAGAATAACATAACTCAAACCCCATGAAAATAATAATCGCCGGCGGAACCGGATTTCTAGGTGAAAGCCTATCAGCATATTTTAAAGAGAAAGGCTCTCAGGTTTATATTTTAACCAGAAACCCCAAAGGTGACCATGAAATATATTGGGATGCCCGTACATTAGGGGAATGGAAGAACAGTATTGAAGGAGCCGATGTACTCATCAATCTTACAGGAAAATCTGTAGACTGCAGGTATAATGAAAACAACAAAAAAGAAATCTATTCTTCAAGAATCGATAGCACCAACATACTTCAGCAGGCTGTAGATGAATGTATTATAAAACCTAAGGTTTGGTTAAATGCTGCTTCTGCAACCATTTATGTCCATTCAGAAACACAGCTGAATACGGAAGAAAACGGGATCATCGGCGACGATTTTTCAATGAATATCTGCAAAAGCTGGGAAAAAGAGTTTTTTAAGGTCAACAATGAAGAAGTAAGAAAAGTAGCCCTGAGAACATCTATTGTTTTGGGGAATAATGGGGGTGCATTTCCAAAACTGCGGATGATCACAAAATTGGGACTTGGCGGAAAACAAGGCAGAGGTCAGCAGAAAGTGAGCTGGATTCATATTAATGATTTCTGTAAAGCAGTTGACTGGATTATTGACCATGAAAATATGTCAGGACCTCTCAATATAACGGCTCCAAATCCTGTATCCAACGAAGTTCTCATGAAAAAAATGAGAGAACATCTGAAAATTCCTTTTGGATTAAATGCTCCGGTCTGGCAGCTGGAAATCGCGTCATTGTTTTTGAATACAGAAACCGAGCTCCTGCTCAAAAGCAGAAATGTTTACCCCGATAAACTCCTCAAAAATGGATTCAGGTTTTCCTATCCTGATCTGGATAATGCACTGGATGATCTGCTGAGAAATTAAGGTTTGCTGATTAAGAAAAGGATGATTAAATTAGCAAAAACTAACCTTCTATGCTCATTAAACAGAAAACGAAAACCCTTTTCCTGTCTTCCTTTTTCATTTCCTCAGCTTTTTTTTCGCAGGCGCACAACGTCTCTGCAGGCTATCAAAAACCGGATGATCCGCTTGTCGTTCAGAATCTGGAACAGTGGCAGGATCTAAAATTCGGACTGTTTATGCATTGGGGAACCTACAGTCAGTGGGGGATTGTAGAAAGCTGGAGCCTTTGTCCCGAGGATGAATCCTGGACCCAGAGGAAACCTGAACATGGGCAATCATACAATGAATATGTCAGGAATTATGAAAATCTTCAGACCAGTTTCAATCCGGTAGATTTTAATCCTCAGAAATGGGCAGATGCTGCAAAAAAAGCAGGAATGAAATATGTAGTTTTCACGACAAAACATCATGATGGTTTTACGATGTTTGATACCAAAGAATCTGAATATAAAATAACTTCGGCCAGAACTCCCTTCTCAAAAAATCCAAAAGCAGACGTCACCAAAGAGATCTTCAATACCTTCAGAAAAGACGGATTCAAGATCGGGGCCTATTTTTCAAAACCCGACTGGCATTCCGAGTATTACTGGTGGCCATACTTTCCGCCAAAAGACCGGAACGTTAACTATGATCCCAAAAAATACCCGGAAAGGTGGGAAAGCTTTAAAAAATTCACCTTTAATCAGCTGAACGAGATCACTTCCAATTACGGTAAGGTCGATATTCTGTGGCTGGATGGAGGCTGGGTACGTCCTTTCAAAACCATTGATCCTTCTGTAGAATGGCAACGAACCATTAAAGTAGAACAGGATATTGATATGGATAAAATAGGAACTATGGCCAGAAAAAATCAGCCGGGGATTATTGTGGTAGACCGTACTGTGCCCGGAAAATGGGAGAATTATGTAACCCCAGAACAGGCCGTTCCCGAACATGTGCTTTCCATTCCCTGGGAAAGCTGTATCACCATGGGAGATTCCTTTTCCTATGTTCCCAACGATAACTATAAATCCTCACAAAAAATCATTGAAACCCTTATAAAAATCATCTCAAGAGGCGGAAACTATCTCATGAATATCGCTCCGGGATCTAATGGAGACTATGATCCTATTGTGTATGCAAGATTAAAAGAAATTTCCGTCTGGATGGAGAAAAATCAGTCGGCTGTCTTTGCCACAAGAGCGGCAGAGCCCTATCACGATGGAAGTTTTTATTACACCCAGGCGAAAGACAGTAAAACCCTGAATGTATTCCATATTGACGATAAAATAGACTATAAAAGCCCATTGGTGCTCATTTTTACGCTTCCTGAAAACTTTAAGCCAAAATCACTGAAAGTTCTCGGCTTATCCTCAAAAGTACAATGGAAACAGACTGGAAAGAGGATGGAAATAAAGCTTCCCGAAGAAAGAATACAGCTGAAGTATGCCACCGTAATTCAAATGACGAAATGATGAAACTGAGTTTTGTTAAAATGACAACCATTGTATTGTCTTTCAGTTCAGCTTCCTTTCACGCCCAAAGAGAGAACCCCTTATACAAAGATCCTAAGCAATCCATTGAGATCAGGGTTCAGGATCTGCTGAAAAGAATGACTCCGGAAGAAAAATTCTGGCAGTGTTTTATGATTCCTGGAGATCTGGATAACGTTCCCAAAGACCAGTATAAACACGGGATTTTCGGATTACAGGTAAGTGCCGGAAATCAGGGCGGAGGTGTTGCGGGACAAATGCTGAAATATAATGCCGATGAAGATGCCGAAAGACTGGCGAAAAAGATCAATGTTATCCAAAAATATTTCATTGAAGAATCCAGATTGGGAATCCCCATCATCCCTTTTGATGAAGCTTTACACGGATTAATGCGCGAAGGAGCTACAGCCTTTCCACAGGCCATTGGCTTAGCGGCCTCATTCAATCCGGATCTGATGAAAGAAGTATCTTCAGCCATCGCAAAAGAATCGAGGTTGAGAGGCATCCGCCAGATTCTGACCCCTGTGGTGAACATAGCCAGTGATGTCAGATGGGGAAGAACAGAAGAAACCTACGGGGAAGATCCTTTTCTGACTTCTGTGATGGGAGTACATTTTGTGAGCTCATTTGAAGACCAGGGAATCATTACCACCCCGAAACACTTTTTAGCGAATGTAGGAGAGGGCGGAAGAGATTCGTACCCGATCCACTGGAGCAGAAGATATCTGGAAGAAACCCACCTCGTTCCTTTTTATAAAGCATTTACCACAGGAAAAAGCAGATCTGTAATGACTTCTTATAACCTGCTTGACGGAAGACCTTCTACTGCAAATCATTGGCTGCTCACGGAAAAACTAAAAAAAGAATGGAACTTCAAAGGATTTGTCATCAGCGATGCCAGTGCCGTTGGAGGAGCAAATGTACTGCATTTTACGGCTAAAGATTACGACGATGCTTCTGCACAAGCTATCAATGCCGGGCTGGATGTAATATTTCAGACAGAATACAAACACTATGCATTGTTTATCCCTCCGTTTTTGGATGGAAGAATTTCAAAGGAAAGAATAGATGATGCCGTGGCAAGAGTGCTAAGAGCAAAATTTGAGCTGGGATTGTTTGAAAATCCTTATGTTTCTGACCAGGATATCCGGCAATTGAAAAAGATCAACCATAAACCTTTGGCCGAAAAAGCAGCGGTTGAATCTTTTGTGCTGTTGCAGAATAATAACGAAACACTTCCTGTATCTCCCCATGCAAAGAAAATAGCCCTTATCGGGACAGATGCCGCCGATGCCAGGCTGGGAGGATATTCAGGGCCGGGAAATAATAAAGTTAGCATTCTGCAGGGAATGAAAAACTTCACCCGGGATAAAAATATTGAAATCCTTTATGCGAAAGGTATTACATGGGATACCAAGGAATTTAAAACAGTACCTTCCGATCTCTTATCTTTTGAAAATAAAAAAGGATTACAAGGCCTTTATTTTTCCAACAGCAGCTTAAAAGGCAGTTCAGTTTTTGAAAGACAGGATGAACAGATTAATTTCAAGTGGACTTTGTATTCGCCAGACCCTGAAACATTGCAACCTGACCATTACAGTATTCGCTGGACGGGAAAACTGAAAGCTCCGGATCAGGGGAATTATCAGTTGGGACTGCGTGGAAATGATGGTTTCAGATTGTACTTAAATGGGAAACTCATTGTCGATCAATGGGAGAAACTGGGCTACTCCACGAAAACGGCTGCTGTAGAGTTTGTTAAAGATCAAAAATATGATATAGTCATTGAGTTCCGTGAAAACAGGGGAGAAGCCAATATCGAACTGATCTGGAATTATGGTATTGAGAACTATCAGAAAGACTTTGATGAAGCTTTGAAAATCGCACAGAATGCAGATCACGTCATCATTGCGGCAGGGATTCATGAAGGGGAATTTCAAGACCGTTCTTCGCTGAATCTTCCAGGAAATCAGGAGAAATTCATTCAGGAGGTTTCAAAATTAAATAAACCTGTTACGGTAGTGCTGGTAGGCGGATCTGCTATAAAAACGACCCACTGGAAAGATAAGGCTGGCGCTATTTTAGAGGTCTGGTATCCCGGTGAAGAAGGCGGAAATGCGGTAGCAAAAGTTCTGTTGGGAACAGAAAATCCATCCGGAAAACTTCCGATTACGTTTCCGACCGAAGAAGGACAGCTGCCTCTGACCTACAATCATCATCCCACCGGAAGAGGAAATGATTATTATGATCTCAGTGGAGAGCCTCTGTATCCTTTTGGTTTTGGACTAAGCTATACCACTTTTGAGATTTCAGATCTCATATTAAATAAAACAAAGTATTCAGAAAATGAAACTATCACGGCAAAGGTTCTTATTAAAAATACGGGATTAAAAGCCGGAAGTGAGGTGGTGCAGCTGTATGTAAAAGATGTACTGGCGTCGGTATCCAGACCCGTCATTGAATTGAAAGGTTTTAAAAAGGTCTATTTAAATCCCGGAGAATCAAAACAGGTGACGCTTGAAATTCCAGTCAGAGAACTTAAATTTTTAGATGAAAAAATGGAATGGATCGTAGAAAAAGGGACCTACAGAATTATGGTAGGAAATTCTTCTAAGAACCTGTCACTGAAAAGGAATATTGAGGTAGAATAGGGTTTTGATTATACAAAATTTTAACTTAAATAATAGCTATGGTACGATATATGTAATATTTACTTAAACCAGAATGAATTTAATTGATCATAAGCATCGTTTAAAATCATTCAAAAAAAAGTAAATGTCATGAGAAAGTTATTGATATCAACCGTCGTGTTATTAGGCTTATCGATGAATGTGAATGCCCAGAAACGACCACCGGTACCCCCACACCCATCCAAAAGTGAGCTAATCAGTAGTAAATCGCGTGAGCTGGACAAAAAATACAATACAGAAAAGAAACTGATTATGAATCATCCGCTTGCGACAAAAAAGATGAAAAGAGATCAGATGAAAGCTTTAAATGAAAGATACCGGGCCGAGAAAAGATTACTTAAAAAAATGTAATACTGTAGATAATTATATCGGTTTCTGAAGCTGTTATTTAATTTAAAAGTTTTTGAGAATCCGACTCCATATAAGCTATCTTCGGAAGCAAAATATAAAAAGCCGTCTCACATCCAGTGAAAACGGCTTTCTTCATTTTATTCTATAATTATTCTCAATCTTTTTATCCTCAATCTTAGCTTACGCTCTACCTTAACCTTAGCCTCATCCTCATCCTCTATCAATCTTAATATAATTTCCTCGCCAGCAAAAGATTCAGCATGAAAGTCCCTGTCCAGTTACTGTTATTGGATCCGTTGGCTCCTATAAAGTCAATACGGGAAACCGAAACGGTAAGTCTTGTTTTTCCTGAGACATTCGCAAGACTTACGAACGAAGCCGTAAAAACATCAGGAAAACTGGAATTGTTTCCTGCCGTTAAAATAGGATACATATTGGTGACATTGAAAGGCGTCCCCTGATATTCATAGACGATCGTCATGCGGCTCGCATTGGAATAGCCTGCGGTGTGTGCGTAGGTAGTAGATGCTTTGCTGATTACCCACCACGAATCTGTTCCTGTACCCGTGTCATAAGAGGTTACGGTATGGTTAGTCCAGTCAGTTACTCCCGGAGAGCCCCCCCGTGAGGAGGAATAGAAAGCTGTACTCCATAAATTTCAACGTTGCTCGGTTTAGGAAGAACCGTAAACGACAGATCCCATGTTCCTCCTGTCGTATTGCTGTTGTTCACCACCTCGGCATAAGCTCCGGTAGGAATCACAAAAGACGAAACCGGAGTATTGTCGATTCTTAAAGTATTGCCACTCGATGCCTGAAGCGTAATGCTGGAAGCAGAGATGTTTTTTATTTTATAAATTCTTCCCGTATAACTGGTAGAACCCGTTCCAATGACAGGAAGCGTAAACGTAGCATTGGCAGCGCCGTCATAAGTGATATAATGATCTGTAGCGGTGATGTTATAGGCTGTAGCGGTGATCTGCTTGTAATCTGCCCCCAGAGATCCGGCGACGGCTAAAGTACTGTTTGGCGTTGTTGTTCTAATACCAACTTGTGCGTTTGAAAAAACACTACATAGAAGAAAGATCGAAATAAAGTTCTTTATTTTCATATTGTTATATTTTGGGCAAAAATATGAAAATTATTGTAAAATATTCATTTACAATTGTTTATTTTCGTTTTCTGGTAATCAAATCACTTTATTGTGATTTTGAGTATTGTGTTTAGATTTTTGAGGGGTATTTAATATTTGATAAAAAAAAGATGTTCAGGGTCGTTAGGCTAAGTACTGGCTGGTAAAATGAACTTAGTGTTCAGTGAAATATGAAATGGCAGAACATAAAACATCCAATATTTTTCCTTAAATTCGCATAAAATTTTTAAAATAATGAACTACGATATCATTGTCATCGGAAGCGGTCCTGGCGGTTATGTTACTGCGATCAGAGCAGCACAATTAGGTTTCAAAACTGCAATTATCGAGAAAGAAAACTTAGGAGGTATCTGCCTGAACTGGGGATGTATTCCTACGAAAGCTTTACTGAAGTCTGCTCAGGTTTTTCATTATATCAACCATGCTGAAGACTATGGTCTGAATAAAGTGGAAGCCAGCTTTGAATTTCCAAACGTGATCCAGAGAAGCCGTGGCGTAGCCAGCAAAATGAGCAAAGGAATTGAATTCCTGATGAAGAAGAACAAGATCGACGTGATTCTTGGTACAGCTACAATTCAGAAAGGTAAAAAAGTTTCTGTTACTGATAAAGACGGTAAGGTAACTGAATATGCTGGAAGCAACATTATTATTGCTACAGGAGCACGTTCAAGAGAACTTCCTAACCTTCCTCAGGATGGTAAAAAAGTGATAGGATACAGACAGGCATTATCTCTTCCTGAGCAGCCAAAATCTATGATTGTTGTAGGTTCTGGTGCTATCGGAGTAGAATTTGCTGATTTCTATAATACAATGGGAACTAAAGTAACGGTTGTGGAATTTATGCCGAACATCGTTCCTGTAGAAGATGAGGAAATCTCTAAACACTTAGAGAAATCTCTTAAAAAGACAGGAATCGAGATCATGACCAATGCATCTGTAGAAAGCGTTGATACGAGCGGAGAAGGCGTAAAAGCTACTGTAAAAACAGCCAACGGAACCATTACCCTTGAAGCGGATATTTTACTTTCTGCGGTAGGTATCGCTGCGAATATCGAAAATATCGGATTGGAAGAAGTGGGAATCCAGACAGATAAAGGAAGAGTTTTAGTAAACGAATGGTACGAAACTTCAGTTCCTGGTTACTATGCAATCGGTGATATTATTCCTACTCAGGCTTTAGCACACGTTGCTTCTGCTGAAGGAATCACTTGTGTTGAGAAAATCAAAGGAATGCATGTTGAAAAAATCGACTACGGCAATATCCCTGGATGTACATACTGTCACCCTGAAGTAGCCTCTGTAGGTCTTACAGAAAAGCAGGCTAAAGAAAAAGGATACGAGATCAAAGTAGGTAAATTCCCTCTTTCTGCAAGTGGTAAAGCTACTGCTAACGGAAATACAGACGGTTTCATCAAAGTTATTTTTGATGCTAAATACGGTGAATGGTTAGGATGCCACATGATTGGAGAAGGTGTTACAGATATGGTGGCGGAAGCAGTAGTGGCCAGAAAACTGGAAACTACAGGTCATGAGATCATTAAATCGATCCACCCGCACCCAACAGTGTCTGAAGCGATCATGGAAGCAGCAGCAGCAGCTTACGGTGAAGTGATCCATATCTAATATATATTTAAAAAAAAATATATCAATAATTAAGAAGATAAGATCTCTTTATATACCAACCACAGGCAATTTGTCTGTGGTTTTTTTGTAAATTCAGGCAAAAATTTAACAATGAAAAACAAATATATTGTTTTGGCTCTGTCGCTGGCCGGGCTTCTGTCTGCACAGACGAAAAATGAGTTTGTGAGTCCTAACGAGAATCTCATTGCCGAGAATATTCTGCCTATTCCCAAAACCCTGAATCAGGCTATTAAGAAATATTCTGAAAGCAGGAATGCAGGGATTGCGAGCATTCATCCCAACGGGAAAGAAATCATTGCAGTGACCCGTTTTGCATCCACGAATCAGCTTCATAAAATTTCTGTGCCCATGGGAGCGAGAAAGCAACTTACATTCTTTGATGAACCTGTCAATACAGCCTCCTATGAGCCCGTAAAAGGAGAATATTTGATCTACACCAAAGATACCGGAGGAAATGAATTCGGGCAGCTTTTTAAGCTTGATCTGAAAACCATGGAATCCAAACTTCTTACCGATGGCGGAAGATCCCAGAACGGAGGAATGATCTGGAAAAAAGACGGCTCAGGATTTTATTTTTCATCGACCAAAAGAAACGGTGGCGACAGGGATATTTATTACATGAATCCTTCAAAACCGGAAGATACACAGTTGGTTCTTGAAGTAAAAGGCGGCGGCTGGGGAATCTCTGATCTGTCCGAAGACGGTAAAAAACTATTGATCACTGAATATGTGTCTGCCAACGATTCCTATTTGTATATCTACGATCTGGAATCCAAAAAACTAGAACCAATCACTGATAGAAAAGAGAAAGGTGTGGTCCAGAGTGGTGCTTCTTTCAGTAAAAATCCGGATGAAATTTTTTATGTTACGGACCGGAACAACGAATTCAGCAGATTGGCCGTTTTAAATTTGAAAACCAAAAAGACAGACTATCTTACCACTTCCATTCCCTGGAACGTAGAAGATTACGATCTTTCCAAAGATCAGTCTAAACTTGCTTTTATCACCAATGAAAGCGGAATCAATAAATTGTACATCCTTGATGCGGCTACCAAAAAATATGTGCCGGTAAGCCAGATTCCAATCGGATTGATCGGTGGGGTGAAATTTTCTAACGATGGGAAGTCTCTTTATTTCTCAAGATCCGCAGCAAATTCCGGGTCCGATATTTATAAAATGGATATGGCCACTCAGAATATAGAAAGATGGACAGAAAGTGAGCAGGGAGAAATGCAGCCTGCAGATATGTCCGTTCCTAAATTGATCGAATGGAAAGGTTTTGACAATATGAAGATCTCCGGGTTTTATTATCCGGCGTCATCGAAATTTACAGGAAAAAGACCGGTTATTATTAACATCCATGGAGGCCCGGAAGGGCAGTCTATGGCTTCTTCAATAGGTTCTTCCAACTACTTTACCAATGAAATGGGGGTAGCCATGATCTATCCTAATGTAAGAGGATCTTCCGGCTTCGGAAAGACATTCATCGCAGCAGATAACTGGGATCTGAGAATGAATTCCGTAAAAGATATCGGAAGTCTTCTGGATTGGATTGCAAAACAACCTGAACTGGATAAAGACAGGATTATGATCATGGGCGGAAGTTACGGTGGATTTATGACCTTAGCCACCGCTTATGAATATGCCGATAAAATCAGATGCTCTGTAGATATTGTTGGAATCTCTGATTTTAATACCTTCCTTAAAAATACGGAAGAATACAGAAGAGATTTAAGAAGAGTAGAGTACGGCGATGAAAGAATTCCTAAAATGGCCGAATTCTTCACTAAAATTGCCCCATTGAATAATATTGACAAAATTAAAAAGCCAATGTTTATCATTCAGGGGACCAATGATCCGAGAGTTCCTGTTACGGAAGCTGTTCAGATGAGAGATAAGCTGAAAGCTCAGGGAAAAACAGTATGGTATCTGGAGGCTAAAAACGAAGGCCACGGATTCAGAAAAAAAGAAAATGTAGATTTTCAGCGTCTTGCAGTGATCAGATTCATGCAGGAATATCTGCTGAAATAAATAGAATCTATACTGATATAGGTAAGCCTGAAGTTTTTCAGGCTTTATGTTTTTAGTGATTTATGGATTTTACGGATCGAATCATATAGAATAATTCTAAAATAAAAGATTTATGAAATTTAATCTGAATTTTCCACCCCGTTTTCTTACATTTATTCTATGAATTTTGAGAGAAAAGGGCTGGTTTTGTCAGGCGGCGGTACCAAAGGGATTGCCCATGCAGGAGTGTTAAAATTCTTGAACGAAAAAAACATTGATATAGACGTGCTTTCCTGCTGCAGCGCAGGATCTATTGTGGGATGTCTGTATGCGGTGGGAAAAACACCGGATGAGATCCTGGAGTTCTTCAATTCGATTTATTTCTTCAACTGGAAACATTTTGCTTTCAACCAGCCGGGACTGGTTTCTTCCGTTATTTTCCGGAATTATCTTAAACCCATCTTCCATGATATGAAGTTAGGGGATCTGAATAAGGAAGTGAAAATCGTAGCAACGGAGCTGGTTTCCGGAACTCAGAAAATATTTGATGAAGATTTTAAAGTGGTCGATGCCATTATTGCCTCATGTTCTATTCCGGGAGTGACAACGCCGTACATCATTGGTGAGGAAATGTACTGTGACGGTGGAGTATTGAATAATTTTCCCGCAGATATTATCAGAGAAGAATGCGATAAACTGATCGGTGTTTTTGTTTCTCCTCCCCACGATATTAATATCAAAGATTTAAAATCGATCAAAGCCATTGTTTCCCGTTCGTATGATCTGCTTTCCTATAGAATAGAAAAAGGGAAATTCGATTATTGTGACTGGTTTATTTCTTCCCAGAAACTGTCTTCATACGGAACTTTTGAACGGGGAAAAGACCGGTTGGAAGAGATTTTCAATATCGGGTATATGATGGCTGAAGAAAGCTTTCCCGGCAGCAAGTTTTCTGATCTGAAGATTGTTTGATAAGGTTATTTGACCCAATTAAGGTTGAAGAGCTTTCTTTTTAATACGGCAAAGGAAACTGACACTGGAAGAAAAAAAATTACCTGCATCAGAAATGACAACGAACAGTAACTTCCATCCTCCCTCTTCCAGCTTCCAATCCTTTAAATTTAAATAAATACATCCGTAAACTGAAATTCTTTTCCGTTAAACAACCCCTTATCACTGAGTTTCAGTTCGGGAATGACGAGCAATGCCATAAATGATAAACTCATATAAGGAGCTTTAAGTGTGCTTCCTAATTCTTTAGCGTATTGATCCAGTTTAATATATTGAGCAGCTACTTCCTCAGCATTAAGGTTCGTCATAATTCCGGCAATGGGCAGCTCCAAAACCATTTCCTCATCCTTGGTGGCCAGTGAAATTCCTCCCTGCGCTTTTATGATGGCGTTGACCGCTTTACACATATCATCATCATTGGTGCCTGCAACCACAATATTATGGGAGTCATGGGCTACACAGGATGCTATAGCACCAGATTTAAGTCCAATATTTTTAATAAAAGCAACAGCAGGCTTTTCATCCCTGTACCGGTTGACTACCGCGATCTTTAAGATATCATTTTCAATGTCAGATTCGGCATAGCCATTGACAACTAAAGTAGGTAAGTGGAGTTCGTTGGTGATCAGCTGTCTGTCTAAAACCTCTATCACACGGATGTGGCTGCCTGAACTTTTTAATTGAAAATCAGCAGGCTCTTTGGGGCTGCAATTGAAATTGTTAACTACAGGAGCCGGAACGGATTCGATATGAGATCTATTGTTTTCTGCAACCAGTTGCCCTTTGATATATGTTTTTAAAATCTTAAAACTTTCCGGATTGTCAATCTGAATAAAATCTGCATTGTCACCCGGCTGTAATAATCCGACCGGAAGCTGATAGTGTTTGATGACATTGTATGAGGCAGCCCTCAAAACATCAAACAGATCATAGCCCAAATCCAGTGCACGTTTTACATGGTAATTAATATGAGATTCTATGAGATCATCAGGATGCTTGTCATCACAACAAAACATGATTTGATCAGGATATTCTTTCAGGAGCGGGATAAGGGTGTCAAAATTTTTGGCAGCACTTCCTTCACGGATAAGCACCTTGACACCGAATTTCAGTTTTTCCAGGGCTTCCGGATAACTGAAACATTCATGGTCTGTCGTAATACCAGCGCTAAAATAGGCTTCCATGTTTTCACCCATAAGTCCCGGAGCATGCCCGTCTATGGGTTTTTTATATTTTTTTGCAATTTCTATTTTTTTCAGGACTTCCGGATCTTTGTAAATGACCCCCGGAAAATTCATCATTTCTGCTAAATAGATAATGTCCTCACGGGAGAGCAAATGATCTATATCTGCGGAGTCAATAACAGCACCCGCAGTTTCAAAGTTGGTAGCTGGAACACACGAGGGTGCCCCAAAATAAAAATGAAAGAGAACCTGTTTGGCATTGTCAATCATGTATTCAACTCCGGGAACACCAAGAACATTGGCTATTTCATGCGGGTCCGAAATGGTTCCCACACTGCCATGTTTCACGGCAATCCGTGCAAATTCTGAAGGAAGAAGCATGCTGCTTTCTATATGAACATGAGCATCAATAAAGCCCGGTAAAATATAGGTTTCGGGAGTTTCGTCAATCCTCTTTATGGAAGTAATTTTGCCATGATTGATGGTGACTTCTGCCGGGTAGATTTCTCTGGCAACAACATCTATCAGATTTGATTTTACTGAAAATAGCATTTCTATCAATTTAGTATGATGCTTCAATATAAGGATTAATCACAAAACAATCGTCCAGCAGTCCAGAATTTTTTACTAAGAATAAATTTCACGAAAAGAAATGGTACTGAATTCTAACTATTTAATGAAGCAGAAAAAAAATCCACTCTATAGAATGGATTTCTGTATGTTAATTTTTTACTACTTGTGCGTCCTGGCGTACAATTTCACGATCGTTTTCATCATTTACAGTAAGGGTGTAAGGGGCTTTGGAAGCTGAGTCCGTAAGATAATTCCTCCAAACCTGATAATTGTAACCTTCATTCACAAAATTGAAATAGTAATTGCCTCCCGAACCGTCGGGGATCAATTCACCATCACTGATGATCATACTTGGTTTTGAAGTGATTTTAGCATTAGCAGCCCATGACTGGTAAAGATATTTTCCATTGGGTTGTTTGTCTATTCTGATCTTAAACTTTTTCGTTTTGATGATCACTGTTTTGGGTACCTTTTGAAAAGGCTGTACTTCATTAGATGCATGTTGGGTATTGATTGTCGCAGATGGCTTTTCTGTTGCATAGGCTAAAGAAAACTGAGTCATGCAGAATGCGCCTAGTAAAATCTTTTTGATCATTATCATTGAGTTATTGGTTAGATGCAAACCCAATCAAATATGAAGCCATTTGATGCTTACCTTAAGACTGTCTCATTGATCCATGTGTTCAGTTCCATGGTATTTCTGAGCGTTTTCAGAAACCAGGTATTTGTTTTATAACCTTTAGTATATTGAGGAATATATACATTTAAGCCTTTTCTGAAATTAAAAAAACTGAGATGGATGTTTTTTCTTAAAAATTCAAGACGCCTGTTCAGCCATTTTCTTTCATCCGAAGAACCGGATTGGTGATGCCTGATTAAAACTTCAATGATGGAGGTGTCGATTCTTTCTGAATCTCTAAGCATTTTATCCAGGGCATTCGTCAGCAATTCATCATTAAGAAAATTAATATGAGGCAGGTTATCGTCATTATTCTGAAAAAGGTGTTCAAATTCAATATCGTGAAGCAGGCTGTGCGCTCCATGCATGAGTTCTGAAGCTGAGTTGTAGCCATCATTATCCTTCGCAATAAATACAGCCGGAATGTCCATTTCCAGACGTCTGTAAGCCTCAATTTTATGATGCCCGTCCAAAACAAAAGCACTGCTCATCAGCGGATCCTGATTATAGAGACTGTAAAAGATAACAGGCTTCGGACAGCTTCCTTTTTTAATAAGATCGGTATAATAGTCTACTCGTTTTGGATCAATGCTTTTACCCTCCAGCGTGTACAGGTAATTAAAATCTTCAAAAGGGTAGAACCAACCTGAAAATTTCTGACTACCGTCAGGATTTTCATCAGCAGGTAAAGGCCTGCTCATATAAAAGTTGGAATGTTCAAATGGTATTTTACCAAGATTGACCTGATAGGTGCCGCTTTCAAAGAGATGAAGGAAATCCTCAATACCAGATAAGATTTCAGCTTCTGTTCCTTCGGTAAGCGCCTGGTTAAGATTATCAGACAATATGATTTTATCCTTCTCTGAAAGTTCTGATACCGCATAATATTCACCCACACTTCCCCGGGAATCCGGCCAGTTAACGGCCACAGGACGCCTGATGATCAAGCAGCTGGCGAAACCATCGTACAGAGCTTTGATGATGCCCTGTCCGTGAGTGATGTGAATTTCCATTGAAAATAATTAAGAAACGGCGGTGTAGCTAGCAAAAGCTTCTTCCAAACTGTTAAATCTACCTTTAAATTCATCAATAGGGCAATCCTGAAGAATATTTCCCTTATGAATCAGAATAACCCGTGAACACAAGGCTTCTACTTCCTGCATAATGTGTGTAGAAAGAAGTACCGTTTTTTGCTGTCCGATCTCTTTCACGACATTTCTGATCTCAATGATCTGGTTAGGATCCAGACCGTTAGTAGGTTCATCCAGGATCAACAGGTCCGGCTGGTGAATGATGGCCTGTGCGAGTCCCACTCTCTGTTTGTATCCTTTCGAAAGCTGTCCGATCTTTTTTGATTTCTCAGGAGTGATGCCTACCAGTTCGATCACTTCATCTACTCTGGCTGAAGAAATTTTATGGATATTGGCTACAAACTGAAGGTATTCTTTGACGTACATTTCCAGATACAGCGGATTGTTTTCAGGAAGAAAACCGATCTTTTTCTTGCTTTCAATCTCGTTTTCAGAAATATTCATTCCATTAAAGATGATTTCACCCTGATCAATTTTCAGGGCACCGACAATAGATTTCATCAGGGTAGATTTTCCGGCTCCGTTGGGACCCAGAAGGCCAATGATTTCATTTTTATCAATAGAAATATTGATGTTGTCCAGTGCAGTCTGTTCTCCAAACTTTTTCGTTAAATTGATGATCTGAAGTGGCATAATTCTTAATGTCTTTCTACAAAAGTAAAAATAAAAAACTCATTCGGATGAATGAGTTCAGTATTATTGAGAAATAATCCTGTTATTTCCTTGATTTCTTGTTTTTATTGCTGCTGTTTGAAGCGGGTAGAGCAGTAGATGCCTGGGTTGAACCGGGTTTTGTTCCATTGGTGCGATTGATGGTCGCAGACTTATCATACATCGCTGCTTTTCCGTTGGCCTTTCCAAAAACCTTTTCCACTTGTTTTTGATTTAAAAACTGTGATTTTCCAACATATTTACGGTTTTTATTGATATACTGAATAAACTGAACCGTTGGCTGGCCATAGTTTCTCTCATAGTGAAGCTCAATGATATCGTTGGGAAGTTCCAGGATAATATTTTCGTCCGGAGTGGATATAAAGCCGTCTATGATCAGTTTATACAAACCGGAAACGTCACCATCAAGGTTCTGAAATGAAAAAGATCTGATAGTATTTAGGTTACTGGTATTAAGATCCTGATAATTGATCGTAAACTTATCCGCTTTTTTATATAAACCTACAGAATTATCTTTGCCAATTTCCACCAAACTTTCATTTTTCAGCACTTTAATCTGTGAGAAAACTGAAATGCCGAACATACATGTAATGAGTAGAATTATTTTTTTCATGTAGAGGGGATTTTAATGTTTTAATTAAATTTGTGTTTTTAAAATTACTAATAATAATGCTTCAAAACAATTTTATTAGTTTAAGCAAAAGTAATACTTTTTTTTAATATCCATAATGGCTGTTCTTCTTGTATTATGGATTTCACTGGCTGTGCAGTTCTTTGTAAATCATCTGTTTGTGGACTTATGATCAAGAGAGCTAGTAAAAATGTGGAATATGTTACAGTGATTTCATTAAGTTTCTCATTTATTTAATGTGTTGATTTACAGGTGTTAATTTTTTTGAAGTAAAGTTTCTTTTTAATTTAAATTTAATGTCCATAGCTGACGACTCTTGAAATTTTCCAGCCATCAGAGGTCTTTTTCCAGATGTGAACAAACTTAAAGCTTCCACAATTGATCAATGAACCATTGTCAAGGCGGCAAAACTGATGGATGCCTGTCTGTACAGCGCCATAATCTTTGATGGGATAAACTTCTACAGAACCCGGAACTAGAACTCTTCGGGTATAGCTGTAGTTTTTAGCAACTCTGCTGAAATTATCAACGGTTTCCTGATAGTTGGCCAGACCTCCTACATCGTGGAAGAATTCAAGATCTGGAGTAAAGAAAGTTTTCAATTGATCGATATTTCCGGAGTTAGCAGCACCAAAAAGCAGACTGTCTTTTTCCATGATCGTATCATAGAGTTCTTTTGAAACAGGGGTGTAAGATTTCGACTGGGCAAAAGTTTTTACCCCTAATGAACAGCACAACAGGATTGAAAATAAGTGAATGATAAGTTTTTTTTCATATTTCGAGCTTTTAACCATTAAACAAATTGTAAAAGACTGTTTTTTTGTTGTTCAATTTATTCAAAGATAATTAATTATGGTTCTGATATTATTAAAGGATGAAAGTTTTCTTACTGATCAACAGGACGTTTAAAAACTATCATTCTGAAAGGGTCTGCTTACTTGAAACAGAGGAGATGAAAATCGCTTTATTACGGTTGATGATGGTATATAATTTGTACTTTTACTTCTACTACTATACTTTTTCAATATGAATATTCTCCATCAGGATCAGAACTTTATTATCCGTCAGTTTTTAGCTCAAGAGCAAGCCTTGTTTTGTGACCTTTTTGAAGACGGGGAGGTCACAAAATATCTTCCTTATCGTTCCCGTGAGCAGTATAAGGAAATGTTCGAAGTAGCTCTGGAGGATTATGCTAAAGGTCCGTTCGGTCGCTTTGGAATATTTGATGTTGAAAACAATGATTTTATAGGCATGTGCCTTGCCAGAAACTTTGCGGATGTATCCGGCCAGATTGAAATTGGATATACTTTGAGCAAAAAATATTGGGGTAAAGGAATTGCAACGGAAGTAAGCCGTGCTTTAGTGCAGTATTGTTTGGAAAATACAGAGGAAAATGAAATTGTAGCCGTAACTAACCAAGACAACATCGGCTCACAAAAAGTTTTGGAAAAAGCAGGCTTTAGCCGCATAGATAATCTGAAAAGGTCTGATGGTGAATTGGCTTATTACCTCGTAAAACGCAGTTAGGTGGGTGTTGTTTTATGGATTAAATGGAGCCCTTTGAAACCCTTGCTACAAAAGCATCAAATTCACTTTTATAGCTCCTGCCTACAGGGATATGATAGGACCCCAGCAGTACTTCATGATTGTTAAAAGCAGTAACGAATTGAGAATTGATCATAAAGGAACGGTGAATTCTCACAAATCCTTTCCCGGATAATACAGATTCCATATCGGTTATAGTCCGCTTTGAAATAAGAGTTTCATTGCTGATCAAAACAATTTTGATATCGTTTCCATGACTTTCAAAGTAAACGATTTCCTGAATCAAAACTTTCCGGCTCATTCCTTCTGTTTTGATGATGATAAAATCCTCCCGGGAATCTGTCCTGTGTCTTAAAACCCGCTCCACAGATTTGAAAAAGCGCTCAAAAGTAACGGGTTTCAACAGATAATCCACCGCTTCCAGCTCAAAACCTTCTATGGCAAAATCGCGGTAAGCGGTTGTAAAAATAGTGGGCGGTTTCCGGGTCAGCGACTTCAAAAACTCAATTCCGGTCAGATGAGGCATCTGAATATCCAGAAACATAAGGTCTACAGATTTTGTCTGCAGAAGTTGGTAGGCCTCCATCGCATGTTCAGCTTTTCCGGCCAGTTTTAAATGGTCGATTCTGGAAATATGTTTTTCAAGCAATGCCGCGGCCAGAGGTTCGTCATCTACAATGATACAGTTGATCATAGTGTTGTGGGAGTTTTTATTTCGACTTTAAAAGTATTGTTTTCTTTTGAAACAGTGAGTGTAAAATCATCATGATAATGCAACCGGAGCTGCTTTTCTATATTTTTTAGGCCGATGCCTTCATGACCATTATTTTCGCCATTTTCAAAGGTATTTTCAATCCTGAAAACGGAATAAGGACCCTCAGAAGAACCTTCAATTCTAATCTCTGTCTGATCCGTACTTTTACCGGCTCCATGTTTAAAGGCATTTTCAACCAATGTGAGGTATAGAAGGGGAGGAATTGCTGCAGCAGGACTGAAGCTGGCTGTTTTACTGATCTTCAGCCTTCCTTCGCTGTATCTTAGGCTTTCCAGTTCGATATAATGATCAATAACAGTGAGTTCCTCAGATATGAAAACTTCATTCTTCGAACCTTTGTATAAAATGTAATCCAAAATATCAGAAAGCCTGCTGATGGATTCCGAAGTTTTCTCCGAATGACTGAGCGAAAGAGAATAAATATTATTCAGCGTATTGAACAGGAAGTGGGGATTCAGCTGGGATTTCAGGGATCTTAGCTCCAGTTCTGCTTTTTCTTTTTGCAGTTGTATCGTATTTTCTTTTTCATCTTTATACCGGATCATAAACATCACGGAGACAAAAATAAAGGCTCCGCTGATGATCGGAAAAGTATAACAAGTCAAAAGATAACCGATATCTGTAAAAATACTGAACAGGTTGTCCTGTGGTTCATTGATGAAAAAAGGTTCAGCCAAATAGATGATGAATATTCGATTGACCACAGAGATTACATATAAACTGACAATAAGGTATAATGAAAAAAGAACGTATTTTTTGCGGTCAAAAAAGTTTCTGAACAGAATGTAATAGATGAAATAGGCTCCGATCATCTGAAATATCCAGTGACAGAAGTTGTAAATGATACTATCGGTTGATATTCCGTCATGGTGCGCTCCATAGTTTCTGGCTGTTCCGAATAAGAATAAAGCGGCCCAAAAAAACAGTTGGAAAAAGGTATTCCGCTTTAGATTATTTTCAGCTTTTAATTTCATAGCCTTCAAAAATATAAAATCCTGAGGCAAGCCTGTCATTTTTTGATGAAATGAAGAGAATTAATGCCAGACAACTTCATGAGCAGTGCAGATAGCAGATTGTACTGTTGACACTCATATCCATGGTTTCTGTCATCATCAGCCCAAAAAAGGAGGCTGTTTTACAACATTTGCAGAAAAAAATATGCCTGTGGACCATCATTCTTCTGAGAGACTTTACGGACTGGATCATTTACGAGCTTTAGCGATTCTGTTGGTTTTGATGTATCATTACCGTGCATTTAAACACCCTGCGTGGATTGATACTATTGGAAAATTCGGATGGACGGGAGTAGATCTGTTCTTTGTACTGAGCGGATTTTTAATATCCGGACAGCTTTTTAAAGAAATTGAAAAGAGTGGAAGTATCAGTTTGAAAACATTTTTTACCAAACGTTTTTTCAGGATCATTCCGCCTTATTGTTTTACTCTTTTCCTGTATTTTGCTTTTCCGTTTTTCAGAGAACGGGAATCATTATCTTCCTTCTGGAAATTTGTCACTTTTACCCAGAATTACGGGCTGGATGTCATTAACCGCGGAACATTTTCACATGCCTGGTCTCTGTGTATTGAAGAACAGTTTTATCTTCTTCTGCCTTTAATGCTTTTGATTGCGGTGAAGACCAAAGTGCTGAGGTATACCGTATTCTTTGCAGTGATCCTCATTCTCTTTTCTATGACTGCCCGATTCACCTTATGGGAAAATTCTATTGTTCCAGTGCTGGATACTGAAGATTTTTGGAAGGAATGGTATATGAAAATATATTATCCCACGCATACACGTCTGGATGGCCTGGCAGTAGGAGTTTTGGTTGGTTTTTTCATGCAGTATTCATCGAGGTTTCAAAGAATGGTTCATGACAACGGGAACCAACTTTTTATTTTTGGAGCAGTCCTGTTGGGAATATCATTCCGGATCTGTAATGACCAGGTTTCAAAGGGAGCTTCTGTTTTTGGATTTACTTGTGTGGCGTTCAGTTATGGGATTATTTTGATGTCAGCAGTTTCAAGATCTTGCTTTCTTTTTAAATCGAAATCATATATGACGGCAGAGTTGGCAGGGCTTTCCTATGCCGTTTACCTTTCGCATAAAGGGATGATCCATATGATTCAATATGGTCTTGACAAACTTGGAATGGAAACATCAGACAATATTTGTCTTTTAATTTGTCTTTTGGGATGTATTGCCGGAGGATTATTTTACAGGTTTGTGATTGAAAAACCGTCTTCAAAACTTAAATACAGGATTTTAAGTAAAAAATCAGGCCCCAATTGATTAAATATAATATCCCTGGAGCAGGTGTCCGGGGATATTAGAATCATTTTTTGCTTTAATAATGGGTACATTTGCTCATAGAGATGCTGGGATAGTCAATATATCCTTTGTCACCGCCGTGATAAAAAGTTTCCTCATCCCAATCTGCCAATGGAAGATTATTTTTGATCCGTTCCACCAAATCTGGATTTGAAATATACAGCTGACCGAAAGCCACTAGATTCACAAGTCCGGTCTGCAGGATCTCTTCAGCTGTTTCTACGGTAAAGCCACCTGCAATCATTATGATGTTTTTAAAACGCTTTCGGGCGTTCTGCAGAAAACTGACAGGAATTGAAGGATGTCCATTGGTCATAGCATTAGAAAAATGAACGTACAGAATATCCAGTTTCTGTAGCTCATCAAGGATATATTCATGGGTTGCCAATTCTTCAGGATAAGTTTTCAAATCATAAATTTCCCGGAAAGGCGAAAGTCTGATACCTACCTTGTTCTTTCCCACTGCAGAGACAACTTCACGCATGACTTCGAACAGAAACCGGGTTCTGTTTTCTATACTTCCACCATATTCATCTGTTCGGATATTGCTTAGGGGATTAATAAACTGGTCGATCAGAAAACCGTGGGCAGCATGAATTTCAACACCATCAAATCCTACTTCTACGGCATTGAGCGCAGCCTGTTTAAAAGTATTGACCCAGAATGGAATGTCTTCTGTGCGGATAGAAACGGGTAAGGTCATGGGCTGATAGCTGTTATCGGGAATACGGATGGTTTCATTCACAGCTATGGCAGATGATGATAGTAAAGGTTCGTTATTTTGGATAGCCGGATGCCCCACACGGCCTGCCTGTACCAGTTGGGCAAATATTTTCCCGCCCTTTGCGTGAACGCCTTCAACCACTTTTTTCCAGGCCTGTTTTTGTTCTTCCGTGTATATTCCAGGTGTATTCATATAAGCACCACCATTGGAGGAAACAGCAATGTTGTCTGAAATTAATAACCCGGCACCTGCTCTTTGCTGATAGTAGGTAATCATGGATGATGACGGTATTCCTTTAGCTGCTCTTCGACGGTTCATAGGAGCCATTACAATCCTGCTGGAAAGCGAAATGTTTTCACTGATGAAGGGGACCGTTAATTTTTTGTGTAACATAATTTTTTTGACAAATTTAGCTTAGGCCAA
Source organism: Chryseobacterium pyrolae (assembly GCF_025153485.1). Lineage (NCBI taxonomy): Bacteria > Pseudomonadati > Bacteroidota > Flavobacteriia > Flavobacteriales > Weeksellaceae > Chryseobacterium > Chryseobacterium pyrolae. The sequence goes on from NZ_JANZQH010000001.1 coordinate 299,311, forward strand.
TAGGCAAAAACAGGGATATCGAGCGGTTTTTTTTGTACATTTCGGGTAATGAAAGCTAAACATTTACATAAACCCTTAGATATATTGGTTTCAGATATGGAGCACTGGAATGAGCGTCCGCTGATTTACCAGTTCTTCGAAATCGTACAGATCATAGAAGGTGAAGGGACCAGGATTGTTAATGAAAACAAATTTTCATACACTAAAGGGAGTATTTTTTTATTCACTCCATTGGATTGCAGAGGTTTTGAGAGCCTTACCCATACACGGTATTGTTCCATCCGGTTTTCTGAAGTTTTTCTTGAACAGTACAAAAACCAGCATGAAAAAGAGAAAGTCATAGAATGGCTGAAGCAACTGGAAGCTATTTTCACGCATCATAACCGTTTTGAAGAGGTGCTGATCAAAGAGCAGAGAGACTGTGAGATGATCACTTCATTAATTGAAAGTATGGTCGTGGAATACAACGGAAAAGCTTCCTATTTCAATGAAAACTTACAGCATCTGGTGATTCTTGTTTTAAATATTATTTCCCGCAACGTCAATCCTCAGCAGGTAATATCAAACGCAACGATGGATGAACCTCTGATCAATAAAATACTGGTTTATCTGCATCAGCATATACACTGTCCTAAAAATTTAAGGATAAAACATCTGGCGGGGCAATTTAACCTGTCTGCCAATTATATTGGTGAGTATTTTAAAAATCTTACCGGAAACAGTTTACACTGCTATCTGACTCAATATAAGATGAATATGGTAGAACAGCGACTGATGTACAGTGAGCACTCCATAGGACAAATTGCGGATGACTTAGGCTTCTCTGATGAAAGTCATTTAAGCAGACAGTTTAAGAAACACAAGGGAATGACAGCGGTGGCTTTCCGAAAGCAGTTTAAAAGCTAAGTTTTAAAATTCACCTTTAATCATTTTTTTTAGACTAATCCCGTGTGGTGTATAAGTTGTAACTTAGCCATACAAATGGATGCTCGGAGCCGTATTGAAATTGAGACAGATAAGAGAATTTTTATGGAAATAAGTCAGTTCAAATCAGAAGAAGTGCATCAGAAATTTCTTGCCTTGTACCATGATGCCATGAAGAAACTGCCCATACCGCAGGATACATTCGATATAAATACTGCTTATGGGACGGTAAGAGTCTATCGGTTTGGAAATCGGGGAGGGATTCCTATTCTTCTCTTTTCTGGCAGGGCAGCCTCAACTCCTATGTGGGAACCCAATATTACCGGACTCCTTAAGACTCATGATGTGTATTCTATGGATCTGCTGGGAGAACCTGGTTTAAGTATTCAGACAAATCCGATCAAAGATCATAAACAACAGGCCGCTTGGGTAGAAGATGTCCTGATGCAGTTAAACTTAACAAAAGTACATCTGCTGGGTGTTTCTTTCGGAGGATGGACTGTTGTCAATTATGCAGTCTATTACCCAAAATACATTGTATCAATCATTGTACTGGATCCGGCACTGGTTTTTGCGCCCTTTTCTCTAAAGATCATTCTTTTTTCTTTGATTGCCACTCTTCCTTTTGTATCCGAATATTGGCGTCAAAAATCAATGAGCTGGATTTCCGGTGGAGCAGAAGTTGATTCACAAAATTCCACTTCCCGCCTTATTTCGATTGGATTAAAAAACTTTACGATCAAAACACCGGCGCCTAAACAGTTTACCGTTGAACAGTTAAATTCTATTCATGCACCCATACTGGTCATTTTTGCCGGAAAAAGCATAGTGCATGATTCTGCTAAGGCTTTGGTTCGCGCAAAGAGTCTCTCCAATCATGTTGAGGCTGAAGTTTGGCCGGCGGCTTCCCATGCAATTAGCGGAGAATTCCCAAATGAAATCAATGAAAGGGTTAATAAATTCCTTTCAGGTCTGATCTTGTAAATTTTCAGAGAAATATCTTTGGATCATGAATTTTTTATACTTTAAAATTAAAATAATGCAGTACCCACAAAAAATATCTTTAATCTTTGTTTTATTTTCTTCGATCGTCTTTTCACAGGCTTATACAACTTCTTCAACCGCTTTACCCGAAAAGGAGTTTCCGAAAATAAATTCAGAGAGAAAAACAGAATTCCATGTCTATTTTCCGGATGCAAAATCGGTCACTTTAGATGGAGGTGACGGATTGAAAAATATACAATCATCTATTTCAAAAGATAAAAATGGCTTTTGGAATATTTCAACTTCGCCTATGGAAGTAGGGTTTCATTACTACTGGTTGAATGTGGATGGGAAACGCACCAATGATCCCAATACCCAGCTGTATTTTGGGTATGGCCAGCCCACCAGCGGAATTGAAGTTCCTTCGGGGGAAGATTTCTTTTTAAAGAAAAATGTAAAGCATGGCAAAATCGTTAATGACAGTTTAAATTCAAAAATAACAAAAGGCAAGCGAAATTTTAAAGTATACCTCCCACCAAATTACGGATCGAAAAAATTACCCGTTTTATATCTTTATCATGGAACCGGAGAAGATGTTACGGGATGGGAAAAACAAGGGTATATCCTGAATATTCTGGATCATCTTTTTGCGGAGAAAAAAGCTCAGGAAATGATTGTGGTGATGGATTATGGAGTTGCACTGAATCCGGAACAGGAAAAAATGCCGGACAATTATTCCAGAACTGTCCTTTCTTCCAAAAACCTTGACAATATTGTTACTCAGGAACTGATTCCTTACATAGAAAAGAAATATAAAACTTCCAATAAGAAAGCTATTGCAGGACTTTCCCGCGGAAGTTATCAGGCGATGCTTATCGGAGTTAAGAATCCGGAGCTATTTTCGGCCATCGGAGTTTTTAGTCCGGTCATTTATGAAGGGACTAAAACAGATCCTTTTAAAGAACTTCCTATCGGGAATTTATTAAAATCAAAGAAAAAGCCTTACTTTTTTATCGGAATCGGAGAGAAAGAAAGTCCGATGTTTCATGAATTTAATGAGGTATTAACCTCTTTTTTAAATCAAAACAAATATCCCTATTTCTTGTACAAATCTCCGGATACTTACCACGAATGGCTTACCTGGAGAAGATCTTTGTATCAGTTTACACAGCAGATTTTTAAGTAAGAAAGAGATGGATAAGCAGGTAATTTGTGATCTGATCCGGTTGCTTCACCATTGAAATTTTCTGATGTTATGCTAAATAATAGTACTTACCTCTACTTTACTTTTCCCGCTTTGCTGTTTGCTTACCTTAATCTGTACGGGTATCCTTTCTGTCATTTCCTGTACATGAGAGATAACGCCGACTTTGCGTCCCTGGTTATGAAGCCTTTCCAAAGCGTCCATAGCAACATTGAGGGTGGTGGGATCTAGCGAGCCAAAACCTTCATCAATAAACAGTGATTCAACTTTCATCCTGCTGGACGACAAAGAGGCGAGTCCCAGGGCTAATGCCAGCGAAACCAAAAATGATTCTCCACCCGAAAGCGAATAGACCGTACGTACCTCATCACCCATATCCAGGTCTACTACCTGTAGTCCGAGTGTAGCCGGAATTCGTTCAATTTTATATCGGCTCGTGAGCACTTTCAGATGAATATTGGCATAACCCAGAAGGACATCTAGGGTATATTCCTGAGCAATCTGCCTGAATTTTTTACCATCTGCAGACCCTATAATTTCATTCAGTTTACTCCAGTTTTCGGTAATGGAAGCTTGCGCGTCAATGTTTCTCAAGAGATCCCCGATCTTGTTTTTATTCTCCTTGTCCTGTTGCAGCTGAAAGTTGAGTTCTCCTTTTTTATGATTCCTCTGTTCCGCCTCTGATTGGGCTGCTGAGATCAAAGTATTGAGCTCATCGGGAGTACGTTTGGATACGAACTTTTCTTTATGGATGTCCAGCAATTGTTTCCTTTCGGTGAGGATAGATAGAGCCTTGGTTACTTCATCTTCAATAATGTGTAAAGCATTACGTTCAGTTTCTATCCAATCATTGCTTAATACAAGTAATTCATGGAGTTCTTCTATAGTTAAGGATTGATTATTTCTTTCATTATACTGAGTAAGCCAGTTCTGGATTTTTTGAACAGCGGCTGCTGCTTCAGTTTCCAGCCGGGTTAATAAGCCGATTAATTCCTCTTTTTGGGTATCGGCTTTAGCACTATTGATGCTAAGCTGTTGCTGTGTTTCTTTAAGTTGGTCAAACTGTTTCTGCGCATCGGTTATAGCCTGTTTCAGCAATCTTTCTGCTTCTTCTGCTGGCTTTCCGTAAAAAATTGTATTGCGCTGCAGTTGGGTGTCGCGGTAATTTTTGTTGAGTGCATTAAAAGCTTCTGTCTTTTTGGTAACCTCTGCTATCAAACTTTTGGCTTGGTTTTCTAGCTCCTTTAATGTGGCTTCTAGTGCTCCTTTTGCCCGGATGTTTTGTTCCAGTTTTTCTGTATTTTCTTTCCACTTGTGGGCGAATGTCTCAATACGTTCCACAAATATTTCCGGAGCCGTTTTCCAGTTGTCTATCCAGTCAGAAGCACTGAAATAGGGAGCAAGGGTTTTCTCCACTTCGCTGAGGTCCAATGTGGCCTTATCCAGCTCTTTCATTTTCCCGGCTTCCTGCTCATGAAATAAAGATAGGGTGCTTTTCAGGTCTTTGATCTGCCCGGTAACATGATCAATAATCTCTTTGAGCTGATCGATTTTATTTTTGTCAGCATCCAGCTGTTGTTTTTGGATGGAGTAGGTTTGTATCTGTGCCAGCAGACTTGCCTGTTTGTTTTTAAGTGTCTGTAATTTTTCGCTGATCCAGCCTTCTTTATTTTTATCTTCCATAGAATCACATTCCTTGAGCAGACCAAACTGTTCCCAGGCCAGTTTTTTACTATCCAGGGCATCCTGTTTAGTGGCAATAGTTCCGGCCTGGCTTTGGATGGTTTCCTGAAGTAGGACACACGCCTGTTCCAGTGCAGTATGCTGGCGATATCCCGTGAGATAAATACGCTCCTTTTCCTCATAAGCTTTTTCGAGCTTTGCCAACACATTTTCCAGTTGTGGATGATGTTCCTGGTAAGGATGGCTGATGCTGCCGCATACGGGGCAGGGTTCGTTTTCGGTAAGACCAGCTCTCAGGGTTTCTACACTTTCTGCTGATGCCAGGCGTGCATGCTGTAAAAACTGTTCCGCTGTTTCCTTTTGTGCTTTTTTGAGACTTAGCTGTTGGGTGATATTGTGTAAGGTCTCCTGCTTTGTTTTATAATCAGATTGATCTTTTAATTGTTTGTCCTTCAAAGTCTCAAGCTCAATAAAAGAATGATAAAACAGCTGCCAGCTGGCCTGTGCTTTTAGGGTATTCTCAACATCGTTATCTGCTTCAGCCTTATCCATGTTTAACTTCTCAACCGGAACTAACAGGAGTTCTTTAGCCTGGAGATCGTAAGTTTTCTTTAGATTTTCCCATTCAGGCACATGTTTGTTTAAATTGGTTTCTAATTCTAATTTCTGTGCTTCATTCGTTTTAATTGAATTCCGTACCTGATCCAGCCCGCTTACAGAAGTCTGCTGGATTTCCAAAAGTTTCCGAGCATCCTGAAGTTTAGAGAGAATAATATCTCTGTTTTCAGCAATGGGACTGCGTTCTGTATTTTCTGCTTTCCAGTCTTCTATTGTTTTTACCTGAATAGAAAGGTTATTATATTCAGCTTGCTTTTCTGCCAGTAATTTTTGATGCCTGTTATTGTTTTCTGAAGTATTTTCTGCTTCTTCTCTGGCTTTGGTTAACTGTTCTTTTTTCTCTGAAAGAATCGTGTCCAGTTTCCTGGCTTGCTCCAACATGGGTAGAGCATCGGTAAGGTTTTTATTTTTCTCGGCAAGTTCATTTCCTGAGGTCACAAGCTGATCTTCAAGTTTCTGCTTTTGTGCCTGAAGTGTTGTGATGGTTTCTTTTAACGCAGCAAGGGTTTCTGTTTTCTCCTTTTGTTGCTGCTGTGCATGATTGAGTGCATCTGCCCAGCTTCTGGTCTGCTGCACTTGTTCTGCAACAAGTAGTTTTTGCCTGCGTGGCAAAGCATCTGTTTTAAGGTCAGTTGCATTCTGTAATGTCGTACCTGCCAGATCGTAGTTAGCTTGTAGTCCAGCCAGCTGTTTGTGCCAATCAATTTCCTTTGCCAGATCTTCTATTTCCTTCCCTAAGATCTTAATGGTATCCTCCGAATTGCTTTGTTCTTCCTGCAGCGTTTTTAATTCCTCATCGGTTAAGGTGACAATTCCTTCCTTTCTGAAATTAAGTTCGCGGAGCTGTTGTTCCTGGGATTTATAATTTTCATAAATCTTTTTAGAAATCTCCGAGTAAATATGGGTTCCTGTAAGTTTCTCCAGTAATGAAGATTTTTCGTCCTTATTTGCTTTCATAAAGGCCGTAAAATCACCTTGTGCGAGCAATACAGATCGGGTGAACTGTTCAAAATTTAATCCGATCAGCCGTTCGATTTCTTTTAAGGTTTCGGCTTTTTTACCTGGAACATCTGTGTTGGCTGTAATGTTTTTTAAAATGATTGAATCAGACTGCATGCTGCCTTCTGCTTTGTTTCGGGCTCGCCTTACCGTCCAGATTGCCCTGTAGTTTTGTCCGTCAGTACCTGTAAAATCCACCTCGGCAAATCCCTCCGCTGTTCCGTCCCGTAAAATACTGCGGACATCTCCCTGGCTGAGCGTGCTTCCCTGTACATCATAGATTTCTATTCCTGTTTCCTTCGCCTGCAGGTATCTCGGTGTTTTACCATACAAGGCAAGGCAGAGCGCATCTAACAAAGTTGATTTGCCAGCTCCTGTAGCTCCCGTAATTGCGAAAATTCCTGCCGAACGCAAAGGCTCAGTGGTAAAGTCAATTTCGGTATTTCCTTCTAAAGAGGCCAGGTTTCTTATACGTATCGCGAGTATCTTCATTTTATTCGGCAGTTTGATTTACTTCCTCTGCGGCCTGCTTAAAAAGCTTCAACATTGCCTCGGGAACTTCTGTATTGTATCTGGAATGATATACCTTTCCAAATACATCTAACGGTTGTAGTTCACTGAGTTTTTCCTGGGTAATAAATTCAGGATCTTCTTTTGTTGATGGAGGATATTTGGTATCAATTTTGGCGAGTCTTACATTTTTACCCGTTATTGCGGCCTCAATTTTATGTCATAAAGCAGGTTCAGGACCTTCAAGCAGGACCTTGACTTCGAGATAGGGAACGGTTTCCCGTTTACCTTCGGTATTGGGTAGTTGCTCCAATAACGTAATGACTTCATGCAGTGGTTGGTGATTAGCTGGAATTCTCTGAAGCGGTACAAATAGAGGAATCTCTACTGATTTTAGGTTGTTTATTTCTTCATCGAGTTCAAAAACAATCACCTGGTGCTTATAGTTAAGTTCGGAAAATGACATAGGTAGCGGACTTCCGGAATAACGGATATGTTCTTTTCCTCCGACTTTTTGTGCTTTATGGATGTGTCCAAGTGCGACATACTTAAGGTCTTGAGGAAAAGCCGTTGCAGGAAGACATTCTACACCTCCCATAATCAGCCTTTCAGTTTTATCCATATCGGTTATCTCTGCATGATGCGTATGAAGGTGTCCCATAGCAATCAACGTCTGTCCTTCTTCTCTTTTCCGGCTAGCATATTCAAATGCTTCTTTGTATAATGAAGTTACGCCTTCTGTATAAGGATTTTCACTGCCCGGTATCGAAGGGTAGTCGCCCATTCGTAGAAAAGGAACAGCAAGGCACCAGATTTTGGTGCTTCCCGAGGCATCCTTTATCGGGATAAGCAGCTTTTCATAGTCTATATTTCCTTCTGTATCTTTTTCAACCCATCCGACAATATGCACATTGGAAGATTCCAGCAAAGGCTTAGGGGCTTCCAAACGGGAAGCTGAATCGTGATTGCCGGCAGTGATGATGATCTGTAAATCCTTATTTCCCTTAGTTGCCTTGTTCAGGAATGTATAAAACATTTTTATTGAGGCGGCAGAAGGGTTGGAAATATCAAAAACATCCCCACTGATCAGTAAAATATCAATGTTTTCATGGCCTAAGGTCTGAAGCAGCCAGTCCAGGAACTGCTGATGCTCATACGTACGGTCGTATTCGTGAAATAGCTGGCCTATATGCCAGTCGGCGGTATGGAGAACTTTCATAACAGATGAAAATAATTTGGGATGCGTTTAATTACAGGCTTTAATATGATCAAAGGGGAGCTTCAATAAGGATCATCCGATGTCACATTATTCCTTTGTCAAAAATATTAATATTAAAATGAAAAAATTTATGGAAAACCATATTTCTGGTCTGTTTTAGTGGGATCGTTAAAAGTTTTTGTTTTCTTCTGATCAATACTGCTGAAAATAGGGGATGAGGTTTGAGCAGGGAAAGATTATTTTAAACATCCTTGGCAAGGTTTTAAATCTTGCCAAGGATCGCAGGGAAAATTAGTTTCTAATCTTTTTTCCAGCTGCATACGATCAGCTTTTTAAACCAGGTTAGCTTAAATTCGATAATTTTATAGATTTCCTTATTATAGACGGACTAATCCGTATTCCATTGCCAATTTTATGGCAGTGCTTAAGTTAGAGGTTTTGAATTTAACAATCAGATTTTTACGGTGACTTTCTACTGTATGCGGGCTAATGCATAATTTATCCGCTATTTGAATGGTTGTAAGACCTAATGATGCTTCCATTAAAATTTCCTTTTCCCTACGGGTTAATTTAGGGACTGCATTTAATCCGGAATTCGTTTTCATTTCTACAACCCTTTTTGTTTGATCACATAAAAACTTCTCGCCCTTAAGTATCGTCTGTATTCCTAGGATGATTTCTGTGACCAAAGCATTCTTCTGGATGTATCCCATAGCGCCTTCTTCCAGGGTACTATTGATGACTGCAAACTCATTGTGCACACTCAACATGATGATCTGAGTACCAGGATATTTTTTTAATATAGGTTTAATCAAATCGATACTGTTGCCGTCGGACAGATTAATATCCAGTAACAACACATCTAAAATCTGGCTTTCTAATCCTGTAAAAAGCTCACTTGAAGAAGAGTAGCAACCTACTACGGCAAAATTCTCCTGTTGGGAAAGAATATTTTTTAAGCCTTCCAGTAATAATGGGTGATCATCGGTTATCGCAATTTTAATCATGGTTTGTTTATTTGGGAAATTTTATTTCAATATTGGTTCCTATATTAATCTGGGATTCTATTTGTAAGGTACCTTTCAGGAACTCAACGCGTGAACGGATATTATGAAATCCTGCAGAATGTAAATGATTCAAAATATTGATGTCAAATCCCTTTCCGTCATCCTCCACAATAATAACATAATCGGATTCATTTTCGATGAACTGAATAATGATTTGCTCTGCAGAAGCATGTTTTACAGCATTATTGACCAATTCCTGAACAATCCTGTACACCAATAACTGACTTTCCAGAGGCAGCTGATTTGAATAATATAAAAACTGAACATCAACATCCAGATTCGGGGTAGCCATTCGCGAAACATATTCCATCAATGTTTCCTGAAGCCCATACTTCAGCAGCAGATCCGGCATCAGATTATGCGCAACGCGACGAAGTTCGTCCACTGCAATATCGATCTGCGCCATTGATCTCTCTATTTGCGGCTGATGGTGATCATTAGATTTATCTTTTAATAAAAATAGATTCATCTTGGTTCCGGAAAGCAAACTTCCGAGGCCATCGTGCAGATCCCGGGCTATTCTTCCCCGTTCCTGTTCCTGACCTTCCAGCATCAACGTAAGGTTGGATATTTTTGAATTCTGTATCACCTTTTCCATTTCAAGAAGATGTAGTTTTTCTTTTTGCCTGATGCCTTTTGTTCTCTGAAAATAGGCATACAGCAGCAGCATGAGCAGTAAAGAAACAGAGGCCGTCAAACCTATATAAAATGTATTGATTTTCTCCTTATAGTCAACCCGGGCTTTATAGAGATCTACTTCCCGTTTTCTATTAAAGGATTCCAGTTGTGATAAACGAAGCTCCTGGGCTTTTTTACTGTTTTCTATTTCAGTAAATTCCAGTTTTCTAAACTGATTCTCTTTCGATAATTCAAGATTCTCCAGTTTCTGAGCCTGCTGCAGACTATGCCAGCTCATTTCCTTAAGCCGCTGTTCCTGCTTTTCAGAGGCTAACTGTAACCGGAGCAATTGCTGCTTTTGCTTCTCCCTTTCGTATTGAATCTCCAGTTTTTTACCCAAGGCAGCATTTTTTTGATCATAAATTTGTTTAAAGGTTTCTATATATTTCTTTTGGTAAAATATCGCTTCTTTAAAATTATTTTCATTTTGAAATAACTGGGAGAGATTTTCAAAAATAGACAGTTTGATATTCGGATCAGTGACCTTGTCATATTCTGATTCTGCAAGTGCCGTCATCAGATAGTTTTTCGCTTCTTCCTGATGACCATTTTGTAAAGCTATTTCTGCAAGAAGACCATTGGCAGAGGCTACATGATCATGATTTCCTGTAGCAATACCTTGGGTTTTTGCTAAATTGGCATAATACAACACCTTGTCTTTGTAGGATTCAGGGAAATAATTTAAATATAAATTAGCCAGATTGATCGCTACAAAAGAAAGGTTGGAAGGGATAGGCATATGAGCCTTATTGGCTTTATAGGTATCTACTGCTTTGATATAGTAAGACTCGGCTTGGTCGATAAAAGCTTTATTGGTGGTAGACTCATAGCGTTTCTCATACATATAGCCCATGGCCATATAAGAATCAAACAAATTCATGGGATCTTTCTGCTGTAAGGCAATTTCCAATGATAACTTACTGTACTTTTCCTGCAGCTGATACTCATTCCAGTCAGCATAAATACTGTTTAATTCCCGGTATACCGATGCTTTTCTATTATTTAAGCTTTCAGAATTGGGTGCTTTTTCATACATCGACAGGGCTTTTAAAAAATAGCGAACCGCCTCGGCTCCTTTATTATTACGGGCGCGGATCCAGCCAATTCCATAGGCTACATATCCTTTTGTTTCCTGATCTTTTGTTCTTGCTTCGTAAAACTGGGCGAGTCTGGAAGCATTTTCATAGGCTTTGACATTGTCCAGCAATCTGTAGTTGATCGCAGCAATAATATATAAATAGGCAGCATATTTTCCATCCGCTTCCTTTTTGGCATAAGCAATATTTTCATCTAAAATGACAAAAGCTTTATCCTCCTGTTGATTAAAGAAAAGAGCTTGTGCATATTTTCCGGTCATCATCATTCGTTGGGTACTTCCCGGTTTGTATTTTTTGTACAGCTGCTCAGGGCTATTGGGGATTTCCTGGGCGGATGCTGCATGACCAGCTAAGACCAGACATAAAAAGAGAATAGGGAAACGTAAAAAAGGAAAAAAATTGATCCGCATTTTTCAGGTGGTAAAGAAGGCAAAGTTATTACTTTGCTATTTCTCACTGGTTATGTTTCATATTGAATTTAAATAATATTACCATGTGTACTATCGAAGATAAGCCACTTTATAGGTAAAAGCCAAAACTCGTTATTCTTATTCAATTTTTCAATCCCTGTTTTCAGCTAATTTCAGGGATGAAACTATAGTGAATAAATTGGCTGAAAACAGGGATGTTTTGTAATGGTTTTTTTTTACAAATTTGCCTTTAGTAATTGTGGAGACAAAATAGATCATCATTTAAAACTACAGCTGCAGAAAAAATAGAATCAAAAAGGGGATGAAATGAGCTGGAATTTTGATTCAGAAGGTATGCTCATCCTAAGTATAGCATAAACAAGAGAACAAGACAATGAAGAAATTAATTTTTATTTTTTTACCCTTAATGATAATTTCCTGCCAGGATAAAAAGCAGGAAACAAAAAATAAAATAATACATCCTCAGGAGCAGATTCAATCCAATAAAAAATCAACAGATCCGAAGCTGGATCCGGTTGAAGAGACCACGGGAACTTTCAGTATTCTTCTCCCTAAAGAATATCGGGATTTTGGAAAAGAAAATGAAGTCAATGAACTTGCAAAGGACTGGCTGGATTTATATCAAAAGGACGGAAAGTATTATTTTGGTAGAGCTGATTATACCATTACAAGAGGGTATTCTGAATGTTCAGGAGATTCTACGAAAGTAATTAATTCTAAAAATAATACCCTTTTACTGATAGGCAGTTCACGATTGACACAAGGTGAAATAAAGACGGTTAAAATTGTGAAAAATAAAATATGGCCAAAGGAAAAGTTAAAATTTCATTTTGGAAATGAAGACTATACTTTGCGTGCAGAAGGAAAAGTACTTTCATCTGAAAAAGTGCACACCGATGAAGGGGAGGAACTCTATCAGAATGTAAAAGATTATAAACTCTACATCTCTGCAAATAATTCTCAGGAAACATTGTTTTTAGAGGAAGAATCATTTAACGATACTTTTGTGGAATTACTTTTCATAGGAGATATGGATAAAGATGGAAAACCTGACTTTATTTTTGGCGCCAACAGAGATTATGAAGAGGAACGAGTGATTTTATATCTTTCTTCTCAGGCAAAAAAAGGAAAACTGATTAAAAAAGCAGCAGAAGTTGCGATTCAATTTGATTGCTAAAACAAGGAGCATATTTCAAGTTCATAGTACTGAATAACCTCTTTTTAAATTAAGATCTGTAATACTCATGCATACATTTCCCTATTGTAATTTTATTTCGAAACTGTAATAGCACAAATTAGCTGAAAACAGGGATTTTATGCCATTATGATTTTACAGATCTTTGTTTCTGTCATTTCAGAATACAAAAAAACACAATGATGAAATTTTTCTGTCTGTTGGAAAAACAGACGATAAAATGATGAGGAGATTAACTGAAATTACCTATCTAAACCTTTTTTTAAACATGAAAAAATTATTCACATCAGCGGTTCTCGCCCTGATCATAAGCATTCACGCAGGTGCACAGGAAAAAATCTATTTTGATGAAAACTGGGAGAAAACTACTCAGAGCAAAATGGAATTTTATCGGGAAACAGAGCATAAAGGGAAACTTACTTTAATCAGGGATTTTTATAAAAATGGAAAGCTTCAAATGGAAGGTCTCGTTTCAGATGCTACGCCGGGAAGTGAAATCTATGAGGGTAAAATTACCTGGTACAATGCTGATGGTAAAATATCGAGTACGGGGACATTTTCCGGAGGTACCCAGGTTGGCCCGGCTAAGTCTTTTGATGAGCAGGGAAGAGTTTTGGAGGATTTGATTTATAAAGCGGATGGTACTTTTACAGGCACAATCTACAACTATAAAAATCCGGAAGAAATGTCTTATAATAACACGGTTACCACTTATGAAACTCCCGATAGTTTCAAATCAGTTGTCTATGATGAAGATAGTAAAGGAATCCGTTATGAAACCGTGAGCGACAGCAAAACAGGACTGTTTGAAACTAAATTTTATGGCGAAAAAGGAAAATATATTGGCGCCAACAGCTCAGGAACTTCCGGAGATAAGGTGACGGTAGAGTATTATCAGGATCCGATGAAGGTTTCCAAAATTGAAAAACAAAATAAAGACGGAATCGTAACAGAAAGTGTCATCTACTCCAAAAAAGGGGGAATTCTGCAGGAAGAAAAGAAAAACAAAAAAGGAGGCTATCAAAAAACGTATGACGAAACGGGTAAGCAAATAGGGAACCTTACCTTTATTTATGATAAGGAAACTGAGTATTACCAGCCACAGGACGGTGAGGATTATCAGTTCAATTATGATTTTTCCGGTTTCACCTCTATTGATGTTTATAAAAACGGGTCTGTAGTTCTGAATAAATATTTTGATGAAGATGGAAAATTATCTTCCGAGCAGGTATTAAAAGATGAAATAACCCAGGAGATCAGATATTACCATCCGGACGGAAAACCAAAAGGGGCGGTGACTTATAAAGATGATATGCCTTATCATGGTACGCTGTACGAGGGATTGATCGAACAGCATTATAAAGACGGTGTTTTAGTGTACTCGAAGTCTTTAAGACTGGAAGGTGGTTTAAAAACGGAAACGAAAATTAATGCGGATCAGACCGGATACAATTCTACCGTTTATGATGAAAAGGGAGCTGTTGCCTATACCTACAGCCAACCGGTTGAACAGGAGAGTGGGTTTACAGCGCAGATTGTGCAATATGCCAAAGGGAAGGCTGTCAATAAAGCGGTTGTAAAAGACGGTGTCCTTCAAAGTGGAAAACTTAAATACAAATCTGAATATGGTTTCAAAGAACTGGAGCGCAACGGAAAATGGGTTTTGGTCAAAATTTTTAACCCCGAAGGGAAATTACTTCAGGAATCTAAAATCCTTGCAGAAACGGAAGAGACTGATCTTTATAGTCCATTAAATACGTTGATCACAGAAGCTGATCTTCAGTATGAATTTTATGAATCTTTATAAGTATGTTGGTTGAGCATTAACCATCAAAGAATCAATATCCCACAGAATATTTGCAATAGTTCTGTACTTTTTGAAACCATGCCTGAACCAACATCACTAGGATACATAATAAGCTCTTAATTCTATCGCTTTTAGCTGCCCTGTCCATGGTAAGCTGTCAAAACGAGAAAAAAGAACAACCCAAAAACGAAATAACCGGAAAACCATCCCATCATAAAAAAGCCAGCCAACCGCAGGAAAGTCATTTACCAAATCCAAATTTAAATACGAAGGACATCAACGTTTTATCACAAAAACACAGTCCCAATTCAATTTCCTGCGATTTGGATGGAGACCATTTACCGGACACCGTCAACATTGTTCAAAACACAGAAAATAAAAAATACGGTTTGGAAATTATTTTCGGGAATAAAAAAGTGGAATATCTGGGAATGGGCAAAGAGATTTTAGGTCAGGGATTTGATGACTTAGACTGGGTTGGAGTTTTTGAAAAAGCACCCAAAGGCGAAATCTACTGGAATAACGTCAATGAAAATGGAGATATCATGAGCGATGAAGAAGTAAAAGAAGCCGATAAAATAAGACTGCCCCACGACGGAATTTTTATTCATCAGGAGGAAGCTTGTGGCGGCGGCGTCATCTATTTGAAAGACGGAAAATTTGACTGGATACAACAGGAGTAGGGTAGATCTTGATCAATACCATCTATGGGTTTTTATAAGCTGGCTATCAGAAAACCGACAACCTTAAAAACCAACTACAATTTGAAGATCAATTATTTCATTCTGCTGTATATTTTATGCATTCCATTAGGATATGATTTTTCTCTATCTGCTGATGGCAACTTTTCCACTTCCCAGACAATATGTTTTATTATTGCCCTATTAATGACTATTTATGGAGGATTTCTTAATGCGAAATATCAAATGAAATACCGGTCTGTTCTTTGGATATTCTTCGTCAATCTATTATTAGTATCGGGGTATATTATTTCAAATGGAGGCACTGGAAATACTTCTCTATTCGGTGGCAATGATTGGGCATTAGGATTTTTCCTGATGGAGTATTGGCTTAATATGCACTGGACTTATTTAGCTTTTATAAATCTTCCATTGTTCAGCAGTGATTTTACCTTCTTATTGATTGGGATGTGCAGTTCTTTTCTGTTTCCGTCGATTGGCTTTTTGATGGGAAAAATTTGGTACAGAAGACAAACAGTATGACGTAAAGAAAATAGGATAACTGGTCCTTTTAAGTATCCTTACCTTAATAATATTCAAATTCTCTTTCTATTTTTTGCTGTAAAATTCCATGATCATCAAACAATTCTTCATAAACGGAATTGGCATGTGAGTCAATTTTTACGTTTTTATAAATGATTCTGGATTTTTTCTGAGTGATTAAATCCTCAAAAAGCATTTCATTTTTTACGGCATTGATGTACGTATAAATAATGGCATTCTTAATGGGTTTTCCATTAAAAATTCCGGTTTCTTCTGTTTTTATGAGGCGGTTATTTTTGTCAAAATAAAATAACTTGTTGAGCGACATAGAGGGAGTGTCAGAATTTGAAACTCTTTTATACAAAGAATCGGAAATTTTTTCAAAATAGCCTTTTGCTTGTATCTTCTTACTTCCAGGATTAGTGGTTTCGAAATAGCGTTTCGCTTTATCCTTTGAATCATAGGTAATAAGGTCACTTATCAATCTTTTATCAGGAAATCCGCTTTGGGTTGCATTATAGCGCTCAGTTTTTGTCAGAAAACCATCTTTATCAAAATAATACATACTTTTGTTTATGTTCTGGGGTGAAAAAGTGATGATCTCTGTAATTTTTTTGGGATGCCCGGAATAGTTAGAAAATTTCAGATCATTAATGATTGATTTTTCCTGACCGCTTACAAGGGTATATAGTACAATCAATAGATAGCTAAGTATTATTTTCATATTTAATTGTTATTGTTTTCTGAAATTTCTGCTAACGCTCAGTTACATCCATGATCATAGTGTATTTATCAATTCCTTTACTAAATCCATCCTGTACGATTTCTACCGTTCTGAAACCATTCATTTTATAAAATTCCGCGGTATGTTGTGAGGTTTCAATTTTGTACGGCAGGGAAGGGTAGCTCTTTTTTAACAAATCAAGCCTATATTGGGTAAATGCTTTTCCTATTCCTTTTCCATGATGGTCGGCATGAACCATTCCCCAGGATAATCCTGCCACATTATTCTTGGTATCTAAAAAAAATCCACCACATCCTACTACGTGGCCATCAATTTTCACTACGAAGTAGTTCTCTTCGGTATCATCATCCAGAAAGCTTTCAAAAAGTTGCAATTCTTCGATAGCAAAAAATTTAGGCAAATTACTCCTGAAGATTTGGAGGCAATCTTCTCTGAAAATTTTTGTATAATTGATGATTTTCATAAATATTTGTTGAGTAGTACCAAGATACAGCAAATTTTAATTATTACAATTTTGTTGTACGATTGAAAACTTAATAACTGGTGGGTAGAATTCAGTAGTTCAAAGACCAAGCCTTTGAACCATAAAAAAAGACCGTCTAAGGGACAGTCTTAATAAAGGTTTTCAAAGAAATAATATAAGTCATTAAATACAAATCTCTCCGTTAGCAACGCAGTAATAAGGTTGACGCGGAATGCAGCATTTTCTATACCCCGTTAAACAGTTTTGAAGGCATACTTCGATTCCACCATTAATGGAAATAAGTTTTTCTCTGGAAAGTTTTTTCAAATTTTTCATGTGTATTCTTTTTTTTGTGATTATGTACGTTAAAAAAACGTTCTAAAAAGATACTATAAAATTTGATATGATTTGAATATTAACTAAAATATTTTTTTATTCGGGGAACTAAAATAATTACGGGAAAAATTTTAAAAAATTAGCGCAGAAGAGACCAGATGCCAACAGCAATTCCTGCATAAACAGTAACCGTAATAATATCAGCTATGGGTTGTGAAAAGCGTTTTTCTGCAATTTTCTCGCCATTGATCTGGTTCTTGTGGAATTTCAGAATTTTTTTAGGATTACTAATCGGGTGAGCAACAAGACTATCCCTTTCCCACTTGTCAACTATGATTTTATAGGACTTGCCATCAACGTCAATTTTGAATTTTTTATTTGGAGCAAGTGTCTCTTGAACATTGATCGGAACAGGTGTTTGTTGTACGTTTATTTGGGATTCAGCGGTTGTGCTTTTCATTTGCGCGGAAGTATTATTAGCAAGAGCGGCTCTGTTTTTAGAGTTTTCCTTATTGTCGGTCGCCGGATCCACCTGCTTTTTTACCTGGTACGTATAGCAGCTGGTAAGAGAAAATAATATAATGATGAGATAAAGATTCTTTTGCATGAGCCAAATTTAAGAATTAAACGGAATATTTAGAAATTTCTTGTAAAAGATCCTGTTTTAAAAAAAAATCCCGTTGCGTAAAGTCTCCTGACTTTGAAGAAGTAAATAAAAACAATTCCTTAAAATAGGCTCCAAAGTCAGGAGACTTCGGAGTGTGGATGTTCGATAATTTTACTTCATGGCTTTAGTAAACTGTGGGGCAAAAAGTAAACCTTATTTCTTAGAGGAAAATAAAAAGTATGTACAGTGAAAATCCCCAATATTATTCGAGGATTTTGTTTTATAATTGAGAATTTTTATTCTTTTTCATCTTCAACATGAACGTAGACACCTTAAGTCTGCATTCCCAGAACCATTCCCAATAGGTGCTGTCCTGATAAAATCTTCATTACACGTTACAAACGTAAATAACCCAATTTGAGCAGTAATGGAATTTTTTATTTTATTAAAAATTCAAGTTTTTTTTTCAGGATAAATAGAAAAAAAAGAGCGTATGATCTCTTTTTCTTATTGGTAAATATATTGTGCCATGAACCCTAGGTCTATAAATGTTAGACTTTGTAAACCTGGCATTGTTATTTTCCATCCGTTAGGTGTTGGAACCTGAGTAAAATATGTACAACTTGTTCCTGCCATCCCCGCAAAATTACTTATTGTAGTATAAAATCTCATGCCTCTAAATACTACATCCGCTGTAGTACTGCATACCGGCGTTGGAGATGAACCACATACATATGCATGTGTAAGTTGGTTAGCTGGAACTACAACACCAGTATTCATATTTGTAAGAACATTTGAACTTGACAGTTTCAACGGAATCATGTCTCCATCGTAACAACCCATTCCATTAGTTGGACTTGAATAATAAACAAATAAACCTCCTACGTCGTAACTTCCAAAATTATAATAAAAGGTTGGGACTGCCATTGCAAAATTAACTGCGCCAAATACAAGCGCAACTGATAAAAACATCTTTTTCATAATTATTTTTTTAAGTTAAATGCTGTAAGTATAATAGTTTTGTAATCGTTGCCAAATTTATTAATGGCATCTTCCGTATATCCATTTTCCATAAGAAGCTGTTTGCATCTTGGCAGTAATTTCATTGCCATATCTTTTTGCACTTCCTCCTTAGTTAAGCCGGAAACAGAGGAATGATAATCCTTTGTTGTAAAATGTTTGAGAAGATTATCGATTTCTTGCTGAGTTTTGCTTACAGACTTCTTCGATGTTACCACCTGATTCTGGTCTTGAACTTCCTTTTCTTGATGTTGATCGTTTGAGCAACTAGTAAAAACTAGTGTAGTTGCACAAATTAATGTAAAAAGTAATTTTTTCATAAAAAAATATAATTTGGTGTTAATAAAGTGAAGATAATGCATATTGTCGGAATATAAACGTTGTTTATTAACTTTATTCTTAATATTTTACAAAAATAATGTCATGTAAAAGTTGATTGTTTTAAAATTGTTTGACTTCTAATTTATCGTCGTAATCTCTTCGTTTTACTAACCTCGCTACCGTACGATTAAATCGTGTGGCTTTTAATTCCCAAGACTTTCTCAAGAAGTTTTTTATAAAAACATAATTATTTGGGCGTCTATGACAATCTGCCGGAGAGAAATGTCATTAGTCCGTACATTCATTTGACTAAAATGCTGGATGCGGCACATTCTTGAAAGGAGAGGGAAGAAACTCAATGTAACTAACAAATAAAAATTTCATTGACGCAAAGGGTTACTATAATTATGCATAGAGTAGGAGGCAAAGAAGGAATCAATCCTTGATTGCTTCGATAAAGCGAACGTTTTACGAGGCTACTTCATCAGCGGAGAATCTGCAACCTTTTGCTTTCCTTACAATCATAAGGCCTTATAAAACCTTTGCGTTAAAAAAAATAAACTTGATCTACTTTCCAGCTTCACCCTGGATCCAAAAAGCTATTTCCGCAAAGTTGAAAGAATCGGGCAATAAAAACGGCAGGATGATCTTCAAATACTTTTTTAGAAAATCTGGGTGTTATAAGGCAGGGTATTCCCATAGTTCCAAAAAAATCAAATTGGCATTTTTGGTCTCTAAAAATGCAGAGGTACCACAAATAAGCAAAAAGACAGTATTTTTTGATCAACTATTTGATGGATTCACAATAAAAATATACTTTTGCAGCCAACAGCATGAAATCTTGATGGATGGACGTGTTGTTTTACTTAAAAAAACTAAAAACCAAACTAAACTTGAAAACTAATTAAACTATGAAAATAAACAAAACTACACAGTAATTCTACCAATTCATCAAAACGAGTTGTTTCCAACAATGTAGAACAACGGTAAGTCCTCAAAATTTCTTTAAAGCCACAAGTCGTATTTAACCATATGGCTTATTTGATTATTTCCTGAAGTCAGATGGAAAAAATACCGGGTCATAAAAAACACCACAGGTATCCGACTATCGGTTCGGGAAAAGAAATGCCTTGCGAGGCAGGAGGAAGCTTGCTGTTGTTCCAATGATGATGTTACACCATTTAATCCATAAAATATTTTTAAAATCAATGTTGATTCATTGATTAAGGCCTTTGTTTTTGTATGAATTCACCGGATTTGTATTTTATGGAGCTCAGAAACCATTCAGACGAATTTAAGTGTTTAAAAATCAAATACATATTAAATATTAAACTGTTAACTTTTACACTATTATGACAAAAAAACTATTTACGATTGCCTTGACAAGCTTATTCAGCACGACGGCTTTTGCGGCAGACCTCTATGTTAGAAATGGCGGCGCGGGCGGCGCTTATTCTACCGTAAGTGCAGCTATTACGGCTGCTTCCGACGGAGACCGCATCATCATTCAACCCAAAACGAATGGGACTGCATATGTAGAAAACCTTACCATCAACAAATCGCTGACTTTTGTCTCTGAAACCAATTACAACAGATATTTTATTCAGGGAACCGTTACGATCAATCCGGCACCGGGAAGAATAGTGAATATCAGTAGTTTGAGTTCCGGAAACTTTACCATTTACAATGTAGTGGCAAGTGGACCAACAACCGGAGGAAGAACGACCATCAATCTGTATAACTGTTATTTAAATAATGTTAATACCAACCAAACCAATACCACGACAAACATTTCGGGTTCTACAGTGTCGGGAGGTATTAGTTTTTCCCATGGAAGAATTACGGCTAATAAAGCACAGTCGATTTCTGCCAATTCTACCACAACAGATACCGTTCCTGCAACAACCGATGTAGAAATCTATGGAAATAAATCTGATTTTGGGCTGATTTACTCCCAATCCAATTATAATTTTAAGTTCTATAATAATTTTTGCAAAGGGGTGTTTGTTTATGCTATTAAAACAGGCAGCTCAAACGAAATTATTAATAATACCATCTATGATCCTAATGGCGGTGATATAGCGCCATTTTTCATCAACTTAAATAATGGAAACACTGGAAATATTGCCATTATGAACAATGCGGCTTCTTTCGTAGTAGGTCAAACGAATGTTTGCATCAAGAACAATAATAATGCTACGGTGACAGCTTCTTATAATGTATTTACCAATCCGTTTGTGACAGAAGGGACTATGACACAAAGTAACAATTCCGGGCAGGTCAATATGAACTTCAACAATACAGATTACACCATAAGCGGAATGAATGAAAATGCAGGAAATCCTGACGTAAGCTATACCGATTTAGATTTAACAAGAAATGACGCAGGTCACTATGGTGGCTCCAACAGTTGGGCTAACTACTGGCCTGCAGACAGCGGAGGAAAACCTCAGGTAAACTATCTGGTAACTCCAAGAACCATCAGCAGTGGAACTTTGAACATCACCGGTTCAGGGTTTTCCAAATAATTCTTAATGATAGAACAATATGAATAAATATATCTATAGTATAATCGCTTTGCTTATGATCATGTTGTGCCCGGCACAAATGTACGTAAGCCAGGCCGAGTATTTTTGGGATACCGATCCGGGTACAGGAAACGGAACTGCCGTTTTAGCTGCGGATGGGAATTTCAACAGTGCTTTTGAACAACTGACCAAAACGGGGATTGCTACACCAGGTAATGGTTTGCATAAACTCCATATCCGTATCAAAGATAATACTGGGGTTTGGGGACCTGTTTTTACCAATGTCATTGATGTTCAGCAAACTCAGACCTCTTCCTTAATGGCTCTTTCACAAGCCGAATATTTCTGGGATACCGATCCGGGAGCAGGAAACGGAACAGCTGTTCTGGCTGCAGATGGTAATTTTGACCGGGCTTATGAGCAATTGGTAAAGACAGGAATTGCCCTACCATCCATTGGATTGCATACATTTAATATCCGTGTGAAAGATACTAACGGGACCTGGGGACCTGTTTTCAAAAATGTGATTGATGTACAATCCGCAGTTCCGGCAGGTTGTTGGAAGAGCGTTACTGCAGGCGGTAGTCATTCCGTTGGAGTAAAAACAGATGGCACACTTTGGACTTGGGGTCAAAATGGTTATGGACAACTGGGTGATGGAACTAATATTCAACGAAATGTTTCAGTCCAGATAGGTACAGCCAATAATTGGAAAAAAGTGGTTACCGGATTAAGCTATTCAGTGGCCATAAAGACCGACGGAACGCTATGGACCTGGGGGGAGAACCCGGTAGGCCAGCTAGGAGATGGAACCACTGTCACTAGAAACACACCTACAAAAATAGGTACAGCTACCGACTGGGTAGATATTGCTGCTGGAATTAATCATACAATGGCTATAAAAGCAAACGGAACACTTTGGGGCTGGGGCCGTAATATGGGCGGTCAGCTAGGTGATGGAACCTATACTGACAGGAATACACCCACACAAATCGGAACAGCAACCAATTGGAAAAGTATATCATTAGGAGAGAATTTTTCTCTTGGATTAAAAACTGATGGTACCCTTTGGGGCTGGGGTGTAAATGTTTATGGAATCTTGAGTAGCGGTACTGCATCATTCATACTGGTACCTACACAAATAGGAACAGCTACAAACTGGGCAGGTGTATCGGCCGGATACACCCACGCTGCAATAGTAAATACTACTGGGCAACTTTATACCTGGGGAAGAAATCACAAAGGACAACTTGGGGATAATACCACTACAGACCGATCAACATTAACCCTTGTACGTAATGGTATTCAGAGTGTTTCTGCAGGATATTATCAAACCTTAGCGGTAACAACAACCGGAACTTTAATTGCTTCCGGTGCCAATGAGTATGGTCAGCTTGGTGATGGTACCGGTGTTGATAAAAAAAACTGGATTACTGTAGGATCTGCTACCAATTATAAACTGGTGAGTACATCTATGTCAGGATACTATACTTTAGCTTTGGATAATGAGGGCTTCCTGAAAGCATGCGGAAATAATTATACGGGTCAATTAGGTGATGGTACTACTAATAACAGATACACCATCATTTCTATTGCGTGTACTTCAGACTGTACTCCTCCAAGTCAGTTATATACATCTAATATTACTTCTACGACAGCTACGCTTAATTGGTTTCCGGTAACACCAGAGCCAACGGGAGGTTATGTATATGCCTATGGCACTGCTTCTACAATAGGAGGCCCAAGTATTACTACTGTTTCTACAACAGTGGATTTAACAAACCTATCACCTTCCACCACTTATTATTGGTGGGTAGCATCTAAGTGCGGATCTAATCAGGGCAGTTGGGTACCGGGAGGAAGCTTTACTACACTTCCTTTCTCAGGCTGTTTTGATGAAATACAGGCTGGAGGTTTCCGTAGTTTTGCCATTAAACCCGATGGTACCCTTTGGGCCTGGGGAGGAGGCGGAAGCCTTGGCGAAGCTTTAGATGTGGATTATAATATGCCAAAAAGAATCGGAAGCGTCAGCAACTGGAAAAGTATGATCTCAGCAGGACAGCATGCAGCTGCTTTAAGAAAAGATGGTACGATCTGGACATGGGGATTCAATAATTCCGGTCAATTGGGGTATGGCAACACTACGGCTATCTTTACCCCTCAACAAGTGGGTACGGCTACGGATTGGAAGACTATAGCAGCCGGATTTGAAACGACACTAGCTCTGAAAACCGATGGTACACTATGGGCCTGGGGTGGCAACAGCAAAGGGTCTTTAGGAGACGGAACTTTAATCAGTAAATCAGCTCCTGTACAAATTGGTACAGCAACAGACTGGGCCTCGATATCAACAACAGGCCAACATGTCGTAGCTTTGAAAACCGATGGCACGCTGTGGACCTGGGGTAATAATGACAATGGTCAGTTAGGTAACGGAAATACTACCAATGGGTTGATACCGACACAAATAGGGACAGATACCAACTGGAAAGCAGCTTCTGCAGGTTTACAGTATTCAATGGCATTAAAGACAGACGGAACTTTGTGGACCTGGGGAATTAATGCTTACGGACAGTTAGGTGATGGGACTACCACCAGTAAAAGCGTACCTACAAAAATTGGTACAGATACCAATTGGAAAAGTATTGATTGCTATGAAGAACATTCATTGGCTATTAAAACCGATGGTACACTTTGGGCTTGGGGTAAAAATAATTACGGACAATTAGGGGATGGGACGACCACCAACAGAACTGCACCAAAACGTATTGGAGCAGACACCAACTGGTACAGTATCTCAGCAGGAGATTACCATTCACTGGCTTTAAAAACGGACGGGTCTGTGTATTCATGGGGATATAATAGTCATGGTCAGTTGGGTAATGGTACAAATGGATTTCAGGCCGGTTCTTACACACCGATAAGCATCGCTTGCCCTGTAAACTGTCCTGTTCCAAGCCAGTTGTCTACTTCCAATATTACTTCTACAACGGCTACGTTTAACTGGTTATCACCGGCAACAGCACCTGCCGGAGGATATATGTACAAATATGGTACTTCATCAAATGTTGGAAGTAGCAATAG
The DNA here is from genome assembly GCF_025153485.1 of Chryseobacterium pyrolae. Classification (NCBI taxonomy): domain Bacteria; kingdom Pseudomonadati; phylum Bacteroidota; class Flavobacteriia; order Flavobacteriales; family Weeksellaceae; genus Chryseobacterium; species Chryseobacterium pyrolae. Next base: position 324,054 of record NZ_JANZQH010000001.1, read on the forward strand.
TGCTAATAATACAACTATTTCTACAACAGCCAATGCAAGTAATTTATTACCAAGTACTACCTATTATTGGTGGGTAGCGTCTCATTGCGGATCCACTCAAAGTGATTGGGTATCCGGAGGATCGTTTACGACACTTCCTCCTACAGGCTGCTGGCAAAGTATTGCTGCAGGCAGTACCCATTCTGCCGGGATAAAGTCAGATGGAACACTTTGGGCCTGGGGAACTAATAGCGATGGGCAACTAGGTGATGGAACAAATACCAACAAACATGTTCCAACGCAAATAGGAACAGCAACCAACTGGAAAAAAATTGTGACAGGTGCTCAGTATTCAATTGGACTGAGAACCAACGGAACGCTATGGGCATGGGGGTACAACTCGGTAGGTCAGTTAGGAAACGGAACCACCACTAATACCAATGTACCTGTACAAATAGGAACAGCTACCGACTGGGCAGATATTGGCAGCGGGGTGAACCATACTTTAGCCGTAAAAACCAACGGTACGCTTTGGGGCTGGGGAAATAATGGAAACGGACAATTAGGTGACGGGACTATTTTAAATAAAACAATACCTACGCAAATAGGAACAGCAACGAACTGGAAAAGTGTTACAGGAGGGGACAGCTTTTCTCTGGGTATAAGAACCAACAGTACACTTTGGGCATGGGGCTTGAACAATTACGGACAGCTGGGTGATGGTACAACCACCGATAGAATTCTGCCTACACAAATAGCAATAACAACTAACTGGTCCACTGTTGCAGCCGGATATACCCATTCTGCAGCACTCAACACAGGTGGAGCAATTTATACCTGGGGACGAAATGACAAAGGGCAGCTTGGTAATGGTACCAATACGAACAGCTTGACACCGGTAGGTATAGTTGGCAACATCAAAAGTATTGCTGCAGGAGCGTATCATACCGTAGCCGTAACTACAGCCGGAAAGCTATATGCTTGCGGAGCCAATAATTATGGTCAGTTGGGTAATAACACGACTACTAATAACCCGAACTGGCTTGCCATAGGAAACGACAGCGATTATAGTGTGGTTTCTGCAGGAGCATCCCATACTTTAGCTTTAAATACTGATCGCTTCTTAAAAGCAGTTGGAAATAACGAGGGAGGACGATTAGGTGATGGTACTACGATTCAGAGAAATACATTCGTTTCTATTACCTGTATTCCATGTAACCCTCCAAGCCAGTTATCTACATCCAATATCACTTCTACAACGGCTACACTTAACTGGTCACCACTGGCAACAGCGCCTACCGGAGGATATATATATGCCTACGGTACTTCTTCAACGATGGGAAGCGCTAATGGAAATACGATTGCTACAACAGCCGATATTACCAATCTAATGCCTAATACGACCTACTATTGGTGGATGGCATCTAATTGTGGATCCAGCCAAAGCAGTTGGGTACAGGGAGGATCTTTCACTACGCTCCCTCCAGCTGGTTGCTGGCAAAAAATTATGGCCGGTGAAACGCATTCATTAGGACTCAAATCAGATGGAACACTTTGGGCCTGGGGAAGCAACCAGTTTGGCCAGCTAGGTGATGGAACCACCACTGACAGAAATGTTCCCAAACAGGTAGGAACAGCAAACAACTGGAAAAAAATTATGGCAGGTGCTCAGTATTCAGTGGCACTTAAAACAGATGGAACGCTTTGGTCTTGGGGGTATAACCCGTTAGGACAACTCGGAAACGGAACCACTGTAAATAAAACGACACCTACACAAATTGGAACAGCTGCGGACTGGGCAGATGCTGCGACTGGAAAAAGACAAACATTAGCGGTAAAAACAGATGGAACACTTTGGGCCTGGGGAAGTAACCAGTATGGTCAGTTAGGTGATGGAACGTCTACAGATAAGAATGTACCTACTCAAATAGGAACTGCAACCGATTGGCGAAGTATTGCAGCAGGAACTGATTTTTCTCTTGCGGTAAAAACCGACGGTACACTTTGGGCATGGGGATATAATAACAATGGTCAGCTAGGAGACGGGACAACAACGCAAAGAAACGTACCTAAGCAAATAGGAACAAGTACTGCTTGGGCTAATGTTTCTGCAGGATTTATGCATGCTGCAGCGAGAACTGCGAATGGAATACTGTATACATGGGGAGATAATAGCCAGGGGCAGCTTGGTGACGGTACCTATATCAACAAATTAGTGCCAACACTTGTCTTTGATGGAGTTCAAAGCGTTGATGCAGGAGGACATCATACGGTAGGTATAACCAATACAGGAAATATGTTTGCCTGCGGGTATAATTATTTCGGTCAGTTGGCTAGCAGCACTACCAATAATAATTCAAGCTCGATTTCAGTATCAAATGCAAACGATTTTAGCTTAATCTCTGCAGGAGGATACTATACGTTAGCTTTAAATACGGATGGCTTTTTGAAATCAGCAGGTGCTAATGAAGTTGGGCAGTTAGGTGATGGTACAACGATTCAAAAGAACAGCTTTGTTTCTGTTATCTGCTCTGCAACTTGTAATCCTCCAAGTCAGCTATATACTTCCAATATCACTTCCGGAACGGCTACGCTTAATTGGGTGGCACCAATATCAGCTCCGAATGGAGGTTACCAGTATCTTTACAGTACCAATCCGATTATTGGAGGAATAGATGGAACAACTCCTTCCAATATGGCCAATTTGACCAATTTAATACCTAACACCACTTACTATTGGTGGGTAGCATCAGATTGTGTATCCAGCAAGAGTGATTGGACATCGGGAGGTTCTTTTATCACACTTCCTACATCCGCAACAGGTTGTTGGCAAAGTATGAGCGCGGGATCTGCTCATTCTGTAGGAATAAAAACAGACGGAACACTATGGACATGGGGAAGTAATCAGTATGGACAAATAGGGGATGGAACCACAATTTCAAAAAACACCCCTAAACAAATCGGGACTGCAAATAACTGGCTGAAAATAGCTGCCGGATATCACCATACGGTTGCCCTCAAAACAGATGGAACACTATGGACCTGGGGAGATAATTATTTTGGACAATTAGGAGACGGAACTACCATCAATAGAATGATCCCAATACAGGTAGGAACAGCAACCGATTGGAAAAATATTGCCACTGGTGATGATTATATAGTCGCTATAAAATCAAACGGGACCCTTTGGGCCTGGGGTAAAAATGGTGACGGACAATTAGGAGACGGGACCAACATCAATAAAACTTTACCTGTACAGATCGGAACCGAAAATGACTGGCAAACTATCGCACCCGGATCACAGCAGACGCTCGCCATCAAATCCAATGGAACATTATGGGCCTGGGGATATAATCAAAATGGTCAGCTGGGTGATGGAACTACTACCAGTAGAAATGTACCTACTCAAATAGGAACAGCCACGAACTGGAAAAGTATCGGTGGAGGACACCTTCATTCTATAGGAATCAAAACAGATGGAACGCTTTGGACTTGGGGAAGTAATGCCGAAGGACAATTAGGTAATGGAACCACCATCAGTCAAACGACTCCGATACAGATCGGAACAGCAACCAATTGGAAAAGTACTGCTTCAGGCTATTATCATTCTTCTCTGGCATTAAAAACAGATGGAACACTTTGGGCCTGGGGATATAATAACGTTGGTCAGCTAGGTGACGGGACACTTGTAAACAGAACTGTTCCTGTACAAATAGGAACATCCACAGACAGACAAATTGTTACAACCAATATGTTTAATACATTTGTTATCAATACCAATGGATTCTTATCAGGTACCGGAAGTAATAATTCTGGTCAGATTGGAGATGGGACCAATATTTACAGGAAAATATTAGTTCCTCTTGGTTGTCCTACAGGTATTGTTTTAAGAACTGATGAGGTCTCAACACAGACGGATCAGCTGAAAGTCTATCCGAATCCTGTACATGACATTCTGACGGTTTCTTTTGATCAAAAGATTCTTTCGGTAACAGTTTACAATATGGCGGGACAACAGGTACTTACTAAGGATATCAATGATACGAAAGGAACTATTGATGTTTCCTCATTCGTTTCAGGAATTTATCTGGTGAAAGTAAATGCAGTGAACGGCTTTGTAAAAACGGTAAAAGTGATCAAGCGATAAACATTACAATGGTAGTGCGGAAGCAGGATCTATAAAAAATAGCGCCACTTATTTGTAAGTGGCGCTGTTTTTTTAAAACGAATTGCTATTTTTAAGATATCAAAAAAAACAAAATAATAACCCATTAAAATTTTAAAACCATGAAAAAAATAGGAGTTATTGGTTTCCTTCTCTTCAGCCTTTCCCTGATAAGTGCACAAACGATAGAATCGGGAAGCCGTAGCACAACGGGCTATATCAAATCGGACGGAACCATTGAAAACAGCAGCCGTTCCACCGTAGGGTATATCAAGTCGGACGGAACCATTGAGAATAAAAGCCGCTCAACCATCGGTTATATCAAAAGTGACGGTACCATAGAAAACAAAAGCCGTTCTACCGTGGGTTACGTTAAAAAAGACGGGACTATAGAAAACAGCAGCCGTTCCACCATTGGGTATATCAAAGATGATGGAACCGTTGAAAATAGCAGTCGCAGCACGATTGGCTATGCCAGAGGCATTAAAAAAGAGTGGGCAGCGGTCGTGTATTTCTTTTTTAAGTTGGATTGATCATCTGTGTTGCAGAGAAAATAAAGAATGGGGCAACAATTCCTGTCCATTACATCATATATCCTTTACCCCGTTCATAACCCACTCAAGGGAGTTTGATAAGGGATTGCGCCCCTTGGATAACGGCCTGCAGGCCGTTTGGAAGCCACCTCCACCCCCTTACATAACCGGTTCTACCCCCTTGGGTAAAGGGGTGTCGCCCGTTCCTCAAGGGGTGTAGGTCGTTGGGAAGACCCTCCAGGGGGTTGGGGAAGTACTTGCAGACCCTTCGGAAGGGCCTACAGGATTTGTGGTGGGGTTTTGTTGATGTTTGGATGTTTTTTGAACGTTTGATGTATAATGCTAAAAATTATAGGAAAGGATTCGTGCGGTAGCGGGGCATTTATCTATATTTGTTAAAACCTGATATATGATTGAATTAGACCAATACCCGTATATTTACGAAAATTTGTTAATAGAAATAATTGAATACTTTTCAGCACACCATAGTCTAGGAAAAACGATTTCAAACAGTGAACGGAGAACAATATTAAAATTTTACCAATATTATCAATCGAAGTATAATATTTCTGATATGCCCCCATTTTCTAGCATATCGAGACTATGTGAAATATTAGTTGAAAAAAAATATTTATCTGTTGTAGTTAAGGACACTCCGCATAATTTTGATGATACATATATGTTTTTACCATCAGATGGCGTAGGCGCTTTGTTTCAAAATGAAGTCTTAAAAAGATTGTTAAATGAGAAGCTAAATTGTTTAGTTTTTGGTTTTAAATACATTAATTCTAGCTATAAAGATAATGTTCGACCAATTTGTCATTATATTGATAAAGATCCAGGAATTGGTAGTTCATTCTTATTTCTTGATGGAATCGCAACCGCTAAGCATTGTATCGAGAAAGCAAGAAAATTATCTATTAAAGGAATTCCTAAAGAAGTTCTTAATGCATCAGAATTTCTAATTCATGAGGTAGATGCGATGGATTTGATGTTTATAAAATTTCCGCAAGGACATTCTCAAGGTTTCAAGTTTTTCGAATACGAGGAGGGACAAGTCTTAGATGAAGTTTTAGCCCTAGGATTTCCAAAAATACCGGGGTTTCATACTTTTATGACTGCTGAGAAAGCTGTGATAAGTTCGCGTTATACGTCATCAATTGGGACGGTAGCTTCGCTATCGGAAGATTTTTGGATGAGGCAAAATCTTATGCTAATCACCGCAAAGATTAAAGGCGGAAACAGTGGCGGACCAATAATAAATAATAAAGGTAATGTTGTTGGAATAGCATCTAATATTCCTCAAATAGAGGAGAATTATGATGATTTAGGGTATGGCATCGCAATTCCAATAAAATTTCTTATTGAAATCATCGAAGGAAAGAGCAAAGTATTTAATACAAGTGGAATTGAGTTTATAGATTTTATAGATTAAAACAGCCCTTTAATTGGGGCTTTATATTTTAAAAAATGTAAGTTTCTCTCAGTAAGTCAAAGGCTTTTTTTCCTTTCAAGCCAGCAGTAAGAGCATTTACATATTGTTTTTCATATTCTTGAGGGATAAGCATGAAAAATTCTTCATTATCAGAGATGTTTTCATCATTACTTACTAGTTGAATGTCTCTGTAATTTTCACTGTAAACTTTATATAATGCGCAATGGAAGGCTTTTGCGCTTTCAGAAGCTTGTTTCATTATGTCTCCGAAATTTTCATCCATCTTGTTTTATTTAATAGTTAATTCTTTTCCTTTAAGTGCGAAGAAAAGGTTTTGTAATTGGTGAACATATTTTACGTGAACAGACTCACGATTACTTAAATATAATAATTCAGTGAAATCTCCATTTTTGTCCCAAATTTGAAATCCTTCCAACTCATAAGTATTAGTGGTATATTCGGTTTCAGGCATTAATTTAAAACCAAGCCGAAAAAGATGTTTTTCCGTTAAATTTAAAGGCGAGACCCCTTGAATCATAAACTTTGCGATAACATCTTCTATTTTGTTATTATATTTAATTATAACATCTTCATGAACGATTCCTAATATTGTTGCTTCAAAATTAACAAATAGAAATGTATTTCCAATTCTTAAATCTTTTATATCCATATTTAATAAATTTCTACAATAATATGATGATATCATTTTTTTCATTGTTTGCTAAATCCGACTTACTATTATTCAGTCGGGAACACAATATATGAAACTGAAATTACCCCGCAACGAAAAGTCTCCTGCCTTTGGGCCAATAAATAAAAACAACCCTTTTAAAAACATTCTCCAAAGTCAGGGGACTTTGGAGAACGAGTTTATTTAAATAAAGGGTCATTAAAAAATTCATATAATGGGATTTTTAAAAGTGTACAAAATCTTTTTATGGTGTAAATGGTAACACCTCTTTCGCTTTCAAAACTTTCCCATCTGTTTACTTGTTGTCTGTCAATATCATGAAGTTTAGCGAAATCACTTTGGTTCAATCCGGTAGACTCTCTCAAATCAATTAATCTTTGAGTTATTTTATTTCTAAGTTCAATATCTTCTTTGCTAAGTCTGCTCATTCAACAATTTTAAAATATTTGATAAAAACATTTGTAATCCATTTGGTTTACATTGTGATTTTTGTATATATTTGGAAAAGATTACTTATTAAAGTAATTTTGCGATACTTCAAAGAATATTAGAAGCTATTGCTTAGAATCTCATTCTGAAAACTGGTAATTTTTAACACACGAGATGATAAGCAGGAAGCTCACGACCTAGGCGTGGGCTCTCTTATCTGTGTGTAAGGTATACCAGTACCTCAGAATGGATATTGTAGAGTCCCATGCCGTTTTTATTTAATGCCGTTCTGCTTTTCTACAATTTCTTTTTCTAAGCCAGCTTTACCATATACAGTATCATGATATGTTACAATGGGGTGTACAATCCATTGCGGCTTTAGGGCTTTCAGAAAAACACAAATTCTATCATATTACCCTTGGTTCGTAGGGGCAGGAAGTTTAGGCATTGGCGGGACTTCCTCCTTTACGGCCAGTAAAAAATCGTAAAACAGAAAACAAATAGTATTTAGCTACAGAAAAATTAAAATAAAGCTCAGCGTGCACAAGTATGCTGGAAGTTAGAGCTATGTTTGAACCATACAACCAATTAAAATATAAACCATTAAGGAAAGTGAAGATTTTAAGATAAGTTAAGCTCCATCAAAGATGGATGAAGCAGTTTGCTAAATACATAGCATCAGCTATGATCTTAACGATTCTTAAACCATTGAAAAGCTCTTAATGGTTAAGTAAAACAGTTACATAAAAAAATATAAACCATTAAGGGAATTGAAGATTTTAAGATAAGTTAAGTTCCATCAAAGATGGATGAAAGCAGCTCGCTTCATCCATAGCTTCAGCTATGATCTTAACGATTTTTAAACCCTTAAAAAGTTCTTAATGGTTTAAAAAAAATCACATTTATTTTATCACCTATTAAAAAAATACAAACCCATGAAAAAGAATAGAACAGGCTTTGACACCCGGTTTTGGGCAGTTCGCAGGAAGTACTCCGGAGTACAGCTGATGGAAACCTTTTTTCAGTTCAATGACCTGGCTGCCTCTAAAGGGAAACTCAACAATATTATCAATTGCGCGGTGAAAAGGGATAGTTGGATCAAAGAAGATCCGTCTGTCATCTTTCACTTTCGCCAGTCGATGCAGTCGTTTATCCGTGCAGGTTATCTCATCACACTGAAGGAAAAGAAATGGGCCGCCAATACTCAGTTGGAAGATGTTTCTCCGTTGGTTCTTGGCTTGCTTTCGGAGAAAGAATACCGAAACCCTCTGTTGGTCTTTAAAAAAGCATTCAGAGAATACAGCGTACAGGAATTTGATTATTTTATGTCCGGGATGGTTTACTTCTCTCTGGGCGTCTATGATAATCTGCCGGAAAGGAATATTATCAGTCCGTACATTCATCTGACTAAAATGCTGGATGCGGCGCATCTTATTCTTGAAAGGAGAGGGAAGAAGTAAAGTGACGAATAGAAATTACATTAACGCAAAGGTTTACTATAACTATGCATAGAGTAGGAGGCAAAGAGAGAATCAATCCTTGATTGATTCGATGAGGCGAGCGTTTTATCAGGCGGCTTCATCAGCGGAGAAGCCGCAACTCTTTGCTTTCCTTAAAATCATAAGAATCTTAAAAAAACTTTGCGTTAAAATCTGAATAGAAATTTCATTAACGCAAAGGTTTACTATAATCACGCATAGAGTAGGAGGCAAAGAAGGAAATCAATCAAGGAGTGATTCGATGAAGCTCGCGTTTCGGTCGGCAGCTTCATCAGCGGTGAAACCGCCACTCTTTGCTTTCCTTAAAATCATCAGGATCTTAAAAAAACTTTGCGTTAAAATCTGAATAGAAATTTCATTAACGCAAAGGTTTACTATAATCCTGCATAGAGTAGGAGACAAAGAAGGAATCAATCCTTGATTGATTCGATGAAGCGGGCGTTTTACCATGCTGTTTCATCAGCGGAGAATCCGCCACTCTTTGCTTTTCTTAAAATCATCAGGATCTTAAAAAAAACTTTGCGTTAAAAACTGAATAGAAATTTCATTAACGCAAAGGTTTACTATAATCCTGCATAGAGTAGGAGGCAAAGAAGGAATCAATCAATCAAGGATTGATTCGATGAAGCGAGTGTTTTATCGGGCCGCTTAATCAGCGGTGAAGCCGCCACTCTTTGCTTTTCTTAAAATCATCAGGCTCTTAAAAACCTTTGCGTTAAAAACTGAATAGAAATTTCATTGACGCAAAGGTTTATTATAATCCTGCATAGAGTAGGAGGCAAAGAAGAAATCAATCTTTGATTGATTTGAAGAAGCGAACGTTTTATCAGGCTGCTTAATCAGTGGTCAAGCCGCCACTCTTTGCTTTTCTTAAAATCATAAGAATCTTATAAAACCTTTGCGTTAAAAAAAAGTGATCTTATCTTCAATACAATTAAATAAAGCAATAAGCAAGCGTTTTATCCGATAGTTTAGACTTCGGAGAATGGCAGAAATACGGTATCAGTTCATCGACATGCGTTAATGAAATTCCCGTTTTTCTAATACGCCTTCCCGATACATTTCAGTATAGATCAATGGTCCTTTCTTCCTTGTATTGAATAGGGGTTCTCCTGTTTCTTCATTATATTTTTGCAATAATTTGTAAAATTTCCATGTTCCAACAGGTAAACCATTTTTATATTCGGCTTCCAGATACGTATACGGATCGGTAAATTGCGGATATTTTTGTAAATCCATAGATCCATTGGGTTTGGATTCTATCCATTTTCCTTCTTTATGATGATTTTTCACTATGCCCTGTTCTTCATCATTTTTATAAGGACCATCCTTATCAAAGTATCTGGCAAATTTTCCGGAGGGCAGAATCTGGTATTGACGTGAGGGTTTTAACTGAAAAGGACTTTCAGTCAACTCATAATCCTGCAGAGAAATAATATAATTTTTATCGATATTAAATAGGGTATAGTTGGCAAATCCCATTTCTCCCTGATGATTAAGATAGATTCTCTTCATATCGATAAGCTTGCCGTGTTTAGTTGACATTAAATACATTTTTTCAATAAACGGTTCAGCGTAACGAACAGTATTATAGACCGCCATAAAGTACACTGAATAGTCTCTGTAACACAGAAAATGAGAGGCTATTTTAATGTGGTCATATTTTTCATTGACAGTAGTGCCGAATGGCAGAAGAACATCGTATTCTTCAGGAAGCAATACCAGATCTTTTTGGATTACTTTCTCAAATTTCAATGAATTGATTTCCTTTAATTTATTTTCATCCTGTAGGGCAGACAGAATAGAATCAACAGTGATTCGTTTTGAAATATCCGAATATCCAAATGGCAGACTGATACAATCCGCTTTATTGGTGTTCAAAAAAACTGATCCTTTATCTGTTGAATGTGCTTCTGCTTTTGTCGTCTTATTTTCTATTTGAGCCTTACTGTAGCAGGAAAAAAGGAAAAACAAAACAGTAAAACAGGCGATATTAATTTTAGGCATAGACATCTAATATTGGGGTGAAACCGTGAACATGCAAATGATTATTATGTCTTGGTGTGTCGGTATGGGTGGTATGAGGTAACCGTGTACTGGCATTGTCTGCCGTACTTGCATTTGAGGTGTTGGAAAAATTCTCTGACCGACCTGATCCAAATCCAAAATCAAAAAGAATATTTCGAAGAATGACCTCGTTATCATAATCAAAATTCGCTGCCGTAAGAATGGTATTGACTCCATTTTGCTGAGTCGTTAATAAATTCAAATCTCCCGCTTCTCCATTCACATGTTCTGCGCTGGGATAACATGACGCATCAGAATAAGAAAATCCCTGAGACACGATATAATGATTGTGACCTTCCTGTCTGAATTGTGCCAATGACCCTAAGAAACCGGCAAATAAATCCGGCTGAATGCTTCTTCTTCTGGTATGCTGAAATCCATACCGGATGATAACACCGTTTTGATTATAATTGAATGCTTCAAAAATCTGTGGTCCTACACCCGCATTCTCTAAAATATCCATATTGACCAGCTCGACATTTCCCGGTTGATTAGCATACCATTTGTCGGTGGCTCCATCACCAAGAGTTCCGTTAGCATACACCAATAACTGATGTGCATCTATCTGTTCTCCGGCAGCTCTGTTTGCTGTGAAATCTATTGTTTGTGAAAGAGCTCCTCTTTGAGCCAGCGGCGGAATGGTATTGACTCTTCTTTTTCTGGTTACGCTTTCTTTAGTTCTGGAACATATCCTGTGCTCATTATCGTTTTGGTCGTAATAAAAATAAATAACCTCAGTAGAATGAGCATTCAGAACTTTTTGAATCCTTCTTCTTCTTGCCGGATTTGCACCAATCTCTTGTAAAGTATTGTACGTATTACTGCCATGATGAATGGTATATATATTTTTATTGACCACTCTGAATCTCCCTCTGTCATCATTTAAGAAAATACCTGCTCCATTTACTTCTTCCTGTCCATCTCCATAGGCACAGGGATTATTGTCTGTTCTTTCTACCGCCACTTCCAAATTAATGCTGCTATCTGCCAATCTTCTGGTCCAGTCATCAAAAGTAGCTCTTCCATCAGGCCTTAGTTGTAGCTTAATAATAGCTTTATTGATATGGTCAGCTCGTAAATTAGTGTAATGATCATGGTTACCTTCTCTGTTGTTAAGGGCATCAAAATTTCCTACCTGTACGGTAAACAACCTCTGTGCTTCATATCGGTCAGGGGATACAAAACGCATTAACTGTAAGGTATCTGTATTTTCCGTCATCGTATTTGCTGAAGGTCTTATCACTGCATCTATACTCAAATCGGTCATATTGCTGGTCTCTATGATCAGATACACCGTTTTTCCTAATATAGAATCGTATGGAATATTTTGATTTTGATCATCTTGCTGTACATGAGCAGAATCAATTTTTGTAAAACTGACTCTTGTTCCATTGTCTGTTGTGGTTTTCCTGGCAAAATAAACTTCGGTAACGCGCTGTAACGAGTCATCGGGAGTATCCGGAGCCAATGGACCATTTACGGTTTGGGTTTGCCCTGAATCTGTTATTGTAATACGTGTTGCCATGTTAAGATTTTTCTTTTTTTAATACGGGAGTTTTTGCTATTTCCTGACGGGGATTATCCGAGATTTTATTTTCATGAGGTAAGGCTCAGACATCCAACTGGTCCTGCAGTTCTTCAATCCATCCTATTTTTTTATAGTTCTTCATAGCTAATTTCTTTTATGTGATAGATGATTTTCTTTTGATAGTTTTCTCCCAGGGAAAATTCTATGGTCAGTTTATGCTCCAAAACTTCTCTGGTTTTAAAATCTAATAAAATCTGCCCTTTATATTTGTCCAGTTTTGGAAAATCTGTTTCACTGTTATAAGCTATTTCTTTTCTTTTCATTTCTCCGTAAAACATTTCCCAATTTTTATCAGAAGGGATGTTCCCGGTATACTGTAATAGCAATAATTCATCATCACCACGCATGTCCTCAGTTTTTACACGTTCTTCTATATCTATTACGGTATTGGCCATAAAATTACGGTAACGTACAATATACTTTGTGGTATCTTCCTGCTTATACCTTCCGTAAAATTTATGGAGGATCATTCCAAAATGATTGTTTTTTAAAAAATCCTGACCCACTACATGTTCCTTTTGGTAAAATTCTTTTAAAAATTGGTAAGTATTCTCTGCTTGTTTTCCCACATAGGACCGGGAGAGCTTTTCCACCGTTTTTTCCACTTTATTCTGAAGAACTGACAATCCCTGCACATTTTTTAAGTTTCCGTATTCGTCCGTTATAAGCACTACATCATCATTGATCTCTGCAATTCTGGCTAAAAAATCTTTTTCGGACAGTGAGAGTTCCTTATCTCTGTGAACTCTGTCAAAAATTTCGATATGGTATTCAAACCTTTCTTTTTCTAAAAGCTTCAGCGTAACATGAAAGTTTTTGTTGAGCTCGCTTCTATGCGCTTTTCCGTTGATGGTGGTATATTCATTATAGGAATAGCGATAAAATTTCTTTCCTTCCAAAAGGTTTAATTTAATATCTATAGGAAATACGGGCTCCATAATTTTTCACTCATTTTATAACTTGTTGCTGCCAATTAAACTATTGTTTTTACTTGAAAACTACTTTTCCACCAGAGGAAACCCACTGGTTTTTTTTGTTCCATGATCCATCACAATCCTGTTGCATCTGTTTAATTATTTTTGCTTTTTTTAGGTCAATAATGGCACACGTGTAGTTTTCATGCAGGGTACTGTCTTTAGCACTTTCATGCACATATTCTTTGATGATGCCATCCACTACTACGTATTTTGCATTAGGGGATAGTCGGGAAAAGAGCTCGCTTCCGGTACCATTAAATTCACTTCCTTTACCTACTTTTATTTTCTTCTTTTTATTAATGATATGAAGATTATACCATAGTTTCATATTGCTGTTATAGGAAGCATAATACAACGATACATTATCATTTAAAGCAATTAAGGTGTCTTTCTTTATCGTTTTATTCTGCCCATCATGATGTTTTTGCGAAACCATGTTTCCACAAGTAATAAAAATGATTAAAATCATTAGCATAAATGTCAATTTTTTCATGATGATAAGTTTGCGTTTTTTTGCATTTTTTCATAGCGTTTATCCATATCTGTCCCTCTTCTTTTATTTCCGTAATCATCAAGAATTTCCTGTTCGTATTTACCGTGCATTTCGCCCCATTCGCCAGGGTTTCTTGATGTTTTTTCTAGTTTTTCACCTTCTTTTTTGGTTTTATTTTCTTTGGCGGTGTTCGCATCTTTTTTGGCAAAAAACCGGTCTAATGCAGAGCCGAAATCGTCTTGTACATATCCGGGTCTGTTAATATGATGATCCAATGCGGTTGCCTTACCTAATTTTGATTTTAAATAATCTGACAGTTTATATGAATAGCCTGTAGGCGTTAAAGGAAGTACGACTTCTTTTAATCTCTTAATAAAATCCAGTACTTGTTTTTCCTGAAATACTTTATCAATAACGGCATTTACGATCGGTTGCAGAGGCTTACATTCCACTGTTTTTCCAAATAAAGATTCTTTACAGTTTTCTCTGATTTTGTTTGATAATGTATTTCCTGTAATTTTTTCGGCTTTAGAATCTGCCGGATCTTTATAATACAAAATTCCGGAGTCCACCGTCCATCCGCATGATACAAATAATTCGTCATATTTTTCAGGATACTGCGCTTTAAATTCTTCAATTTGTGTAGTAAATTCACCTTTTCCGGTATGATCCACCGTTTTCTGCATAGCTCCTGCCGTTACTATCATTTGTTCACCTGAAAGGTCCCAGTCATAGGACTGAACAGAATCTAATTTGCCTTCATTTTCAGACATTCCCACCAAAATAGCCTTTTCTTCATCTGTAATTTTCTTGTCTTCAATCAATGTATCCCAATCGGCATAATTTTCAAGTTTTTTCGATCCCCAGTAGGCGGGTCCATATCTTTTACTATATCGGGTACAGGTAATATCATAATTGTTTCCACAATTACAGTATCTGATCTCAAATCTTTCATTGTCTTTATTTAAAAACTCATGCGTCTCATCCGGAAATTTCACTTCATCCTCTGTTCCTGTTACTTCAGCTTTGAAATATAAGAAGGCGTTTCTATCGTCTCTTTTATTAAATTTATCGATCAGTTTTTTTAAATCTTCATCACTTTTGGGACGCATCGTTATTTCTTTGGCGTATACCAATGTTCCGTTGATCGTGAATTCAATTTTGCTTTTCTCTTCCTCGCCATCTAAAAACTTGACAGGATTTTCATATACGTTTTCAGTATTTTTCAATTTATTTTCATGAATCTCAACAGAGAGTTTGCCGCTTGCTCCTTCACAATTGGCGACTACCCATACTTTCTTTTTAATAGTGGTGCTGTTTATTCTCTCGAAATCAAAATCCAGACTGCCATCAGCTTTTTTTGCCTGTACCTCTTCTTCCCAGGTAATTTTTACCGATTCTTTTGCCTTTAATTTTACAGAATCTGCCTGATCGGCCTGGATGTTCCTTCTTCCTTTTTTTTCATACTTCTTTTTGACGTCAGATACCAGACCTCCACCTTTGACCGTATAAGTTTCTTCTTTAGTTTCCCAGGTCATTTTAGGAACCTGTTTCGCAAAATATATTTTCACCACATTCACCTCATGATCTACCTGGTGTGGCATATCATAAACCTTTTGATTGGGATTTACAGAATAATCATCTTTTTGTTGTTCTTCACTCATAACTTCTTATTTTGAGCTGATTATTGAAAATTATTTGAACTATTATACTTTGTTTGCAAGTCTTTAATAATTTTTAATCTTAGTGTTGAGGGTAGGCCTTTTAATGTAATGTTCAGATTATCATTGAGTTTACATTTACCATCTTCTCCACAATAGTATTTTATATGATACAGATAATTTTTACGGTTATAAAATACAATGTAGGAGACTTTTGTATCGTTGTCCCAATTTCCGCAATAGGTAAAAGGTATTAAGACAGCCTGATGTTTACTTACTGTATAAACAGATATATTATTTGTCTTTAAATTGATTAACCCGGATTGTGCATAGGGGTAATTATAAACTATACTATCGTTGTAATTTTTATTTTTAACAGCGGCACTGATAATGGTTACAGCTCCGTCAAATCTCTTTTTTTCAGAGTTGCAGGGATTAATTACTTTTACGGTAAGTTTGTTTGATATGGGTCCGTCTTTAAAATTCTTATTGACAATCAATGAATCCTGATAATACATTTTCAAACTATCGTTCACAGACTTTTGCCCGCAAACAGGAATAAAGAAAAATAATATAAAACTAGTTACTAAGTTTTTCATTTTTTGTATAATAAATTGGTAATTAACCATCTGTGTGATTTCTGTTTTCTATTTTTTCCTGAACATTTGTTTAAGAGTTATTGTTAATAAAAGCCCTGTAATTTTTAATAATAAAAAATGATACTGCAAAAACTAAAATGTTAAAAGGGATAGCGCTTAAAATAGCTAAACCACCCCAGGTTAAACCATAAAACATATCTGAAAATATTTTTTTAAAAAAATCAGATCCTTGGGGAAAGTAGCCTGCATTCATATCAAAAAAAGACCATAAAAGGCCAGAAAAAGCTAAAGAAGGCACGATCCAGAGTATATAAAAAATCAAATAGAAGATGCTGTTATGAATCATCTTTTTGTTTCTTACTAACAACAACATGGTTATCATAAAAAAAACAGCAAATACCATTATAAATGAATAGGGATACGTCCAGTGATAAGCCGATCCCAAAGGAGACCCAACGACTTTATCAACTAATTTATTCAAAATAAAATACAGCAGTGATGTAGCGATGTAAAAAACAACACTACATAAAACGGTATATGATAATCTATTCAATTTCTTGAGGGCTAGCATAAAATTCATGATTTACATTTAAATATTTTACATCGGTATATAAGTTAAAATCCATTCCTTTCTTATAATCTTTTCTCCAATCTCTATATGATTTATTTTCTATTTTATAATAAGTATCCGCTGTAAGTCCATATGGATTTACCGATACTTTGTTTTTTTTAGGTGACCAATCCCCCAAATATTCATCTGCTGTTATAAAATCGAAACTGTCTTTTATATAAACTCCAATTTTTGTTATTTTAACCAGATAATTATTGCTTTTCCTTGTAATTGTCCCAAAAGCAATTACTCTAAATTGGCAACTTGCCAATGCTCCAAATAAATCATCTAAAGGCTCCATGGCAAAAACATTTTTGCTAATATTATAGGAGACACTTTGATAATAAAATCTCTCAAACAATGGCATTATTTCCTGTGCTTTTTGTCCTCCTAATTTAGGTTGTTCGATATTATCAAACTTTTGTATGTCATTTCTAGATACTCCGAAGTTTATAGTTTCGTTATCTTTTTTAGGAAGTTTTAAATTCACACCAGGATTTTTCACCATCTCTTTAATCCTTTTTTTCAGAAGCTTTACAGCATTTACCGATTTCCATTTTTCTGTAATAATTTTATCATATTCGGTTTTCATTCTTGGATATGACAATACCCAATCCATGGATAATAAGTCAACTTTAGGATTAATTAACCAAGGTTTATCATTTTCATTACCATTAAACCATATATCTTGTAACATTTTAGCTTTTGTCCATTTTAATGCTCCTTCTATCTTGGGAACAAATTCAACTGCGTGAATTTTGAGATAATCAGTTTCCTGTGGCAGTTCATAGGTGGTATCTTCAAGTTCAATTTTCGCATATAAATGTAATATGCTTTCCCCTCCTTTTGTAAATAAATCTGCCGTTAAAGGGAAATTAATATAATTTTTTTCAGAGGCAATGGTATAATTTTTTTCATATACATTATCATCATTAATAGGACCTGAATCTGATTCATATACTATAAATGTGATCTTTTTCCCTATTGCTGCTTTATTCGCTTCAAAGAAAAAGTGTAATTTTTCATCCCCGTAAGGATGCAGCTTTATTTTTTGATTCTCTTTATTGACCCAGTGCCCTAAAATTATAGTTGGCTTATTATTTTCAATACTTGATTTTATACTCGTCGCCTTTGGAATTGGTTTCGCAACAGCAGTATTAAAATCAGGATCACAAGTGATAAAAGATTCTTTTACTAAAGTTGTTTGTTCCTGTATAATTGAGGTTCCCAGGTTTTGCCAGGGACTTAATTTTATAACGCTCATACAGGGAGGGGGAGACATGTTTCTGGCAGGCCATTTGGGGTGTCCGCAAGTTCCTTTAAACTGAAGGTTGACCATGTTGTTTCCATCGCCCTTTGTTGCAAATAATTTATCCTGAAGATTTATTTCGTTAGAGGTAACTTTCAGGTCTCCGGACGCCTGAGCATAGGGACATTTTAACTTTGCTCCATGCATGACCATTTCTCTTTTTTCTAAAGGAGAATCTTCGCTGGATTTTTTTTTCTTTTCTGCCCGTTTTTCAGAAAGCTTTTGATCATGCGCTGAAGTATTTTGATCTTCCATGTGTTACTATTTTGGATTTGATTCAATTGCTGAGGTCGGAATTACATTCTTTGGCAACAATTGAAAATTTACTTTCGTCACCCGTCATACATTTAGCCTTTACTTACTTTAACGTCTTTTCCTCCCTGGAATACGGCCAATGATGATCCTCTCAGTTTTAAATCGCCTTTAGATGTCTGTATATCAGCTTCTCCGGAAATACTTTTAAATGTATTACCTGTGCTTTCGGTTTGATCTTTCTTAACGGTAACGCTTTTGTTTTCAGATGTTTGGGTGTATCTCTTTGTGATGGATTCAGTATAGTCGTTTCCAATATGCATGGTGCTGTCCTGCCCAATCTTAGTGGTCATATTCCTTCCCACTGAAATATGCATATCTTCCCCTGCTATAAAGGTCATATTCTTTGGCGCTGTAACCTTAATGTTACCCTGCCCATCCATAAAATAAGTATTTCCGCTTGGATCTTTAATGGTTACACTTTTTTCTGCATCATTCATTAAAACCTTAATTCCGCTTCTTGTCTGTATAGATTTCAAATGATTGTTCGGGCCTCCGCCTAAGGCTACCTGCCCATGAAACATTCCACCCATGGCAAATGGAAAATCGGGATTGTGGTATTCAAATCCCACCATGACCTGATCGCCAATCTCAGGGACAGCTACAAAACCTCTGTTTTGTGTTATGGCATCTGTTCCCCCTGCGTCAGGGCTCATCATTCTGATAAAGTGGGTCGTATCATTTACCTGCCAGTCAAACCTTACCTGTATTCTGCCCTGATTCAATGGATCTACATTGGATATAACTGTGGCTACCTGCGGTTCAGCTTTAGGCATTTCAAAATCAGGTTTTGGCATAAAACCAGTGCCTTCAGCGATGGCTTCAAAGCTTCCTGTATAGTATCCTCTTGCATCCACTTCGTGATTCACCTCTGTAATCATAAGCGTTGTAAAATGTGAGGTTTCATTGCTGCCGGTCTTTCTCATGGCTAGATCTGCAACACAGCCAATATATAGGAACGGAACTGTGGTTTGTCCTGAAACGGTAAAAACCTCTACTGCTTTACTTCCCCTTGCGCTCTTTTGGGAATCATCTACATCACGGAACATATTAGCATTGATGGGAGTAGGAGTCAGTGACCGGGTTGTAAAAATAGTGTCATTCAGTTCATAGGCTTTGGAAGATAATTCTCCTAAATGTTTTATAGGATCATCAACACCAACCATTTTGGTATGGCTGCTGCTGTTATAGCCAAAGTATTCCGGTTTGGTGTGAACGGCTTTCAGCTCAACATTCACATCATTTACATTGCTTCCATACACCAATAGGATAGGTTTTTCAGAAGAGGGGAGCTTCCCGAAATGAAGGACTTCGCCGTCATAATAGAACTGTTCTCCGTAGGCTTCTGCAATCCTTGTAAGGTAATTGTAGTGGGTTTCGTTGTATTGTGCGCTGTAATTAATATAACTTTTGTTTTGGGTATCTATCCTGAAATCAAATTTGTTTGAACCTAAGGTCTCCTTGATAATCCGATCTGCAATAATATTGGTATTCACCCGCTGGCTTCCTCCGAAACTTTGGGTATGTGGAGCAGAATCCATGAGAATAGTGGGACTTTTTCCTTTTAAGATAATATTTCCCAGACTCATTTTTTCCTGACTGAATGCTACTTTGGTAATGAGACCCACAAAGGTTCTTTCGGGGCTTTCACTTTCAGCATCTTTATATTTAAAAACAATGGTAATTCTTTTTCCTAAAAACTTTTGAGCCTGCTCAAGATTGTGATTTTGCGCTTCGCCTAAAGAATCATGAGCCAATACCAGTTCAAAGTCATGGTGCTTTCTAGCACTTTGTTGTAAACGAAAGTGCTTAAAGTGATTGACAGCTTTGCCCTCAACCACAATTTCCAGTTTTACCACACGGTTGATCCCCGAAATATGGTTTTCTGAAACTTTATCAGAATTTGAGGTGTTTTTCATAATATATTGTGCGTTTTTTTTGCTATTATGTCACCTAAGTTAGATAAAAAATATACTACTCAATATTAAATTACATTAAATTTATAAAATTGTAGTAAAACTACGATTGATTGAAAATCCTGCTCAGAGTAGCTTAGATTGATGATCTGAAGAAGTCTTGGAAATTAGGAGAGTCTGGTAATTACGTTTTTTGGAAATATTGTTTTTGATTGCTTGAAATAAAATCTCCAAAGTTGCGAGAATTTTGGAAAGTGGTATTACGGGTTTCTGTAATTAATATGTTGTAATCACCTTTATTTTTGCGGTAAAAAATTATATGGCACTAACCTTAATTACTATCTCATTTGGTATTGGTGAATTTTTTTTCAACAATATTCTTAGAGCCTGTTTAAAAATTAAATTAGAAAAATTTAGCGGATTGCTGAAAAAGTTTATTTTCCGAATTAAATTTTTGTTGCTATAAATCCACATTGAACTAGATTTTAATTATTTATTTAAAACTTTTGTAAACTATTTTATCTCATATTATTCCTGATCATTTGAGTGAAAATTTAAGTGTGGTATGTATATTGCAATTTTGTAAAGGATTTGATAAAATATGGAAAAAGATTAAACCAACATTTATAAAAAAATTACAATGAAATTTAATATAAAAATTGACAGTGCTTCGACTCTAGACGAGATTGAAAACTACTGGAAAAACGAAGATTATACTAACCTTTTAGGACTATTTGACTTTCCGGATGCTCATACTATAAATGCTGAGAATTTAAAGGAGATGCTTTTTATGGCAATCACCGATTTTGAGCCTAATGAAGCAGCGAAAGTTATATTGACTTATAAATTATCAGAAAATTTAAATGAAGGTCAAATCGATCAGATTTCAAATGATATGTTACTGGATAAGATCTGCGAAGAATATCCGGAAATAGGTTTGCATTTCGACTTATTTAATATCAATCAGCTCTTATTTAAAGCCTACAACGGTAAATTCCCAAATGCGAAAGCTACACGGGTAAAATTTTCAATAATATCCGTAGATCAAAATTCGGAGGAACTATCGAAGGAAATCATTTTAAAATCTTTCAGCCGTGGACTTTCTGAAAGTAATATTATCAAAAGGCTATTTTCTGAACAAATGTCTACAGATTTGCGTTTTGAAGAAGCTGAAGATATCGTGTGGAAGTTAGATAAAGAGGAAAATAATAATTTTTCCCTGATCACTTCAGAATACTGGTTGAATAAGGATGAAATAATTGCATCAGAATTCGAGGGAGAATGTTTACTAACAGAAAGTAAGGATCAATAATTTATAAAAACGGATACAAAAAAACTCCTCAATTTCTTGAGGAGTTTGTGGGTCCTGAGAGATTCTCCATAATCTTAATTTTCTCTTTATTCATAGTGTTTTCAAAGTTTTCTTAATTTGGGTATGCCTAAAAGGGTGCCTTTACTATAAAAACTCCTAACACAATAGAGTATTATAAAATCTGTTGATAGTTTCTCCTTTTAACAATGCATAGTTTAGGCGGCAAAGAAGGAATCAATCCTTGATTGATTCGATAAAGCGAGCGTTTCAGTCAGCCGCTTCATCAGCGGGGAAACCGCTATCCTTTGCTTTCCTTAAAATCATAGAGACCTAAAAAAACTTTGCGTTAAAAAAAAGAGAATGTAACTAAAATTCAGGTAATAAAAACCGGCAAATATCTGGAATATTTGCCGGTTTTTGACCCCGAAAGGATGATCTTCGAATGTCTTTTTTACAAAATGAAATACGTTTGAGCCCAATTAAAAGTGATTGATAAAGCTCATTCCAGTCTTTCTTATGATTGAATGGTCAGGCTATATAGCTTGATCAAAATAACATTATTCTATCCACAGATGTCCCATAGAATAGGTTCTGGCTTTACCTGCCATAATCACTCTTTCGTTTTTGTTTTCACAATAGAGCTGGCCGCCTCTTTCGGATAGCTGACGGGCAAAAAGCTTATCTTTTTCCAGTCGGGATGACCAGAAAGGAATAAGCGAGCAGTGGGCAGAACCGGTAACAGGATCTTCAAGGATGGATGACTGTGGTGTAAAATATCTTGAGACAAAATCACTATCGGTACCCTTTGCTGTAACAATAACGCCACCTGGATCCAGATTGATAAGGTCAAAAACAGACCTTTCAATTTTGATATTTTTTATGTCTTCCTCAGAATCATAGACCAGAATGTAATCTCTTGACTTGAAGACTTCTTTAGGTTGTATATTGAGTGATTTGGAAATAACATCCGGAAGCGCAGACGTTTTAGGCATTCTTGATGGGAAATCCATATAATAAAAGCCATCTTTAACATCAACGGTTAATTCACCGCTTTTGGTTTCAAAAACAATTCTGTTATTCTGATAATTTAAGATTGAAACTAAGCAATGAGCTGTGGCAAGGGTAGCATGTCCACATAAATCCATCTCTATTTCAGGAGTAAACCATCTCAGATGAATCGTATGGCCATTATCAATAAAGAAAGCAGTTTCTGCTACGGCATTTTCACTGGCTATTTTTAAAAGTGTTTCGTCCGGTAACCAGTTTTTTAAAGGAACAACGCATGCAGGGTTTCCATGGAAAATTTCATCTGTAAAGGCATCTATTTGGTATAATTCTAACTTCATGATTAATACAATTTCGGTCTGTAACAAAGATAGTTTATTTTTCATGTTAGTCTTCCGGGAACTGTTATGGCTTTATCAGCTGAAGCTTGAACGTAAAATTATTTTCATATATAAAAATTGATTATACGATCTCAATATATTTATTAATCTCTACCGATTTGTTAAAATGTTTTTTCCATTTTGCAATCGTATTCCTGCTTATTTTAAACTGTTTTCCCACCTGTATGTTGCTGTATCCATTGCTTTTTTGATATTCCAGAATTTCTAAAATCGCAGATTCATCGTATGATCTGTGTTTTTGATTAAATTGGGTTGTTTTTTGATCTTCAAAACCAAAAATCATATGGTTTAATGTAATGATATTTAATATTGATAAGTCTTCCTCCTGTAAAATGGGAATGCAAAGGCTATATTTTTCCGGATGTTTTTTTAGAATAATATCCGTGTAAATTTTTTTATAATCTGGACAACTTTTTTCCATAAGTTTTTTAATGATCTAATATAAACTCAAAAAGGAGTTTTGTTTTTATAAGGATTTATTTTTCAGTATTGTATTTTTTGATCCATTTAAAAAGGGTCGATTTGGGAATTCTATATTCTTCTACGATTTGAAGAGATGATTTCTCACCGGTATTTATTAATTCCAAAATAAAATCCACCACTTGCTTGGTGTATATGTTTTTCCGGAACTTTGGAAGAGAAGATGTTTCCACTTTTATCCTGCTAGCAGAATCTGACCGGATTTCAGGTGAAAACAAAATAAGATGCTGGTTGTAAATTCTGAAAAAATCATATTTCAAAAGTTTAGACCATTGAAGAAGAACTTCTGTATCCAGACTATTTTGCTCATACATTTTGTAGATCTCTCTTTCCGTAGTTTTGTGAAAATTACATATACGGGTAATATCAATTTCTTCTTCTTCAACTCTCTTCCTGATATGACTGCCGATATGGATGTTTTTAAAGTCAAATTTCATTAAATCGTCTTTTATTTTTTTTAATATTCTCTGGAAGCTTTAATTTCTCTTCAATTTTTCTATCCAGCTTCAATATATGTGTCATTTTTCAGCCTTTTAATAAGGCTCAATTGAAAACAGGAAAGAAGAGCTTTTTACCGTTCTCCTTTCCAATTTATTTTATGGTTAAAAGTTTTTATTTTTTGTTTACCAGAATGAAACAGTTATATCAAGTGTTTTTATAACGCTGTTTCTGGGTATGTATCATGTGATTCCAGATCCCGGAGTCACAAGTTTAATTTACCTTAATCTCTGTATCATAATTATACTTCTGTAAGAATTTCCTCCACCTGCACCTGCACTTGAGGCTATTACCAAGTTTCCAAATGTTGGTGGTCCTACTAAGAAATCCACTGTTTGTGGAGTAGTTCCCGTAATATTAATTAAATCATCAAGATAATATACTGAACTGTTAGAAGAATTATTTGCACCCTGTACTAAAGTATATTCATTATTATTAACTACGGCTTTTAAAGAAAATACACTTGAAGACGACATACTTGCTACAAGCCTTAGCTGTATCTTATAAACTCCCGGTTGTAGAGATATCTGATCTGTAGTTCTGGCCGGAGTACCTGCACCTGCAATTGCATTAACACCTTCTGCTATTGTAGCACCAACAATAGTATTGATGAAGTTAGGAGCTGCATTTGGTGCATTTCCCATTTCTGCGGCAGAGTTGTTTGCATCAAATCTAATTGGTTGATCTCCACTTGATGTATAGGTTCTAGCATTAAGCCCTATTCTCAGAATCTGTCCTTCAACGGATGTTGTATTATTTTTATAAACATCTCCATTGGCATCAATAACCACTCCTGTCGATGGTACATTAGCAGGAAGAGCCGGCAGGTTTTCGAATCTTATATCAGGGGAGCCTACTGTAGTATTTGCAACATGAAACTGTCTCAGCGGAGCATTTGTACCGATTCCGACCCTATTGTTCACAGCGTCTACGGAAAGAGTACTTCCGTCCACAGAAAATGCATCAGTAGCGGTTCCAGTATATCCGTTGAAAGCCAACTTATTACCTGACTGCGTAACCGTTCTGTTTGTGCTTAAAGCACCATCACCAGCATAGATGCTCGTATCCACTGTAGCACCGCTTGTATTATTTTTATAAATATCTCCATTGGCATCAATAACCAGCCCTGAAGAGGCCGTACTAGCAGGAAGAATTGGTAGGTTTTCGAATCTTACAGGATTTGCGTTTGCATTTACATGCAGTATTCTCTGTGGCAGAGAAGTACCTATCCCTATATTTCCGGAAGAATTAATCCTGAAACGTTCAATGAGGGATCCTCCTAAAGAGTTCCCAACATAAAAATCTTCTTCAGAACCAGTTGTTGAAGATGCTCCTGTACGTATACTTCCGATACCCCAGTTAGCGCCTCCTGATGTAGGCCCGTCATTGGTAAAACCTAATAAAGAATAATTACCTGTAGCTAAAGGTGAAGTATTTCTCAAAGCAAGCAATGCATATTGATTGGTTGAAGATGGGGCATCTATCAAGTTGTATCTATTTCCTTGCATAGCCTGGGCAACTACATGCAACTTTGTAAGCGGTGCAGTTGTACCTATTCCTACTCTGTCATTTAATGCATCGACAGACAGGCTTGAGCCATTTACAGAAAATGCATTAGCAGTAGTTCCTCCATTGAAAGCCAGGGTTTTACCTAGCTGATTAACGGTCCTGTTTGAAGATAAATCACCATCACCAGCATAGATACTTTTATCAACAGTAGCTGCACCACCACTTATTGCTTTCCACATACTTCCGTTAAAGTAGTAATATCCAATAGCTGTTACTTCTGCCACCTCTATTAAGCTGGGAACTGTCCCGGTAGGAGCAGTAATATCATTTACATACACGATAGCAGCTGTCTGAGCCGGAGTATAAGTGGCATCTGTTTTAGCGGCTAATTGCTGCTTGCTGATTCTCGGTGTAATAATCCCGTCAGGAATTGTTGTAGTACTTGCTTTGCCTTGTACGTCTAATGTTGCATTGGGAGTCTCGGTATTAATTCCTACTTGTGCCTGTGTGCTTGCCGCTACCAGCAATACAATGGAAATAAATGTTTTTTTCATAGATTTTGCATTAAATTCTGAGGCGAAATTAGCGCAGAAATCCTAAAAAAGATCAAACCAGGAAGTAGCAATACCTGTCAATATCTGTCAATATTTGTCAGTTAATTTAAGGTGCTGAAAATGAATATTTTAAAAGGTTGTTTTTTATTGAATTTACCACTCAATAAAAGGCTGGAATATGTGCTTTTTATAGATCCATAAACCAAACATACATGTTTTCATGAGTAGCAATACCCAGTTTTTTTCGTATCCTGTATTTCCTGCTTTCAACAGAATTTACAGATGTATTTTTGAACTGGGCAATTTCCTTGGTGTCAAAATTCAGCTTGATCAACGCACAATATTCCAGATCGAGATGAGTAAGCTGCGGATGTATTGCTAATAGTTGCTGATTGAATCCAGGGTACAATGCTAAAAATTTGAGAAGGAATGATTTGTCATTCTTCTGAGCAAGTTCAATCACATGGCTCAGCTCTTGGGATTCTGTAGTACTCAGCTGTTCTTCTACTAAAGAATGATGGGTATCTATTTCATTGGAAATTAATTCTTCCTGTCTGTTTTCAGCAGATGCCACTGCAGTTTCTTTTTCTGCGGTTTTTTTCTTTCGAAAGAAAAAGAAACAACCCGCTAATGCTGTGGCGAGAACGGTGAAGACTATTATAATAGAAGTATTTACTGGTTGCTGCTTTTTCTGTGGCTCCGATGGTACTTTTTCTACCGTTTTCTTGTCGGCAAGAGAAAGGCTGTCTGTTATTCTTTTAGCCTTTTCAAGATAATCCGCCTGATTTTTATAATCTTTATTGCCTTCATATGCTTCTGCAATACCTGCATAACAGCTCACTAATTCTGCAGGATACAGTTTGTATTCTTTAAAAGATGCTATACCCTGATTAAAATATTCAATAGCTTTGGGATAATTTTTCTTTTTATTTTCAATTTCTCCCCTGAGTCTGAAATAGGGAAGAAAGTTAGATTGACTTTTTTCATCCTTCATAAGAAGCTGAAATTCATCCATATATTTTTCGGCTTCGGGAATATTATTTTGATAGAAATATCCAGCCCCTAAATTCATAGCGTCTCTGGCAATAGACTTAATTCTTGTAGGATAAGTGGTGCTTATTTTCTCAGATTCCTCATAAGCTTTATGAAAATAAAACAGAACACTGTCATACATTATCTTATCATCTTCTATTTCATCTTTACGATCAATATTATAACCTATTTGATGATAGATAGAGGCCTTGCTATAGTGCATTTTATCGCGTATAGGAATTTTATCGGCAATTAATAAGGCTTTTTGAAGGCTGGTCTTGCCCTTTTGAAAATATCCCAATGCAGTATTAACATTTCCTTGAATCATCAATAGACTAGACCAGTTTGTATAATCCTTGAGTTTTTCTGCCAGTTCAATACCTTCAGGTATTTTCTTTAAAGCTTCACTATAATTCTGTTCATTCACATAAATTTCAGCTGTTTTTGTAACGGATCTCAGCTGCCCGGTATCATAGCCTATATTTTTAGACTGGTAATACATTTCAGTGCATAATCTCAGCATTTCCTTACTCCCTTTTTCTGCATAGGCATTTTTATCATTCGTTATTGCCCATAAACTGTCAATAGAGCGTATCTCCTTATTATTTTGAGAAAAAGAAAAATTAAAAAGAAATAGAAATAATATAAATGCGCATTTCATGAATTGTCAAAATATATTTAAAAAATTTCTGAAATATACGTGAATAATTTTAGGTGAGAATTAAAATAAATTAAGACTAAAATATCTATAAATAAGGAGCGGATAATATCTTGAAAAAGTTAATCAGCGGTGAAGCCGCCACCCTTTGCTTATCTTAAAATCATAAGCGCCTTACAAAACCTTTGCGTTAAAAAAAACTTAGTGTGCTCTCCAACTTTTAAACCAAAAAAGCCTTTCAGGAGAATTGAAAGGCTTTTTAATAAAGAAAAATATTATTTAAAGATTTCCTGATCGTACAAAAGATTATCGTCTTCATCAAAACTTATGATCAGTACTTTATATTGTTTTGCACTGTCATTATTGAAAAATTTAATTCTTGGAGGAACATAATCGCTGTCGAATAAATTAGGATTCCAGTAAAGTGTTTCCCGGGTATCATTTTCCACTTTCTTTGCAGGATCATCATTATCCAGCATTTCAATAGGAAATTCCGAAGGTTGATCATATCCTTTTATGACAGACGAATTGTTCTTCTGCGTTTCTTTTTCATTGTTTTTAGATTTCATATTACCTTTCATGGTATAGACGAGTACCGCATCACCTATTAATCCTGCTCCTTTAAGAATTTTTACCATAGCAATATTGCTTACAGTAAGGTTGGCAATCATTGAAGCATCAGTAAGGGTTTCATCTAAATACAGCTTAGCTTGATGGCCGCGAATATAGGGTACGTTGACCCCTGAATTATCTCTTTGAAATGTTAAACCGG
The DNA here is from genome assembly GCF_025153485.1 of Chryseobacterium pyrolae. Classification (NCBI taxonomy): domain Bacteria; kingdom Pseudomonadati; phylum Bacteroidota; class Flavobacteriia; order Flavobacteriales; family Weeksellaceae; genus Chryseobacterium; species Chryseobacterium pyrolae. Next base: position 352,538 of record NZ_JANZQH010000001.1, read on the forward strand.
CAGCTCTTCCCTGTAGCCAGTCTAATATATTATTTGACCCGGCAACATGTTGGTCTTCATTGACGAAGTCAAATACAGTAGAATTCATGGAACTAAACATTCCGGTGGATAGTTGTTTGTCTAACTCTTCTTTTGGATCCTGCTTTTTTCCTACTAGTTTTACTTCTTCAATCTGTACATCAATATTGTTGGTTTTTTTACTGTTTTTCTGAGTATTGATGGCTCTGGAAATGGTTGGAGGAACGGTTTTATTTTCACCGGATTTTACCAATGTATATTTTGTACCCGGGAAATTGCCTTTGAATGATGTGGGAGTGACTAGTGGCTCTATGGTGACAAATAAATTATCAGTACCTGATTCTTTATTATCTTGTGAATTGACGAATAATGAAACATCCAAAGGTTCATCATAGTTAAGATTATTTAAATAAATAAATCCGTTTTGATCCGTTTTAAATTGATTAATCACAGGTTCACCGTTACCTAATTTCAATAATAAACTTACATTGGTATTGATCAGTTGGGAGCCGTTTTTAATAGGTTTTACCCTGTAAGAAAGAAATTTTTGAGAATTGGTTTTAAGGGTTGGTATGGATCCGCTAAGTACGGAATTCCAGTCAAATCTTTGCCAGCTTTCAGAAATAAGCAGAGCGTCCAAAGCTTCAGTATTGGCATTTTTAGAAAAATATTGCGCCGGGCTGTCTATTTTTGTTGTAAAATCTCCAGTTAACCAAAGTCCACTCAGAATATTTTCTTCTTCCGGATTCTGGGTGCCGTCATCCTCACTGACCAAAACAGTGTAATTTTTAAAATAAGACTCCGGGGAAAGATCAATGCTGTTGAAAGATCTTGGGGTTTGTTTTATGTTCTTTCCTACAATTTCTGCTTTTTCAATCTTTAATTGACCAGGTTTTATAAAGCAAAGTCTTTGGGCAACCAGATTGTCCTGCTCATCAAAAATGGCTAATTGTAAAATACCGTTAGCTCCATTGCTTATTTTTGTAGGAATAAGACTGGTAGCTTCATTGGTTGCATTGTTAATATTGGCTTTGTAGGCAAGGTGGTTGTTGATCGTTCCGACAATTTTATAATTTTGAAGCTGCTGTTTTAAGTTGACACCTTTTAAGGTGTATTTAATCCCCTCTTTAGTACTGTAAACTGCTAAATTGAGACCACTTTCTGCGACTTGTGGAAGATCTATTGTTTGACTTTTCCCTGTATTATCCTGAATGATAACCTGGTATTTTTTTCCTGAAGCTGGAGTTATTTTAAAAGAGGCGACATTTTTATCAAAAGATTTAAATGTAGTGATAGGTACATTGGGGTTTTGTGTGTCTATTACTTTTCCGGTCCAATTTTCCGGCAGGGAAGTATGGGTTGATAATCTTACGGCAAATTTCGTAGGCATACCATTAATGAATGTTCCGCCTTCCGGAAAGGCTTTGGTGGACCAATCTGAACTTTTAGAAATCACTAATGACTCAGTAGAGTCAGGATTGTACACCGGAATAGTTTTAACAATCTGAAAATCTTCGTTAAAATTGTTCATGTAAGGCGTATAAGCTCTTACAAAATAAATGTGTTCAGGAAGGTTTTCTTTCAGCTGAAAATCTCCGCTGCCTTCACCATTGGTGAGAAGTATCGTTTTCCAGTCGATTAATTTTTTATCAGAATTATACAGTTCAACAAATAGAGTAGTTGATAATGCAGAACGGTTATATCCATCAAATACAAAACTTTTAAACCAGATTTTGTCACCAGCTGCATATTGTGACTTGTCGGTAAGTAAGTATACTTTCTCTTGCTCGTAATTATCCTCAAGATTGGTCAGTGCTTTTTCTAATTTAGTTTGTGCCAGAACAGGCTGTACCATTGAAAGAAGTAATACAAAGAATATATTTTTCATAGAAATCTTAGCGCATTTTAATTCGGTACTAATTTACTCATTTAAAGACTTCGGAAATTGATATTTAACTTCTTATTTCAGAAGAAACAGATAAGATTGATAATATTTTCCGAATATGACTGGTGCTTTTCTTAATCCTGTACACCGCTAACATTTTGCACTGGAATTCAGCGAGGTATTAAATTGATGAAATCTGGGTTATATATTTAAAAATTCATTAATATTGTTTAATACATATGCGTGTTCTTATACTAAATCAAAAAAGATGAAATCCATAATAATATCTGTATTTATTACTTTTTTCTCAATAACACTTGTTTTTTCGCAGACTTCTGAAAGAAAATTTGTATCCATTAACAATAAGCAAATGGCCTATAAAACTTTTGGACTTGATGAAAGAAAAGCTAATGAACCAATAGTAGTCTTTGAAGTGGTCTCGGTTCGGGGGGCGGAGGTTATGGAAGTTTGTTTCCTTTCATTCAAAAAAGTTTTGCAGGGATAGTTTATGATAGGAATGGAATTGGAGAGTCAGAAATCGATACTTCCATAAAAACAGATGAAGATGTTATAAAAAGGCTTCACGATGTATTGGCAAGTTTAAAAATAAGCCCGCCTTATCTATTAGTAGGACACTCTATAGGCGGACCGTTTGTACGTTTGTATGCCTCAATGTATCCAAATGAAATTTGCGGCCTGTTTTTCATAGATCCGACAGATTTTATGCTTACAAAAGACGAAGACAACAAAGTGAAAATCAATACATCAAGCTCTACAGGTTATAGGGAATTATTTGTGATAACCCTTAAAAATATCATAAATGATACCTCAACATCAGAGGGTCTTCGAAATGAAGCAAAGAGAGAACTGAATGAAAGTTCACCGGAATTCTTTAAAAAATATAAGTCCTTACAACCTCTTAGGGACATTCCTGTAACCGTAATGATTTCATACAACAAGCATATTGAACATTATGAAACAGAAATGAACGAAAATCTGAAATTAGGGATCAACTTAATCCCCTGGTGGAAAGAGTTGGATCAATTAAGAATAAACCATTATGCAGAGATGATAAAGAATAACAGCAATAGCCGGCTTATCTTGTTACCGCGTTACAGCCACGGAATACATCAGCAAGACCCCAAAATTGTAGCAGAAGCTTTGATTGATGCATACGAAAACTGTCTGACTTCCTTAAAAAAAAAAATTAGAAAATACCACCGCCTATAATAGTTTTAAATTAGAACGCTATTTACAATACTAACGGCTATTGCAATTAACGTTAATTCTATTGAACTTTTGACTTAAGACTTGGCTAAACTTTTTCTATGTATTGGTCAACATTTACAAAAACAAATCCCAACACTCGTTGGGATTTTATTCATTCTTCAGTTTAGTACTTTATCTGCCGCAAACAAAAGCCTTGTTATGCTTTAGTTTTTAGATAGAACTGATATTAAAATCGATAGCCAATACTCAATCCATATTTTGCAACCACGCCATGATCTGTTTTGTCTGCATTGAACAAAAGTTTTCCGTAGCCTGCGTTGGCTTCAAAAACCAATCCTTTTTTTGTAACTAGTTTATAGCCAAGACCTGCACCCAGGGCAACATCATAAACATCTTTATTTTCAGTGAATGTCAGGTTATCTGCTGAGTATATTTTTTTTCCATCAATAGACGTAAACGCTCCAAATCCTTCGACAAAAAAACCGGAAGCGTATTTTTTGCCAAAATAATATCTGTAATAAGGGGAGATGTAGTAATTCGTATCCTCATCTTTTGTGTGATCATAAACAATAAATGCAGAGATCCCCAGTGATGAATTTTTGTTGAGGTGCCGTTCAAAACCTACTTCGAAAGCGCCGGATAATGGCGAGATAAGATTCAGTTTAATTTCATTTTTTTTCTGATTAGGATTTGAATCATTTTCATTTTGAGCCTTGACAGTATAAAAAGCAAACAAAATGATGAGTAGTAAAAAGCTCTTTTTCATAAAAAATTTAATTTGAATTATTTAAATGCAAAACTCAAATAATTCAAATTAGGACGGGTTTCAAAAGCTTAAAAATGGATAAAATGGTACCTATTTGCTGCTATTTTTGTATTCATTGGGTGTCTGACCGGTCACTTTTTTAAAGGCATTGTAAAAAGTCGTTTTTGAAGTAAACCCGGATTCTAATCCCATTGTCAACAAAGTATAGTTTTCATATTCTGAATTTGATATCATTTCCTTGACAGCTTCCACACGGTATTGATTGATATAATGGGCAAAGTTGTCTCCTGTTATCGTGTTTACAATTTGTGAAAGATATCCCGCGCTTATCCCTAGTTTTTCAGCTACTTTTTCTCTGTTTAAGGTATTGTCGGTATAAATGTGATGATCTTTGCAAAGTATTTCCAATTTTTGAAAATAAATATTATCAGCTGTGATAGATTCCTTATATTCTTGTGGTGTACTATTGTGTACAACGGGCAGATTGGGATACGAAATAACCGAATCATTATTTAGAAAATGGTAGATAGCCTCTTTGTTTTTGGCCAATTTATATTTGTAAATACCGATATAAGCTGTCCAGTGCATTACAAATGTTGCACATAAAGCCAGGATGCTCATGGTATAGGAAATGTCTAATCCAAAAAACAAACCAGCCATATAGGTAGTAAGCCAGACTAATAACAACAAATAGATAATGGTTAATAAGGTAATGACCCATTTTTTCTCTTGTGAGTTTTTTAAATGTCTTATCATAAAATAAGAGTAAAGAGGTAGAAACGGGATGATGATAAAGGCAAATAAAAGCTGAATTAGCCTAAGTATATTGATTAGGAAAATGCTTGAATCCGGGATTTTATAAATTCCTGCAACATTACTAAGATCGTATGTAATACTAACAATAGAGGAATAGGCAAATGGAATATAATACAAATAATGCTTCTGCCTATTCTTTACAGTATCGTCAATCCGGTTGATAATGAACAGAAATATGAAAACAGGCAATAAAAATATCCACTCGATATCGTCTATAAAATGTAGAAAAGGATACGAAGTAAATGTATCTTCAATTTCAAAAACATAATTTAGTAAAACAAAGGAAAGTGCAAATAGTAAGTAGGCTAAATATTTATTTGATTTACTGTTGAATAGGGAAGACTTTAAAATAACCAAGCCTAAGACGATTCCCTGAAAAATAGCAATATTTAAAAGTGTTGTATAAATCAATTTTTTAATATAAAATTAGTTTTAAATATAGCTCTTTCATACGAATTGATAAAACGAATTGATATCAATGCTGATGACTGTTTTAAGGGATTGAGAGATGATTTTTACTAAAATGATTTATTAATTTGTATAAGAAAATAAATGCAAATAACAGATGTGGTGATTGTTAAAAACGGCGCCACTTGTTTAAAGTGGCGCCGTTTGGCTGTGTGTGAGCATAACAGAGTCATTCTCGAACACTTTTGTAGATGATCTATTACAATTGTATCGTTTAAGGAGTTAATTAATGTAGATTTTGTGTGATTTCCAAAGAATGGACGGTCTCTTTTTAGCGTCAAATGGCGCTGTGAATTTTATTTTCTTCATATAACCTAAAATTTATACACTACCGCATTGATATTCATACCGGCCCCAACCGAGGCAAATAGTATGATATCATTTTCCTTTATAGTATGTTCTGGAAGTTCATTATTTATAATCATAGAAAGAAGCGACGGTATAGTGGCCACACTGCTGTTTCCTAATTTGCCAATCACCATAGGCATTATGTCTTTAGGAGTCGGCATATTATAGAGTTTGTAAAAGCGCTTTACGATCTCTTCATCCATTTTTTCATTCGCCTGATGGATGATAATTTTGCTTAACTGATCTATTTGATATCCACTTTCATCAAAGCACTTTTTCATAGCAGGGGGGACGTTTAAAAGAGCAAATTCATATATTTTTCGGCCATCCATTTTAATAAATCTTGTTCCAGAAGAATTCTCAGGATTGTACGACTCTCCAAAATAGAGATAGTCTTTCTCTTTGTAGGTATGAGAAGCTGACAGATGAGATTGTATGCCCGTGTCATTTTTTGTTGCCTCTAGTACTACCGCGCCTGCGCCATCTCCGTAAATCATGCTGTCTCTGTCATGAATGTCAACGACCCGGGATAAAGTTTCGGCCCCTATGATCAAGCATTTCTTTGCCATACCAGATTTAATAAATGCATTAGCATGTATTAATGACTCGAGCCAGCCAGGACAGCCAAATAGCAGATCATAAGCCACACAATAATTATTTTTAATGCCTAGTTGATACTTAACACGTGATGCTAAGCTAGGGACTGCATCAGATTGAATTTTTCCATGCGGAACGTCTCCAAAGTTATGGGCAAATATGATGTAGTCTAGTGTTTCCGGGTCAATCTGTGAATTTTCTATTGCTTTTTTAGCCGCCATAAGACCAAGATCGGAGGCTGTTAATTCTTTAGACGCATAACGCCTCTGCTCAATACCTGTGATAGCGGTAAGTTTTTGAGCAATCGTTGTATTGTCCTGGCTTAATTTTACACCATTTTCATCAAAAAAACAATGGTTTTGAAAGTCTGAATTGTTAATTATTTCTGAAGGGATGCAATTTCCTACGCCAATAATTTTACTAGCCATTTGATTTAGTTTTATTTTATTAAAGTTATTTATTTCAAAAAAAGCACCAAATTTATAAAATTATTGCTACTAAATTAAATAGGTTCAATGAATATTAGTAAATTTTAGTGTGAAAACCCAATTGATTGAGCATCTAAGTTTATTTTTATTAGTATAATAATATTGAATGGATAGGAGTTAAGCAATAGGCTGCTAATTACTTTTTAAGAGCTCATTTTTATAGGATTGGTCGTGCTTTGGTGTGGATTCATAGTGGAAAAAATGAAAGTTATATTTTTGTCTATGGAGGCGTTAATTTTACGAAAAATGAAATAAAAGTATAATTTATTTTGTTATTTAATATTTTATAACTACATTTGTAAAATAATCAGGCTCCTGCCGATGCTTCTTCTGAAACTTTTGAGTTTACTCTTTTCTCTCAGTCTTCGCTTTTTCAGCCGCTAATTTTTGTTATCAATATAACAGGTGAAGTACCTTTTTTGAACTGAATCTTATTCAAATTCTTAAAAATACCAACATAATTTCTTGTTTACAAATCGATTTATTATTGTGTTGATGTTATCATCAATGCGGTAATGGCACAATAGCCAAAAAATAGCAATAAATACAATAATTTAATAATACAATACAATGCAACAAGGAACAGTAAAATTCTTTAACGATGCCAAAGGTTTTGGCTTTATTTCACCTTCAAATGGAGGTCAGGATATTTTCGTACATTCATCAGGTTTAAAAGATGATATTCGTGAAAACGATACGGTAACATTCGATTTAGAGAATGGTAAAAAAGGAGTTAACGCAGTTAACGTGCGTGTGGCTTAATTTAAGAAGATAGGTTAACAATCTTTCTCCATATAAAGCAAAAGCAGATAAACATTAATGTTTATCTGCTTTTTTTTTGAAATATTCTGAGTTTGATCACTTCTTTGTGGATAGAATTCAGCTTTTAGTTTTGATAATTTTAGATTGGCCCATTTTTTATTTATATAAAATTGATAAGATGGTTTTATGAATCTCAAATAAATTTATCATGGTAATAGAATCTAATGAATACAAGATTATAGTGCTTAGATATCTTCATTTTGTCATAGAGAATGATTTAAATAGGCAAATTGACCTCAACAATGAGATTGATCTCGTTGAAAATATAGTTTCGAAGAAAATAATAATTTTTCCAGAATTTTCTATCGATGTAGAGTCGGATGTTCTTCTCAAAAACTACTTAAATACGATTATATACAATATCAATCTCGGGTATATTACAATCGATGATATGATAAAAGTAAAGAGCTGATATATTAACAAACACAATAACTACATAAAAAAATAGGTTTTAACAACTAAATTTACCAAATTAAAATATTTCATTACCCAAAATGTACAACTTGTCTTGTAAAATAGACAACAACATAATGTAAAGAAGGTTTTCGATGGAATAATTGTGCCTCTAATATGTCAATGTTTTTGCACATTCTGAAAGGTTTATATCAAAAAAGAAGCCTACTAATATAGGCTTCTCCAATCTTTGTGTGCGTGTTTTTAGAATCGAATCTTATGGAGCAGTAATCTGATCTATTTTTATAAAGACCTTCATTGTAGCCGGATTAGTAGCCGTCTGTCCACCAACTGCCCCAGCCATCATATAAGCTGTATAAGCCACTTTTGTCGTATTAGATGTGTCTATCCAGCTATAATATCTATATTCAGGTCCATTATTAGAACCTTGGTAAATACCCGCGTCACCCCAATATACTCTTGCAGCAGTCGTACTTGTAGACCAGGTATTTCCGGTATTGACATCTCCCCCAAACAAATTAGGAACTGCTGTTAAAGTATTACCTGCCTGGCCGATATAGGCTCCGTATTCAGTTGAGTTATTCCACATTAAAATCTTATTAGCCGCTGAATTATTCCTTATTTGCACATCTGCATTTTGCACCTGATTGGTATTATTAGTCGCCGTTGCTGTGCCTGTCTGGTCAGAATGTCTCAAGAAAACTCTAAAAGTATATAACCCATCAGGAGTTGTAGCCTCTACAGAAAAGCCTTTAGTTCCGTTGGTATCGGTAATGAATTTTAGATAATCCATTACTGCAAGGCTTTTAATATCAGCATTTACTTGTTTACCTACAGTTATACTACTACAACCGGTAAAACCTGAATTTAATGTAAGAAATGGAGTTAAATCAAATGTGATCCCTGCAGGAGAAGTTTGCGATGCATTTGGCGTTCCGGAAATACTAAATGATAATGAAGCGGAACCGGATTCTACTTTATTATCCGTAATAGTTGCCGTAACTGCCGGGTTACCTACAGAGCTCAGTGTGGTTCCTGTAAATTTGCCACCATTACCTGCGGTATAGGGGATTTTAAGTACTGTTCCTGTAACAAGAGGAGTGCCGCCTGTTACGGTCTGTTGAGGATCTAGTGTAGCTCCACTACAATTTAATGTTGCAATCGCATTGACGGCCGAAGAGCTGTCCACCGATCTCCATTCTGTGCCGTTCCAAAAATAATATCCCTTAGGTAATGCAGTACCCGTGTTGTATACAAGTAATCCTGCTGCATTAGCGGCAGTACCTATCTGTACCGTTGTTGAGGTAAGATTTACTCTTGGAGGCAATAATCCTTTAGTGGTAGATACGATATCCAGTACTGAAGAGGGATCTGGTAAAGTCGTGTTAATCCCTACTTGAGCGTACGTCATCAGGGAAGCAAAGAATAAAACTAAGGTGTGTAATTTTTTTTTCATAGGTCTTGGTTTTGATTAGGAATTAGTTAAATCATATCAATTTTAGTTTTTCAATGAGAATTTAATATGTATAATTATATATTGGTGAAATGTGTTTACTCAAAAGTAATAAAATTAATTTACATTAAAATGAAATTTATGTTAAATATTCAATACTATTTTACGGATTAATTACATTTTTATGTGTATTTTATAGTTATTTTGCTTGTTGATTTTTTTATATGAAAAAACGTTTAACTCTCAGAAATAAGTTAAACGGAAAATAAAATTATAATCAGGGGTTTAAAATTGGAGTGAGATCAATAACTGCATAGGAATCGTTAAGAAATCCAAGATTTCATCATAAAACAGATCTACTCCAAACTATAAAGTATCTATCCATTTGTACAGATCTATGTCAGCAGATATTCCGAATGATTTCCTCAGTCTGCTTTTCCTCGTCTGAACTGTCCGCACTGAAATATGGTTGTATTCCGCGATGTCTTTTGTAGTGAAACCCAGTTTGAGAAGAGCGCATAATTTGAACTCATCGGATGTCATAGAACGGTTCATTTCGATGAGGTTATCATATAAATTAGGAAATGAAGATTTTATTTTGGGTATGAAAGCGATATCGTCATTCATGGCCAGCTTTACAAGATTCTCCAAATCTATATCGTCTTTACGGTTAAGCTTGGCACGCATATCAGAGATTATTTTTTCGCTCCGAAGAACCTTTTGGTATAATTCCAAAACCGTAAAATGTTTTGACAGGATAGAATATCCGAAAATGGCAAACCACATAAACGCCATTATAAAAGTACTAAGTCTGCGATTTTTTAAATATTCTAAATCTTCTGCCCCTTCAATCCTGAATATCCTAAAATCATAATAATGACTTATAAGAAATAGAACAAGTACAGTAGCAAAAACAATTATGATATATTTCGATGTTTTCCTTGTATTAAAAATAAACAACGAAATAGTCAGGAGCGGAAAATAATATAATGATATGCCATTTTCAAAACCTGATGTGGATGAAAAAAAGAAAACCAGCAACATGGAAAGCTCTATAGTAAGCAGGCATACTAATGAATTTTGTCTAATCTTCGTAAAAAAGAAAAGAAGAAGGAAAATAACCCCCAATATAAACAACACCCAAAAATAACTCTGGAACCCAAACACTAAGTCCCTGAAACCGCTCAAAATAAAAATTATGCCTATAGAAAATGCAAATAAATTTAATCTTTGAGCATCAAGACGCTTAAATACGTCCTCTTCTGGGCCAATGTGTAGATTCTCTATATAATTCCTTATTCGACGTAGCATTGTTTGTAAATAATCGCAAAAAGATAGGACTTATTTACGAATTAACTTTATTTTTTTTAATTAATTTTCTATAAAGTTATTTTGAAAAATATTTAAGAAACAATTCTAGTAAATAAAATTATTCAATAAATGAACAGCTAAAAAACTTAGCTTAAAAAGCTGCATTTACTTAATTTACTACGTATATCATGAAAGTAAGTTTTGACAAAAATTTCCTCCTTATCTTTTCATTCTCTGCCTAAGAATTACAAATCCAATGATAATAATAGTTATAGCGAACCCATTAATAATATAGTTTTCTGACATTTCTAAATAATTTAAAATTTAATATGTTTATAAAAATTGCGTCCCTCATCAAAATAATGGATTTTATTTTTAGATAAATGACTGACTCCCACTATCAATAATGTAAAGAAAAGCTAGAACACCAAAGCATTTGTATGACCGCAAAATATAATCGGGATTTTCTTGAGAAAATTCAAATAACATGCCCTGAATGCTTTCAATTAAAGAGAAAACCGCCTGCCTTTTATATCACGAAGCTTTTTTTCCATCTGGTAACCGTGTTACGGCTTAATTTAAAATGAATGGCAAGTTGGGTATTGTTGAGTTGATTTTTTTTCTGGTAATCAAGCATTTTAAGAATATCTGTCTTTCTATAAGAACGGTGCCTCTGGTTAGCTGCAAAAGTTTCTTTGTCTGGGCTGCCGAAAATTTTTTCGTTCAGTTCTATAATATCCATAACAGATAAACTTTCTTTCTGTAATAGTCGCATGCAGCAATTTCTCTTATCCGGAAATTCTTTTACAATAATGTCGTTATAGATTCTTTTATAATCAGGGATTAATTTTTCCATAAGTAGTTTTTATTTTAATTTTACACACCTTTTTTTAGGATAATTCCTTTAATTTTTCTAACCAACCCCATAAACCAGAAATCGGCGGGATTGTCTTTAAGGTCCTGTCCAGGAAGTTCTGTTATCTCTTTATTGGATTTTCCTATCAGATCACTATATTTCTTTCTTTTCATCTTTATACTTGCTGATCCACTTATACAGAGTTGTTTTTGGGATTTTATAACTTTCCATTACTTCGGATTTTGACATTTCTCCTGACTCTATTTGTGCCAGAATGAAACCAATAACTTCTTTTGTATAAATATTTTTGCGGAACTCAGGTAAAATTGTTTTTTTGTGCTTCTTTTTTTTTGTGCTTTTGTCTGTAGCGGCTGGAGCATACAAAAGCAAATGCTGTGAATACAGTCTGAAAAAATCATATTCTAATAGCTTGCTCCATTTCAACAGATTTTCTGCTTCTATACTTGTTACCTTGTACATTTCCTTTATTTCCTGTTCCGTACATTTCATAAAATTACAAATGCGGGGAAGTTCTATCCCACGTGCCGCAACTTCTTTTTCAATCAATGGTCCTATTGGAATCTCTTTAAAATTCATTTGTTTGTGTTTTTAGAATCTTACAGATTTTTTAATCTGTACCTATTTTATAGGTTTATATTTATACCGGCAGACGAATTCATCTGCCGGATAAAATAAATTTAAGGGGCTTTAATCTGTTCTATTTTTATATATACTTTCATATCATTAGGATTAGTTCCGGAGGGGCCATTATTAGCTCCTGCCATCATAGTTACCAGATAAGCGGTTTTTGTAGTTCCCTGCTCTATCCAGCTATAATATCTAAATTCCGGTCCGTTATTATTTCCCTGATAAATACCAGGATCTCCCCAATTTCCTCTAACTGATGTTGTGGCTTGATTCCAAGTATTATTTTGTGTTCCTCCCCATTGGGTTGGTGGAAGCACAACACTATTACCAGAATCGGCAGTGGTTCCGCCTCCATAACCTCCAAGGTGATTATACATCAACGTTTTGTTTACCGCTGCATTACTTCTTATCTGAGCATCTGCATTTTGTACTTGATTGGTATTATTGGCAGCAGTTCCTGATGCTTGGTTACTATGTCTCAGAAATGCTCTTACAGTATACAAGCCATCTGGTGTTGTAAGGGATACCTGAAAGCCTCTAGTACCAGTAACGGGATCTACAACAAATTTCAGAAAATCCATTGTAGCTATTACCTGTATATCAGCTTTAACTTCCTGCCCAACTGTAACACTAGCGCAAGAATTGGTAATTGTTGGGTTTGCTGCATAAAAAGGGGTAAGGTCAAATGTCATACCAGTAGGGGCTTGCTGCGCTGCAGTAGGTGTACCGGTAATATTAAAATTTAATGTACCAGATCCCACTTCAAATGTTCCTGCACTTAGGGTTGCTGTTACCGCAGCGTTTCCTACAGATTGTAAAGTCACCCCAGTATAACTTCCTCCGTTACCTGCTACATAAGGTATTTTTAAGATTGTTCCTACAAAAGCGGTTCCGCCTGTAATTGCCTGTGCCGGGTCCAGATATGCGCTTGCGCATTGTAGCGTAGCATTAGGTGCAACAGAAGATTTATTGTCGAATCTTCTCCATTCAGTACCGTTCCAGAAATAATAACCTTCTGGAAGGGAAGTGGGAGAACCTCCAATATTATACACTAATAATCCTTTTGGCTGGTTGGCAACGCTGTTATCTCCATCTGCATTCAAATCTAAAGTTGAAGATGTTAAGTCGATTCTTGGAGCCAAAATTCCTTTGTTAGATGCTTTGACATCTAGCGCAGCATAATTGTCTGGCAATGTACCAATACCCGTAGCTCCTGATGCAGTTACAATAAAGTCGTCTGCTAACTGTGTTGCAGTTGGAGTTCCTGTGGTCGCATTATTTTTGGCGCCATCTATATTGAAAATTCCTTGTGGGTTTTGTGTATTAATACCCACCTGCCCGAATGCTAACGAACCGATCGTTAATGCAAAGATTGTATAAAATTTATTTTTCATTTGTGTAAAAATTTAATTGGTAAAGAGAAAAGAGCTTTACAATTACTCTTTTCCCTGAGTTGATATATTGAATTGTGTTTTTTTATTATATAGTGTATTTAAAAGAAGGAGGAGGGCGGATCTTTATTCCCATTAGAAAAGTCGTTTCGAATAATCCGGCTTTGAGAGATTGTTTTGGAAAAACTTTATTTTCGCATACAGGAAACATCTTATATTTATTCTGTAATACTCCTTGTTTTTCCTTAAAAGTATTGGTTATGATAATACCAATATTTCCTGATTTCTCATAGGAAACTATAACAGAGTTTTCATTTTCAGATAGATAGACTTCCTGTTTGGAACCCAATTTTAAAACCTGGTTTTCTGGTTTTCTATTTTCAGGTTTTTTTATAGTTTTAGCAAAAGAGGTCTGTGATGGTTTTTTTAGAGTAGGAGAGGAAAGCACAACCACTTTAATATTGGAAATTTGTTCCAGATTATGTACTGTGGTGGTGCCTTTTACATATAATAGAACCGGATTATTTTTTCTCTCCGTTTGAAAAAGAATACTGTCTTTTATATTTAGACTATCACCTGTTCCGATGTATAATTGTGCATTGGTATTATAAAAAGAGCATAGCAAAAGAAGCATGCTGGATGCTTCTTTCATACCGTAACTTCTTTTCTTTAAATACATTTTCACCACCTTAGTAATTAAGATGCAAGATTAATATTATTTTAACCTGTAATAAAGGAATGAGATACGCTGCAGATGCTTTATTAGTATGCCTGGACATACGACATAGATACTCTGAAAAAGAATACTTATGTATTAAGTTGCTTATTGTCAGTTTGTTAATTCAAATAAGTGCATTTTTATTTTGACTTTATACTATTGTTTTCAAAATGCATAGTTGAGCAAAGAACCTTGTGAGTAGATCCTATTTTAAGATAACAAAGACTGAAATTTATGGTATATGGGAAAGCAAACTTTAGTAATATACAGGGTAAGTGAAGTGTAAAGTGAACTGCTGTACTTTTGTATAAATAAAAAACACATGGAATAAAGCCAATGAACTTTTGATTATAAATATCGGTTGACACGTTCTAACCTATGCGTTAACTCTTTTATAAATACGGAAGATCATTTCGTTTTGTGGGCGACAGGCTTTATCTACTTTGTAAGCAAGATATTTACTCCGTTGGAAGCAAGCAGCGTAAATGCTGCCTGCTTTTATTTCAAAATCCACACCTGTCGATATAGGAATGTTCTTATAGGATTTTTTCAATCCCTGTATGGAGATGGTAATTTTATTTTTTGTTTTATGGTGTTAACAATGTGATATCAGCCATATCTGCTTTCCCGTTTTTCAAAAAAGCATAGGTTATCTTATCTACTTTACAGCCAATGAATTGGATCCGTTTCAAACTATTATTTTTAAAGAAAGTGTTAATAAGAGTTGAATTCTGGAAGGTTACTCTTTTAAAGGTACAGTTTTCAAAAGAACAGTCCTCCAAAGAACCTTCGAAAATGATATCCTCAAGCTGTATCCCAATAAAAGAAGTGCGGTTCCACACTGCATCTTCAATGGTATTATCCACAAAGGATCCTGATTTAAACTTCGCTCCGGTAAACTCTGATCCAGAGAAATCGCAGCCTTTGATATGACTTTCCAGGAATTCAGCTTCTTTCAGGCAACAGTCATTAAATATATTGCTGGCTAGGCTTGAATTCTGAATATGTCCGTTGCTGATGTCGGAATTTGAAAATCCACAGCTTTCAACATGACTGCTTTTTTGAAATCTCACCCCGATAAGATGGGCATCCGAGAAATCACAACCTTTTATATAGCATTTTGAAAATTCAGCTGCTTTAAGTAAAGTGTCGTTAAATAGATTACCCACTAAATGGGAGTTCTGAAATTGACTGTTGCTGATATCAGAACTTGAAAAATCACAGTTATCAACATGATTATTTTTTAAAAGAAGACCTGATAAATTCGAACCTATAAATTTGCAGCGTTGCATATTGGAGGAACTGAATTTTTCATTCAGGTTTTTTAAGCCTGAAAAGTCAGCATCTACCCAGTTTCCGTCTGACATATCCCAGGTAAGTTTTTTCTCCTTCATTTCGGGAGACGATTGTACAATACCAGATGACTTCAATTCAGCCGGCTCTTTTTCTGAAAGTTCAACGGGTATTATTTCATCAGTCATAGGTTCTAAGCCTTCTGAAAAATAATTAAGATCAACAGTTAGAATTGCAGCCAGACGGTTTAAAGTAATGATGTCCGGCATTGACTCTCCGCGTTCCCACTTTCCGACCGCCTGAGGACTAATAAACAGACGCTGAGCAAGCTGAGCTTGAGATACATTCATTTTTTTTCGTGCTACGGTAATTTTATTACCAATTATTTTCGTATTTAACATAGATAATATATTTCTTTTTTGGTACTACAAAGGTATATGAGATGCCCTTATAGAATCGAAAAAAAAAGAAAACTTATAGTTGTATTTACATTACTTGTAGTTGTTATTGACAACTAGATGTGGTATGTCCGGATCTTTTTAGAAATGTCATCACTTTTTATTCTTACACCGAGATGAATTATAAAATTTAGTTTGATAAATAAGAAAATATTTGAGAAATGTACCAAAATGTTCTTCAATATATCATACAATTTGAACTAATTAGTAAGATTATTTGAACTAAAAAGGATATTCTATTTTTTAGAGAACCCATAGATTTGTATATTCCAAATTGAACATAAGACCACTTTATATAATTCATTATCTATGAATTAAAGCTTAATGCCTAAATTAGTATGGATCAAAGTAACCCAATTGAGTGCTACAAAATGAAATTATAATGAAAAAAATGATAAAAGTTCCAACTTCGTTGATTGGGTGTGATGCTCCACAAAATGCCTTAATGTTGGATGGTTGCTCTATAATCGAGCAGTGCATACACAGTACGGAAGCTAAAGGAACAATGTACCTCGAACAGCATTTACTACTCATTGTATTGGAAGGATCTGTTGTTCTGACTTATGGTAAACAGGAATATACACTTGGCAAAAACGATATGATCTTACTCAAAAAAGCTACCGCTGTAAAATATCATAAATTCGGCAATGCTGAAAACGACAATATCTACGACAGCTTTATGTTCAGCATCAAAGATGATCTTCTAAAGTCCTTTTTGTCCACCTCAGAAATTAAGGTGTCAAAACCTGAAGGAGAGATCAAAACAGGCGTTTACCCAATGAATGAATGTTTGGTTGCATTTGCTCATTCGATGAAGCCTTACTTTTTTGATCATTCTGTGGTTCATCCCGGACAACTTCGCCTAAAGATCATGGAATTACTATATGATGTTGCAGAATGTAACCGAAATATGTTTTTACAAATTCTCCAATTACACGAGCCTGTACGAACTGACATCCGTAATGTGGTGGAACAGCATTATGCCTCACCAGTCTCTATATCCGAACTGGCTTATCTTTCCGGCAGAAGTTTGTCAAGCTTTAAGAGAGATTTCCAGAATATATATAATGTTGCACCGGCAACCTGGATAAGGGAAAAGAGGTTAGAAAAAGCAAAAGATATGCTGGAAACTACAACTTTGTCGGTTTCAGATGTCTGTTATTCCCTGGGATTTGAAAATGTCTCTCATTTTTCAAGGATATACAAAGAATTTCACGGCCAGGCACCAAGTACCTCTCGTTAGTAGATAATTTTAAAATTGGACTGATGAAAGTATTAATTCTATTGCTAATGTTGTAGATACCCTTGTCGCCATATTAGAAAATGATATAACAATCGGTAAGGTCATCTTAATGCATGATGGCAATACTCCGATTGATGAAGCACTCAATCAACTTCGATAAAATTCAAGTATTCAATTGTTTGAATCACAGTTTTCCATCTTATTCTCAATTTCATTAAAAAAGTTTTCATGTCAAATCTGATTTAATATTGAAACTTCGACACTATATTCCCACTTTCAAAAAGGACTAATTAGTCAAAATCTTTGAGCTAATTAGAAAAGCCATCATGTCTTCGTCATTGTACCTTTGTTATAGAAAAAGAGCTTAATTATTCTGTCCGATAGAACAGTACATTATACTCATAAACATAACAATACTTAAATAAAACAAGACGATTTATGAAAAACATTTCCGAACGAAAAAACGCAGTTCCAAACTCTGCAAATTTTAATACTAATGGCTTGAGGCAATGTATTGGGGGAATTTCTAAGAAGATATTTTCCTCAATCCCGGCGGTAGTAATGATCTCAGCTTTTACAATAGGTGGGTTATTGATTTCCTGCCAAGATAAAAATAATCAACGTAATCAAAACAATAAAACAGAAGTTATGCAAAACAATCAAGAACAAAAAGAAGGTATCCTGAAAGCAATAAATTTATATGTTGAATCAGGAAAAAAAGGGGATGGCAATATTGCAAAACCTGCATTTGCATCCACCGCAACAATGTCGTGGTCTGAAAACGGCGTATTGAAAAGTGTTCCAATACAAGTATTATTCGATGGGTTTTCAGCAGCAGAGCCAATGGACGCAAATTACACACTGACCACATTAGATGTAGAAGGTGATGCAGCAATAGTAAGAATCGAATCTCAGTTTGGGCCGGACAAATATGCAGATATGTTCACCCTGGTAAAAGACGGCAGCGATTGGAAAATCATCAGTAAAGTTTATCAAGTTAAAAAATAAGAATAATGTCAGCAAACAAAAATATCAACACTGTTCAGGATTATGAAGAGGTCTTAGCAGCAATGGAAGGCTATGTTCACGGATTAAAAACAGGAAACGTAGCAGAATTAAAAAAGACCTTTCACCAGGATGCAATCATGTACGGTCATTTAGGCGATGATCTTTCACAAGGTAGTATAGATAATCTGTATGCCTATGTTGAGAAATTTGGCGCAGCACCCAACATCAAAACCAATCTGACTGTTTTACACAAAACAACCACTACAGCAATTGTTCGTATTGAAATGGAACGTGATGCTGCAGATGAAGACTTCACAGATTACCATTCATTAATCAAAATTAATGGGGAGTGGAAAGTAGTTGCAAAGCTTTTCCATCTTTACGATAAATAATCAAAAAATCTTAACGATAAAGTTTTTACTGGGAGCATCAAACTGCTTTCAGTGGAGCTTTGCGTTTAAAAAAAATAATTATGTCAAAATTATTCAGTCCGTTAACGGTTAGATCAGTTACGTTTAAAAATAGAATTATTACTTCTCCGATGTGTATGTACATGGCTGAGGATGGATTTGCAAGTGATTGTAAATTAGTTTGTTATGGCTTAGCAGCCTTTAATATTTAATAAAAAAGTAATGAATAAATATAATAAGCTATTTTCTCCTTTAACATTTAATAAAGGAATCAGTTTAAAAAACAGAATTGTGATGTCGCCAATGACTACTTGGGCATCCAATGAAGACTTCACTATATCTGACGATGAGGTCGAATATTACCATAAAAGAGTCAATGGAGTAGGATTGGTCATTACGGGATGTACTCACGTAACGGCCAATGGAATTGGTTTTACCCACGAATTTGCAGGATACGACGATACTTTTCTTCCAAGTCTGAAGAAGCTGGCGAATGCTGCCAAAAGGGGTGGAGCACCGGCCATTTTACAGATGTTTCACGCAGGAAATAAAGCAATTCCTGGTCTTATTCCAAATGGCGAAGTGGTAAGCGCAAGTGCTGTTTCAAGTGGATCAATACTGCTTTCTGATAAAGAAAATCTTCCGAAAGAATTGAGCGAAAAGGAAATTCTGGAAATGATCAAGGCATTTGGCGATACCACCAGAAGAGCCATCGAAGCAGGTTTTGATGGTGTTGAAATTCACGGTGCACACGGATTTTTGCTTCAGAATTTTATATCATCTTTTTTCAATAAAAGAAATGATCAATGGGGAGGTTCTCTGGAAAATCGTCTACGACTTAGCATGGAAATTGTAAGAGAGGTAAAAGGTGTAGTTTCAAAATATGCTGATCGTCCTTT
Source organism: Chryseobacterium pyrolae (assembly GCF_025153485.1). Lineage (NCBI taxonomy): Bacteria > Pseudomonadati > Bacteroidota > Flavobacteriia > Flavobacteriales > Weeksellaceae > Chryseobacterium > Chryseobacterium pyrolae. The sequence continues at coordinate 372,078 of NZ_JANZQH010000001.1, forward strand.
TTTAATAGGGTATAGAATTTCACCTGAAGAAATGCCTCAACAGACCTATGGACTTCCGGACACTTTCATTTTAATGGATCAATTGATTGAAGAAAATATCGATTATTTACATTTCTCTCTGCTGAATGCTGTCAATCAAAAACCACTTGATTCAAAATATTCAGAAGAGCCAATATCAGTTGTACTAAACAATTATGTGAACAACAGAGTTCCTGTACTTGTAGCTGGAGGTATTACTACGCCTGCGATGGCTGATAAAGTTTTAGACTATGGTGTATCGATGGTAGCCATAGGCAGAACTTTGATCGTTAATCCTGATTGGGTAGAATTAGTAGAACGCGGAGAAGAAGAAAAAATAGCTTCAATTCTTAAACTTGATACAGTAGAGGATAAGAAAATACCAACAAAATTGATGACGGTTTTTGAAGCGTTAAAAGGTTGGGTTATTCTGGAGTCCTGAAAGTGAAATTTTCTTACATCATCTCAATTTAGAGAGAGAAGGATCATTCGTCTTTACGAATTTAAACTAGACAAGTATCTTATCCTAATTTTTCAGCTGGGATTTAGAGCTCTTTAGCTTTCCAATCAATGATGCAGACTTTAGATAATTAATAAAAAAGTCTGCATCATTATTAAAAAATGAATAGAGAAAACCATATCTAATCTATCTTTCCTGCAAAATAGAAAATTGAGCATTGGAATTGGCTAATAGACTAATATTAGATAATACGACACCTCTCATTCCAAAAGTAATTTTATCTCCTTTATTGAGTTTTACAATGGTTTGTGTGGATCTGGTAGGAGGAGAAACCCCTATACCTAAAACGTTGATATTGGCAAAAGATTCTTCGCATAATAAAGTAGTATTACCAGAAATATCAATTTTAAAAATCCCAATTCCTGTAGTTGATGCAGAAAGAAGAGATGCCATTTCTAAAAAGAAATAGACATTATAAATCCCGGTTTTTGGGGTAATAAATTCTTGTTGAGACAAGCTATAATTGTTCCCATCATCAATTTCCAGAGTAGGAAAAGATACCTGAAGCCATCCATTCAATAAACTGATGGATAAGAGGGAAAACCCTGTACCACCTAATCCTTTTACAATAATTTTTTTGGGTAATAAATGATCTGCATCTGTTTGATTTACAGTATTATTATTACTTAATACTAATATTCTGCTTCCATTTTCTGGAGTAGCTAAAGTATCTACTTTTCGGATCCTAACATCCCCATTGACATCTAAAGTTGCTTGAGGATTTTTGGTGTTGATACCTACCTGGCTCTTAAATGCAGAGGAAATTATCCCCAACATAAGAAATAAAATTTTTGCATTCATAATAAAAAATGTGTATTTGGTGATTGTTTTTGATAGTATTTATTCTATCATCATAAAAGTTATAATGGTTGTAAACAGAAATAAGATCATCAGTTTTGTGCAACAAATATTTTTTTCCACTTACTGACGCTATTTCTGCTAAGTTTAAACTGTATTGCTATCTGAGTATTGTTTAATTTATTTATTTTTTGATATTCCAGAATTTCTAATATCGTAGTTTTATTATACGAGCGTAACCTTTGATTAAACACCTGAGCTTCTTTATTTATGCTACCGAAAATGAGATTATTTAGTTTGAGAACATCCAGAATAGACAATTCTTCCTTTTCCAGTATCGTGTTGCACTGAGATTTTTTACGAGGATATTTCTTCGAAATAATATCTTGATAAATTAATTTGTAATTAGGCTGTAATTTTTGCATAATTTTATTTTTTAATAACAATTCCCATCCCCCGTACTCCTTATCAAAAATTATCATTTGTGTAGTTAAAATCTAAGTCATCATCTTCAAAGGCTCAGGGGTGGAAATCGTTAAGCAAATTTGTTATATTATTAATTTTTATTTGACGTTGTATCCATAATATCAGAATAGGAGGTACTTTTACATGAGTGTTTATTTAGTTTCTTTTTTTCTGTATTTTGCGATCCATTTAAAGAGTGTGGTTTTGGGAATTCTATATTCGTCAATAACTTGTTGTTTTGTTTTTTCGCCTGAATCGATAAGTTCTAAAATAAAATCAATGACTTCTCCTGTATAAATGTTTTTTCTGAATTGTGGGAGTTGAGATATTTGTTCAGCTTTATAAGGACTGTTTCCTGCTGGAGGTGAAAAAAATATTAAATGTTGGGTATATAATCTAAAGAAATCATACTCTAATAGTTTACTCCACTTTAATAAAGAATCTGTAGAAATGTCCTTTTGCAAAAACATCTTCTCTACATCTTGCTTATTGCATTTCATGACATTACAAATGCGATCAATTTCCACATCAAGCTCTATTGTCTTTTGCTTAATTAGGGATCCTACATGAATATTTTTAAAATCACTATCCATATTTTATAAATTTATTGATGTTTATGTTGTTGATAATTGACATTTTTTACATTCTAAAATATTTAAAACTTCAACCATAGTAATTTCTGGATCAGAACTTATGAAAAACGGATACATTAACTACCTGGTTGAAGACACAGTTCGTTTATTACTAAGATTATGGTTTCCAGAAAGACCACACCGTCCCATTGTATACGGCCAACTGACGGGCTGTCGTATCATATACCATCATTCCTGCAGCAGGATTGATAACATTTAAATGCGGACTTGCTACTTTAGGAAGAATCATAGCTTTGTTATTATCCTCCAAAACTAAAATGCCATCTGTTGAAGTAGGTGTTCCAATACTTACCTTAGCTCCTGTTTTCTCAGCTTTGGTGGTTTGTATGGATAGATTTGCATTTCCGGTGGTATCTACACTTAAGTCAAACCAACTTCCCCCCTTAAGGTATTTTACTTTCTTATCTGCTGTGTTGTAAATAATAGTTCCATTTTCAGAAATCCCACTGTTATTTTCTACATAGGGGAGGATCAACCCTCTATTTTCGGTAGTTGCAAATTCTAAAGAGACCGAAGGATTAGTGACACTGGTTTTTCCTATGGCCACCTGGGCCTTTATGCCCACAATACAGAATAATGCAATACTTAATATTATTTTATTCATTTTATAAATTTTAAGTTAAAAAGCTTGGGCAAAAGCAATAGAAAAACATCTATCACTTTTGCTTTAAGCTTATGTTATTATTTAATCAGGACAGGTTTGTGTATTTAAGCACTGCCAGCTGAATGTACTTCCGCCATCTGTGGATGTGTACATTTTCAGACAATTGTTTGTTGTATCATACACCATCATCCCTTCCACAAAATCAGCGACAGGAATTCCTACAGGATTACCTGTACCATTAAAAGGAAGCCTGTTCACTACAAACCCTTTGGTTTTGGATTCAAGTACCATCCAGGCTCCTTTACGGATCATTGGCCAGTTATCAGGGTCCGTTGCTCCTGCTCTGTTCAGAGAGGTGATTCCTGCTTTACTATCCAGTGAAGTACCGCTTATTATTCCAGGTTTATAACAGAATGGTGTAAGCAGACAGGCAGCATCTTGTAGTAAAGAATTTTCAGAATTTCCAATCCCTTGTCCCTGGTTTCCATTGACATCTGCAGCTCCACCGCTGTTTACTACTGTGGGTACGCCTTGTGCATCTACACATATGCTGGAAGCACAAAGATTTTTATTAGAAGCTGTGGAGCCTGTGCCCACGGTAAGTGTTCCGCCAGCATTAACTAACTGATTTGCTGCCACATTTTCATCTCCCTCTAAGGCATCCAAACAGCCATCATTATCAGAATCAAGATCCAGATAATCCGGTATTCCGTCTCCATCGGTATCTTTGTAGCTGTTAGCAGAATTTGTACCCGAAACTACACTCACACCTCCTATAGATAAAGGTGTTGCAGCAGTAACCTCATTTCCTATTCCGTACCAGTCGGTCATAAATGGAACATCTCCGGTGGTAGAACTTATACTGACTAAAGAACCGGCTGTGATACCGTTGGCGTTTGTTAATGTAACATACGAATAGGTAGAATCATAGCTGAAAGGCGCCCATCCGCTAATCGGGCTGCCATTGTATAGCATTTTTCCTGTATTTCCTGTTTTAACGAAGATTGTTAATCTGTTTGATGTTGTCATTGTCGTTGGGATCGACATGATAGCAGGTCCTAAGGTGGCTTTGGTCACATCTTGTATGGTTGTTACCGAAGGATCATAGTTATAAGGTACTATTTTGGTAAACTGTACCGGTGCACTGGTTTCAATAATTTGAGAAGTATTGGTATTCTGCGTATAAGCATAAGTATCCCCGGGGTTGCTTAATACAGTTACAACCGTCCCGTCTACTTTTACTGCGGTCCCGCTTTGGGTTGCCGTAATTATCATCCTTCCTGTATTTGAAGCACTTCTCGTCAAAAATTTAGTTCCCAGTAGCCTGTCCGGCAATAAGTATTCTACCAGGTTATCACAGGCACCTGAAGTTGCAGTTGCACATCTGGTGTATGACATTACTCCTACAGATTTAGTAGAGGTCACGGTAAAACCTGTAGAGTCCGGCGCACCATTGTCATAAACATAATTCTGGCCATTATTCAGGGTAAAAGATGCAACAGTTGCTCCGGCTTTGTTTTTGACAACCACCAGATTATTATCGCTGGCACTGAAAATCTGTATACCATTAGTAAAACTGGCATTTGGGTAGGAATTAACCGTATATTTTGTACCCCATACAGAAGGAGGATATACTACTGTAGCATCATCTGCCGCCGGAGCTCCTTGTATTTCCTGTAGAATTGAAACAGGAGACGACGATGATACCTGCACATATTTTCCGCTGGTTACATTATTTAAAGGCCAGTTCGGTACTTGTGTGGGTAGTAGACTAATCACCAAAATTCCAGAGGCTGGAATCACAGCCGGCGTAGCTGCTCCGCCATAAGGGGTATAGGTCACCGTGGTACCCGCTGTTCCTGTAATATATAAATTCCATTGATAAGCCGTAGTTCCCTGAAAATTTGGGGTATTGTAAAGCTTAAATGCAGAATCATTTAAAGAAACAGGCCCTTCAGCAGAGTCCAATATCCCATCATTATCGTCATCAAGATCCAGGGTATCACGAACACCGTCTCCATCAGAATCTAAATTAGGATCAATAATAACAGGAGTAGTTAGCGGTACAGGATAATCTTCTATTTCTCCATTGGCATACGTTGTACCGTAAACTCCTGTGCTAAGTCCGTCTCCTATAGAACGTTCGTCTACAAGAGCGGTCGCTGCATTGTCTGTGAGCACTGCTGTAGTAAAACGCAACCTCATATAGCTTGTTGCTGCCCCTGTATCAAAATAAAAAGGTGCAGACCAGGTAAGTACAGCAGTTTGTACACCAGTAGTTCCTGTTACAGCTACGGAAGTATATTCGGATTCGGAAAAACGTCCGTCTCCGTCCATATCGATCCAGCCATGCAATGTAGCGGTTCCGGCAATGGTTTTATATACATTAACATTAACGCTGTAGCTTGTGGTAGTAGAATTCAGCTGTGGCAGTGTCCCGGATATTCCGTTTTCATCTGCTCCGTCCCCGTTAATCCCACTGTTATTTGCCCCTGCAGTTACCGCATTATTGGAAGATTCCGTATCATATATACTTCCCAAATACAATGTGGAAGCAGGGATATGTCTTGCTGGTACTACGTCTATAGAATTATTAATCTCAAAGCTTTCAGGGGCATCACCAAAATCAAAAACTGCGTTTACAGCAAGTCTGTAATCTTCTATTTCCCCAATACCCGGAGCTGTGCCGTAAACTCCCGGATTAATTCCATCTGCAAAAGCCCTTTCATCATAGCCTGTGGTAGCACCGTTGTCTGATAAGCCTGCATTTGTAAGTCTTAGACGTAAATACACCTGTGAACTTGCAAGCTGACCTGTGGTTGCAGCAGTCCATATCAGGTTTACGGAAACAGCATTATTAGGCACCAAAACTGTAGCCACTTCTGTTACTTCAAAAATCCCATTGTTATTAACATCCAGCCATCCGTATAATGTGCGTGCTGCTCCGGAAGTATTGGTAATACTTACAGGCAATGTAAATATAGCAGTAGGCGTTACAGGGTGTACAGAAGGGTTGATACCTTCTTCATCAAGTCCATCTCCATTAGTTCCGTTGTTATCTGTATCAGTGGCAACGCTTTGTACATTATATTCTATATCCGGAGTCGTATTTCCGATTCGTAAAGTAGCACTAGGAATCTGGCGTGCCGGAATTAAGATTCCTGTCGGCTGATCATAAGATACAGGCACATCTCCAAAATCATACCCTGGATTTACTGAAATCCTGTAATCTTCTATTTCTCCAATACCTGGAGTGGTACCGTAAATTCCGGTATTAAGACCATCCGCAAATGCTCTTTCATCATAAGCGGCAGTAGCCGCATTATCTGCCAAAGCTGTTCCTGTAAGTCTTAGGCGTAAGTAGACTTCTGTACCGGAAATATTTGCAGTCTGAGCAGCTGTCCAACTTAAATTGACAGGTGTACCGTTGGTTCCTGTACCAACAGCCGCTGTTGCAACCTCTCCTGTTTCAAGCACACCATTCTTGTTAATATCCAGCCATCCATATAATGTGCTTGCTGCACCGGAAATATTCGTCACATTTACCGGGAGTGTGAAGAGGGTACTGGGTGTAATAGAAACCGTGGCAGGGTCTATGCCGTCTTCATCCAATCCATCTCCGTTTGTTCCATTATTATTGGCTCCCGGAGATACGTTTTGGGCTACTGACTCTATATCTGTTGTAGCACCAATTTTTAAAGAAGAACTCAACAGCTGACGTGCAGGTAAGAATGTTCCTCCTGGCTGTTCATAAGATACAGGCAGGTCTCCGTATTCATATGTATCTACAACGGCTATCTGGTAGTCTTCTACCTCGCCATCAGGTACTGTGGGAGCATCAGCAGCATTAGCAGTACTGACTGCTCCATTTCCAATACTCCGTTCATCAATAAGGGCTCCTCCGGAAGCTGCAGTGGTAAAGTCAGCAAGTAACTGATCTGAAATCCTTAATCTTACATAAAGGTTAGATGGTCCTGTAGCAATAGTTGCTGTCTGGGCTGCAATCCAGGTGAGTGTCTGGGTACTGTTTCCAGCTGCAGAAAAAGCGACAACTGGTGCTGCCTCTCCAACCTGGAATCTTCCATCATTATTAAAATCAATCCAACCGTATAAGTATTTAGTTGATACAGCATTATTTATAACAGGTACGCTTAAACTGTAAACGATTCCCTTTCTCATCTGATTGGATGCAGTATTAACAGCATCTTCATCTGTGCCGTCTCCATTCGTCCCATTATTATTTGCACCTACCGTTACACTCAATGGGGAAAGTTCAAGATCAGGAATTGTGCTTCCCAGTGCAAATCCAGCCAAGAGACTATGTCCTGCAGGAGCATAGACTCCGTCTTTTGTGAAGTCATATGTTGTTGGTACATCTCCATAATCATAAACGGGTGAAGTTACACTTGCCCAGGTAGTACCTACATTAATACCGTCTACCTGTAGTGTGGGAGCAGTAACAGCTGTACCCTGCAGAAGAGCTATCGCTGAAAAGGCACCGACATCCGTACCAACAGCTGCTGTATATTCCGCATCTGCTGTTACAGGTTCTGCAGACAATCCTGGATTTACATACAGTTTCACATCATCGTTTGTAGCTCCTGCTACCACATCGTATTTTAAGACCACCATTACATTGGTATTAAACGGTCTTACTGTAGTCTCATATACAGGGACACCTCCGGTGCCTCTCAGGACTCCAAAGCTGAAGCCTGAACCATTTGATTTCACAAACAGCTTAGCACCTACTGTTGTAGCCGGAGCTCCACTTGTACCTATAGAATAAAAGAAGTCTCCTGCTACATTAGCTGCCGATACATTGACAACAAGTGAGGAGTATATGGGAGCTGAAGTACTGGTAAAAGTACGATATACATCCTGTCCGTTATTGGCTAAAGAGACTTTATTCCCCATTCCGTTGCCAATAGAACCTGAATAAGCAAGATTGCCATTAGAAACCGTTATATTATTAGTCCCGGTCCCAGCTAAGGCGTTCCAGTTACTGCCCGTAAGCAATGTACCTGGAGCATAGTTGAAGCTGTCCGTTAGTAAAGTTTGCGCTTTATAACATTGGGAACATGTTAATAAAACTGCATAAATACTCCAGACGACCCGAAGATTGTGCTTTTTCAAAATATTGATTATTAATTTCATTTTAAGTCAGTATATTTTTTTAATACTGTGTGTTTTTTTGTTATAAATGATATATTGCTAAGTGCAAAAAATAGAATACTTAACGACAGTATTATGATATAAAATACTGTGTAGTTTTCTTATCGAATTTGGGTGGTGGACGGATAAAATAATTGAATTTTAAAGTCTTGTCAGCGTATAAGTTTATATCGCTTTGCTCTATAGCTGATCTGAGAGAAACATTAAAATAAAAACAGTAATCTACTTTTGCATATTTTCCTGATACTTTTGAGTGAAAGTTTAATTGTGCCACAGCCACAGTACAATCAGGATTATTATTAAAAAAATGTGCAGACCTGACCGGACGGGGCTGGATTTTATATTTTACCGGAACGTTTTTATACGTATTAGCTGTCTTAATTTTACTGTTCTTTCTACTCGTTTTCTTATTAAACTTTGAGCTCTTATTTTTTTCTTTTAGAATAAAATTTTCAGAGGGATTGTATACGATGACCTCCGAAGAATGGTCTTCGTTAATGTATACAGACGCCCGAGAACCTATATACATTTTTGCATTTCCCACTATGGTAATCTGTGCAAAAATCAGATGCAAGGGACATAGAAAAATATACAAACAAGCAAAAAAAGCAATTGCCTTGTTTTTGTTTTTCTTCATTTGTGTTGTTTCTTAATAATTATATTTAACAGTTTTTTTAATCTTAAGAATAGTCATGGGAACATGACATCTTGCTTGAAATAATTAAATTATTACAGGTAGAGAGCTGTCAAAATTTCGAAAATTTGGAACAAAATTGAAATATCCCTAAACACTGTCCTTCAATTAAATTATGGACAAATGTAAAGGGATATTAAGGGTAAATGAAAGTGAATAGATATGGAAATTCAGGAAAAACGATAATGTTTAATCGGTTGAATTGTAGTGGTTTAATTGCTTTTATTGGCGTTTTTTTTCAAATGATCATCTATTGCCGACTGATGTGATTTTATGATGTTTTTTTTCTTCTTTATCATAAAAATAAGATAATAGATAGCAAGAATATGTAAGATAAGTATGATAGAAATTTTATAAAAAAAGCTTAGCGAGTTGGCCTCTATTTTCTCTGTATATCTTTTATCAGATACACGGATTATATCATTCATAAAATCTTTTTCAAATTTCTGTATTTTATTATTGGCAGCTCTGCTCATTTTTAAATACTCTTGGTATCTGCCCCAATCATTTTTAGCAATGCTGTTATAGGATACCCATTTGTATAAATCTCTTTCTAAAAAGGGATCACGCAATTCTTTTGAAAGTAATAGAGCATTGTTAAGATTATATTCAGCTTCTGTAGTTTTTGATGTAAGAATATTTGCTTGTCCTAGCCCCAAATATGCATATCCTAATGCATTATTATTGCTTATTTTCTTTCCTAATGTTATTGCTTCAGAAAAGATGATCTGTGCAGAGTCTATTTTATTTTGATTTAAATAACAAGATCCAATGTTTTGCATCGCAACACATTGATTTGCAATCATATATTGGTTTTTGGGGTCAGTTTGATATTCAGCTACTGATTTTTTAAGAAATTTAATGGCCAATTCATTATTAAATTGATAATTATAAATCATCCCTCGCAAAGCATAATTGTTTCCTATTAATCCTCTTATGGAATCCTTATGCGGGTAGGACTGTACCAAACCATCAGCTATATCTAAATATGAAAGAGCCTTATCATACATTTTTAACTGATAATATTGCAGAATAATAATGTTTAAAGCCCTTATTTGATGATTTATATAATGATTTTCTTCTGCAATTTTTTTGCCCTGCAAACCATATTGTAAAGCTTTCTTATAATTTCTTTTCGCGGTATATGCATTGGCCAGGGAGAAAAGAGCGTCAATTTCAGTTTCATTATTTATATTATCTAAATCCAGAACTTTTTCTGCCACTTCAATCACCTTATCCGGATTACTTGAAAGCTTTAATCGAACTGCACTCAAAAGACTATCCGGATTTTCCTGTCCAAATAAATTAATACTGAGAATACATAACAATAAGTAATATTTTCTATAGTCTGTGAGCATTGTTCTTTTTATCTTCTTTAATAAAATCTATAAAAGTTATCGGTGACATACCAATATGCTTTTTAAAAGCAAAAGTAAAACTGTTATGTGAAGCAAATCCGCATTCTTCAGCTAAATAGCTTACCTTAAAATTAAGATATTGAGGATCTGTTTTCAATTTATTAATAATATAGTTGATTCTTAATTCGTTGACGTAGAAATTAAAATTTTTCTGCTTATGATCACTTAATATTTTCGAGAGGTATTTTGTATTGGTGTTTAGTTGGGATGCCAAAAGTGGAAGAGACATATTATCATTCAGAAATTTATTGCTTTTTTCAAATTTGTCTAATCCGGTAAGTATGTTTTTTTCGGTTTCCAAAGAAACTGAAATAGGCTTTAAGGATTTGTTTTTTTGTTCCTGATGATTAGACTGATCCATTATTTCAAAAAAGTGAATTAAGTCTTTTTTATTCTTTATTTTTAAATTATAGCTCCTTTGAAATATAACTACCACCACTACTATAATCAGTAAAAAAGTAAGTGATATGTATATAATATTTTTTTGTTTTCTTTCTTTAAGATGTACAATGTTATTTTTTTTGTTTTCATAATTATTTACAACCCATTCATTAGCTAAACTAAGTTGAGATTCAGTATTTACTTCTGCAATATTCAGTTTTTGATAATATTCCTGAGATTTTTTACTGTCTTTTAGAGCGATAAAGCTTTTCATTAATTTTTCATTAATCTCTTTTTCGTAAAAGGGATTATTAATCTTTTTTTGCTTTTCAACGGCTTTATACAGGACCTCAACTGCCGTTTCATATTGTTTATTATTGAAGAAATAGTCACTATAATCGATGAAAGTTAGCATTTCCCAGTAATCCATATTAGTCTTTTTTTCAAGATTCTCCATACTTTTGGAGAAATAAAAAAAAGCCATATCATAATCAGATCTTTCTAAATACCTTTTTGCTATTTGGGTAAATAATGTTCCCTTGGTGATTTTTGCAAATGCCAAATCCATTTCAGGAGAAAGTTTCGGGTCTTTTTTTATGATCTCAGAAATCTCTATTTCTTTAAATTCTTTATGAAGTTTAGAATTCCGTTTTATTATTTGCTTAGCCTCATCATTATATTTTGTAGAAAGGTCAGTTATGTTTAAAAAATTCATAATTTCTGACAGCAACGATAATGAACTTACATGTAAACTATCGTCATTTGATTCCTCTGCTATACGTTTTGCATTTTCAGATGCTTCTATTGCTTGACCATATTTACCTTCAATAAGATAACTCTTTGAAATAAGCAAATAGCTTTGTATAATTTCCTTTGACGATTTAGAATTTTTTGCAATATGTTGAGCAAACTTTAAAGATTGTTCAGGATTAGAATACAAGACTTGTTGTGCATTATATAATAGAAGTTGCATTTCTTTTTTTTGCTGAGACAATAAATTTCCTGTTGAGATGCAATACAATATAATAAATAAAACTGCAGTCAACTTATACTGGGGAGTTAAATTTGTTTTCAGTCTCTTCATATAGTTTATTAAAAATAAAAAACATTTTTTTATCATTCCCTTTTATTTAGGACGTCATTTGAATTAATTCTAACATGAAATATACAGGAAGACATGGTAATCTTTCGACTGTCGGCAATAGCTAAAAGTATTTTTTTATAAATTAACCTCTTTTGATAATATATAACATTGAATTATAATGATTTGCTTTTTTGACTATTTCCTAAAAAGAAGGGTCTGCAGGTATTGCCAGCCTTAAAAAATTAAACTCCAATTTATTTCCAGAACCAACCTTTTCAATTAATTTACTGATGAATTCATGACCATTGTTCATTTTAATCTGCTGCTGCTCAAAGGTAATATTTTTTACTATTTCTGCAACATTTTTTCCTTTTATGGAAATTTTCAACTATGAAATTTAATACGAGGGAAGATTCCAGAAATGGCACAAATTAAGATTAAAATAGCAATTATTTTAGGTAGAGTAAATGGCTTGTATGCTTTAAATTCAGATAGATTTAATTAGTTCAAATAGCTTTTAAAAAGTGTGTTTTGAAAATTCGGATACAAAAACGGATACAAAAAGAAAAAATAGAATTTTTAATTATTTGTATTTTAATGATTTATAAAATTCTCTTTTAGAATTTAGTGACCAAGACGAGCATGTCTTCAAACACCTTTATCGATGATTTGGTTCGTTTGAGCCAAATTATGCAAGAACTACAAAGCTCATTTTTATAAGATAATTTTCTTGTTGGTTAAACTTTTTGCAATATAATTTTAAGCATTCGAGACAATCGAAGTTAGCATAGTTGATCTTTAGTTTGCTTTGATGTCCTCATACAATTGATCAACTACTTTTTCCAAAATTTCTGCTGTTTCATTAAAGCTGGTGTTTGTCAATATGGATATTCCTATATTTTCTTTAGGATAAATTACAAACCAATTCTGCATTCCGTAGATGCCTCCGTGATGCCTGTACATTAATTGATGATCCTTTTCTATGATGTACCAATGATAACCTTCCCAAAAATCAGAGCCTTCTTTGTATAATTTTTTATGAGATTCGTTGACAATAAGATTTGATGGGTCAAGTTGCAATTTCATATATTTCACTAAATCCGTAGTCGTAGAATGCAATCCTGAGATTCCACCCCATAAAGTTCTGTTGAAGTTGGGCATTATCTCGTTTTTATCATTATAGCCTTTTACCAATCTTTTTCTATCATTTTCATTGAGTGTAAACTTGGTTTGATTCATTGTATTAGGTTTCAAAATAAATTCAATGACTAATTCCTCAAAAGATTTTTGATACACTTTTTCAAGGATATAGGCGGTCAGCTCCGGAGCCGTGTTTGAGTAGGAATATTTTTCTCCAGGCTTCGTTTCAATGGTGATGAGTTTTAGTCCTTCAAAAAAAGCCTTTTTATTTTCGCTTTTTATAGGGAAATTAGGAAATCCACTGGTATGGGTGATGAGGTGTTTGATTCTTATAGGTTCACCTTTAAATGCTAAATTGGGATAAGGTTCGTTAAGATAGATTCTGATATCATCATCTAAATTTATTTTCTGATCAAGTACGGCTTTAGCGGCAATATAACCTGTAAAAGTTTTGGTTACAGAAGCTAATTCATAAAGGGTAGAATCGTTGGGTTTGTTTCCTTTTCCAATCGTTAATTCTCCAAAATGTTTTATGGTGGATTTTCCATCTTTAAGCACTACAATGGAAACAGAATGAAATCTTTTGTCCTCTAATAACTGAAGAGCATTTTTTGTAATCGCATGTTCAACATTTTGGGTATGGGTTGGATGGACACTTTTACACCCAAGTAAGGCAAAAAATAAAATAGGGGTTACATATTTCATGGTCAGAATTTTAATTTGATATTCATAATCTGATGCAAATATGCTGTAGAGAATCTTGAAAAAAGTCCGTATAAAAAAGTCGGACTCATTTTTTGGATTAAAATGAGTCCGATTATCTGCAAACCAAAGTTCGATTATTTACAATGATTTAATTGTCAGCTATTTCTGAACGCTGTTGGCGTTGTGTTCGTGTATTTTTTAAATGAAGTATGAAAAGAAGATTTTGAATTGAAACCCACCTCATATAAAATTTCTAACACCGTATATTCTTTTTTCGTGGGATCTTTTAGAATAGTCATTGCTTTTTTAACGCGGTATTCATTCACGAAATCAAAAAAGTGCTGATTGAGGTGATGGTTAATTAATACAGACAACTCACGAACAGGAATATTCACCTGATCTGCCAACTCCTGAATCGTTAACGAAGGTTCCAGGAAAGGTTCTTTTTCAACCATGAATTTTTTAAGCTGTTCGATCTGAAAACTTTTTGTTTCATCGGTTGTATTTTCAGCTTCCAGCGTTTCGGTAAAATCTTTTGTCGGTTGTAAGGTAGAATCAATTCTGCGAAAAAGCTCTGGATAATTTAATGCCTTTAATATAAACCAACAGGCAGCCAATAAAAAGGAAGTTCCTGCCAGAATATGCAGCCAAATAAACAGATCGTTGTATGCGGTATACCGTATGATATTTTTAAAAATAATACATACATGGATGAATAAGAAAATGAGGGTAAGCTGAAACAGCCATTGGTATAACAAAGTGTTGGGATTGGTGTAGTTTTCAAGATAAATCTTCTTATATCTTTTGAGGATCATGAATACGCCAACGATATAAAAGAAAAACTGCAGTTCCCCGATGAGTTGATACACAAACATTTCAGGAGAATTCCACATCGTTGTAAAGAAATCTTCTTTTGCAGCACCTTCTGCCAGAAAAAGTCTTGGAACCAACATTAAATTGGCAACGATAAAAGGAATAAGATGCAGTAAATGCTTTCTTTTTAAGGTGAAATCAGAATAACAGACGGCATTTACATACAGATAGAAAAGAGGCATGACCAATAAGTAAGCGGATATTTTGAAAGCTTTCAGATTATAACTATCCACAAAAAGATGCATAAAAATTCCGCTGATATCAATGGCATTAATGATAAGGAACGCTGCAAATAACCTGTTTTCCAGTTTTCTTTCTGTTTTTACCGTTAATAAAAATACGGCAAGCAGCAGCGATACAAAAACAGCCATCGCAGCAATAACTTCCAGAAAACTTAATTTGTCCATTAGTTTTTTTACAAAAATAGGATATAAGTCATAAAGAGAAATGATTGTTAATAATCATTTTTAAAATATGGTGCTCTGCTTCCGACTTTGAGCTAGTAAATAAGTAAATTTGCTTACTTTTTGTTTCTCCCAGAAATTCTCAAATTGATGTCAAAATTCATTTTTATTTTTCGAAACATTTTGAAAATTAAGTAAAAAGCTGCAATGATTTGTATTTCAGAAGTATCTTTGAAAATACTGTTGCTTCGGTATTCTTGATGAGAATTTGTTAAGATTTCTTCATTAAATTTTGTCTGGCTTTTTTCAATAGTTTTAATTGTACTCATTTGCAATATTTGTTAATTGATATTGCAAAGATTAATTATTATCGAGTATGAGTGTTATCCAAACCATTATCCAGTTTATCCAGAAAATATAATAATCGTTTGTAAACTAGATTGTTAATTCTTTAATCTGTATTGATGATTTTACTTTGAGGAATTTTGAATTGATTTTGTTTTTCGATTGAAAGTTTATTTTCTGTAAAAAGAGTTTTGCGTATATCTTCAGGCTTTGGCTGCTCTTCTTTATCTATAAATTCAAAATGGTCTAAAATCATCCTAGATATAGCGCTGGTATTATCTTTTCCGTTTCTTTTTGGAGCTTCAATAAAACCTTTATCAATTAGTTCGGAAAATAAAAAACCAATAGATTGTAAGCTTCCTTTAATTAGTATTTTATTTGGGTTTAATATTTTTGACGATTTATTAGCATTTATGAAAATGGATATCAATTCAAATTCTTTAATCTTATTTTCTATTTCAGCTTTAATGCCTATCATTTCATCCATTGCACCTTCCAAAAATAGCTTGGCGTTTTCTTCTATAAAGTAAATGTCAGCATTTTTCATGTCTTTGTGGTTTAAAAAGTAATGTTCATATTTTTTATTTGTTACTTTTTGAAGTATCTCGTAAAATTCAAAATATTTACTTAATTCAAATAATAGATTTCTTCGTAATTCTTTTTTATCATCAGTTATATCATAGCTATCAATTCGGAAATTATCTGAATGTAAATCTATTATTTCTGCTAAATCGTCAACTATTCCCCAATAATTTTTTTTAAGAATTTCTAAATATTCGATAAAAGTTATTTCTCTTTTCGTATGATAATCATAATCTTTCAAAAATTCTTGTTTAAATATTTTGAGTGTTTCGTGATAAAATATATCATATTCCATTCTCTGTCTGAAAGTTGCTTTTAAATTCATATTCTGAACATTTGATAATTGGTTATTATTTCAAATTTAGAAATAAATGATTAAGGAAATTATTTAAATTGAAACAATATTCCATACAAGTACAAATAACAAATTAACTGAAAGCCAGAATTGCATTGAAACTAAGTAGCTCTCTTATGATGAATAGTAATTTCTGTATTTTACTGCTTTTATTTAACATATATAGTCCGAAGTCAAGGCTTACTATTCTTTCTGCTTTGTAAGGTCTTCCAACTTTAAGGTGGTAAAATAAGATCATTGTATTCAAAGTCAGGAGACTTCAAATATCAAGATGATAGTGGTTTTTATTAGTTAAAAGTGAATTAATCACAGAATATAGCTAGGTCAACTGATTGTTTTTTGTTGTGGATTTTTTCTAAGAATGAATAGTGTGAAATGCACACTGGAGATTCGTTCTACGGTTTACAATGTATGTAAACTTCTGTATTTGCTTCAAAGCAACTTGAAATAAGAGAAGAAATAAACCATAAAATTTGTATAACTTCATTTCTCTCTTGAAAAGATTCTCCATTTTTTAATTTATGTAATCTATCTTCTAAAGCAGATTTAGAAATAAAATTTATAACAATATGAACTTGCTTTTTTATATTTGGATAGCCCTTTATTGTCTTGAAATATGAAATGGTTTGATTTGAGCTTTGACCCGTTCTTATCCTAGATATTTGAGTTTCTACGAAATCGTTTTTATATAAATTGCTCCAAAGCCTTTCTTTGATTTCCCATTGATCATCAGAGGGAGATAAATTACCTAAATTTTTTAATGCCTGACCTATTATATCTTGAAAATCAGAAGCTGAAAAATTTGAATTTTTATATTTGGAATGATAGAATGCTATTGAATCTTCATTTAACCCTATGTGATCTGCCCATTCTTTAGAAAGATCATCACATATAAAATATTCATAATTTGCTTTAAATGTATTTTCAACAAACCCAAATACAGAGTTAGTTTCGAAATTTGTTAAATTAACTTGGAATTTTCCTTTTTCAGAGGTAACATTCTCAAGTTCTGGGTCTTCTTTAAAAATCTTTAAAACAGAGTCTAAGTTTCCGAGTAAACGACTATCTTTAAATAGTTTTCTATTGCAGTAGATGAATTCAGGATTATCAAATGTTATTATATAACTTCTGGTCCAATTAATTACTGAAAGAATAGGATAGCATAGATCTGTTTCATACTCAATAAAAAGTTTAGATAGTTTTTTTGAACGAAGAGTTATAGATTTATTATTTAAAAATAAAGATAAATCGTTAACAACATTATTTTTTATTTTGTATACATCTTCTATATCTTCAATTTCTAACAAATATTCAAATTGCTTTAAAATAGGAATTAAGTTAATTTCTCTTTCAAGTATCTCATTTCTTTTTTTGATTCTAAAAAAGCATCTTTTAATTTTGTTTTCTTCAAATTCTTTATAAATTTTACTTAGTATAATAAGAATTGACGTTGGCGTTAGATCATCTTTATGTTTTGAGTAATCTATTGATGTCGCAAAAGAGGATAAAAAATTTGTTTTTGGTACATAATTTTTTATTTTTTCTACAGTTTTGTTACACCAATTTAAGAAAGCATTGAATGTATTTTTGGGGCCAAGTTGATTAATTCTTGATGAATTTACAGATAAAGCAATTTTCTCTTCATCGTTGCTTACTCTTACTGTATTAAGAATGTATCCTTGTAATCCGAAACTAGATACATTTTCTTTTAAGTCGGGCGATTCTAAACTTTTTTGCCTAATTGCTCTGTCAGAAATGTTCATGTTATCCATACTTAATTTTTCAAAAGAAGTATTGTCTTGTGAATATATAGAAGTTATAACATTGTAGTCCAATACTTCAAATGTCTTAAGGAAATCTGATATTTTTGAAATATTTCGTCGAGTAACAACAAGATGTTCTTCAAAATCAACTATGCACATGTAAGCCAATTTTACCTCTTCCCAATTTATTATTAATTCCTCTGTGAACGAGGGTTTTTTAATATATTTAAAAACTAAAATAGAGTAAAATATTTCAATCCCGTTACTTAGTGTTTTTTTCTCTTTGACAATTTCTAATAAAGATCTTCCATGTTTATCTGTGGCTGCCTCTGAAAAAGTTTCTTTTATAATTCTTTTTGAAAGGAATCCTGATGTTTCCTTAATATAGAAGTAAGCATTTTCATGCAGAATTATATTGTCTAATAATTGTGATGCAGTCATTTAGTGTGATTTTATTAATATTATGTCTAAAATTGAATAAAGGCTAGATTTCCTTATAATTTTGTTCTATCCAGTTTTTAATTCCTGAAGGCGTTCGAATATCGCTTGGCACTTCAGCTCTAATTATATGTTCTAATTTTTGACGTGAAACTAGACTGTCATTCCAACTCCAGGTTAAAGCCATATTGTTTATAAAATATAACATTTCATAACCTTCCTCTCTATTTAACATAGCGGCATCTTGAGCTCCTATAAATTTTGGATTATCGTGATCAGCCTTTGCTGACCATTTATAGTCTGAATAGATCATTTGAGATTTTTGATAGTTCATAAGATCATACTTTTTAACAAATTTAGTAATGCAACATATAAGATGATTACGGCTTCCCGTAAACGACAAAAATAAAAAGCACTTCCAAATTTTAATTCAGTATTTCTACGGAATTTCCCCAAAATTTAATCACAAAAAATAATCCCAACTCTCGTCAGGATTATTCATTTATAAGTTTAAAGAAATCAGATAAACTAATTTTTCTTGCTTCACATATTTTAAAAAGTGTTTCAACTGGTATTCTGTAAGTTTCTTCACTTTTAATTTTTCTAATGGTACTTTCTTCTACACCATGATTTTTGGCAAAAGAATTTTGTGACTTGCCTTCTTGAAGCCAAGGTATCAACCAATTTTTTGTAATGTATAAACAAATTTTTTCGTTTATATCTGTCATAGAACAAATGAAATAATTAAATAATAAAAAATTACGGTCGATCGACCGTAATTAGATTTCTTTTCTTACATTTATAAAAAAATACAAACTCATGAAAAAATATAAACCATTAAGAAGAATAAAGATCATAAGATAAGTTAAGCTCCATCAAAGATGGAAAAAGCATTTCGCTTAAAAAATAGCTTTAGCTAAGCTCTTAATAACTCTTAAAACCTTAAAAAATCTTAATGGTTAAGAAAAATTTCAACAAGAAAAAGCACAAACAATGAAAAAGATAAAAACAGATTTTGCTCCCCGGTTTTGGACAGGTAAGAAGCGCTCCGGGTTGCAGCTAATGGAAACCTTCTTTCAGTTCAATGAGCTGGATGTTTCCAAAGAAAGGCTCAGCAACATTATGAATTATGCGGTAAAGAGGAATAGCTGGATCAATGAAGATCCGGCGGTTATCTTTCAGTTTCACCAGTCGATGCGGTCGTTGATCCGGGCAGGGTATCTCATCATGCTTATGGATAGGAAATGGACGGTAGATACCCAACAGGAAAATATTTCCCCGTGGGTTCTTGGCCTGCTTTCGGAGAAGGAATACCGGAATCCTTTGCTGGTTTTCAAAAAAGCATTCAGAGAATACAGCGTCAAAGAATTTGATTATTTTATGTCCGGAATTGTTTATTTTTCAATGGGCGTCTATGAAAATCTACCGGAAAGGAATATCGTTATGCCCTACATCCATACGGTTAAAATGCTGGATGCCGCACACCTTATACTTCAAAGAAAGAGAGAAAAGAAAATGGCTGATACCCATTCAGGATAATAAAGTTGAGCATAATTTAGCTAATAAAATCATTTCTTTTAAACCTGCTCCACAGTCAGGAAATTTCTGAGAGCGAAAAAGGGACTTTTAGATTAGATTCCCTTTTTTCACAGGTCTATTGATATTCAGATTAGTAATGCCGGCAATACTCCAAACGAATATAAAAATACCAGCAAATAAGTACCGATTTATGCACTTTTAAGCTTTTGAAACCTCTTCTAATTTGAATTATTTGAGTTTTGCATGTAAATAATTCAAATTACATGTTATGAAAAAGTTTTTATTACTAGCTGTTGTTATTTTTATCACTTCATGTTGCCATGACGATTCAAATTCATCACCTGATAGAAAAGCGCAGGTGCAGCAAAAACTCGATAAAGCTTTGTCCAACTTCCCAGGCTTAAGCCTTAGTGTAAAGACAGCTTCAGGGAATTATACCCTGGTTGCAGGAGACGCAGTCATTAATGAAAAGCCGATGGCTGCTTCTGCACTTCACTATATGCAGAGTATTTCAAAAACCTTTACCGCAGTGGCTGTCCTGAAATTGAAAGAGGAGGGCAAAATTAATCTCGATGCCAAAGTAAACACCTATCTTCCTGCCATTTGTAATCATCTGCCCAACGGGAATATCATTACGGTAAGGCAACTGCTTACGATGACATCAGGTCTTCCTGATTATTTGGATAGCGATCAGTTTTTAAACGATGTTGTTGCAGGGCCACTGCCTATGACGAGCGAACAGGTATTGAGCTATGTATACAATCAGCCCGTAAAATTTGAACCCGGCACCTCATTTGGGTATTGCAATATAAATTATCACTTGCTGGCTCTAATTATTGATCGTGTTACTCCAAACGGACATAGACAGTATATTACAGACAAAATAATTAACGCCATTGGACTTTCCAACACCTATTATATAGCGGGCTCGGCAATTACTACAGCTCCAGAAGGAACGACGGCTAACTATCTGCAAATAGACGGCACTTTTAACGATGTGAGCGAGTTGCAGCTGGGTACAGTACGTACCTTCATTGGCGATGATGGTATTGTTGCTTCCGTTCAGGATATAGCTGGATTTTACTACAAGTTGCTCCATGACAAAACGGTACTCTCACCCGAATCTCTGGAAGAAATGAAGGTTACGGTTAGTTATCAGAATACTCCGATATATGGCCTAGGGTTATATTTTTATAAAACTAATGGCGGCCTGCAGGCCATCGGTCACCAGGGTAGTGGTGTAGGAGCTGGAGCCTATGCTTTTTACTTTCCTTCCAAAAATACCAGCGTCGTCCTGTGTACCAACGCAGGAACGCTTTTCGATGCATTAAAAGAGGAGCAGTTACGGGCATTGTATGAGGAAATTATAGGGATATTGCTTGAGTAAAAATTAATTTAAACTGCCACATCGCTTTCCTTACTTACGAAGATATGTCCGGAATTTAGGCGTCTATGAAAATCTACCGGAAAGGAATATCGTTATGCCTTACATCCATACGGTTAAAATGCTGGATGCCGCACACCTTATACTTCAAAGAAGGAGAGAAAAGAAAATGGCTGACAAAAATTCGGGATAATTATTTTACCTGAAACTCTAATTTATACATAAAAACCGTTTAAACTTAACCACAAAAGTCACAAAAGTTTTTATTTTTTTAACACTTTAGAAAGTGTAAGGAAATACCGTACCATTAAGTTCACATAAGATGAAAATCCTTGATTTTCAACAAAATTTTAGTGTACTTCTTATACACAAAGTAGATAACTTAAAATAATTTAAGTGCTTAAAAAGCTTTTGTGCCTTTTGTGGTTTAATAAAAAAGTTGAAAAAGTTTTTTTGTGAAATTCAGAGTATAATTCTTTTAAGGTTGAAAGAAACGATTTACTTATATTTGCTCGCAAAGCAAATCTAAATGTTCAAAAAAGTAAGCACTGTATTTATTCTTGGCTTTTATACGGTTTTTTGTTCGGCCCAGCAGGTTCGGCCTTCTAAATCATCTGAAATTTACCGTGAACTCAAAACACTTAAACATATTCCTAAAGTTTTATACTTGGCTGCTCATCCCGATGATGAAAATACAGGGTTACTCTCCTGGTTAATCAACGACCAAAATGTAGAAACAGGCTATTTGTCTTTAACCAGAGGTGATGGCGGTCAGAATTTATTAGGCACAGAGCAAGGGGCTGCATTGGGTTTAATCAGAACGCATGAACTTTTGGAAGCAAGAAAGTTAGACGGTGCTCAACAGTTTTTTACCCGGGCGATTGATTTCGGGTTCTCCAAAAATACGACCGATACCTTTAAACAATGGAATGCAGATAGCATTACAGCTGATGTAGTTTGGGTAATCCGTAAATTCCGTCCTGATGTTATCATTTGTCGTTTTCCGCCTACTGCTGCGGCAGGCCACGGACAACATGCGGCTTCGGCTGTGGTTGCGGAAAAAGCTTTTAAGCTGGCAGGTGATAAAACCGCTTTCCCGGATCAACTCAAATATGTTAATGTATGGCAGCCAAAACGCGTATTGTGGAATACCTTCCGCTTTGGTGGAGTCAATACGACAGCTGAAAATCAACTGAAAGTTACCGTTGGGCAATATGATGCGCAACTGGGAATGGGCTATGGTGAATTGGCTGGATTAAGCAGAAGTTTACATAAAAGCCAGGGTGCGGGAACACAGTCTGTAGCTGGCATCAGAACTGAATATTTTGCCCACGTTCTTGGCGAACCTGCAAAAGCAACACTTTTTGACGGAGTAGTTAAAACCTGGACCGCAAAAGGAAACGCCGATATTGACCAATCATTAGATAAAATTATTTCAACTTTCAATTTCAATAATCCTGACCTTAGCTTACCTGCTTTGCTTGCTTTGCGAAAAAAGGTCATGGCGCTGCAAGATGCAGACCTGAAAAGGGATAAAATTAAATCCCTTGACAATATCATTTTAAGCTGTGCCGGATTTATGGGCGAGGCAGTTACCAATCAGGCTGAAGCTGTTGCCGGAGACCATTACAATTTCAGGTTAAATTTGATTTCAAGAGCTGAAAATCCTGTCGTTTTAGAAGATGTAAAATGGTTAAGTCAATCAGAAAGCTTCAATAGAAAACTATCAAAAGATTCTTTAATTACCATTCAGCATGACATTCAGATTCCTGCTGATGCCGCACTCACAGAACCTTACTGGTTGGCAAAATCTCCCACGAACGCGGCAACTTTCTCTGTTCCAAATGATACTTTAATCGGTTTGCCTGAGGCAGAATCACCACTGAATGTTTTGCTTGGTTTAAAAATCGGTTCGGAAAAGTTTCAGGTTAAACTTCCTTTATCTTTCAAGAAATTAGATCCGGTGCGTGGTGATGTAGTCGAAGGCTTGCGCATTGTTCCTGCATTGGAACTGAAATTTACACAACCCCTTTATTGGGTCAAAGAAAATGAAGATTTACATTTGAATTTAAATGTTAAGGTTAATTCCAGTAAAAAGTTCAGTAACGGTAAAGTAAACCTGATGTATAACGGAGAACGATTAGGCGGCACTGATTTAAGTTCGCTCAATGGAAAAGATTTTACCGTCGATTACGTTATTCCAAAATCCAAGCTTGCCCCAATCAATTCATCTCGTTTGCAATTGGATGCCAATTTTGTTGCAGATGGAGTCACTTATAATAAAAAACAAATATTAATTCAGTATCCGCATTTACCCTCTTTACAATATTTTGCACCTGCCACTGTAATCATAATGAAAGGCGATATTCAGGCGAAGGTTAAAAAAGTGGGGTACATAGAAGGTGCGGGCGATTTCATTCCTGAGTTCCTGCGCATTGCAGGTATTCAGGTCGATGTTTTGAAAGACGAAGATTTTTATGGCAACTTAGATGAATCTGCTGGAAACGGTAGTCAAAACAAGCTATCACAATATGATGCCATCGTACTTGGTGTTCGTGCCAATAATACAGAGAAAAAGTTGGGCCGCTGGATGCCTTTTTTATGGTCTTATGTAAAAGCCGGAGGTAATTTGGTGATGCAGTATAACACCAATCAGGATACAACCGTTGACAAACTGGGCATGTACAGTTTCAGTATTGCCAATAAGCGGGTTACCGAAGAAAATGCTGCGGTTACGTTTTTAAATCCAAATCATAAATTACTGAACTTTCCGAACAAAATTACTGCGGATGATTTTAAAGGTTGGGTACAGGAGCGTGGCGCCTATTTTCCTGCTCAATGGGATGCAGCGTATGAACCGCTTTTTGAAATGCACGATACAGGTGAAGAGCCACTGCAGGGATCAACTTTATATGCCAAATACGGGAAGGGTAATTTTGTTTATACACCGTTGGCATTTTTCAGACAGCTGCCTGCAGGAAATGTTGGGGCGGCACGTTTATTTTTTAACTTTTTATCTGCACAGAAAAACTGATGAACAAGCAACTTAAAAATTGGAATACCTGGTACATACTATTAGCAGTTGCATTAGTATTGCAGATCGCATTTTATTATTTGTTTACTAAATTTTGGGCATGAGTACTATAGATTGGACAGTTCTTATTTTTACACTTGTTGCAGTGGTTGTTTACGGCGTATTCATCGGTCGTGGCCAAAAAAGCAACGAATCATACCTTAAAGCAGATAATAAAATGCCCTGGTATATTGTGTTGATAGGTATTATGGCGACACAGGCAAGTGCCATTACATTTCTTTCAGCACCGGGTCAGGCGTATACAGACGGGATGCGTTTCGTTCAGTATTACTTTGGTTTGCCTTTGGCGATGATTGTTATTTGTATCACTTTCATCCCGATTTTTCAGCGCTTAAATGTTTATACCGCTTATGAATATTTAGAAAACCGTTTTGACAAAAAAACAAGGGTACTCACTTCACTACTTTTTCTTTTTTCCAGAGGTTTATCAACAGGAATCAGCATTTATGCTCCGAGTATCATCTTATCAAGCGTTTTAAACTGGAATATTTACTTAACCAATGTTTTAACAGGTGGAATTCTGATGATTTACACCTATGTTGGTGGTGCAAAAGCGATCGCTCACACCCAAAAACTACAGTTTCTCATTATCCTGGGAACCATGGCTTTTGCAGGGTATCTGCTTATTCAAAATATGCCGAATGGAATTGGTTTTAAGGATGCGCTATATCTGGCGGGGAAATCCGGAAAGCTCAATGTAATCACAACAGAATTCGATTGGAAGGATAAATACAATATCTGGAGCGGCTTAATTGGCGGTTTTTTTCTGGCACTTTCTTACTTCGGTACGGATCAGAGTCAGGTTGGGAGGTATATTACTGCGAAAGACAATACCAATGCAAAAATGGGTTTGTTGTTGAACGGATTGGTTAAAATTCCGATGCAATTTGCTATTCTTCTAATCGGTGCTTTGCTTTTCGCTTTCTTTTCTCTAAAGCCGGCTCCGATTTATTTTAACGAACGCTCTTATCAACATCTAAAGGAAACACAACCTGAACAGGCTTCCATTTTTGAAAAAGAGCATCAGAATTTGCAAATAAAATTTAATGCAGAATCGAAAGAAATTTTAAAGTTGAAAGAAGCTCATTCTCCCCAACTTAACAAAACAATTCAGGATTTTAAAAATACCCAAACCCAGGTAAAAGTGCTTCACGGCAGGGTAGAAGAAGCGATCAATAATTCAAACTATAATGCAGAGAAAACGGATACCAATTATATTTTTCTGTATTTCGTAAAAAATACCCTGCCTGTAGGAATGATTGGTTTACTGTTTGCTGTCATTTTTCTGGCTAGCTGGGGTTCAATTTCCGCAGCGCTGAATTCCCTTGCTGCCTGTTCACTAAAAGATGTTCATTTGATATTCAAAAAAGAAATTCCTGATGATGCAACCGAATTGAAGTATAGTCGCCTGCACACTTTAGCCTGGGGGATCTTCTCAATCGGCGTGGCCATGTTTGCCACTCAAATGGGTTCCCTTATTGAAGCGGTGAATGTATTAGGTTCTCTTTTCTACGGCCCGATATTAGGGATTTTCCTTGTTGCCTTTTACTATAAAAAAATCACCGGCTCAAATGTATTTATTTCTGCAATATTATCAGAAATTGCGGTTATTGCCGTTTATAAGTTTGATATCGTTTCTTTCCTTTGGCTTAACGTCATTGGGGCAGCGGCAGTCATTATATTTTCTGCAATCGGTTTACTGTTTTATAAGCCGAAAGCAGTAAATTCGTAAACAAACAACAAACAAAAATATTATGAAAACAATGATTAAATCTGCTACCGTACTTTTTGCTGCAATGACGATGTCAGTAAATGCATTTGCACAGGATACAAAAAAACCTGCCAGCCCTCCGGCTACTGCTACAGGAAAAATTAAAGATGCAACCATTACCATAGCCTATAGCAGTCCTTCTGTAAAAGGGCGTACCATCTGGGGTGGTTTAGAAGCTTATGATAAAGTTTGGCGTGCGGGTGCCAATGAAGCAACTACTTTCGAAACGGATAAAAATATTACCGTTCAGGGTAAACCGCTGCCTGCAGGTAAATATAGCTTTTTCCTGATCCCTAAAGAGAGCGGAACCTGGACTGCGATTTTTAACAAAGAGCCAAAACAATGGGGTGCTTATAAATACGAAGAATCTAAAGATGCTTTACGTGTTGATGTAAAAACAAAAGCTTTACCTGTAACACAGGAAACTTTGGTTTATAAAGTAAATAGTAATGGATTCACAATGGATTGGGATAAAATCTCAGTTCCTGTAGAGATCAAATAAATTTGAATATCAGAAATTAAAATCCCGTATTAACGGGATTTTTTTTTGGTTAAAATTTTGATTTGAAAATTTTACTTTTTTATTTCTTTCTCGATTTTTTCTATCATTTTTTCTGCATTACCGTTGGTTCCACCAAGAATGACCGCTTTTTTATAACTGTCTAATGCTAAATCGTATTGCTTATTTGTAAAATAGGCTTCTCCTAAACTATCGAAAAGATTAGCATCTTTAGGAAACTCATTTGTAGCTAATTTAAATATTATTATGGATTCATTGATTTTTCCGAGTCTTGATAATTCATATCCTAACTTATTAAGTTCTCCCGGGTTCTCAAAACTATATTCATTTTTAGAGTTTTCTTTGAGTAAATAATAAGTCTCTATACCTTTATTTACATCGTTGAGGGATTCTTTTCTTATCGCTTGATAAATAGATTTTTTAGGAATTTCGTACTCTTTTCCTAACATCAAGTTGTGAATAACATATCCCAAATCCCAAACTCTATTTAGATTATTGGACACCAGAATTATCGTAATATTATTTTTAAAATCGTTTAAAAAGATAGATTCAAATTTATAAGAAACCCCATTGTGCCTTTGCAGGTCTTCTTTTTCAAAGTATCTGCCAAGTGATCCTCCTTCGTCAATTGCATATGGATTTTTCAAAAGAGTTTGAAAGGATTCTTTGGAAATTAAACGATTAGAGTTCATCGCTTCAATCCATTTATGCATATCATTGATGTCTACCCAAAGCCATCCACTAATAAATTGCATCTCTTGGCATCGTACATTGTCAAAATCATAACAAGACGTACGGTTTTTAGAACCAAATTTAGGATCAAATACCGAATTTGTCATTTTCAACGGTTTAATTATATTTTTAGTAACAAATTCTTGAAATGATATTCCAGTTACCTTTTCAATTATTCTTCTTTGCAAAAAGACATTGCCATTGTCATACCTGTAATTCGTTCCTGGTTCAAAGAGTAGACTATCGTTACTTCTCAAAATCTTCCACGCTTCCTCATCATTTTTTGGTACTATTGGATCGATTCGCGGAATGCCACTCGCATAATTAATAAGCTGTCTTATAGTAACTTTCTCTGACCATTTTGGTAACCCTAAATTAAATTTAGATATCGTATCATCGAGATTAAGAAGACCACGTTCAACTAACATCATGATGGCGACAGCATTAAATTCTTTTGCAATAGAGCCAATGTTGAATATCGATTTATCGTTTAAAGCAGTTTGTTTCGTTTCATCAGTAAATCCATATGATTTTTGATAGATGATTTTATTATTTTTAACGATAAGGACATTTCCATTGAACAAACCTCTTTCATATGATTTTGCCATTAAAGAATCTATTTGGTCGATATAGACTGCATTTTGTTTAATCGATTTTTGATTTCTATTTTTTGCCTCTTTGAAATTATTTAATTCTTGGGCAGAAAGCGTATTTGTAAATAAAACAGTTAGTAATAATAAGAAAAGTCGGTTTTTCATTTTAATTAATTTTTTTGAGAAAGGATTTGATTGATTTTTAAAAGCATTTCTTTGGCATTGTCGTTATTCGGATTCAGTTCCAACGTTTTCTGATAATCCTTTTTGGAAGCATTGTAATCTTTTTTATTGAAATAAATCTCGCCCCGTGTATCGTAAATATTGGATGAATTAGGAAATTCTGAAACGGTATAATTAATAATTTTTAAAGCTTCATCAGTTTTCCCTTCGCCTAGAAATTTGTACGCCAATCTATTAAGTTCATTTTCAAAACCATTAAAATTATAAGCATCAAATTTATTTTTCTTCAGTTCTTTTAAATAAATAATTCCTTTTTCTACTGATTCTGCTTTCATTTTTTTATAAACTTCGAAGATAATTAAGGGTTTAGGTAAATCAACTTTGGTGCTGTATAGAACTCGGAAGACATCATCGATAATAGCTTCCAATTGTCCGCCTCTTTTACCTGCTCTGGTGTTATCAAGCAAGATCACATATATTTTGTCCTCCGGAATTCTGGCGATATTGCAGGAAAAACCATTGATTCCGCCACTATGTGTCATTGTTGTAACATTTTTTCCTGAACCTAAAAAATTCTGGTGTTTCTGAACAACCAAACCGTAAGCGTAATCGCCTAAATTTGGCGTGAAATATATTTTTTTGTTCTCGTTATTTAGCAAAGTATTCGTGTATAAAGCATCATCCCATTTTCGCATATCATTGGCTGTGCTGTACATTCCGCCAGCAGAAAATACGGCAGTTTTGATATTAATATAATCCGTTTTTTGATAACCATCGTAGTCAAAATCATAACCCTGTGCATCATTTGAAATAATTTTTTTTGGGTTTTCAATTCCTGTATTTTTCATTCCAATGACATCAAATATTTTTTCTTTGAGAATTTCTTCATAAGATTTTTTAGTGATTTCCTCAATAATTAATCCCAACAGATAATAGCCAGTATTGCAATAATTCTGTTTAGTTCCAGGTTCAAATTCCAGATTATCTTTAAAATATTTGATTGCAAAATCTTTCCCAGACAAATTTTCAAAAACCATTTTAGTTTTAAAATCAGGAAAATCGGTGTAATTGGGTAAGCCGGAAGTGTGTGTTAATAATTGGTGAATCGTAATTTTACTTCCAACCGTTTTGCTAAACCAAGGCAAATAATCACTTATTTTATCATCAAGTTTAATTTTCCCATCTTGTTTTAACTGCATAATCAGCATTGCGGTAAACTGTTTCGTTACGGAACCAATTCTGAATTTGGTGTCAGAAGCTGCCTCGATATTCCAGCCAATGTCGGCTTTTCCATAATTTTTTTGCAAGATAATTTCGCCATTTTGAACAACCAAAGCACTTCCGTTAAAAAGATTGTAATCGTGATATTTACCAATGATTAAATCAATTTTCTTAGCTTTTTCTTTATTTGAATTGGTGTAGGTTTTTTGTGCAAAAGTATCCAGAGATAAAAGCACTAGCCATGCAAATAGGAAATTTTTCATAATCGATTCTGATTTCATAATTTGATGCAAAGATGCTTTAAAATGCCTCAGTACGCGACCGACTAAAAAAAAGTCGAACCCATTTCTTAGAAAAAGAATGGATTAATTTGGATTTTTTCTAAAATCTGTCGGAGTTGTTCCTGTATATTTTTTAAAAGAAGTACTAAACGACGATTTGGAATTGAAACCAACCTGGTAGAGAATTTCCAGAATTGTTAATTCTTTTTGCAAAGGATCTTTTAGTATTTCTTTAGCTTTTTCAATTCTATATTCATTTACGAAATCAAAAAAGTGTTTGTCCATATACAAGTTAATCAAAGTAGATAAATCTTTTACAGGCATTTTTACTTGCTCTGATAGATTTTGGATGGTTAACAAAGAATCCAAGAAGGGTTCTTTTTCCACCATAAAATCTTTTAAGAATTCGATTTGCTTATTTTTTTCTTCAGCTACAATAAGATTAGGTTTTTGTTTTGGAACAACTTCTGTAATAGGTTTCAGATGGGAATTGACTCCTCTGAAAAATTCCGGATTGTTTAATGCGGTAAATAGATACCAGCAAGTACAGAATAAAAACGCAAACCCATCAAGGGTTACAATCCAGGCTCTGACTTCTCCCAAACCAATGGTAAAAGTAACCAGCCATCTTAGAAGTACTAAAAAATGTAAGAGATAATATAGAATTGTTATTTTATAAAGTGCATTAATTACAGAAACATTCGGATTCGTATAATTCTCGAGATAGACAGTTCTAGACTTTCTAATAACCAGAAATGAAGCAATAAAATAAACCTGAAATAGCAATTCGA
This sequence comes from Chryseobacterium pyrolae, assembly GCF_025153485.1. NCBI lineage: Bacteria > Pseudomonadati > Bacteroidota > Flavobacteriia > Flavobacteriales > Weeksellaceae > Chryseobacterium > Chryseobacterium pyrolae. The sequence continues at coordinate 402,599 of NZ_JANZQH010000001.1, forward strand.
AAAGAAATTGAAAAAAATGTGTAATAGGCATTTGATTCATAGTCTTTATGAAATGCAATTTCATAGCTGTATTTTCAAAATAAATACCCGACATTAAATACAAATTATAAGCAACAAACGGAATAGCGTGCAGCAAATGTTTCGTTTTTAATCGAAAGTCAGAAAAACAAACGGACAATACATAGAGATAAAACAATGCCGGAACCAAATAGACAATACTCCAACGAAAAACCTCAAGGCTGATGAAATTTTCAGGAATATGATGAATCAAAAATTTACAAGCATCTACGGCATTTCCGATAAGAAAAAAAGCGAAAAGGCGATTTCCTAATTTATATTTTGTTTTAACAGTAAGCAAAAACAAAGCAAGAATCAACACTAAAAATATTCCTATAAATGCTGCTATTTCCAAAAAACTGTATTTGTCCATAGTTTTTTTAACGTAGATGCAATTTAATATTTAAATAGGAAAGGTTAAAATAAGTATTGATGATTTTATCCAGATGTTAAAAATATTCCATTCAAATGCTAAAAGTTGTATTGTTTGCTAATGTCAATACTGCCATACGATTGACTTATTTTGAAATTGTTATAGTAATTATTTGATAAGCAAGGTGAAAAAGATATTGCAGAATACACCAAAGAAACGCTAAAAAATCTCTCCAAATTTGAGGTCTCGAACTTATAGTAAGTAAATAAAAATAGCGCCAACAGTCTTTAGTTGGCGCCATTTGGCTGTTGGTGACCTCGACAGGATTCAAACCTGTAACCTTCTGAGCCGTAATCAGATGCGCTATTCAGTTGCGCCACGAGGCCGTCGTTTCCTTGATGTTTTAAGGTTTGCAAATATAGCACTTTTTTCCGTTCTTTGAAAGATGAAACAGAGAATTTTACTTTTATTTACGGTTATAGCGCTAATCTCCTGTAAAAGAGAACAAAAAATTTCGTCCTCAGACTGGATCCAAATTTCAAATCGTACCCAATTTAAGGAGCACGATGGTCTTTTGGAACTGAAGTCGGGAAATTTCACCTATAATTTTAAGCAAAATCAGACTCCATTTAAGAAAATCATCCTTTTGAATGCGAGCATGGCAGGGTATATTTCCGAATTGGGAGCTGAAGATCTGATCATAGGCGTTTCAAGTCCGGAGTATATTTATTCTGAGAAAATTCAAAATCTTTTAAAGTCGGGGAAGATCCAGAATGTGGGAAGTGAGCAGAAGTATGATGTAGAAAAGATCATTTCGATGAAACCGGATGCTATTTTCACCAACTATATTGCAAGCTTTGACAATGCATATCAATTGCTAAAAAATAACGGAATTCAGGTTGTTTTTCTGGATGAGTATATGGAGCAGCTTCCGTTGGAAAAAACAGCTTACATCAAACTTTTCGGTGAGTTTTTCGGAAAAGAGAAAGAAGCAGAAGCAAAATATAAGGAAATTGAAAAAAATTATGCTGAATTGAAGCAGCTTGCGTTAAAGGCAAAGGATAAACCTGTAGTGCTTGCCAACGAAATGTACGGAGATGTCTGGTATCTGCCGGGTGGAAAAACATCCGTAGCCAATTATATCACAGATGCCAATGCTTCCTATATCATGAAAGAGAATAAGGAAGAAAAGTCTCTGACCATGAGTTTTGAAGAAGTATATGCCAAATCAGCAGGAGTACAGTATTGGGTCAATGCCGGAAGTCATACCTCTAAAAAAGAAATGGTGGGCACCAATCCTTTCTACGGAAAGCTGGACGTATTCAATAAAGGAAAAATCTACACGATTGCCGGAAAAGAAAAGGATAAAGCCAATGACTTCTTCGAAAGCGGTGCCGTAAGAGCTGACCTTATCCTGAAAGATTATATCAAGATCTTCCATCCTGAACTTCTTCCGGAATATCAGCTAACCTATATGAAAGAGCTTCAATAACTCGGGCGAATTGTTTATTTTTGCAGTTCCTTTTTAGAAAAAATTATGTGGAAAAAAATTAAACAGCTAATTTTCATCGTTCTTGTTATGAATGTGGTTTTCATTATCTGGGGCCGGTTTTTTAATCCTCCCATTACCATTACACAGATAGGAGGCATTTTTGAGTTCGGAAAACTGCACAGGGACTATATTTCCTATGACGAAATGGGGAATAATGTGAAAAAAGCGGTGATCGCATCTGAAGACCAGAAATTCTTTGATCATAACGGTTTTGATTATACCGCTATTGAAAAGGCGATGAAGAATAACGAGAAAGGAAAAAAGATCCGCGGAGGAAGTACCATTTCCCAGCAGACCGCAAAGAATGTGTTTCTTTGGCAGGGCAGAAGCTGGTTCAGAAAAGGGCTGGAAGCGATGTATACCTTCATTATTGAGAAGGTGTGGAGTAAAGATATTATTCTGGAAAGATACCTGAATTCTATTGAAATGGGGCAGGGCGTATTCGGAGTAGAGGCTGCGGCCCAATATTATTTTGGAAAATCATCCAAAGATCTAAGTGCTTCAGATGCAGCCTGGATCGCCGCTGTATTGCCTAATCCCAAGAAATATGATCCTAAAAATCCATCACCTTATTTAAGGAAGAAACATAATTGGATCATGAGACAGATGAGGAATGTGAGTTTGAAATAGTATCTTTGTACTAATGAAATTTTTTAATTCCAGTACAAATTTTGAATCAGTTCTTAAAAAATACTTCTCTTTTAAGAACGAAACTCATTCTTTAGAACCGTTTGCCGAGTTTCTGGAGAGCGTTAAAAAGTCAGATTTTACGGATGTTCTGAATTTTCTAAGAAATAACCCGAATTTTGCCGAAAATTTTAAACATTACATCCATAATGTTTTTCAAGGAAGGCCCTTCAACCTTTCCCTGACCGAAGCCAATATTCTTTCAGAAAACGCTTTCTTTCCGGAACTTAAGAAAAGGATTCTTAATAAAATACTGCCACCCGTAGAAAACGAAAAAACGGTGTGGTACATGATTGACAATGTCAGCCTGAGACCCAAAAAAGATCTGGCCTACCTGAACAATCTTCCTGAAAATGAAGTTGATGAGTTTTTACACCTTCTGGGAGCTTCAGATTTTATCACCACACCCAATGTTAAAAAAGAACTGATCTTTTCGATGAGTATTCTTTCCTGGCGTGTTACAGGGATGGCTATGGAAGTGGAAGTGGTAAGAATGGCCCCGCAATACAGAAACCTGGATAATCCGTTTCTTGCTCTTCAGAACGAGTTGGAGGCACTTACCGAAGACCTTAAAAATGATCCTGAACTTCAGCTGCACTCCAAAGACAGCCGATACAAACAGATCAAGATCTATACAGAACACTGCCACGAATTTGTCAATATTGCTTTTAAAAATTCTGCCAAATACGGGATCTCCGGAAAAATCAACCAGTCGCTTCTCAAGATCCGTCAGCAAACGGAAAGGATCTATGAAATCGTACAGCTTCTTGTGATTGATAATGAACAGGATATTACCATAAAATCAAAACAGTTGATTTTTAACATCCTGAACTATAAATCCCATAAAAATAATATTGCAGACCTGATTAATGACAGTACCCGTCTGATCTCACATCTTATTACCAACCACACTGCAGAAACCGGTACCCATTACATCACCTCTACCCGTAAAGAGTATATGACGATGTTCTATAAAGCCAGTGGCGGTGGAATTATCGTAGGAGTACTCTGTGTTTTGAAAATGCTTTACGGCTATATTCCCGGAAGTGACTTTTCACATGCATTTTTATATTCCATGAACTATGCGATGGGGTTTGTGATGATCTATCTGATGGGCTTTACTCTGGCCACAAAGCAGCCCGCCATGACTGCGGCGACCATGACCAAAGTGTTATCCGAAGAAGGGAATAACAAGCGGAATAACACCGAATTTGCCCATCTTGTATCCAAGCTTTTCAGAAGTCAGTTCATTGCCTTTGTAGGAAATGTGCTGCTTTCGTTTCCGATTGCTCTGGCAATCATCTATGGTCTTGATGTATTTTTCTCACAGAATTTAGCCGTTGAAAGATCAGATAAATTATTAAAAGACCTTGATCCGTTTAAATCTAAAGCTATATTGCATGCCAGTATCGCGGGGTTCTACCTCTTTATTTCGGGGATTATTTCAGGAAATATAGGAAACAATTCTGTGTTCTATCAGATTCCGGAGAGGATTGCAAAAAACCTTTCGATCAGAAATTTCCTGGGTAAGAAATTCGCAAAAAAATTGTCTAAATATTATGCTAAAAACTGGCCGGGAATCGTTTCCAATTTCTGGTTTGGGGTATTTTTAGGGGCTACAGCACCTGTGGGACTTTTCTTCGGATTGGACCTTGATATCAGACACATTACGTTTGCTGCAGGAAACTTCGCCCTAGGCCTTTACGGGAAAGATTTTTCAGTAGATTCCTATACGTTCTGGATATCTTTCGTTACTGTTTTCCTCATAGGGTTCTTTAACTTCCTGGTAAGTTTCAGTTTATCCATGTTCCTGGCGTTCAGATCAAGAAAGATGAACTTTGGACAGGTAAGTGAGATCTACAAAGAAATTTTCAGGTATTTTGTAAAGCATCCATTCAAATTTTTCATTCCCCTGAGTTCAGGATTGGATAAAAAAGCAGATGATCTGATGAGCAGCACGATCACCAATAAACAGGAAGAACATTAAACTATCTTGACTACAATTTAATCTATATATTAACTCAAAATGCTCCCGAAAAGGAGCATTTTCATTTTTTTGAGGATACTCTGTAACGGAAAATGAAACGGCTGAAATGGAAATTTATACAATACGCAAGTCATTAAACTTATCCTCTCCGAATTTATCCTGAAACTTTTTAAGATAAAAGCTTTTACGCATCTGAAAATCATGTTTGAGCAGGGGAGAATCAATTTTGATCATGATGCATTGACCTTCAATATTGACGCTTCTGATCTCATTGAAAAGGCTTTCGTCAAGATAATCCTCAAGAAAATCTTTAATTTCAAAGGCAATCAGCTTATGTTCGAAGCCATAGATCCTCGCAAAAGATTTTACAAGTTCTGATGATTGAAATTCACGTTTTTTATTCCTTTTCATAAGTTTCGGGTTTCAAGTTTCGTGAAACAGATCTTGAGTTCTTACACTCAGGATTCACGTATTGTGTTTTAAACATCAAAAATAATGCTTTCCTCGTTGATTTTCTTCACCACACTTTCCGTACGTTCCCTGTGGGTATCTGTAATGAATATTTGTCCGAAATTTTCCTGATTAACCAATTCAATTAACTGTGAAACCCTAGTATCATCAAGCTTATCAAAAATATCATCCAATAGAAGGATGGGAGTCTTTTTTGTTAATTCTTTGACAAGACTCATCTGTGCCAGTTTTAACGAGATCAGGAAAGATTTCTGCTGTCCCTGTGAACCTATTTTCTTGATCAGAATGTGGTCCATTTCAAACAGAAGGTCATCTTTGTGAATACCTTTTGAAGTATAGGTTAGCATCCGGTCTCTGTCAAGACTTTCCGTTAAAAGGGTCTGAAAAGCTCTGTCAGGATCAGCAGAGTTGAAGCTTTCACTTAAATCAGACTGGTACTGTACTAAAACGGTTTCCTTTCCTCCTGAAATAATCCTGTAAAAATTCTGGACAATAGGCCCTAATTTCTCAACAAAATTCCTTCTTTTGATGAAAATACTGGTTCCAAACTTACTGATGGGAGCATCATAAATGTCCAGTGAATCTTTATCCCAGGTTCTGTTTTTAGCGAAATATTTTAGCAATGCATTTCTTTGCTGTACTGTTTTTTGATATTGTATCAGGTCAAAAAGATACTCCGAATCCGTCTGAGAAATCATAGAATCCAGAAACCTTCTCCGGCTTTCTCCCGAATCTGAAATCAGATTGGAATCATAGGGAGAGATCATCACACTCGGCAGATATCCGATGTGGTCTGCAAGGCGGTCATAGCTTTTGTCATTCTTTTTAATGATCTTTTTAGCTTCTTTGGGCTGGGAGATCTTAATGATATCTTCACTGTCCTCATTCTGAATTTCGGCATCAATGGTGAAAAAATCTTCCTCCCTTTTGATATTGTTAAAATCGGTATTGCCTAAAAAACTTTTTCCTACAGATAAATAATGCAGGGCATCGAGGATATTGGTCTTTCCGGCGCCGTTGTTTCCCACAAAACAGTTAATCTGCGGAGAGAATTCGAACTTCTTCTCCGAATGGTTTTTGAAATTGTAAAGGGAAAGCTTTTTGATAATCATTCGTCAAAAATACTCCAATATTAGCAAAAATAAAAAAGGAAGTGCAGAACACGTTTCTATCCAGAAAGAAAAATAAGTGTCATCTCTTTTATTTTCAGAGTAGTAGATAAGGATGTAGGTGATAATTCCTGAGAGAAAAAATGCTATACTGTATATCAGTTGCAGATAAAAAATAGCGATAAGCATACTGATAAAGACCAGTACATAGGCGATATACTTTGTATTCTGAATGCCGATCAGCTTTGGAAAAGTCTGTACCGTATCACTGTTCATATCCCGGATATCGAAAGGTAGAACGAGTGCTGTTATAAAAAAGAAACTGATCAGGAATATAGGAATGCTGAATTCCGGAAGCGTAAGCCAGCAGTTGACCAACGCCCAGACCAGTCCTACATAAAATACTTTCAGCAATGGAATCTTCCGGATATAAACATCAAGAAAAAAACTGTTGTACAAAAGCCCCAGAATCACAATAATAAACCATTTGAGAAGTCTTATCTCATTGTGATTATGAATGATCAGAAAAGCACAGATAACGCCGGCTGCTGCGTTCAGAACCAGTATTTTGAAAAAGTGCCTGGTATACTGATATTTAGTATAAATATAACCGCTGAAATAAGTGATGAATATTAACAGGATTGTAGGGAAACGGAATGTGTTTTGCTCTTTCATGAAAAATACTGCAAATAAAGTTCCCATAACGGAGACATAAATTTGGCTGTCAATGACAGTTTTTTTCAGTATTTTTAAGAAATTCATTTATCAAAAATAATACCTATGAAAAACATCTCCAAATATGTTCTGTTGTTTTTTACTTTTTTCAGTATATTTTTTTCAGCCCAGAACTTCTATGAGGAGCAATGGCTGAAAGTGGCAGAAGGCTATCGCAATGGAGAATTCAAATCAAGTCTTCCCATTATACTGGATATTCAGAAAAAAGCCATTAAAGAGAAGAATGCTACGGAGATCATCAAATCTTTAAAAGCTGAATTTGCGATCTATAAAGACACTCAGGATGATCCTAAAAATGATTATGCATCGGTTTTCTTTTCAAAGATTAGCAACACAGAAAAAGAGTTGAAAAAAAATGAGCTGCTTCTATTTAAAGTTCTGGAGATAGAGTTTTTCGAAGACTATTATGAACGAAAGAAATGGGAGATCCAGAAACGGACAGATGTTGATAAAGGAGAGGTTACGGAGATAGAATCCTGGACGAAACTTGATTTCAAAAATTACTATCTGAAGAAGTTTCAGGAGCTTTCAGCAATTGATAAAAAACTCAAAAAAATACGTCTTGAAAAATACAAAGATGCTTTTGATAAAGAAAGTGATTTCGATTTCTTTCCTACACTGTACGACTGGAAAGTTAAAAAAAATATAGAGTTTCTGAACAACAGCGATATATTGACAAAAAATGAACTGAAAGACAATCAGGCTGTTGTTCTGGCATTATACCAGAACCTTATCGATTTTAATACCAATAATTCTAAACTCTATTTTCAGCATCAGAAACTGGTTTATGAGAATCAGATCAAGAAAGACGATCAGTTTATTGAAAAGCTGATTGCTCTGGTAAACTCTCCGGTAAAAGGGGATTATAAAATATTAATTGTCAATAATTTGGCAGGCAGTCTTTTCAGGTCAAAACCTGTAGAAACGACTGATCTTATTGATAAAGTAAAAAGAGAATATCCCGGATCGAAGTTCCTGAGCAATATCACTTATCTGGAAAACCAGATCAAGACTCCTGTTGTACAGCTTTTTTACGAAGTTCACAACGAGCCGGAAAAACCGATTCAAATTGTAGCCCGGCACAAAAATGCTGATCAGTTCACCATAAAAATTTACACAATAAATGATTTCAAAAAACAGCTCCAGTATCTGAAAAATCTTGATTATATTGAATACTACAAAAAAATAGATAAAAAACTTTTCAGAACAGATGTTTTCAGTCTTCCCACTACAAAAGACTATAACGAGCATACCACAGCTCTGGAAATGAAGTCCCTGCCCAAGGGAATGTACATCTGTGAATATATCAATGGAGAAGATGTATCTAAATTCTTATTTTTTGTAACTTCTTCAAGAGTTATTTACAACGAAAACAAAGACTATATCCTGGTTTCAAGGGAAAACGGGAGGCTTATGCCTAATACAAGGCTCCTGAAATACGGTTTTGGAGATTATTCAAATGTAAATGAAACACAGCTGCTTATTCAGACGGATAATTTTGCAAGATTTCCATCTGAAAAGGCCCATTATCATTCCATACCTCCTTACCTGATTTATGATCCTGTGAATAATGATTTCAATATGATGGAGGGAGCTTATGAAGCCCGTTCCGAAGCTTATCCTTATCCACATACCCAGTTTTTTCTGGACAGAGAGATATTCAGACCCGGACAGACGGTCTATTTCAAGGCAGTGTCCACAATTCCCGATTTTGATAAAAAAAGAGATGATATCATCATTAATAATGAACAGGAAGTTACATTATATGATGCTAACAGTCAGGCAGTAAGCGCTAAAAAATTGAAAACCAATGCCTTTGGCTCGTATAGCGGAAGTTTTGTATTGCCGAAAGATAAGCTGAACGGGCAGTTCAGAATGCAGGTTTCCGGGATGTATAAAGGTTATCAGATCAATGATTCAAAATATTTCTCTGTAGAGGAATATAAGCGTCCGAAATTTGAGATCACCTTTGATACCATCAAAAAGGATTATAAATATGGCCAGACTATAGAGTTGAAGGGAAAAGTTCTTACATTTTCGGGAATTCCGTTAAGCAATACCAATGTCAGTTTTGAGCTGAAAAAAGAAAATATACGCCAGCGTTATTTCTGGTGGTATCCCGTTGATCAGTATAGCAATGAAAATTCTATCTTAGGAAAAGCAGAAACCAATGAAAAAGGTGAATTTATCATTAAAATTGATCTCAAGAAGGATGAAAATACGGAAGGAATACAGGTTCACAATTATAAAGTAAAAACATCAGCCACCGACATTAATGGTGAAACTCAATCAGCAGAAACCAATATCAAGGTAGCTTCAGTTTCACACTATCTCACAGCTGATGAAATAAAGGAAGCATCAGCAGACGACGAATTGAAAATCAATGTTAAATCTTTCAATTACAATGATATTCCTTTACAAAAGAATTATAACGTAAAACTGATTCAGCTCAGACAGCCAAAAAGGGTTCTGAGAAACAATTTTCAGAATAACATTCAGGATCTTCCAACAATGTCTAGGGAAGAATTTCTGACAAAATTCCCGCATGACAGATACGATAAGTCAGAAGACCGTAAAAACTGGGAGGTCCTGAAAACAGTTACAGAACGTTCACAGAATGATAAAGAACTGAGTCTTGGAAAACTGGAAGCCGGAGATTATAGGTTATTGGTTTATAATATTGAAGGAAAAGATACCATAAAGACACAACAGGATTTCAGCATTTGGGATAAAAACGGGTTGGGACCCAATCAGTTCCCTTTTCTTAAAATAACAGCTCCCAAAGAGACTGTAAAAAGAGGTTCTCAGGTGACTTTATATGCGTATTCCGCCATTCCGGATGCTGTAGTGAGTGTGTACTGGCAAGACGGGCAAGGGAATAAAAAACGTGAAGAGAAAAAGTTTACCAACGGGGTATTGGCTTATACTTTCCCGGTTTCTCAGGATAAAAATATTGTCAAATATAATATACAGTTTGTACTGGCTCACTACAATGATGTTCAGAATGAATTTGCGAATATCTATGTTAAAAATGAAGAAGATCCTTTAAAAATAGAACTTACTACCTTCAGAGATAAGGTAGAGCCCAATTCAAAAGAAAAATGGAGCATTAAAGTTTTGGGAAAAAACAAAGAAAAAGTAGTGGCAGAGGTGCTGGCTGCCATGTATGACAAATCTCTTGATAAATTTGCACCGAATAACTATAGGTTTGATAAATACTACATTCCGTACAGTGTGATCGAAGATTATGATGTAGATAACTTCTTTGAATCCCTGTATTGGTATAAGAGGGTTAATTATGTAGAAACTAAAAACGTCTACCTCCCACAGTTCAGATGGTTCGATGATAATGTCTTTTATAATCTGCTGGTTAAATACGGTATGACCACAGATATGGATGGCGATGGTATAGATGATGGACGTGATGCTTGTCCTACGGTTCCTGGGTTGGATACTTACAACGGCTGTCCGAAACCAAAAGCTATGACAGCAATGGAAGTAAGCAGTGACGGAGGCAGAAAAAAAGGGCGCTTTGAAAATGAAGAAGACAGCAGGCTTACAGATAAAAAAGAAAAGCAATCTGAAGAGAAAAAAGAAGACCTGGATGATGTGAAAGTCCGTAAGAACCTTAATGAGACAGCCTTTTTCTATCCCCAGTTGAGAACAGATCAAGAAGGCCGTGTGAGCTTTGAATTTACAACTCCTGAAGCACTCACCAAATGGAAGCTGATGTTCCTGGCCCATACCAAAGATGCAAGAAGTGCAGTTTTGGAAAAAGATATTGTTTCACAGAAAAAACTTTCCGTTAATCCAAACTATCCACGGTTTTTAAGAGAAGGGGATGAGCTGAATTTTCAGACCAGGATTTCAAATCTTACCGATGAGGCCATGGCTGGTGCCGCATCCTTACAGATCCTGAATGCGGAAACCAATGAAGATATTTCCTCGTTATTTGGGATCACATCATCTGTGCAGAATTTTAATGTTGGAGGAACAGGAAATTCCACGGTAAGCTGGAATATTAAAACACCTTTCCATAAAGTATATTCAATTATCATTAAAGTAGTGGCAAAGGCAGGAAGCCATTCCGATGGCGAGCAGATACCGGTTGCGGTGCTGTCAAACAGGATGTTGATTACCGATGCTGTTCCCCTTTTTGTAAAGGAAGGACAGACTAAAACATTTACATTGACTAATTTAAAGAACAGTACTTCCAGGACGGCTTCTAATTTCAGTAATACGCTGGAGCTGAAAACCAATCCGATCTGGGAAATTATTTTTGCACTTCCTGATCTGAGCCAGAATTTAAATATAAGCTCTGATGAAATATTCAATACCTGGTTTTCTGATGTGGTAGGAACTGAAATTTTCAAAGCCAATCCAAGAATGAAAGCGGTTTTTGATGAATACAAAACGGCTGATCTTCTGAAAAGCAATCTTGAAAAAAATCAGGAACTTAAACAGATTTTACTGGAAGAGACCCCATGGGTTCTACAGGCCAAATCCGAAACCGAAACCATGAATAATATTTCAAGGCTTTTCGAAGTGAATGCTATGAGAAATTCGATCAATAAAGATTGGAACCTGCTTAGGGAATATCAGAACAGAGACGGAGGCTTTCCGTGGCTTCCCGGTTATGAAAGTTCCTATACCTGCTCATTATACATCCTGAAAAATCTGGGCAAGATGAATGAATGGCTTAAAGACGGAATTTCTGAATACCAATCTGGCCAGAATGCGATGGTTTCATCCCTGATCAGTTTTGTAGACGGACAGTTGGAGAGATACTGGAAAGAAGAGGAGGACAATCCGTGGAGTAATTTTGCTTTAGATTATCTGGATGCAAGAAGATATTGGGAAAAAGAATATCCCATCAGTGGAAAAGGAGCGGGGCTCAAAAGCATGATCATTAGCCGTGCAGATAAATTCAAAGTAACAGATCTTACATTCTTCGGGGTTCACAGGGCTGCTCTTATTTATGACAGTTACGGGCTTCAAAATACCTCCAGAAAGCTGATTAATTATCTTAAAGAAACTTCTGTATCATCAGAAACCCAGGGCGCTTACTGGAAAAAGAACCTGAACGACTGGGGCTGGTATGAAAGCAAAGCCGTGAACCATGCAGGAGCCATAGAAGCTTTAAATAAAGTAGCTCCAAATGATGTTGATTTCATTGAAGAATCTAAAGTATGGTTGGCTACCCAAAAAGAAGTAAATTCATGGGGAAATTCCAGAACAACGGCAGAGATCATTTACATTATGATGAATTCAGGAAAATCATGGACTACACCGGAAGCAGATAAAGCAACTGTGACCTGGGGCGGAAAAGAAGTTTCGCCGCAGACCAAAACGACAGGCTACCTGAAGCAGGTAATCAAATCAGACCATATCAATCAGAGTCTGGCTGAGGTTACCGTTACAAAATCTGGTCCGGGAATTGCACAAGGTGGATTATTCTGGCAGTATTATGAAGATCTGGAGAATGTAAAATCTACAGAAACTTATCTTTCGATGAACAGGGAATATTATAAGAAAATAAAGACTGAAAATGGAGAGCAGCTGCTAAAGATTACAGAAAACAGTCCCTTGAAGGTAGGAGACAAGATAACCGTAAGGATGATCCTGAATACAGATCGTCCGATGCAGTATGTACACCTGAAAGATATGAGAGCAGCCGGCTTAGAACCAGTAGATGTACTGTCTGGCTATCAGTATAAAAATAATCTGGCTTATTACCAGGTCACAAAAGATGCCTCTACGAACTTCTTTATCTACTATATGCCAAAAGGGAAATACGTATTTGAGTATGACCTGGTATGTAATGCTTCAGGAAGCTTCTCGAGCGGTTTTGCAGTTCTGCAGAATTATTATGCCCCTCAGATGAATGCCAGAACAAAAGGAGACAAAATAGAAATAAGAAAATAACAATATATGAAAAATGTTAAACTCATAATGATACTTCTGTGTTTCGGCTTTTTTGCCCAAATGCATGCGCAGAAATACTACGACGACCAGTGGAAGAAAGTGACTGAAAATAGTGCGAAAGGCGCCTATAAATCTAATCTTCCCATCATTTTAGACATACAAAACCACGCCATGAAAGAAAATAATGCTATCCAGCTTATCCGTTCTCTGAAAGCGGAATTCAGTGTTGTAAACCTTACTGTAGATGACGATAAGAATGATGCTGCCTCCAAGTTTTTCACAAAGCTTAAAGATACTGATGCCCAATTGAAAGGCGAAGAGAAATTAATATATGCTGTTCTTCTGAACGGATTTTTTATGGATTATTATAATCAGAATTCATGGGAAATAGAAAGCAGAACCAATATCAATTCACAAGACTTGTCTCAGATTGAAACCTGGAGTAAACTGGATTTTAAAAACTATCTGAAGAAAAGCTACCAAGAACTTGATCAGCAGAAGCAGGATATGAAAAAAGTGTCTTTGACGAAGTACAAAGATGTTTTTACAGATATCAAGGATATTGCCTATTTCCCGACTTTGTTTGAATGGTATTCTGTCAAAAAAATCGGTTTTCTTTCCGAAAATGGTCTTTTCACAAAAAATGAACTCACCGAAAACAGAACGCAGATCACTGCTGCTTATGATGAACTGATTGCACAAAACAACGGAAATCCTAAGCTGTATTTCATGAAGGAAAAGCTGACAGAAAACTGTAATTACAATCAATGTAAAGACAAACTGGAACAGCTTCAGACCCTTTTGAAATCTGATGCAGAAGGAGATTACAAAGTGATCATCATGGAAGATATCATGAATGAGTTGATCGCGAAAAAGAAGGAGAAAGAAGCTTTGGCTGTTGCGGACCAGGCGAAAAAGCAGTGTCCAAAATCTCCATTCATTGAAAATATAAAAAATAAAGAAAATCAGATTACAAATCCGTTTCTAACCATTAAATATGAGCAGCAGACCCAGAATAATCTGCCGGTTCATTTTGTAGCGGACCATAAGAACGTAACAGAATTTTCACTGAATATTTATGAAGTAAAGGAAGATTTTACAGCATTGATGCAGTATGTGCAGAATTCTTACAACAATACCTTTGGAAAGGTGAAAAAAAATCTTGTAAGAAAAGAAACTTTCCAGCTTGGTGATTCCAAAGATTATCAGGTTCATAAAACTTCATTGGAAATCAAACCTCTGCCTTCAGGAGTCTATGTTGTTGAATATGCCGTGGCAGGATCTGAAGCAAAAAACAGCGATTCCAGACAGAATTTTTACTTCCTGGTTTCAGGAAACAGAGTGATCTATCAAACGAAAACAGACAGAAACCAGCTTTCCAATGCTCTGAAATTGGTTAACAGTGAGAACGGTAAACCCGCAGCCAATGAAAGCCTTACTTTCTATGAATTTGTTGCCAATAAAACTTTAAATAAAATTGACGGGAAAACCGATGCAAACGGTATTTTTAAATTCCCTTCCACAGACAGCAAAGAATACTACAGAACGTTCCTGATCCGTCAGCCAAAAACGAATGATTTTCAAATCATGCAGGTGTATGGCAACAGCGGGAATGCAGAAGACTATAATCCCAATAAACAGGCCCGTACACTCGCACAAATTTTTACAGACAGAGCTATCTACAGACCGGGACAAACTGTTTATTTCAAAGTAATCAATACAAAAATTGATAAAGAAGTTGAATCTGTAACTTCTGGTTTGAAACAGAAAATCACACTTCTTGATGCCAACAGCCAGGAAGTTTCTTCTCAGAACTTTTCAACGAATGAATTCGGTTCTTACCATGGAAGTTTTATCCTTCCGAAAGGTCAGCTGAACGGAGTTTTCTACTTAAGAACAGATGAAGGATCTCAGGGGTATAAAGACATCAGAGTGGAAGAATATAAGAGACCTAAGTTTGAAGTGACTTTTGATCCTGTAAAAGAAGAATACAAATACGGACAGATCATAGAGCTGAAAGGAAAAGCAATGATGTTCTCCGGAGTCGCTTTAAGCAATACCACCATTAATTATGAAATTAAAAAACATAACATCAGATGGAGATACTTCTGGTGGTATCCACGTGGTAACGACAATGAGAATTCAATCCTTGGCGAGGCTAAAACCAATGAAAAGGGAGAATTTACAATCCGACTTGAACTTAAAAAAGATGAAAAGCTGGAAGGAATTCAGATCGATAACTATGAGATCAGTGCTTCAGCAACGGATATCAACGGAGAAACACAGTCTGCCAACACCCAGTTGAAAGTGGCTTCAGTTTCCCATTATATTAAAGCTGACGGTATCAAGAATACATTCAGTGACGAAAATGTAAAACTGAAGGTAGAAACCCTGAATTATAACGAACAGAATCTTAAAAAATCATATAACGTTAAACTGTCAAAACTAGCGGTACCGAACAGAATTTTCAGAGATAATTTTACATCACAAGTTCAGGACCTTCCGAAATATTCCAAAGAAGAGTTCACCAGTAAATTCCCGCACGATCTGTTTGATAAAACTGAAGAGATCAAAAACTGGAAAGCAGAAAAATTAATTTCTGAAAAACTTCAGCAACCGGCTACGGAATTAGATTTAGGAAAACTGGAAGCGGGAGATTATCAGCTTGAATTGTATAACATCGAAGGAAAAGACACCATAAAATCTTCTCAGAATTTTAGTATCTGGGATAAAGGAGCTTTAAAACCTTCACAGAAAACCTTCCTTACGGTTATTGAACCTAAAAATGAATTTTCAAGAGGAGAGAAGGCTAAAGTGTATGTGTATTCGGCAGTTCCTGATGCACTTGTGAATGTATTTGTTCAGGACGGTTCAGGAAAAACAGTTTCTGAAGTACATCAGCTGAAAAAAGGAGTCCTGGAATATACCACAGACATCCCGAAAGACAAAGGGATCGCAGCTTTGAATATCCAGTTTCAGATTGCAGCTTTCAATGATGTGCAGACCCAGTCTGTGACTTTAAAAATAAAAGACACCGAGCAGCCTGTAAAAATTGAAACCGTAACCTTCAGAGATAAACTGGAACCGAACTCCAAAGAAAAGTGGACGGTAAAAGTTTCAGGAAGCGATAAAGAAAAAGTAAATGCTGAAGTACTGGCCAATATGTACGACATGTCACTGGATCAGTTTGCAGTGAATACATTCAGCTGGCAGAATTTATATACGCCATATTCCATTGTGACTTCTTATGATATCAGACAGTCTCTGTTGCAACAGTACTATCAGAAAAGGTTGAAATATTACAATGGAAAATATGTAGATGTACCGAATTTTAACTGGTTTGATGGTGGGATTTATCAAATGAGTAACGCAATTTATAGCACAGATGCGATGGTTGAGGGTGTGAAAAGTCCGGCTTATGCTCCTGCTCCTCCTAATGCACCTGTTGCAGCACAGGCTAAGATGGCCAGAAAAATGGAAGTAGCCTTAGGAGAATCGGAAGCGCAAGCCGATGCAGCAGGATCTTTAAACGAAATTGCAGTTGAAAAAGAAGACCTGGAAAAAGTTCCCGTACGTCAAAACCTGAATGAAACTGCATTTTTCTATCCTGATCTGAAAACAGATGCAGAAGGAAATGTAAGTTTTGAATTCACTTCTCCTGAAGCATTGACCAAATGGAAACTGATGTTCCTGGCTCACACCAAAGATGCCAGAGCAGCGGTATTGGAGAAACAGGTAGTAACGCAGAAAGAATTCTCTGTAACACCAAACTATCCAAGATTCCTAAGAGAAGGCGATGAACTGAATCTTCAGTCAAAACTGTCCAATCTTACTGATAAAAAATTAAGCGGTTCCGCAGAACTTCAGATTCTTGATGCCTTTACGAATGAAAATATCACTTCTCAATTCGGGATCAGTGCAGGAACGCAGAATTTTAATTTAAATGAAAAAGGAAATAGTGCATTAACCTGGAAATTGAAAGTTCCGAATAATGTCTCTTCCATTATATTAAAAGTAATAGCGAAAGCAGGAGCTTATTCAGACGGCGAACAGCAGGCAGTGGCTGTACTTCCGAACAGAATGCTCGTAACGGATGCTGTACCGATATTTGTGAAAGAAGGTGAAACAAAAACATTTGTTTTAGATAATCTTAAAAATACAACCTCTACGACGATCTCCAATGTTTCCAATACCCTGGAACTGACCACAAATCCGATCTGGGAAATTATGTTTGCATTACCAAGCCTGAAAAACGATCAGAACAGTTCTGCTGATGTAATCTTTAACAAATGGTTTGCAGATGTACTGGCTTCTGAGATATTCAAGGCCAATCCAAAAATGAAGACCGTTTTTGAAGAATATCAGAACAAAGGATTACTGAATTCAAATCTTGAAAAAAATCAGGAATTGAAACAGTTATTATTGGAAGAAACGCCTTGGGTACTGGAAAGTAAAAATGAAGGCGAGCAGATGCAGAAACTTGCTCTTTTGTTTGATGCCAATACCATGAGAAATTCAATTAATCAGGACTGGAGTGATCTTAAGAAGCTTCAGAACCCGGACGGAGGATTCTCTTGGTACCCAGGATATCCAAGTTCTTACGGAACATCACTATATATCCTTAAAAATTTAGGGAAAATCAATACATGGTTAAAAGATAGTGCGAAAGATTATCAAAGTTCAGGTCAGAAAGAACTGGTAACCCAATTAGTTCAGTATGTAGACAATGAGATTGATAAATACTGGGATGTGAAAAAGGATAATATCTGGACCAACTGGACCATGGATTATCTTGACACCCGAAACTATTGGGAAAAGCAATATCCTTTAAAAGGAAAAGGAGCCTCATTAAAAACATTGGTAAAACAGAAAGCAAAGACAGCGAAAATCACAGAGTTCACGTTCTTCGGACTTCACCGTGCTGCTTTACTGATGAATGATTATGGCTTAAAAGACGTTTCAGATAAATTAATGAACTACCTGAAAGAAACATCTACCGATACAAAAACTCAGGGCGTTTACTGGAAACAGAACCTGAACGACTGGGGATGGTTCGGATCTAAAGTCGTCAATCAGGCCGGTGCTTTGGAAGCATTCAATAAACTGAAATCTAACGATCAGAAATTCATTGAAGACATGAAGATCTGGCTGATTACCCAGAAAGAAGTGAATTCATGGGGAAGTTCAAGAGGAACCTCAGAAGTGATCTTTACGATCTTAAATTCAGGAAAATCATGGACAAGTGCTGAAAGCGACAAAGCAACCATCGTTTGGGGTGGAAAAGAATTAGTTCCGCAGACGCAGGCTACAGGTTATGTGAAATCAACCGTGAAAACGGATGCAGTAGACAAAAACTTAGGAACAGTTACTGTAACCAAGCCAGGTCCTGGTATTGCGCAGGGAGGATTGTTCTGGCAGTATTATGAGGACTTAGATAAAATAAAGTCTTCTGAAAACTACATCTCCATTACCAAAGAACTTTACAAAAAAGTAAAAACAGTAAACGGCGAAGAACTTCAGAAAATTTCATCGGATACTCCTTTAAAAGTAGGCGATAAAGTAACCGTAAGAATGATCCTGAATACAGACAGAGCAATGGAATTTATTCATATTAAAGATATGCGTGCAGCAGGATTTGAACCTATAGATGTATTGTCCGGTTACCAGTGGAAAAACAGCTTAGGCTATTATCAGTCTACCAAAGATGCTTCCACGAATTTCTACATCCAGTACATGCCGAAAGGAAAATACGTCTTTGAATATGACCTTGTCTCCAATGCGGCCGGTAAGTTCTCCAACGGGATCACTACGATGCAGAATTACTATGCACCGCAGATGAATGCCCATACAAAAGGAAGCAATGTTCAGATTTTGGAATGATTTTTGGCTATAGGGAACTAGTAAAATTTTTAAAATAAAATAAGATGAGATTTTCAAAAACTTTAATGACGGGACTGATCATGTTGGCAGGTGTAAATGCTTTCGCACAAAAGAAGGCAGAAAAGTTTGAGAAGCTGGAGATTGAAATGTTCCCAAAAGCTAAAGACGGATTTAAGCAGGTATACATTCAGCTGCCTGTTGCAAAAAATGAAAGCGATTTAAAAGTCGAGTTTTTTGTAGGAGCAGAAAAACTGGTGGACTGCAACAAATACTTTTTAATGGGGAATGTAAAAACTCAGGATCTTCAGGGCTGGGGCTACAACTATTATGAAGTAGAATCCAACGGTGAAGCGG
Organism: Chryseobacterium pyrolae; assembly: GCF_025153485.1. Taxonomy (NCBI): domain Bacteria; kingdom Pseudomonadati; phylum Bacteroidota; class Flavobacteriia; order Flavobacteriales; family Weeksellaceae; genus Chryseobacterium; species Chryseobacterium pyrolae. The sequence continues at coordinate 421,729 of NZ_JANZQH010000001.1, forward strand.
GAGGAACATTAATGGCTTGTCTGGATCAAAAGAAAACCAAAAAGTTCATAACCCTTCAACCGGAGATCGTAAGATACAACAGCAAGCTTCCTTTGGTATTTTATGTACCGAAAGATCTTGAAGTTCGTTACAGAATTTTGCGTCCTGATGCTAAAATGAAGTCAGCGGTTCAGAGATAAACTGAATGATCTTTACATAACAAACTCCTCACATTTTGTGGGGAGTTTTTGTTTGTCATAAACGGGATGCTCTGAGGTTTAGGGAATGTTCTTGTCACGGATCACACGGATTTTTCTACTGAATTTTGAGCAGTTACAGATCTGGCAGTATAAGAATCAGCTTAAAGAATTATCTATTTCCCTCAACTATTATCTGTGGGAACTAAATAATATCAATGAAATTTTTTTCAGGAATTACAAAGTCTTTTTGAAAGCTTTGAACCATTAAGATGTGTGAAGCTTTTAAGAATATTAAGATTAGCTCTGCTTTAAAAACCATGCTAAAAAAATCTTTAGATTTTCTCTTAACTATTCTTACCTCCTTTACTCATCTTAATGGTTCAAAAAAAAAATTAAAAAGTTAGAAATTGATTAAGCAGGAATCATAGAGGAAGACCCTCATGAATAAAAGAAAATTTATTTTTTTTCAATTAAAACAGATTTCAAATTAAAGTTAAACGGATCTCCTATTCTTATCGTGATTAATACATTAAAACTAAACACTTTTTAAACTTACTTTAAATTCACCATATTGGCGAGTTATCTTTGTGGATTTAACAAATTTTTGCATTATATTTGTTATAAACATAAACCATGAAAAACAATTTATTGATTTTTACGTTTAGTTTTTTGACTTTCCCTACTTTTTGTTGGGCACAGTCTGCGCCGGACTTTAAGGAACTTTTAGACAGTGCCATGGTCCGGGATTCTGATCTCAAAATGCAGATGACCCAAAACAAACTCACAGATCTTGACGGACACAAACTGAAAGACATCTTTCTTCCTACGCTGGAAGTAAGCGGACAGGTCGGATATCTAAATGCCACGACAAGACTTACATCACCGGAAATTAATCTGGCGCCTTTTATCAATATTCCTGAAGGAAGTTTTAACAATAATCTCAATGTTTCCGGTTTTTCAGGAATTGCTAAAGCAGATGCTAAAATGCTCCTCTACTCAGGCGGAAAGGTGAAGTACCTGAAAAAAGCCATCGAAGAAAAGAAAATTTCCGAAGATATTCTCCTTGAAAAAACAAAAGATGACGTCGTTGCCAATATTTCCAAAGCTTATGACCAGTTGGCCCTGATTCATCAGTCTAAAAAAGTTCTGGATGAAAGTAAAAAAAGACTGGACATCAACCGGAAAACAGCCGATAAAGCCTTAGGGTATGGCCTGATCACACCATATGACCACAAAAAAATAGAGCTGGCACAAGCTACACTGAATGCCAAAATGGTAGAGTATGAGGGCAAAAAAGAACTTCTTCTCACTCAGTTGTATATTCTGACCGGAATCAATAAAGAACGGCTCAGAATGATCGATCCGGTACTTTCTCCTGTAGAAATTTTATCTTCTGAAAAAGGAATCGAAGAAAGAGCTGAAGTCCGTGCCCTGGAACATGGTATAACCGCAGCAGACTATAAAATAAAAGCAGAAAGAACATGGATGATCCCTAAAGTACAGCTGATGGCATCCGCTTATTATATCGGACTCTACGGAAGTCGTGTCAAAACTTCCGAAAATGTTATTCCTGCAGTTCCTGCTTTAGGTTATGAAGGTGCCAAACTGGACTGGAGACCTACCAATGTTAATATTCTTCCCTTATTAACGGCTGGTGTCGGTTTTAAATGGGAGATCTTTGACGGAAAAGAGGGAAAACATGCAGAAGAAACCGCAAAAGTAGGAAAGGAGGTTCTTCAGAACAAAAAAGAAGATGCCTTAAAGAAATTGACGCTTAATCTGGCAAATAATCAGACGAATTATGATATCGCAACCGCTCAGATTACTTTAAAAGCCAAAGAAAAAGAACTAGCCAAAAATGCTCTGGTTCAGGCGGAAAAAGAATTCAGATATGGCATGAGCAAATCTTCACAACTTATTGATGCTGAAAATGACCTAGAAGTTGTGGAGCTCGAATACCAGAATGCTCTATTTAACCAGAGAAGAGCCGGAATAGAACTGATGAGATCGACTCAGGAACTTGATATTACCAAACTTTATTAATCCCTTACCATTAAAATGATGCATAAAAATATATTCATAGTCTTTGCTGTTCTTTTTCTAGTAGGGAGCTGCAGTGAAAAAAAGAAAAATCTTAATGATTCAGAAGGCAAAACCAAGAAGGATGTCATTTCCTTTGCACCCAAGGTTACCGGAAGAATTCTGAAAATATACGTAACTGAAGGTCAGACCGTAAAAAAAGGAGATACACTGGCATTGCTTGATGTTCCGGAAGTGTCTGCAAAAATAGCTCAGGCCCAGGGTGCAGTAAGTGCTGCAACAGCCCAGGAGCAGATGGCAAAAAACGGAGCTACGGCAGACCAGCTGAGACAGCTTCAGGCTAAATACAAAGGTTTGAAAGAACAATATGAATTTGCCCAGAAATCCTTTAAAAGAGCCAATAATATGTACCGCGACAGTTTGATGTCTCCACAGGCACACGACGAGGTGTATGCAAAACTTCAGGGAGCAAAAGCCCAATATGATGCGGTAGTCGCTGAGCTGGATGATGTACAGAGAGGAACCCGCTTCGAAAAGGTAGAAATGGCGGCAGGACAGGCTTCCCAGGCTAAGGGCGCTCTTCAGGAAGCCAATGTAGCCTACTCCGAAAGATATATTATTGCCACCAATGATATGGAAATAGAAACCATCAGCCTGAATACAGGAGAGCTTGCTACGGCTGGTTTTGCTCTGTTCAACGGGTATATTCCCGAGAGTACCTACTTCAGGTTCACAGTGCCTGAAAGTGCTATTTCTAAATATAAAAAAGGGCAGAAGGTCAATATGCAGGTGGTGTATAATAAAGAAACGCTGACCGGTATAGTTGTTTACATCAAGCAGCTTACCAGATATGCAGACATCACAACCGCTTATCCTGATTACCAGTTGCAGGATGCCGTCTATGAGATCAAAGTGAAACCAACAGACATGAGTAAGGCTAAAAGTATATTGGTGAATGCTAACGTTATCCTGAAATAATTATGAAAGAATTTTTCCGACTTTTAAAACGGGAGTTCAAGCTTTTTATCGGCAATTCTACCCTAAGGACCGTATTTTTTCTGGCCCCGGTATTCTATGCCACGCTGTTGGGTTTCGTTTACAAAAGCGGAAAAGTGGAAAATACACCGGTACTGGTGATCGACAGGGATAATACACCATTATCAAGCCAGCTGACAGATATGCTGGATGATAATAAAAGCATCAGCATCATTAAATATGCCCAGGAACCACTGAGTATAAAAGATGAGGTGATCAGGCATGAAGCAGCAGCGGTAGTGATTATTCCATCCAGGTTTGAGGCAGAAATGCTTCAGAAAAAATATCCCGAACTGAATGTTTATATCAACACAGGAAACGTTCTTACCGCCAATTTTGCCTCCAAAGCACTTCAGCTTACGATAGGGACTTTTTCTGCCGGAGCATCAATTAAAGCTTTACAGAAAGCTGGAATGCCCGCAACAAAGGCTGCAACGCAATATGAACCTTTTAAAGCCAACTATATCACCCTTTTCAATACCACAGGAAACTACCTTATTTTCATGTGGCCGGCCATGCTGGCTGTAGTTCTTCAGCAGGTTATTCTTCTGGCGATGGCTGTAAGTTTTGCCGCTGAATTTGAAAGAGGATCTTTTGTGAAAGAATACGTTAAGATGAAAAAATGGGCTTTTCCAACAATGTTGATCAAAGTGATCCCAATCTGGATATCTTCCATTCTTATTGTTGGGATTTATTACTTTATGCACATGATTTTCCGGGTCCCGATGCCGGAAGGAATTCTTAATTTTATTCTTCTTACCGCAGTATTTGTTGGCTCTGCTTCATTTCTAGGGGTATTCATCAGTATACTGATTCCGGATGCTTTGAAAGCCACTCAAATTCTGATGGTTATTGCATCTCCTGCATTTATCATCAGTGGATTTACGTGGCCCTTGAGCGCAATGCCCGCTTTCGTACAATTCATCGCCAATATTATACCCCTGACACCTTTTCTTCAGGCCTTTAAAATCCTGTTAATACAGAAAGGCTCTGTTGAACTTACTTTTCCTTATTTAAAACATTTAAGCATCTTACTTGTAGTTTATGCCATCATCGGCTGGATTGCTTTAAAGATCAAACTCTGGTTTATTTTTAAAAAGGCAACACCGGTGGAGAGTACTGGAGTTATAGAGGAATAGAGTGGTAGGGTTTCAGAGTGTAAAGTGTTGAAAATACGATAAATTTCACCAATAATTAACCTCGCATACCGAAATCCTCGTATATTAACACTAGCAACCAGCAACCAATAACTAGCAACCCAAACCTCACCCGAAAACACGACACCATTTTTTTCATTCCCCTATAAAAATCAAAAGAAAAAACTGATATATTTGCTTTCAGATAATTAGACATAATATGGAAAATGTATTTGATGCAAAAGATGCTCAGAACTATATTGATAGGATAAATAATTTGGTGGAAGATACCCACGGACTATGGGGAAAGATGACGGTTGACCAGATGCTTGCGCATTGCAGTGTATCCTATGAAATGGTGTACGAGCCAGAAAAGCATAAAAAACCGGGATCTATTGCAAAGTTTATTTTAAAAACATTTGTAAAGCCTAAAGTGGTGGGAGAAAAAGCCTATCCCAGAGATTCCCCTACAGCCCCACAGTTTTTAATTACCGGAAGAAAAAACTTTGATGAAGAGAAGAAAAGACTGATCGGATTCATTCAGAAAACACAACAGTTGGGTCCTGAAGCTTTTGATGGAAAAGAATCATTTTCTTTTGGAAAATTAAAATCTACGGAGTGGAACAATATGTTTGCAAAACATCTGAATCACCACTTATCCCAATTTGGAGTTTAAATAACACAATATGAAAAAATTTTTATGGATCCTCATTCTTGCCTGCAATTTTGCATGGGGGCAAATGCCGGATATTTCAAATGTCTGGCTAAACAACAGTAAACCTTACATCGGAACCATTGGTAACCGGGGACAGGAACTGAAACTGAAAGTCAATATTTCTGAACAGAACAAAAAGAATGACCAGGAATACTTTATTTCGGGATACTCTCTTGTGGATGAAAACTATGCAAAGTACGAAGGGAAAGTCACCATCACAAAATACAGAGATACCAAAAGAAAAGGCCTGGTATTCGGAGAATACGAACTGGCAGAAGAACCTAAAGGAAAGCATTCTGGTATTTTTAAAGGTAAATTTGTTTATACCTTCAGGTGGAATAAAAAAACAGAAAAAATAGAAGGACAGTATATAGAATTGATTGGAGATTGGAAAAGTTATGACGGAAAACTGGACTTCAAAACCCGTTTAAAAAACCAATAACCATGTTAAGAAGAATATTGGCTGTTCCGGCCGGACTCATTGCGGGAATCATCTGCATTACCATCATTGAGAAAATAGGTCACCAAATGTATCCGCCTCCTGCCGGAGCTGGAACGGGTGATATGGTGGCGATGAAAGAATATGTGGCACATGCTCCTTTTATGGCCCTGTTCTTTGTGATCATAGCCTACGCAGTGGCCGCTTTCGTTTCAGGATTTACAGCTTCAAAAGTGGCAAACAACGGAAAACATACCTCTGCGGTGGTTTGTGGTATTATCTTTCTGTGCATAACGATCTATATGATGGCTTCCCTTCCAACCCCAATCTGGTTTTGGATCTTCGGGATAAGTGTATGGGGATTGGTATTTGCAGGAAGTAAATTAGCTTTAAAAACAAAATAGACATATGAAACTAGGAGCATTTTCAATCAGTTTAAGTGTAAAAGATCTTGAGAAGTCTAAAGATTTTTACGAAAAGCTTGGTTTTACCACTATGGGTGGGGCAATGGAACAAAATTATCTGATCATGAAAAATGGAAGTACTTTAGTGGGTTTGTTTCAGGCTATGTTTGACGGAAATATGCTGACATTCAATCCGGGATGGGATGAAAATGCTCAGAATCTGGAATCTTTTGATGATGTACGGGATATTCAGAAGCACTTAAAAGAAAATGGAGTGGAGCTGGAGAAAGCGGCGGATGAAAGCACTTCAGGACCGGAACATATCTTCCTGAAAGATCCAGACGGAAACATGATCCTGATTGACCAACACCGATAACCTTAATTTATGAAAATATTAAAAAAAATTATTCTCGTCCTGGCTTCTATCCTTATTTTATGGATGGTTGTAGCCGCTTTTATCTCAGGAGACTGTGCGTATGAAAAGTCAATAACCATCAATGCACCCGTCGAAAAAGTATGGCAGCAGACCAATACATTAAAAGCAATGGATCAGTGGAGTCCATGGAATGATCTGGATCCGGCCATGAAAAAAGACTGGACCGGAATTACCGGCCAGCCTGGCGAAAAAGTATGCTGGGACAGTCAGAATTATGATGCAGGAAAAGGATGTCAGGAAGTGAAAAAAATAGATGCTGCAGGAAAAAGAATTGATACAGAAATCAAATTTTTAACACCTTATGAAAGTGAAGCCAATGCTTACGTGAAAATTGTTCCGGAAGGTAATGGAACCAAGGTGACATGGGGATTTACATCAAAAATACCTTATCCCTTTACGGTAATGAAATTGTTTATGAATATGGAAGATGCGATTGGAAAAGATTACCAGAAAGGACTTTCCAGATTAAAAGATTTATCTGAAAAATCTTAAACAGAAACTCATTAAAACTTAACTCATAAAAAACAATCAATGGCATCAGTAAACGTTTATTTAACATTTAATGGAAATTGCAAAGAAGCATTCGATTTCTATAAATCAGTTTTCGGAGGAGAATATCCTTACATCGGAACTTTCGGAGAAATGCCTCCAGTGGAAGGCAAAGAAACCTCTGAAGAAGACAAAGACAAAATTATGCATGTTTCCCTTCCCATCTCAAAAGAAACCACTTTAATGGGGAGCGATACCGGAGGAGAATGGGCTTTCAATTTCAAAGCAGGAAATAACTTCGCTATTTCTATCAATGCGGAATCTACAGAAGAAGCTGACAAATTATTTAATGGCCTTTCAACGGGCGGACAGGTAACGATGCCCATGGCTGATACTTTCTGGGGCGCGTACTTCGGAATGTTTACCGATAAATTCGGAATCAACTGGATGGTGAACTACGACGATCCAGCGAAAATGCAGCAGCATCCTTAAGATTCATATTTTGTATACGAAATAGAGTTAAAACTAACCGGCGGAAATATCTGCCGGTTTTTAGTTTATGATACATTTGCATTCCAAAAATTTTTAAATTTGAGAGGGGTCACAGGTATTTTGAATTAAAAATTAAGAATTAAGAATTAAGAATGATGATAAAACCTACAGCATAAAAACAGATATGAAATTTACAATTGAACAAATCAAAGCAGAACATCAAAAAGTAAAAAGCGGAGCAGATTTTCCCCAATACATCCAGGCCATAAAAAATCTTGGCGTTTCGGAGTATACGGTTTCTGTTGCAGATTTGGGTATAGACTATCTTGATAAAGAAAACAATTCAATTACTACTAGAGGTAAAGATGATGGAGTAAGGAGTATTTCAGGTATCGTTAACCTTGAACATTTTAAAACAAGGTTAAAGCTCCATCAGCAGGGAGGGACAGATTATCTTACCTTCTGCAACGACTGTGCAGAAAATGGAGTGGAAGGCTGGAAGATGGATTTGAACAGGATGACTTGCACCTATTTTGACACAGAAGGAAATGAAATTCTGGTAGAGCAGATTCCCGGCTAACCTATATCACAATGCCTGTTACTTACAGCCCGAAGCCTGAAGCATTTTTTGCTTGCTATTATTGATTTAAATTATTAATTTTGTTGTGTACGATAGATAATAGTAATTGAATTTATGAGAAAGGTCTTTACGAAGCTGGCATTTACAGTATTGAGTCTGGGGTCAATAGCAGCCTTTGCACAGGAAAATGATTTAGGAGCATGGTATATGTATTTTGGGAATAATAAGATAAGCAAGAAGCTGAATTTACATAACGAAATCCAGTACCGGAACTTTGATGCAGTAGGAGATCTTGAACAGTTATTGATTCGTACGGGGATAGGATATGACCTGACTGAAAACAACAATAATGTTTTGCTGGGTTACGGTTTTATTTTAAGCCGGCCCTATGTAAACGGTGAAAAAAAGGAAAATATTGAGCACAGGATTTTCCAGCAGTTTATAACAAAGCAGAAGTTTGGCCGTTTTAATCTGCAGCACAGGTACCGCTTGGAAGAACGTTTTCTTCAGGATGATTTCAGGATGAGATTCCGGTATATGATCGGGCTCAATATTCCGATTACCCAGAAAGAAATGCTTCCGAAATCACTGTATGCTTCGGTTTATAATGAGATATTCCTGAGTTTTGACAGTCCCGTTTTCGACAGGAACAGGGTGTACGGAGCTTTAGGATATGTAATTAATAAAAACATGAGAATAGAAGCCGGTTATATGAATCAGATCCAGGAAAACAAGAATCGCGGGCAGATCCAGATTGGTTTTTATAATAATATTCCTTTTAATAAAAATTAATATTGATGGTACCTGCCGGGTGCCATGATGAAGAAAAAAACTGTTAGTTTAGACCCTATAATCAACAGATCACAAAATAAATAAACACATATGCATTCAGGGAAGAGATTTGGAGCGCTGGAGTTCGCTGTTTGGACGAGACGCAGTATTTATGTATTAACGATATTATCGGCGATACCTACGGTTTTGTATTTTTTAGGATGGAAATTTGTTTCCGTTCCGTGGCAGCCCATCGCTATTTTGGGAACTGCCGTAGCCTTTATCGTAGGTTTTAAAAATAATGCAAGTTACAGCAGGCTTTGGGAGGCCAGACAGATCTACGGGGCAATTATCAATGACAGCCGTAGTTTTGGATATATTCTGAGAGATGCCCTGTCGGGAAAAGATCCTAAAAAGGTCAAAGAAATGTTTCACCGCCATTATGCATGGCTTACAGCACTTCGTTTTCAGCTTCGCGAACCCAGAACCTGGGAAAATATGGGAACGGCGCAATATGACGAATATTCTAAAAAATATGAAATCCCCGAAAGATTGACCAAGCTGGATGATGAACTGAAAAATTATCTTTCCGAAACGGAGCTTCAATATATTTTAAGCAAAAAAAACAGGGCAACCCAACTGATTGCGAGCCAGAGCAAAGAATTGTCCGAGGCCTATGCCAGAGGCGACATCAATGATTTTCAATGGACCCAGATCAATCAGCAGCTGGTGAAGTTTACCGATGATCAGGGGAAAGCAGAAAGAATTAAAAATTTCCCATATCCCAGAAACTTTTCATCAATTACAACGTATTTGTTGTTGCTGTTTATTCTTTTTGTCCCTTTTGGATTACTGAAAGAACTGGACAAGTTGGGGGAAGGAACCGTTTTAGAAGGCTGGACATTGTGGTTTAATATTCCATTTTCACTGATGGTAACCTGGTGTTTCCACACACTGGACAGCGTGGGAGAAGCTTCGGTAAACCCTTTTGAAGGCAGCCCGAATGACGTGCCGATCACTCAGATCAGCCGTACCATAGAGATTGATATGAGAGATATGCTGGATGAAGCCGATCTTCCGCCAGCCATTACTCCAAAGAACAATATCGTACTTTAAATAAAGATTAGATTAAGTATAAGCTATTTATCAGTTGGAAAACTATTTTAATAGGTGCAAAAACTCAAACCTATAAGGTTTTAAAAAGAGTAAAAGAACTTGCTCCTTTGCTTTAAACCAACAAAAGAAAACAACTAGAACGCAGATACCAACCTTAGTTGTCTACGTTTAGCCAATTTCGAAATCAAGAAACAACTTAAAAAAAACAACTCAAAATGATTCACAGTTATGTTATAATATCCATTGCAGTACTGCTGTCTGTGATGATATTGGTGATGATAGGGCAAAAGCTAAAAGTAGCTTATCCCATCTTCCTCGTGATTGCCGGTCTTCTGATCAGCCTTATCCCGGGAATGCCGCATATTGAAATAGAGCCGGATCTCGTATTTCTTATTTTCCTTCCTCCGATTTTGTTTGAGGCTGCATGGTTTACCTCATGGCAGGACTTTCATAAATGGAGAAAGCAGATCTTTTCTATGGCTTTCGGGCTTGTATTTCTGACTTCAATTGTCGTGGCTTATCTTTCATCTTCCATTATTCCAGGATTGACCGTTGCAATGGGATTCCTGCTTGGCGGAGTCAATTCTCCTCCGGATGCAGTCGCAGCCACTTCAGTCTTGAAACACATGAAGATCCCTAAAAAGATCACCAGTATCCTTGAAGGCGAAAGTCTGATCAATGATGCTTCCAGTTTAATTGTATTTAAATTTGCCTTAGCGGCGGTTATTTCAGGACAGTTTATCTGGAGAGATGCTATTCAGGATTTCTTTATGATGGCTGTGGGTGGAGTGGTAGTCGGTATTGCTACAGGGCTCTTATTCGGGGCTTTATTAAGGATTATTCCCTCCAATTCTAATATTGACACCGTAATTACACTGATCGTTCCTTATATCATGTATGTAGGGGCTGAACACTTCCATTTTTCGGGAGTATTGGCGGTAGTTGCGGGAGGACTTTTGATGTCTTATAATTCACATTGCTATTTAAGCCATACCTCGAGGATACAGTCCGGAAATGTCTGGAGTGTCCTGATATTCCTGATGAACACGATCATCTTTATTCTGATCGGCCTTGAGCTTCCGGTAGTCGTTGCTGCCATGAAAGATTATACTATTTCGGAAGGGATATTTTACAGCGTAGTGATTGGCGGAGCTATTATTTTCACCCGATTACTATACAGTTATGCCGTCATGTATTTTCCAAGGCTCTGCTCTAAAGAATTAAGGCTGAAAATTCCGAAGCCGGACTGGCGCGAACCTTTCATCATCAGTTTTGCTGCCATGAGAGGAGTGGTTTCACTGGCTGCCGCACTTTCCATTCCTGCATTTTTACCCAATGGAGATGCTTTTCCGCACCGTAATATCATTTTATTCGTAACTTTCGTTATTATATTGATCACTTTGGTAGGACAGGGACTTCTCCTGACTCCGATCTTAAAATGGTTAAAAATAGACGATGCCGGAAGCGAATTGCCGGAAGAAAAACAGGAAGTGATCCTGATGCGTAAACTTAAAGAAACAGCATTGCACAAAATGGAAAATGATTTTTCCGAGCTGGCTGTAACGAACACGCTGGTACGCCATCAGAAACATAAACTGGAAACCGAAATGATGTTGATGGCAGATAAGGCCCAGTGTATGGCTTCTACGGGAGATTATGTGAATGCGATCAACGAAAATAAAGATGTGCTCCGGCAGATCATCCAGGCTCAGAGAAATGAACTGCACCGGATGAAAAAAGAGAAAATATTTGATGATCATGTGATGAGATCTATAGAAATGCAGCTGGATTTTGATGAAGCTAAAATTACAGGGTTTTCGCACAGTTAAATCTTAATAAAAACTGATATTATGAATACACCAATCACTGTTCAGTACAAAATAAACGCTTCTGCAGAAAATATATGGAACGCATTGACCGATAAAAATGAAATGAAATCCTGGTACTTTACGATCCGGGATTTCGAATTGGAGCTGGGAAAAGAGTTTGATTTCTATGAATCCAGTGATGGAGGAAAATACCTTCATCGGGGACGTATTGTAGAAATTATTCCCAACCGAAAATTAAAGCATACCTGGGCGTATCCTGAACTTTCAGATGCGGTGACAACCGTTACATGGGACCTTCAGCAGGAAGAAAATGGAACATTGGTAACCCTTACGCATGAAAATATTGAAGGATTCGATGGCTTGGGAGAAACATTTTCCAGGGCAAGCTTTACAGAAGGCTGGAATTCAATTATCGGACAGAGCATGAAAGAATATCTAGAAAAATAAACGATATGATCGAGCTGCAAATTTTTAAAACAGAAAATGCTTCTGAATTAATCTCTAAAATAAAAGATAAAAGAGCACTTCTTCAGTTTGCCGGCCCTGCCTATCATTTTCCTTTAACCCAAGAACAGCTGGAAAATGATCTGAACAATGAAAACAGATTCATGTTCAGGATTTTTGACCAGGCAGAACAAAAAAACATTGGTCACGCTCAGATCTTTTTAAAAGAAGGTACTTTTCTACTCGGCAGAATCCTGATCTGGGACGAAAACAACAGAGGAAAAGGTTACGGAAAGAAAATTGTACAGAAACTGTTGGAATACGGCTTTAGTCATTTTGATAGAGAAACAGCTGAGCTTAATGTATATGACTGGAATACCGGAGCTATTGAATGCTATAAAAAAGTAGGCTTTGAAATTGATCCCGACGTTATGAGTGAAGTCAGCATCGATGACGAGCTTTGGCTTTCCGTGAATATGAAAATCAGTAAAAACACTTTTGAATCTAAAAAAATATGACAACATTTACAGCACTCCGCCCCATACTCTGGACAGAAAATATGGATGAAACGATCGGGTTTTACACCCAGATCCTAGGCTTTACCCTGATGGAAAGAAATGATGAATGGCAATGGGCTTCGATTAAAAAAGACGATGTGCAGATCATGTTTTCTCAAAACGAATATGAGAAACCCAATGGAATAGGCTTCACAGGCTCGTTTTATTTCAATGTTGAGAATGTTGACGAACTTTGGGAAGACCTTAAAACCAAAACCAGAGTCTGCTACGAGGTTGAGACTTTCGAATGGGAAATGAGAGAGTTCGCGGTGTACGATAACAACGGTTATCTTTTACAATTTGGTCAGTCCGTGGATAATATTGGCAATACGGAATAAATTTTGCTATTTTTGGGGAAATATTTAGAAATTCAATGAAAAAGAATATAATAGTAGGTTTAGCGGTAGTTCTGATGCTGGCGTCTTGTAACAAAGATGAAAAGATCCTGAACACGCTGAATGAATATAATAATACAATGGTAGAAAAAGGATATCATTTCGGTGATAAACTTGAACTTCCAAAAGAGGTAACGGACAATGCAGAAAGCATCAGCATCAGTTTTGGAGATAAGGAAACTTCAAGTCTGACGGTTGATCCTAAATTCTTTACGCTGGGCGATAATGCAGTTACTTTTAATATCAAAACAAAAGGCGGGAAAACGTTGAATCAGGATGCAACCATCAATGTATTTGCAAAAAATCCTGAAAAAAATATCGCCTATCAGATCATCGCAGAATATCCGCACGATCCAAAGAACTTCGTACAGGGTTTCCAGATCGAAGGGAATACAATCTATGAAAGTGACGGGCAGAACGGTTCTTCCCAGATCCTGAAATATACATTGGGAACAACAACTCCGTTGGCTTCTACCAAGCAGGCTCAGGAAGATTTCTCCGAAGGAAGTACGATCGTTGGTGATAAAGTATATCAGCTGACATGGCAGAGTAAAAAGGGGTATATTTATGACAAAAGCTCTCTTAAACTGCTTTCTGAATTCGCTTACCCGAATGTTTTGGGTGAAGGTTGGGGACTTACATATGACGGGAAAAACCTAATCGCATCAGACGGAAGCAAGCTTTTGTATTTCCTGGATGCTAATAATCCTTCAAAACTGATCAAATATGTGGCAGTAGCAGGAAGTTCTCAGATCTATGACCAGCTGAATGAACTGGAATACCATAACGGATTCATCTATGCCAACGTATGGCAGAAACCGGTTGTATTAAAGATCAACCCTGCAACAGGAGAAGTGGTAGGAACGTTTGACTTTACAGATATCGCGAAACAGAATACCAAAGGAAGTGATGATGTACTGAACGGAATTACTTTCAAGGGCGACAATATGCTTGTAACTGGTAAAAACTGGCCGAAAATCTATGAAGTTCAGATCAAGTAATCCGGCTTAAGATCTATCTATAAAAATATAGCGTTCCTCAGGAGCGCTATTTTCATATAAGGATTAAAAAATTACTATTTTTGACGAATGATTAAGAATTCACTGAAAATACATATCATAGCCGGTTTAGCTAGCATTTTCCTCTTGTCTTCATGCAATAACAAAGAGAAAATGCTGGATTCCCTGGCTGATTATAATAATTCAAAGGAAACAAAGGGCTATCATTTTGGAGATCAGCTTAATCTTCCAAAAGAGGTAACAGACCATGCAGAAACCATTACGATCAGTTTTGGTGAGAATGAAACCTCAAATTTAACCGTTGATCCAAAGTTTTTCACATTGGGAGATAACGATGTTACCTTTATCATTAAAACCAAAAGCGGAGAAACCTTGAACCAGGATGCAACGATCAATGTTTTTGCTAAAAATCCTGAGCAGAATATCTCCTATGCTATCATAGCGGAATACCCTCATGATCCGACTAATTTTGTTGAAGGATTTCTTATGGAAGGCAACACCGTTTACGAAAGCGCCGGATTGGATGGTGCTTCTAAACTGATAAAATATACTTTGGGTTCATCCACTCCCGCCATTACCGAAAAACAGCCTGCTGAAATTTTCTCTGAAGGTTGTGCTATTGTAGGGGACAAAATTTATCAGTTGACCTATAAAAATAAAATAGGTTTTGTTTACGATAAAAATTCATTAAGAAAGCTTTCCCAATTTCCTTTACCGAATGTCATCGGAGAAGGGTGGGGCCTGACTTATGACGGAAAGAACCTTGTTGCAACCGACGGTTCAAAAAATCTTTATTTTCTGGATGTCAACGATCCTTCAAAGGTAGTCAGAACCGTAGCTGTTGCAGGACATACCGAAACCTATGCTAATATTAATGAACTGGAATATCACAATGGTTTCATTTATTCCAATGTCTGGCATCAACCGATTATTCTAAAGATCAATCCTGCCACAGGTGAAGCTGTAGGGAAGTTTGATTTCACAAAATTGACAAAGGAAAATGATCAGGGTAACAGCGAACATGTTTTAAATGGAATTGCTTTCAAAGGAAATAATATGCTTGTTACGGGGAAAAACTGGTCGAAAATTTATGAAGTTGCTATTCAATAATTCATCATTTAAAATTCAAATAAAAGAATGTAAATTGCTGACGTTCCACGTAGGAAAGTTATCTTTACCAAAATAGATTTTGAGACTACTTTATATCATATTAATCTTCCTTTTCTGTACAGTTTCTGCGCAGAAATCCCTTCCTTTTGACACCTTGAAGCTGAAGGAGGCCAAAGATATGCTGGCAGACGATTATGGCTATCTGTATATCTATAAAAACAAAGATTTCAGTTTCACTAAATATGATTCTTTGGGAAAACAAATAGGCAAAATGATGTTGACTGTTCCCTACAAGGTACAGTCTGTTCAGAATCCTCTGAGCTTGGCGCTGTTTTCAGAGAATGCCCAGGAAATGAAATTTGTTGATCAGAATATGAACGAAATCCAGAAGGTTGATTTCAAACAGAAATTCGGGTTTATCAAAATGGCTTATGCGGAAGATCTTCAACAGCTTTGGCTTCTGGATGACAGTACAAAACGTTTGATCCAGTACAATTTCAGAAATGATACTACGATCAATTCCTATCCTTTTGATGTCAGTTTTGATGATCTGATGGATCTTTTGGTGTACGAAACCAAAGTTTATATTTTAACAAGACAACATATCAGAATATACTCGCTGAAATTTGAAAAACTCTTCGAAGCTCCATTGGAAAACGGTAAACGTTTCAGAAGAGAGAATGAAGCTGTTTTGGTGGTCGCAGACAATTCGATCCTGAAATACGATCCTGAAAAAGGAATGGTAAAAATTTTTGAAGATAAGGATGCACAAATTGTGGATAAAAACATTCTTTCTTATTTTGAAATCAAAGCGAACAAACTCTATATTTACAGCCTAGAAAAAATAAAGGAAACTAAACTACAGACAGAACCCGAAACCAGGCAGGAAAATGCACCACCGGTAACAGAGCCATCATCTGAAAAACCGGCTGGGGAAGAAGGGAAGACTATTGACGGAGAAAAGAAAGAATCCGATGAGAAAGCTCCTGATCATACTTTACAGAAGCTAATAGAGGATACTTCAGAAGTTCAGGCTGCGGGGGTTTAGACCAATTAATAAAAAAATACTTAGGAGAATGCATATTGCAGTTACAGGAAACATTGGAGCAGGAAAAACAACTTTGACCACGATGCTTGCCAAGCATTACGGATGGGATGCACAGTTTGAAGATGTAGACCACAACCCTTACCTTGAAGATTTTTATGCAGATATGAGCAAATGGAGTTTTGCACTGCAGATTTATTTTTTAGGAAGCAGATTCCGTCAGGTAAAAGAAATCAGAGAAAGCGGAAAAAATATTATCCAGGACCGTACGATCTATGAAGATGCCCATATTTTTGCTGAAAACCTGAATGACATGAAACTTCTTTCAGACAGGGATTTCAATAATTATATCTCTGTTTTTGGTTTGATGAAGTCGTTTGTTTCTGCACCAGATCTGCTTATTTATTTAAAATCCGACGTTCCGAACCTTGTGAAAAAGATTTATAAGAGAGGGAGAGAATATGAAGCGTCCATCAGTATTGAATACCTTTCAAAACTGAACCAAAAATATGAAAAATGGATCTCTGAATATACAGAAGGAAAGCTTCTGGTGATTGAAGTAGATGATCTGGATTTCGTGGAAAAGCCTGAGGATTTCGGATTCATCCTTGAAAAGATCGAGGCAGAGCTGAACGGTCTGTTTTAACAAATTTTTATCAGAATTTAAGACGGCTTTCAATGCATTTCTTCCTAAATTTGATGGGAAGAGTTTAATTTTTTAAATGGTTACATTATGATGGTTAAGGTTTTACATAACGGAAACTGCTCGAAGTCAAATGCTGTTCTGGAGTATCTGGACGAAAATGGGGTGCCTTTTGAGATCATCAATATCGTAGAAGATCCGTTGAGCGTCCTGGAGATCAAAACAGTACTGAAAAAGCTGAATCAGAGCGTATTTCATATGATCCGAAAAACAGATAAGCTGTACATGGAGCAATATGCCGATAAAGATTATTCTGAAGAAGAATGGATAAAGATCCTGTCTGAAAATCCTTCCCTGATACAGAGACCCATCCTGATCAAAGGATCCGTGGCCATGCTGGGAAGACCTATTGAAAATGTGAAATTTTTTATTGAAAAATAATACCATAAAAAAAGTCAGCGGAAGCTGACTTTTTTGTTTTTCTATAATAGAATAACGCCTTCTATTTTTGCTACTTCTTTATAAATTGTCACTACCTGATCAGCATCCAGTACGAATGCGTTGATATTGCATGCCGTGTATTTGCCGTTTTTGCTTTCACGGTTTCCCAGTGTAAACTTAATACCGTCAAAAACTTTATAAATTTCAGTAAGTTTTGCCTCGTCTGTAGGAATAATAAATTTGAATAAATAATCTTCCGGAAAATCATGGTGACCTTCCAGTTTTTCCTTTAAAGAATTATAAAACTCTTCAGGATTTGCGTGTTGATTTCCTTGTAATATGTCCATCTGCCTTTGTTAAATTATATATAAATATAGCAAAAAAAAATCTATTTTCCAAGTGGTCCAAGCAGTGCTTTGGAGTTCTGGTGCTCATAATCTTCGATGATATTAAACAGTCCGTTCACCAACTGTTCAGAAGCTAATTTGCTTAACCCTCCGGTATTCACATTACTGTTGCTGCCTCCTAAAAGGCTTCCTAAAAGATTGTTTCCTGAAAGAGCCGTATTAATGGTTTTTGCAATTCCATATTCGTTTAATTTCTCATCCACTTTCGGAGCAATGGCTGCTACAAGCTGTTGAGATGTTTTTTCTTTTAAGATCTGTGTAGCGGTAGTACCCTGGATAATTCTTGTAACATCCTGTGCATTTAAGCTGTTGACCGCATTCTGTAGAATAGGTTTTGACAAATTAACCGTGTAAGATGCTGCCTGAGCAATGAAGTCTCTTTCTTTAGCGACCAGCGATGGGGCAATCTTTTCCAAAGTAGAATTGATATCTCTAAGTTCTTTGGGAAGGGCTTTGTCTACCAGATTATTCTGAAGAAAGGCCTCCTTATTACTGTAAATCCCCATTCCTTTATCAATACCGTTCAGCAAAACCCTTTTTATAATGGATAGGCCGAGGTCTGTAGTAGCCATTGTCTGGCATGATTGAACACTGGTTACAACTGCTAGTCCAGTACCTATTAACAGTGCTGCTGATATGATATATTTTTTCATTGATCTTTTTTCTTACTTTTTCAAATATTGAGCCAAAGGTAACCACTATTCCTGTATTAACAAAATATTAATCCCCAGTGCGGATTTGGTGAATTTTTTGTTAAAAACACCCGTTTTTTAATTAGTTATTTTATTGTAAATTAATATTTATAATGTGATTTAGTTATTTAGAGTTGGTTTTTGGGGCTTTTTTGTTTATTATTTATTTAGTTTTTTTAAATTTTTAATATATGTTAACAATGTTCAATTTTTTTTCTATTTTTGACTAATGTCTTTTTTTGAGAATTTAGATAACTCCACCAGAAGGGACAGTATTGAAAATTTAGATTGTACGAATAAAATTGAACTATATGAAACAACGTGATTTAAAGTATTCATGTCTCATTGCTGTTTTATACTTCGGTATGAACGTCAATGCGCAGACTACTCCAAGAGATACTGCTGCAAAAGAGCAGAAGATCGAGGAAGTAGTCCTGATAGGATATGGATCTCAGAAAAAAGAGAATGTTACCGGAAGCATCGGGATGGTCTCTGCAAAAGACCTGGCAGACAAACCCAATGCTAATCCAATAAGCTCAATACAAGGTAAATTATCTGGTGTACAGGTTTTAAACTCAGGAACACCGGGAACTTCTCCCAGAGTAGACATCAGAGGAGTTGGCTCCCTGACTGGTAAGACCGTATTTATCGTAGACGGAATGATTACCGATGATATATCCTTCCTTAATCCTCAGGATATTGAATCTATGAGTGTTTTGAAAGATCCATCCAGTTTAGCGATCTTTGGAGCCAGAGCAGCCAACGGTGCTGTTATTATTAAAACAAAAACCGGAAAAGGAAAGCCTGTTTATAACTTCAGTTCTTATTTGGGAGTGAAGAAAATTACGAACGTTCCTAAGATGCTTAATTCTGACCAGTACATTGAGCTTTACAATGAGAAATTGCTTAATGATAACAACGGAAACAGCGCCGGATCTATTTCAAGAGCTCAGTTTCCTGCGGATACAGATTGGTTCAAGGAGATCTTCACGACAAGTATTATTAACTCAAATGATTTTTCGGCATCCGGTAGTTTAGGAAAACTTAATTATTATGGTAGTGTAGGCTATCTGCAGGATGAAGGAAACTTTGCTGCAGGAAGAGGTTATAATTCAGGGACAGGATTTAACAGATTCAACACAAAGGTAAACCTTAGCTATAAGATCACGGATCATTTAACGATCGGAGACAACTTCTCATTTTCAAAGATGCGTACCGATCTTGCAAAAAACCCTTTGCTGAATGCTTATAATGCACCTCCTACTTTCCCTGTAATGAATCCGGTTTCAGGAGACTATCAGTACTTTAATGGTTATTCAATACCCAACCCGAGAGCTGCGCTAGACCTATACCGTTCGCAGATCAGACAGGAAAGAATGCTGAATAATATCTGGGGTGAATATAAGTTCTTAAGTGACTTTACATTAAGAGTAAGCTATACAACAGACAACTACAATACGAGTCAGTACGAATTTACTCCTAAAATGACATCTGCTCCCACTTCAGATCAGAAACCTAATAAGCTGATCACAAGGGATTCAAAAAACAGAAACTATATCTGGGATAATACATTAAGCTGGAAAAAGTCATTTGGTAACCATAACCTTGAGGTACTTGCCGGTTATTCCAGAACAAGAAACTCTTATTCCCAAACCTATTTAGAAGCCCTGAATGTTTACTTTGACGGAACGAACGAGTCCTTAAATATCTTTAATGGAACAGATATCGTTAAAGTTTCCAATGCTGTGGAAGCTTATGCCGTGGCACCTTATCAGGATAGGATTGAATCTATGTTTGGTAGAATTAATTATGATTATAAAGGGAAATATCTTCTAAACGGATCTGTTCGTAGGGATGGTACTTCAAAATATTCTTCAGACGACAGACACAGAATATTTCCGGCAGTAAGTGCAGGATGGGTAATCTCTAAAGAAGAGTTTATGAACAACCAGAATGTATTTAGTTTATTAAAATTAAGAGCAAGCTGGGGTAAACTTGGAAATCCTGATGTAAAGAGAGCTTATACTCTTTTGACGACGATCTTTAAAGACGGCGCTTATTATGGAAATACAGGAGCTCCGGCACAGACTATCGATACAGTTATTGACCCAAACATAGGCTGGGAAACTACGACGGGTAGAGACATCGGTTTGGAAATGGGGTTATTTAACAATAAGCTTAAAATTGATGCTACTTACTTCGATAAAGATACCAAAGATGTGGTATATGGAGTTGTTCAGGGAACTGTATCCGGTGCCAGCAACTGGAATAACTATGTTACGAATGCATACTCGTTCAGCAACAGAGGTTTTGAAGTATCTGTGAACTATGATACCAGAATCAATGATAAAATAAAGTTAGGGGTTTACGGAAACTTAACGACTATTAAAAATGAGATCACTTCTGTATATGAAGGTTCATACTTAAATACAGGAGCAAGCTTATTTGGAAACTCTATCGTAAGATTAGAAAAAGGGCAGCCTGTAGGTTCATACTATGGATATCAGGTTGCAGGTGTATTCCAGAATCAACAGGAAATCAATGCATGGGCGAACCAGAATTCTGCTCAGGTTGGTGGATTTAAATTCCAGGATATGGATGGAAACGGAGTAATCGATTCCAGAGATAAAACATTCTTAGGAAGTCCGATTCCAAAAGGAACGTATGGTTTTGGTGTTAATTTAAATGTATATGATTTTGACCTTTCTCTAGATTTTCAAGGTGTATTTGGTAATAAGATCTACAACTATAATCGCGAACAGCGTTATGGAAATGAGAACTGGGATTTAGATTTCTATAACAACAGATGGCATGGAGCAGGAACTTCAAATACCTATTCTATGACAACCAATAACCAGGAAATCATTAAGCCGAACAGCTTCTTCGTAGAAAGCGGAAGTTATATAAGACTTAGAAATGTTACATTGGGCTATAACCTGCCTAAAGATTTTGCTAAATCTTTATTGCTTACAAAGCTTAGATTATATGTAAGTGCTCAAAATCCTTGGACAAGCTTTAAGTATAACGGATTCTCTCCGGAGATTTTAAATACAGACAGAGTACAAATGGGTGTAGACAACAGTATCTATCCAATTTCAGCCATCTATACCATTGGTATGAATTTAACATTTTAATTAGAGAAAATCATGAAAAAAATATTTTTATCCGTCGCTTTATTTTCACTGGTGATCAGTTGTAAAGACGACTATTTGGATATAAAACAGGAAGGGGCAACAGAAGCTGGATCTTTTTTCAAGACACAGGACGATGCCTTGCAGGCAACCAATGCCATTTACCTTTTTCTAAGAAGCTGGGAAAACTCGGCTTTTCCTTATCAATTTGTATTTGGAGTACCGGCAGATGACGTTGTTAAAGGTTCCAATCCTGGTGATGGATCTTTCATTAATGCTTATGATCAGTTTACATACACGGTAAGTGATGATGGGGTAAGAGGATACTGGATCGGGCAGTGGCAGGCTGTAAACAGATGTAATCAGGTGATTACAAACGTTCCGAATATCAGCATGGACTCTACTTTGAGAGAGAGACTGGTTGCGGAAGCCAAAATGTTGAGAGCCTATTTTTACTTTAATTTATTAAGAATTTACGGTGGAGTTCCCATTTTTGACGGTATCCCATCTACGTATAAAATTCCTAGAAATTCTGCCGCAGAAGTGTATGATTTCATTATTTCCGATCTTACCAGTGCAGCAGCAGTTCTTCCTCAATCTTATGGGGCGTCTGATCTTGGTAGAGTAACCAAAGGTGCTGCCTTGGGAATGCTTTCAAAAGTTTATCTGTATAAAAAGGATTGGCAGAAAGCATACGACACCTCTAATCAGGTGATGGGTATGGGTTATGGTCTGGATCAGGATTTCAATCATTTATTCAGAATTGCAGGAGAATTTGGATCAGAATCAGTATTTGAAGTGAACTGTGAATGTTCATCACAATATGGAGGAAGCCAGTATGCTGAAGTTCAGGGAGTAAGAGATCAGTTCGGCTGGGGATTCTTCACCCCTTCTCAGGCGTTGGAAAATGCATTTGAACCGGGAGATATCAGAAAAGAACTGACCATTCTTAGAAATGGAGAAACTACCCCGGAAGGCGACCTTATTGCAATGGGAGATGCCAGCTCTGTAACAACATATAACCAGAAAATATATGTTCCGAAATCTCAGAACAACAATGCCTGCGCATACGGTTCAAAACAAAATATCAGAATTTTGAGATTTGCAGAAGTACTTCTTATCAATGCTGAAGCTGCCAATGAACTTGGAAATACAGGAACTGCTATCACAAATCTAAATAAGGTAAGAGATAGAGCCCATTTAGGAGTGACCACAGCTTCTACACAAACAGCTCTTAGAACAGCGATCTGGCATGAGCGTAGAGTAGAGCTGGCTTTAGAAGGTGACCGTTTTGTAGATCTGGTAAGAACAGGACAGGCTGCTACAGTACTGGCACCTTATGGATTCAAAGCTGGAAAGAATGAGCTTTTCCCGATTCCATTGGATGCTATCAATGAAAGTACTGGATTGTTTACCCAGAACCCAGGATATTAAAATTTAATGATAAGCTTAGAGGAGAATGAAAGTTCTCCTCTTCTTTTAGTAGAACCAGGTAAAAAAAGATTTCATGAAAAGGACCGTATTATCAATTGCCTTAGCCTCTTTAGTCTTCGCATCTTCTTGCAAAAATACCCAAACGCCCAAGCAGGAAACCACTCAAAATAAAGCCGTAAAAAGTGACATCACAGATGAACAGCTGATGGATAAAGTTCAGCAAGAGGCATTAAAATATTTCTGGGATTATGCAGAACCAAAATCCATGTTGGGAAGAGAACGTTATCATGAAGACAACATCTATCCGGATAATGACAAGCACGTAGTCACTACAGGTGGTTCAGGATTTGGACTGGCCACATTATTGGTAGGCGTGGAAAGAGGATTTATTCCAAGGAAAGAAGCCGTAAAAAGACTGACCCATATGATGGATTTTCTTGCAAAAGCAGACCGTCATAAAGGAGCGTGGTCTCACTGGATCAACGGAGAAACAGGGAAAACTGTTCCTTTCGGGAAAAAAGACAATGGCGGGGATCTTGTGGAAACTGCATTTCTTACCTCGGGAATTCTAATGGTCCGCGAATACTTTAAAAACGGGAATGCCGAAGAAAAAGCACTGGCTTCAAAATGCGATGAGCTTTGGAAAGGAATTCAATGGAACTGGTATACAAAAGGAGGTGAAAAAGTACTTTACTGGCACTGGTCACCGGAATATCAATGGGAAATGAATTTTCCTCTGGAAGGGTATAATGAATGCCTCATTACCTATATTCTGGCAGCTTCATCACCTACCCATCCTATCGATGCCGAAACCTACTACAAAGGCTGGACGAGAAACGGAACTTACCTTACAGACAAAACAAAATACGGACTTCCTCTGTATGTAAAACACAATTATGCCGAAGAATACGGCGGACCGCTTTTCTGGTCACAATATTCTTATATCGGCCTGGATCCTACCGGGCTTTCCGATAAACTGGTGAAAAATTATTTTGACCTAAACAAAAATCAAGTCCTTATCGACTATAAATACTGTGTGGAAAATCCAAAACAATGGAAAGGCTATGGTTCCAATTACTGGGGGCTCACAGCTGGATACACAAGAAATGAAGACGGAACCGCAGGCTATACGGCTCATATGCCGACCAATGATAATGGGGTGATAACACCTACTGCCGCATTGAGCAGTTTTCCATATACGCCCAAAGAATCTATGGACTTTTTAAGATTTCTCTACACTCAAAAACCTGAATTTATTGGATCAGCAGGACCTTATGATGCAACTTCAGTAAATTACAACGACTGGTTTACCCCAAGATATTTAGCCATAGATCAGGGAACCATTGCTCCGATGATCGAGAACTACAGAACAGGATTTCTGTGGAAATTATTTATGAATGCTCCCGAGATTCAGCAGGGACTTAAGAAATTAAGCTTCCAGTCTGCGAAATACGGAATCAGGTAATCTGGTTTTTTAGTGCTATTTTTATCTGTGGTAACATCTGGCGGGCTTTAGCCCGTTTAAATAAAAAAGAACACACCAAATGGCTTTAGCCGAAACCTAAAATATTGCTATGAAATTAAAACTAAAACACCTTCCTCTTTTACTTCTGACGTTTTCGCTGCCTATGAATGCACAGGAAATAAAAGGAGAATTAAACAAAGAAATTAAAAGGACAGAGAAAATATCCTACATTCTCGATTATCCTCAAAAGGTAAAAGGAAATGTTCCGCTGATTGTTTTTCTTCACGGTTCAGGAGAAAGAGGAAATAATCTTGAAGCAGTTAAAGTTCACAGTCCGTTCACCTATAAAAACCTGATCAAGGAGCCTGTAGCCATATTAGCACCACAATGCCCTGCAGATTCATGGTGGGATACGGTTACCCTGTATAACCTGATCAAGGAAATTCAGAAAAAATATAAAATTGATGCCTCCAGAATTTATCTCACAGGACTTTCACTGGGAGGCTGGGGAACATTAAAACTTGCTATGGAACATCCCGAATTGTTTGCAGCAGTAGTACCTGTCTGCGCACCCACAGATATGATCATGTATGCGAATATCAATCAATATAAAGATCTGAACATGAAAATCTTCCATGGAGGGATGGATGATGTTGTTCTGCCGGAAAATGCACTTAATTTCTACCAAAGATTGCATCCGGTAAATCCTTCAGCAGAATTGGTCATCTTTCCAAATGACAATCACAATTCATGGGATTCTACCTATTCAGACCCAAAACTGTATGAATGGATGCTGTCTAAGAAAAAAGGAGAATAGAGTTTTGGTGAAGAATTAAGAACTAAAAATTAAAAATGTTTCAGGAAAGGCAAGAAAATGATAACATGATCAAATTGTATCTCCGATAAAATATTTGCGCCTTAAAAACATAGAAATATATTAAACCTTAGCGCCTTAGCGTTAAATTCAAAAAATAAAAATATTCCCCATCGAAACAATAAAATAAAATTAGAACTATAATTTAAGAAGATAGATTTATGAAAAAGTTAATTGTACTCGCGGCTTTAGCACTTTCACCTATATTTTCCGCACAGGAAATGGTAACCAAGCCGGTGCAGTCTTTCCAGACAGCACAATATCAGGCGAAAAGAAAAGCTTTCGTAGAAAATCTTTTATCTAAAATGACTTTAGATGAAAAGATTGGTCAGTTGAATCTGCCGACTTCCGGAGATTTTACAACAGGACTGGCTCAAAGTTCGGATATCGGAAAGAAAGTAGAGCAAGGGTTAGTAGGAGGATTATTCAATATAAAAGGAGCTGAGAAGATCAAAGCAGTTCAGAAAGTGGCTGTTGAAAAAAGCCGTTTGAAAATTCCTTTGATTTTTGGGATGGATGTCATCCACGGTTATGAAACTACATTTCCAATTCCTTTGGGATTGGCAGCTTCATGGGATATGAATCTGGTACAGCAGTCTGCAAGAGTTGCTGCGAAAGAAGCTTCTTCAGACGGAATCAACTGGACTTTCTCGCCAATGGTGGATATTTCCCGTGAACCAAGATGGGGAAGAGTGTCTGAAGGTTCAGGAGAAGACCCTTACTTAGGAAGTGAAGTTTCCAAAAATATGGTCTATGGTTACCAGGGGAAAGATCTCTCTGTTGGTAACACCATTTTAGCCTGTGTAAAGCATTTTGCATTATATGGGGCAGGAGAAGCCGGCCGTGATTACAACACGGTAGATATGAGTCATGTGAGAATGTTCAATGAATATTTCCCACCGTACAAAGCTGCAGTAGATGCGGGAGTAGCTTCCGTAATGGCTTCTTTCAATGAGGTGGATGGTGTTCCGGCAACCGGAAGTAAATGGCTTCAGACTGATGTTCTGAGAAAAATGTGGAACTTCAAAGGCTTTGTTGTGACCGACTATACCGGAATCAATGAAATGATAGAACATGGAATGGGAGACCTTCAGCAGGTATCTGCCTTAGCCCTAAAAGCCGGAGTCGATATGGATATGGTAGGAGAGGGATTCCTGACCACTCTTAAAAAATCTCTGGATGAAGGAAAAGTAACCCAGGCTGAGATCGATATGGCAGCAAAAAGAATTCTGGAAGCAAAATATGACCTGGGATTATTCGATGATCCTTACCGTTACGGGGATGCAAAACTGGCCACAAAAGAGGTTTACAATATGGAAAACCGTAACATTGCCAGAAGTGCAGCAGCCCAGTCTATGGTTTTACTGAAAAATGAAAATCAGGTACTTCCGTTGAAAAAATCAGGAACAGTAGCAGTGATCGGACCGTTGGTGAATAACTCACTGAACATGGCCGGAACATGGAGTGTTGCTACAAAACATGCCATTTCAGTATCTCTGATGCAAGGCCTTCAGGCTAATTACGGAAAAGAAGTGAAATTCCTTTCTGCAAAAGGCGCGAACATTGATTACGATGCTAAATTAGAAGATATCTATGCCGCTCACGGCAAGAAAACAGACAGAGACAGCCGTTCTAAAGAAGAACTATTAAAAGAAGCTGTAGAGGTAGCTGGTAAAGCAGACGTTATTGTTCTTGCTATCGGGGAATCTGCAGAAATGAGCGGAGAATCTTCTTCAAGAACAGAGATTACCATTCCTCAGTCTCAGGTAGATTTATTGAATGCGTTGAAAAAGACAGGAAAACCAATCGCTATGGTTCTTTTCACGGGCCGTCCACTGGCTTTGACCAATGTAAAAGATACGCCTGATGCTATTGTCAACGCATGGTTTCCCGGTTCAGAAGCAGGAAACGCTATTTCAGATGTCTTATTTGGAAAAGTAAATCCTTCAGGAAAACTTCCAATGACATTCCCAAGAAGCTTAGGGCAGGTGCCTATCTATTATAATGCAAAAAACACAGGTCGTCCTCTAAGCCAGGATAAAGTGGATAAATGTGTATACGAAAGATTCCGTTCCAATTATATGGATGAGTGCAACACGCCCCTGTATCCGTTTGGATATGGTCTGAGTTATTCTAAATTCGCGTACTCCGACATGTCCGTTTCCAATTCAAATCCAAAAGGAAATCAAACCGTTCAGGCGACAGTAACGGTAACGAATAGTGGAAATTACGATGGTGCTGAAGTCGTACAGCTTTACATCAGAGATATGGTCGGAAGCATTACCAGACCGGTAAAAGAACTGAAAGGCTTCCAGAAAGTATTCCTGAAAAAGGGAGAATCGAAGAAAGTAACCTTCGATATCACCCCGGAAAGCCTGAAATTCTACAATGGAGAATTGAAGTTTGATTGGGAACCGGGAGAATTTGATATCATGATCGGAACCAATTCTGATGATGTAAAACATTCAAAAATCAATTGGACAAAATAATAAAAGTCAAAGCCATTCTTTTGAGTGGCTTTTCCCCTTTTTTGGCACGATTTTTAATAGCACAGTTATAACGTTAAAATAATAATTATGAAAAAAATAATCTTACTTAGCTCAATGTTTCTGGGTTCTTTTATATTTGCACAGCAGATCAAAGGCGGTGATAGAGATGCTCACGGATGTATCGGTTCTGCAGGATATACCTACTCCCAGATCAAAAAAGATTGTGTAAGGGTTTTTGAACAGAAGATTAAATTGACAGAAGTTGATCCTAAAGGAAGTTCTACTTCAATGGCTGCCGTAATTTTCAGCAAAGACATGAAAAAAGCTGAAGTTTTTGTTCCGGATACAGATGGAGAAAGCCTGATCCTTACAAGACAAGGGAAAGGTAAAGCATGGAAAAAAGACAGCTATGTATTGGTTCCTTTCAAGAAAAACGGATACCAGCTTAAAAAAGACAATGTTGTGATTTATCAGTAAACCACAAATTTTATAAATACAATGGAGGCTGTCTGCTAAGGCAGTCTCTTTTGTTTTTAACAGCATAAAGGTGGTGAATTCTTTAAATATAAATTTAAAATTTAATCAGGAATCTGGAGAATTTCACAATATAAACGAAACCAACTCCAACAACACAGCACCCCGGAAATCAGCAGAACTAAATAATAAATTGATAAGTCTCTTAAAACGAGAAACTTTTTTTTGTATCTTGGATCAACTAATACCTTGTTGCTGTTGTTATTTATAAAACTAAAACCATTAATATTTTACTATGAGAAAAACTATTTTATTGGGCGCAATGTTCGTCAGTTCTTTAGCCTTTACCCAACAAAAATCTCCGGTGGTAGGAGGTGATAGAGATGTTCATGGCTGTATAGGTTCAGCAGGTTATACCTATTCACAAATCAAAAATGATTGTGTAAAGGTTTTTGAACAGAAAATCAAATTAAAGGAAGTGAACTCAGATAAAAGTTACACTACTATGACAGCTGTTATTTTTAGTAAAGATATGAAAAGGGCTGAAATTTTCATCCCGGATGGAAATGCAAAAAGCATTATCCTTACCCGAGAAGGGAAAAGCAAAATCTGGAAAAGTGGAAGCTATATTAAAGAAGCTTATGTTTTAGTTCCATACAAAAAAACACGCTACCAGCTTAAGAAAGATGATGTTGTGATTTATCAGTAAATCCTGATTTATAATATACAAAGCCGCTTCGAAAGAGCGGCTTTTGTTTGATTGATGAGATTCAAAAATACCCTTCAGAAATACTGAAGGGCATTTTTATATTTAATTTTTAATCACTTTCTTGAGGAGTATTCCTTTATCAGTCATTACTTTAAAATAATACATTCCCTGATTACTGCTGTGAATGCTTACTTTGGTATTTTGAGAATTAATTCCGATTTGTTTCTGAATAATTCTTCCCTGAGCGTCATACACTTCAACCGACTGGATTTTTGAATCAGCATCTATATTGACATCTCCTTTCGTAGGATTAGGATATATTTTTACCAATCCGTCTTTTGATGTTTCATCAGACTGCAGAGTAGTTTCAAAATGAGTTGTGGCTTCATTGGTCACAATCGGGAAATTATAATCAAAATAGATATTGGCTTTATTGATTACCTGATCACCAGGAGCCAGATTATTTTTTGATTTTACTTTCATCAAAATATTTCCATGACCTCCGCTTCCTAAATTCGCCAATTTCATGATAAATTCAACTTTATTATTTTTCAGTCTTGTATAAGCCAAATGAGAAGCATTTTGTAATTGTAGGGTTGAAATATCAAAATCTGCAGGATTTATATCCATTTCAACCACAATATTAACTGCATTGGAAGTACCTGTATTTTCAAAATTAACGATATAATGCAGATTATTACCAATCATAGCTGCAGGGATTGTATTTCCCTCAATACATACAATATCATTAGGATCAAGAGAATTGACCACGATCTGCTTATAGTTAAATACATTATCCTGAGGATTGATGTCGCCTGCAAGAGGATTTACTTTTGCTGAGAAAATCAATTGATCTCCTGAATTTACAGGGT
Source organism: Chryseobacterium pyrolae (assembly GCF_025153485.1). Lineage (NCBI taxonomy): Bacteria > Pseudomonadati > Bacteroidota > Flavobacteriia > Flavobacteriales > Weeksellaceae > Chryseobacterium > Chryseobacterium pyrolae. The sequence continues at coordinate 451,591 of NZ_JANZQH010000001.1, forward strand.
TTGTAGAATGAGTTGGAGTATTGATCGTAAATATAATTTCTGATGCAGCATTGCCATAAGGCTTTAAATTGCTGAAGTTAAAAGTGATCTGGTTTCCTGAGGTTGCTGACGGTAATGAAGAGGAAACAAAACTCATTTTTGAGGCATCAAATGTAAGAGCGGCGCTTCCGGAAATTGTAGTATTTCCTTTATTTCTCCACATCAGTTTATATTTTGCATCAAATCCCGGTACAGCATCCGTTACAGGAGCAATCACAACTTCCAGGTCATTGGCATTTCCATTTTTTACAACACAAATATTCTGGGTAAAAATATTGTTGTTATTATTGGGGAAACTTGTCGTGAAAGAAGCAGGCGTTACCGTAAAAAGAGAAGGGTTTTCAGGTTCTGCTGTTACCGTAAAGGTCCCGGCCTGAGTATAAAAATCATATTTACCGTTATTCTTTACAAAGGTTTCTCCGGTATCGGTTCCATCACTTATTTTAAGCTTCATATGCTCAAATATCTCATCATTGGTATCGCAGCCATTATTATTTTCATCAAAACGCACCAGGCCTGTGATGGTATTGTAGTTTCCACCGGGAACAAAAGAACAATACGTGTTTAGGTTGCAGGTCGTATTATAACCATACTGGTTGATTAACGCCTGTACAGCAGATATTTGAGAATCATCTGCACATATATAGCTAATATTCGGATTGTTATTAAAAGTGACCTCTTCAGTGTATCCATTTTTTAAAAAAAGAGTGCTAAGCTGGTTATTGCTGAAATCTGCTTTAGCAATTTGTGCTGATTCCATACTTACAGAAGATAATTGATTATTGGAACAGCTTAAATTAACGCCATCACTATTAAAATCAAAATTATAAACAGCTGGTAAGTAAGGCATCACAGTGTTGCTAAGATTTAGGGAAGTTAAATTATTATCACTGCAATTTACCATTTCAAGTAAAGGACAATTACTTATATCTAAAGAAGACAATACGCCCTTTTTGCAGGTAAGAGTAGTCAGTTTGGATTTATTTGATAAATTTAAACTTGTTAGTGTGTTTTTAGCACGATCAACTATATCATTTGATCCATAATTCAGGAAGTTCCCCAAGTGTAGCGTTTCTAAATTGTTAAGGGAAGACGCATCGAAAGCAGATAATCTATTACCAGTGACATCTATTTCTTTTACATTTGGGCAGTTTTGAAATGTTAAAGTTTGGATGCTACTCTCTATCCCTTTAACAGTTTCCAGTAATGGACAGTTTTCAAATTCATAAAGCGAGGTGTTTCCAAAACCATTTGAATGATAACCCCCGGTGAATACACTTGTTAATTTAGGTGTATTTTTAATTTTTAAGGATGCAGCGTAGAACTTTGCTAAATTTATATATTCTAAATTCTGAAGCCCATCAATATCAATGTGTCCTAAATAAGCGACCTGATATGACGATGTACCACCAATTATACCTTCTATTCCTTTTAGATTTACCAAATGGCTTATGCCTGAGGTCGTGCCAAAATTGGGATTATAGGAATTGATAGGGTCATAATGAAAATTGATATAGGCTACTTGATTTAAATCAGTTTGTAAAAGTTCGCCATCTTCATCAGAATCTAAATTTATACAGTTTTGGTTGCTATCTCGTGCTCCCCAGTAATAAATACTAGACCCTGGACTATTACAAACAGAAGCATTTGTAGAAATCAGAAGTTTTTTTAGACCAGGATCCATTCCCAATACAGCTCCGTTGCAGACGGTCTGAGGTACACTGCCTGTAGCAGGCAAAATATCTCCCTCGTTTTTACATATACTGGTTATATTGGTATTGTTTACATTAAGGTAAGATAAAGTCTGGAGTTTTATATCTTGAAAACTAAGTTCTGATAGTGGATTATTACTACAGTCCAAGGAAGCTACATTTTTATTTTTAATCGTAAGACTGATCATTTGGTTATTACTGCAGTTGATAGTTCCATAAGCAACACTATCTTGAAGAGAAAAAGAGGTCAGCAGATTATACGAGCAATTAATATTAAGGGGATTGGGAATACCGTATGATACAGTAGGTGAAACCAATGAGGTAAGCTGATTATGACTGCAATCCAGATTTTCCATTTGAGTGGAAGAACTGCTTAATTGTAAATTTGCCAAAGAATTATAAGAACAGTTGATATTGACAACATACGGTGAAGCAGTCAAATCTAAGCCTGTAAGTGAATTGTGACTGCAATCCAGACTTTCTGTTTGGTTATAAGAATTGTTTAATTGTAAGCTTGTCAGAGAATTGTAAGAACAGTTTATATTGATAATACTGGATGAAGCGGTCAAATCTAAAACGGTCAATGAATTATGACTGCAATCAAGGTAATATAAATTAGTCATAGAAGAGATATCTAACGACGTAATTTGATTATAGCTGCAATCAAAATAGAAGAGTGAAAAATTTGAAATTCCATCCAAAGAAGAAATATTTGAATTAGATATATTAAGTTCAGAAACTTCACTGGCTTCACTTACATCTATCTCTCCATCACTATTAGCATCAATAGCAAAATAATTTCCATTCAAATCTTTTGCAACAGTATTCGAAGATGAAGAAGACAGCAATTTAGTTTTAAAATTAGCATCCGGAATATTAATAATTTGTGCCTTTATTCCTAATGAAAAGAAGGTGAGCACTGCGAAAAATAATAACTTTGTTTTCATAAAGTGTTTAAATAATTTTTGTCGAATTTATTTTTTATTGTTTTTTTAACTAAGGCGAGTGGGAATTCGCAGATTTCTATTTGGAATTTATAGCTTATTGATCAGTTCCTGCAGCTTTTCTTTTTTTCTCTGCGATACCTGAAGCTTCGATCCATCTGACATGATGACAAAACCGCCATCTTTTTTAATGTAAGATTTCAGCTCATTTAAATTGATCAGATGAGACTGATGGATACGTTCAAAGCCATGCTCTCCCAAAAGTTCCTCGTATTCCTTTAACGTTTTGGAAATAATGACGGTCTTATGATTTTTAATGTAAAATTTTGTGTAGTTATCTTCGCTTTCACAACGGATAATGTCTTTTATTTCAAACAGATGGATTCCTTCTGAAGTTGAAAGGGCAATCTTTTTAAAACTCTCTGTTTTTCTGCTGATATTATCAAGAAGCAGTTCTATATGTTTATGCGTACTGCTTCTGTGTTGTATCTCTTTGATTTTTATGATGACATTTTTCAGTTCATCCGGATCTACAGGCTTCAATAAGAAATCCAAAGCACTGAATCTGAAAGCCTTTATGGCAAACTTTTCATGGGCGGTAATAAAGATAATATGCGCAGAAATCTGTCCCTGCTTTTCATTCAGCTGCTCCAAAATATCAAAACCGGTTCCGTCATTCATCATGATGTCCAGAAACACAATTTCAGGCTTCTTATTTTCAATCAGTGCGATACCGGATTTTACACTTTCGGCCTCTCCCAAAAGAACAATTTCCGGAGCGTAGAGTTTCAGCATTTCTTTCATGCCTTCACGTAAATGGGCATCATCGTCTATAATAACAGCATTGATCATAATTAATCTTTTATATATTCTAATGGCAGTTCCAGGACTACCTTTGTACCTTCACTTGTATTGTTTTCGCCTTTTATTTCTGTTATCGTCAGGTTCAGCTTTTTCTTTTCAAGCTTTTCAAGCGTTTCCAGTCTCTTTTGTGAAATTTCCATGGCCATAGATGTATGCACATTCACCAGATTCTTTTTCAATTTTTTAGAAGTTTCTATTCCTATTCCGTTGTCTGTAATTTCACAGATTAATGATTCCGAAGTCTGGCTGAAATGTATTTGAATAAGACCTTGCCCTTCCTTGGGAACAACCCCATGAATAACTGAATTTTCTATGTAAGGCTGAAGTAAAAGAGAGGGAAGCGCAGTATCGTCTTCTATTAAAGGATCTTTGATGATTTTAAACTCAAATTTCTGATTAAATCTCAATTGTTCAAGCTCCAGATAATTTTTTAAAGACTCAATTTCTTTATCAATAGTAATAAGTGATTCTTTAGAGAAATCCAGTGTCAGACGCATAAGCTTTGAGAATTTTGCAAGATATTTTATAGCTTCGTCTTTATCATTCTGCATAATAAATGAAGAAATTGCCGCCAGACAGTTGAAAACAAAATGAGGATTCATCTGAAGGTGCAGAGCTTTGTGCTGAAACTCCGTGAGTCGTTTTTGAAGAAGGATTGTTTTTTCACGCTCTTTATTTCGGAAAAAGAAATAGATGCCTGCCAAAATAATTAGCAATAGCAAAAAGCCGAAATACCATTTGATCTTCTCCCGGTTTGTCTTTTCTTTTTGCTCGATTTCGTGCCTTTCAGATTCAAAATCCAGCTCTGTCCTGATGCGTTCCTTTGCATTTTCAATTTTTGTCAGGTTTTTATTCGCTACATTGTAGTTTTTTAAATGAATAAGAGCTTGTTCTTTATTCCCCATTTTATCAAAGATTTGAGAAAGTAACTCTTCACTTTTTACAGTAGTTTCAGGTAAATCCAGTTCTTTAGAGATTTCAAGACTTTTATTGGCAAATTCCAGTGCTTGATCAAGCTTATTTTCAGTATAATAAATTTTGCCTAAAAACAGATAGGTATTAGAGAGCCCAAATCGGTCTTCTGTACTTTTAAAAGCTTTTTCTGCTTTTAATAAATAGTCTTTAGCTGTTCCGAATTGCTTTTTGACCATATAGTATTGGGCCATATTGTTATACAGCTCTCCCTGTTCACGGGAATTGGGATTTTTTTGAAACTCATTCAAACCCTCATCAAAAAATACTTTAGCCTTTTGAGGCAGATTCTTATCTAAATAAATTAAACCGATATTCGAACATGAAACCCCCAGTGAAGCTGCTTTTATCTTCTTTTGTACAGTATACGATTTCAGAAAATAATATAAAGCTTTCTCATGGTCATCAATGGAATGATAAATAACCCCAATATTATTATAAATCTTCGATAATTGCACTTCGTTGTGGCTGCTTTCGTATAATTTCATGGCTTTAAAATCATTATTTAAAGCCAGGGAATAATTATTCTGTTCCGAATATATAATTCCTTTGCTGCCAAAATTTTTAGCTGAAATCTCCTGTATGCTTTGATCGGTTTTGTTCAGATTTGATATTTTTTGTTCCGCCTGATCAAAATATTGGAGTGCCTTATTGTAATTTCCTAGAATAATATTTGAAGTTCCCAGATTCTGCAAAGCCAAAACTTCTTCTTTTGCATTCTTTGTCTTTTTGGCAGATTGTAATGCTTCTTCAGCATACTTTTGCATGGCATCCGGGTCCGAAGTTTTATAAGAATCAGATATTTTGTTTAAAATTTCCGTTCTTTTTGAAAGATCAGTTGTCTTATTTAATATAATAACTAATGAATCCGGCACGTTTTGTTGTGCTGAAAAAAAAGTAATTATGAAAAAAAAGAAAAAAAGGGAATAATTTTTTTTCATCAGTTGTGTTTCATTGCAAATTTAGATGAATCTAAAAAAATATGAAAACATAAATGAGGAAACTACGTTTTTGAACGAGAATTCGATGGAGCAGACTTTGATTGACTTTAAAAATGGTTCAAGGTTTTTCTGAAAAAATAATTAATATTCGTTAGAATTATACTTTCGATTAAAAAATGTATATTAGTCTTACCAAATCATAGCAGAATCCGAAAAGCTTATAGAGTAGGAAAGATCAAAAAAAGACTATATGAAAAATCTAAAAAAACTTTCAAAAAAAGAATTAAAAACCGTTCAGGGAGGTATTCCTATGTGTTTACCAGGTTATTTCTGGTGTTCATTTGTGAAAAAATGCATTCCTGTAGGATCAAGCTGCGGACTTGAGTTGTAGCAAATAGCTATTGTTCAAATAACCTAAAGATCATTTTCTGATCCCTTTAGTTATTCACTAGAAAAAAAATAAAGCCGTTCGAAAGAACGGCTTTTTCTATACTGCTAGAACTGATCTAAAGCTGTACATAAAATTTGAATCAAGTGCTTTTAGTAGCATTTATCAGGATTATAAGTTCTGCATGGCCCGTTTTCAGTATACTGGCATGTTCCGTCCGGACATCTGCCTCCCGGTGGAGGAACCCAGCCTCCGGAAATCATTTTTAAATCAGATTTAGATAATTTTTTTAAATTTTTCATAATAAGTTTGGTTTAATTTGTTGTTTCTAATTCATGAGCTCTTCGGGCTCCGTGTTTACTAAATTAAAAAATAAATTCAAATAAAATCACCATCTTTTGAAAAATTAAGCGAATGTTCTGAAAAAAAACATAAAAACGGCCATTCAAATGAGTGGCCGTTTTGTTTGGATGAAATAACTGATTAGGATGTCTGTTAAAACAGAATATTAACCAAGAACAGGTTCTTCGGCATATACAAGGCCTTCATAACAGGCATTATAGATCATTTTCAGATCCTCCAGTGTTGGTACACGGGGATTGAAACCTGTACATGGATCAATTAATGCATTGTTCGAAATGTAATCCAGATTTTTGTCCCAATCTTCTCTTGAAATTCCAAACTCCTTCAGCGATGAAAGGTTATTCACTTCTGAACGCAATGTTTCAACAGCCTGAGCCAGATCTTCTGCGGTTTCCTTACCAATCACTTTGGCCAGATCAGGAAAACGGTCAGTAGCCTGTGCATTGAAACGGATCACATTAGGCAGGAAAATAGCATTGGAAGCGCCATGTGGAATACCATACAATGCACCCACCTGGTGAGAAAGGGAATGAACAATTCCCAACCATGCATTATTAAATGCTAAACCTGCCATAAAAGAAGCATCGTGCATATTCTGACGGGCCTTAATATTAGTCGGATTATTCACAGCTTCTTTCAGGTTGTCAAACACAATTTCCAGACCACCTTTAGCCAATGCATCTGCATAATTGTTTTCGATATTCGAAACATAAGCTTCCACGCAATGCGTCAATGCATCCAAACCAGTGTTAGATGTAATGTGGGCAGGCATTGAAGCACATATTTCACCATCTACAATAGCGATGTCCGGAGTCAGCTCATAAGAAACGATAGGGTATTTTACCCCTTTTTCACGATCTGTAATGACGGCCAATCCTGTTGTTTCAGTTCCGGTTCCGCTGGTAGAAGGGATCGCGATAAATTTAGCTTTATTTCTAAGTACAGGTACAGAGAATGGCTTGATTAATGAATCAAAATCCGTATCCGGAAATTCATAGAATACCCACATGATTTTTGCCGCATCAATAGCAGAACAGCCTCCCAAACCAATGATCCAGTCCGGTTCAAAAGCGCTCATTACTTCAGCCCCTTTAAGGCTGGTTGCAGATGAAGGATCCTCTTCCACACCATCAAAAACCTTGGTTTCTATTCCGGCCTCAGTTAAGAAAGCAACTGCTCTGTCGAGCGTTCCGCTTTTTCTCATAGAACTGCCTCCGGTTACGATAACTGCTTTTTTACCTTTAATATTTTTTAATTCTTCAAGACTTCCAGGACCATGAAAAACTTCTCCTGCAATAAATAATTTACTCATTTTCTTTTTTGCTTATAATGATGCAAAATTAGATAAGCCGGAATGGGGGATGTTATACAAATGAGACTATCCGTTATACATTTGCGCCAGTTCCTGCTGAAGTTCCGTTGGAGTCTCTTTTAATTTGGATTTTACAAACTTATTAAGGGCAGAAGGAGAATTGAAACCAAGATCAAAAGCAATCTCTTTATGCGTAAGGTCCGAAAATAAAAGCTGCCTTTTGATCTCTATGAGGATACGGTTGTGAATGGCATGAATAGCCGTTTCTCCACAATGTCTTTTCGTAATGGAATTTAATTTTTTAGGAGTAATGTTCAGCTTGTCAGCGTAATATTGAACCGTTCGCTGCTCTTTATAATGTTGATTAAGATCCTTTTTAAAGCGTACATACAAAGGTTTATCTATAGTTTCTTTGTACAGTACCGGGTGCAATCCGTGAATAGATTCAATAAGACCCAACAGGAAAATTTTAATGTAAAAACGAGCCTGTTCTTTTTTGATCAGACTCGGGTTCATGTAAATGTCCTGGATGGTCTCCAGCAGCAGCCTGCTTCGTTCAAACTCCTTAGAAGGAAGGATGGTGCAGTTAAGTTGTGTAGAAAGATTGACATTATAGGTGCTCAGTTCATTTTTTAGGATATCAGAGCAGAATAGTATTTCTTCAAACAAAATGATTTTTCCTTTTAAATCCTCACTTAAATTCGAGACAAACTGAACCTGCTCAGGGAAAATCACAGAGATTTTTCCAGGTTTAAGACTATGTACTTTTTCTTCAATATGCACCTGAAGATGGCCGGTTTCCATGACAATAATACAGAAATGATCTTTTTTGTGGGGCTGCTGATATTCTTCGAGCCTTTCCTTATTCAGATCAAAAATGCGGAAAGACAGGTTTTTATCCTCTTCCTTTTGGATATTTTTCTTTATTTCCAGTTTCTTTAAGCGCATGGGATTGATGAATTATTGTTGTTTAAAAATGAAGCAGCAAAATTAGTCCTTTTCAGTAAATCTGAATGAAACAGAAGGCAATATCTGTGTTTATCTATACAATTGATGAGAGAAACAACAGCATTGGAAACAGGCTTTTATTGATTTACGGATGAAGAAAATAAAATTGCTCTCAGGAGGAGCTTAAAACAGCCGTTACAATTTTCATCTCTCACTGAAAATCCTTATTTTTGTACATCTAAAAAGTAAAAGAAAGAATGAATTCCTACAAAAATCCATTGGAAGAGCGCTATTCCAGTGAAGAAATGTTGTTTAATTTCTCACATAATAACAAATTCCGTACCTGGAGAAAGCTTTGGATAGCTTTGGCTGAAATTGAAAAAGATCTTGGTCTTGACATTACAGACGAACAAATTGCTGAGCTGAAAGCTAATGCCGAAAACATCGACTACGATAAAGCGGCTGAGTATGAAAAAAAATTCCGTCATGATGTAATGGCTCACGTTCACACGTATGGTGATGTGGCGCCTTCAGCAAAAGGAATTATCCACTTAGGGGCTACTTCGGCTTTTGTAGGAGATAATACAGACCTTATTCAGATCCGTGACGGGCTTTTAATCTTAAAGAAAAAGCTGGTTAACGTTATGAAAAGCTTAGCTGATTTCTCTATTCAGTATAAAGATCTTCCTACCTTAGGATTCACCCATTTCCAACCGGCTCAGCTGACAACCGTTGGTAAAAGAGCGACACTTTGGTTACAGAGTCTTGTTCTTGATATTGAAGAATTGGATTTCTTCCTTGAAACGCTTCGTTTCAGAGGCGTAAAAGGAACTACCGGTACTGCTGCAAGTTTCTTAGAGCTTTTCAATGGTGATTATTCTAAAGTAAAACACTTAGATAAAGAACTTTCAAAAAGATTCGGTTTCGAGAAAGTATTTGGCGTTTCTGGTCAGACTTATGACAGAAAAATCGATGCGAAGGTTGTCGCTTTATTAGGAAATATTGCTCAGTCTGCCCATAAATTCACCAACGATTTACGTCTTCTTCAAAATCTGAAGGAAGTTGAAGAACCATTCGAGAAAAACCAGATCGGTTCATCTGCTATGGCTTACAAACGTAATCCAATGAGAAGTGAGAGAATCGGAGCATTGGCAAAATATGTAATGTCTCTGACAACCAGTTCTGCTATGGTAGCTTCTACACAATGGTTTGAAAGAACACTGGATGATTCTGCCAACAAGAGACTGACTATTCCTCAGGCATTCCTTGCCGTTGATGCCATCCTGTTGATCTGGAACAATATCATGAACGGAATTGTTGTGTATCCTAACAGAATCAACAAGCATATTGAAGAAGAGCTTCCTTTCATGGCAACAGAATATATCATTATGGAAGAAGTGAAAGCAGGTGGTGACCGTCAGGAAATTCACGAAGTGATCAGAGTTCACTCTATGGAAGCTTCTAAGAAAGTGAAAGAGGAAGGAAAAGAAAATGACCTTATTGAAAGAATCTTAAACGATGATTCTTTAAAATTAGATAAATCAAAATTAAAAGAAGTTTTAGATCCTAAAAACTTTATCGGTTTTGCCCCTATTCAGACGGAAGAGTTCATCAGCAATGAAGTCCAGCCGATTCTGGATCAGAATAAAGACCTGATAGGATTGGAGGCTGATCTTAAAGTATAAAGCTTATGCAGCCTTCTGGGCTGCATATTTTTTTGAAATTAAACAATTCATGAAAAATATATTTCTCTCTTTTATAGTGCTTTTTGTGAGCTTGTTTTCTGTGAAAGCTTTTTCTCAGTTCAGATCTGAGGAACTAGAGGCTTTTCAGCTTACAAAAGAGGAATATAAACAATTGAAGAATTATTTACTTTCAAAAAATCTAAAAGTAACGGATACTATTTTTATCAAATATGATTTCAATAAAGAAAACTGTTGGAATGGATTAGATAATAAAAGTAAGGATTACATTAATAAAGTTGTACAAAATTTTCAGAATTATACTTCACGATTTAATCAAAAATTTGAAACAGCTGTGGCGTATAATTTCAGACAACCTGGAAAAAGTATGAATAAGTTAAAACTTTGGGATAATACTATTATTATTGATGATCAGGAAATTCTCAAAAAGCTTATTTTCAAAACAAAAGTTCAATGTGGCTGCTCTGCTCTTATTTTGAGTGACGGATCATATTTGATGTTCAAAAGAGATCCCCATTTTGCCCTTTTGAATTTACACCATAATTATGAATTTGGACAGTTTTAACTATTGTTAATGATTTTTACCAAGTAGATCAAATGAAAAAAATACTTTTAACCATTTTATTAATACCCATTCTTTCTTTTTCTCAGAAGAAAGAGGCTTTAAAGTATTTTATCTCAAAAGATACATTGGTAGGAGTGAAAGATCAGGACGGGAAAATTATTGTTCCCGCCCAGTTTAAAATATATTCAAATCTTGAAGATGGAGATCTTGTAAAAGAGGAAACCATTTATTTGGATGGTTCCAAAAAAGGGGAAGCCAAAGAGAAAAATGCCTGGGGTTATGTATATGATAAAAAAGGAAACTTCCTGTACAGACCTTTCTTTTATGACAATGGAGCCGATTATTTCAATGAAGGCTTAAGGAGATTCGTCAAAAACGGGAAAGTTGGTTTTGTTGACCGGAATGGGAAAATTGCCATAGAAGCCAAACACGACTTTGTTTCATATTTTGAGTACGGTTACGCTGTGTTTTGTGATGGCTGTGACTGGGAGAAAACAGAAGATGAACATAAAGCAATGGTAGGGGGAACCTGGGGGGTGATGAATACCAAAGGAGAAACCGTTAAAGCCGTTGTAAAACAATCTGATAAAGACAAAGAAATTCAAGGAAAATATTATCCGTATCCATTTCAATACAACGAAAAAGAGAAGACTATTCTTCAGTTTTTTGAAAAGCAAAATAAAATACTTTCAGGATTGTATTACGTAAATGTTTATCCCGGAATGTCTGATGCTGAAAAGAAATTGCTTTTTGAAATTGTAGAAAGACCAAAAGAAAACTTTCCCTATTATCAGGTAAATGTTTATTCAATGAGCAAGAACAATCAGAGTTCCTACAGGTTTACATTTCTTGTTTCAGAAGACGGAAAAGAAAAGTACGCTATGGATTACAATGATAAAATTCCTTTTGATCAATGGCTGAAAAATGAAACGAAAGAAGCGGAACAATATCAGAAGGAATATCCTGACAATCCTAATAAATTTATAAAATAACAATAATCCCCATGAAAAACCTGTCGATTTTTTTATTGATTCTTATGTCCGCAAAGAGCTTCTCACAAAGCCAGAAAGACGTGTATTCCATTATGGAGGTCAATGCACAAAAATTAAAAGAAAAATCAGGGGCCTATTCCGTATCTGTCGGAATAGTGAAAGATGGTAAGGTGTATACAAAACATTACGGGGAAATAGATAAAGGAAAGGGAAACAAAGCAGATAACAATACCTATTTTGAAATAGCATCGGTGACCAAACTTTTTACAGGACAATTGTTGGCTCAGGCCGTTTTGGAAAATAAAATTAATCTTGAAGACGATATCCGTAAGTATCTGAAAGGATCATATCCCAATTTAGAATACAATGGAACTCCGATTAAAATTAAAGATCTGATTTCCTACAGAACAGCACTGCCGCGTAATCTGCCTGATGACACCGAAATCAGGAAAAAAATGTCAGATGAAACGCCTTTTCAATACAATAAATTAAGCGAAAATTATACAAAAGATCATTTTAAGCAGGACCTTCAAAAAGTAAAACTGGATACGGTACCCGGAGTCAAATATAGCTACAGCAATCTAAGTCTTGAACTTACAGGTTTGATGCTGGAAAATATATATGGTCAAAGCTATGAAACACTGCTTAAAGAAAAGATTTTTTCAAAAGCAGGAATGGATCACACCAAACTGGAATTGGGTAAAAATGAAGTCTTAGCAAATGGATATCATTCGAGCGGACGTCTGATGCCAAAATCCATAAGTCATTTATGGGGTTCAGGGGGTTCAAAAACCAAATCGACGATGGGAGATATGGTGAAGTTCTTAAAGTATGAACTGGATTCAAAAAACTCCATTGTTCAGGAATCTCAAAGAAATATCAGCAACAGTAAAGGAGATTGGTACGGGTATTTTTGGGACGGTTATGGCCTTAGCGAACATGGGAAAATGGGGTATAAGCATGGAGGAGCATTCGGAGACCAAGTCTGGTTTACGATATACCCTGAACTGAATATGGGTATTTGCGTTATTGTAAATGTCAGCGGTCCGGATACGTTTCCGGCTCTTTATAATTCGGTGGCCAGATTGATGAATGATCTGACGACAAAACCGGGCAAAAAGGAAACAGAAGGATACTTTCTGAAAGGAGATAACGTTGTATTTATCTATACGCATCCAAAGAATTTAAATTCAAAACTGATCAATAGCGCTTCTGTCGCAGGATCTTTCAATGATTGGAAGACAGACAATAAAAACTTTCAGTTAACGAAAAAAGAAGATAATCGCTTCGAATTGGAAGTTCCAAAATCTAGTTTCGAAAAAGGAAAAATCTATACTTTTAAACTGATTCTGAACGGAGAAGACTGGATCAATGCATCAAGAAATGCTTCCAATACAGACGGAACAGATGACAATAATCTGACGTTGAAGCTGTAAAAATATAAAGAATCAATGGGTTCTGAAAAAGTAAAAAGAAAGTAATAAATCTAATATTTAAAATCTGACATCTAATGTCTAATAACAAAAGAATTTTCGTAGAAAAAAGAGGTATTTTCGATGTTGAAAGTCCAAAAATTTTTGATGAAGTAAAAGCAGTCGTTCCGGCGGTCAAAAATGTGAAAGTGTATAATGTGTACGATATTTTCGGACTGAATGACGGAGAATTCGGGAAAGTCGTAAACAGTACTTTCGTAGATCCTGTGACTGATATTTTACACACAGAAAATCCCGGAAAAGAGATCTGGTTTGCCATGGAGTTTCTTCCAGGCCAGTACGATCAACGTGCAGATTCTGCCCAGCAGTGTATTGCTTTACTGACGGAAAATGAAAAGTCCAAAGTAAGAAGCGGAAAACTGATTCAGTTTGAAGGCATTTCTGAGGGAGACCTTGTAAAAATCAAAGACCTTCTGATCAATAAAGTGGAATCTCAGGAAAAAGATCTTTCCATCTTAAACATTCCTGCTGATGAAATTCCTGCAAAAGTTTTGATCCACGAGAATTTCATCAGTTTTGATGATGCCGGGCTTGAAAATTTCTACAATGATCACGGTTTTGCGCTAGGATTGGATGACCTTAAATTCATCCAGGAATACTTTAAAACAGAGAAAAGAAATCCTACCGAAACGGAACTGAAAGTTTTAGACACGTATTGGAGTGACCATTGCCGTCATACCACCTTTGAAACAGAATTGTCAGATATCCAGTTTGAAGGAGCATTCAAACATACATTGGAAACTATTTTCAATGACTATATCGAAAAAAGAAAATTCTTAGGCCGTGAGCTGAAACCGATCTCTTTAATGGATCTTGCGACAGTTTGTGGTAAATATTTCCATAAAACAGGGAATCTGGATAACCTTGTCATCTCAGACGAGATTAATGCATGTACCATCCAGATCGAAGCTGAATACGACGGTAAAAAAGAACCGTGGTATTTACTATTTAAAAATGAAACCCACAATCACCCTACGGAAATTGAACCTTTCGGAGGAGCTTCAACCTGTTTGGGAGGAGCGATCAGAGATCCTTTGTCCGGAAGATCATTTGTGTTCCAGGCGATGAGATTAACGGGTGCTGCTGATGTTTTAGAATCAGTTGACAAAACGTTACCGGGGAAACTTCCTCAGAAGACTATCACCAAACAGGCTGCTAACGGGTATTCATCTTACGGGAACCAGATTGGTTTGGCAACTACCATGGTTTCTGAGATCTATGACGAAGGGTATAAAGCCAAAAGAATGGAAGTAGGATTCGTTACCGGAGCCGTTCCTGTAGATTGGGTAAGACGTGACAAACCTGAAAATGGAGATTCTATAATTATTTTAGGAGGTGCAACAGGTCGTGACGGTGTTGGTGGAGCTAGTGGAAGTTCAAAAGTACAGGATGAAAACAGTATCCATACCATGTCTACTGAAGTTCAGAAAGGAAATGCCGTTGAAGAACGTAAAATCCAGAGACTGTTCAGAAATCCTGAAGTAACGAAACTGATCAAGAAATCAAATGACTTCGGAGCAGGAGGTGTTTCTGTAGCCATTGGCGAAATTGCGGATTCATTAGAAGTGAACCTTGATGTTTTACCTTTAAAATATGAAGGATTAAACGGAACTGAGCTTGCGATTTCAGAATCTCAGGAAAGAATGGCGGTTGTAGTTGATCCGAAAGATAAAGAACAGTTCATCAAATTCTGTCAGGATGAAAATATTGTTGCTGTAGAAGTGGCAAAAGTAACAGATTCAGGAAGAATGCAGATGTTCTGGAAAGGCGATAAAATCGTTGACCTTTCAAGAGAATTCCTGGATACCAATGGATGTTCTAAAACTCAGGAGGTGAAAATTACCCATCTTGAAGAAGTGAAAGAAGAAACATTATCTTTTACAAAAGAGAACTTCATTAAAATAATAAGTGACAAAAATGTAGCTTCCCAAAAAGGACTGTTGGAAATGTTTGACTCTTCTGTAGGTGCCACTACGGTTGCGATGCCTCTTGGAGGAAAATACCAGCAGACATTGATGGAAGGAAGTGCTCAGACATTACCTATTTTAGGTGCAAAAGATATTGAAACCGTTTCCTTTGCAAGCTGGGGATTTGATACCGGAATTTCAAAGCAAAACTCACTGTTAGGAGCTTCTTATGCGGTAGTAGAAAGTGTAGCTAAGATCGTTGCGATGGGTGGCAATTACAAAAATATCAGATTAACCTTCCAGGAATATTTCGAAAAACTGGGTCAGAATGCTGAAAAGTGGGGGAAACCCTTAGCTTCTCTTTTAGGAGCTTATGATGCACAGATCAACCTTGGTCTTGCTGCGATTGGAGGAAAAGACTCTATGAGCGGTACTTACCAGGATTTGAATGTTCCACCGACCTTGATCTCGTTCGCCTGTGCCAACGGTGAAAAGAAAAATGTGATTTCCCCGGAATTCAAACAGGCTGGAAACAAAGTATACTTCTTCAACCATATTCCTCAGGAAAGCGGTCTTCCCAACTACGAAAGCTTAAAAGGAATTTTCGAATTTATTTTTGAAAATATCAAAACCGGAAAAATCGTTTCTGTAAAAACCATTAAAGAAGGAGGTGTTGCAGTAGCTTTAGCCAAAATGAGCTTTGGAAACAGACTGGGAGCAGACATTACAATTGATGAAAATGCTTTATTAGCTAAAAATATAGGTAGCTTAATTATCGAATCAAAAGAGGAATTGAGCCATGCTTCTCTGCAAAACATAGGTGAAGTAAAAGATTTAGGGATCTTAGCTATAAACGGACTTGAATCTACGATCTTAGATCTTGTAGCCGCTTATACCGGAACATTTGAAAACCTCTTCCCAACTCAGGAAAAAGAAAAAATAACGGTTGAAATCGATGAGAAATCAAATTCCATCAACCCAAGAAATATCATCATTAAAAAACATGGAGTTGCTAAGCCGAAAGTATTTGCCCCTGTATTCCCGGGAACAAACTGCGAGTACGACACTTTGAATGCATTCCAGAAAGAAGGCGCTGTAACCAGTAGTCTTCCATTGAAAAATATCAGCCACCAGTTGCTGGATGAAAGCATTGATGCATGGGTAGAAGAGATCAGAACGTCTCAGATCCTTGCCTTTTCAGGAGGCTTCTCAGCAGGGGATGAGCCGGATGGTTCAGCGAAGTTCATTGTGAATGTTCTGAAAAACGAAAAGATGAGAAACGCTGTTCACGAATTACTGGACAGAGATGGAATGATCATTGGAATCTGTAACGGTTTCCAGGCTTTGGTTAAATCCGGTCTTTTACCTTACGGAAGAATCAAAGATCTGGATGAAAATTCTCCAACACTGGCTCATAATGCGATCAGAAGACATATTTCCCAGATGGTGAATGTAAAAGTAATCAATGACGAAAGTCCTTGGTTGAAAGGAATGAAAGATCAGGTATTTACTATTCCAATTTCTCACGGGGAAGGTCGTTTCATGGCTTCAGAAGAAGAAATCAAAAAGCTTTACGAAAACGGACAGATAGCAACCCAGTACCTCGATCTTGATGGAAATATTGCCCACGGAATGCCTTTCAACCCCAATAATTCATTATTCGGAATTGAAGGAGTAACGAGTCCTTGCGGAAAGATTTACGGAAGAATGGGACACCCTGAGCGCTTTGCAGAAGGCCTCATGAAAAACATACCGACCGCGAATTACCATAATATATTCAAAAACGGAGTAGAATACTTCAAATAAACAGACCAATGACCGCCACCGAATGGCGGTCATTTTTTTTATATTTACAGGGATTAAATTTTAGGGCAACCCAACCAGCTTCCAACAATACATTCAGGACAATGTTGAATTCAGATAAAAATAAAGCAATCACAATCAAGGGCAACCATTTTTCCGATTTGTCAGGCTTTTACGATGAAGTCTCTTTAGTGTTAATGAAAGATACAGACTGGAAAGTAGGAACACTCGACGGCTTTGATGATATTCTGTACGGTGGTTTCGGAGTATTTGAAAGCGGAGAGGAAGTTGAAATCGTCTGGAAAGATTCCCAAAAATCAAAAGACGATCTTGGGCTGGAAGCTACCCGTCATTTTTATGAAAACAAGATCAGGCAGGGAAAACCTTTTAACGTAGAATTGATTCAGCAAAAACTGAATGAATTGACTTCCGGAAATGGTCAGACGTTATTTGAAATTTTAATTGAAATTATAGAATCACACAAAAATATTACATTAATTTTGGATTGATATTAAATGAATGATGAATGATGAATGATGAATGATGAATGATGAATGATGAATTGTGTTCAACAGTACTAATTTCTAGCCTCTTATTAAAAATGAAAAAAATGATTTACGGGCTGTTTTTCGGAGACAGTATTACATATGGAGAGTATGACGGAGTATTTGGTGGATGGGTAGATATTCTTAAAAGGTATGCGCTGCAACAGTTTCACGAAGGAAGTAATGAAATCATCCTTTTCAATCTTGGAATAGGTGGTGAAACTACAGAAGGCCTGCTCAAAAGAATGCCTCATGAACTGGCTGCCCGGAATTCTGCGGAAGGAAATATTGTTTTTATTGGTTACGGCGCCAACGACCTCGCGATAAAAGACGGAACCCAGCTGGTAGCCCCTGAACAGTTTAAAGAGAATATTAAAACAGCCGTTCAGCATGCCAAACAGTATGCCAATGATATTTATCTTGTTAGTATCCTTCCGTTCTCTCAAAAGGTAGATGGTGTACAAACTCCTGCAGGAAAATTAAGAACCAACGGAGACGTTTTAGTGTACAACCAAATCCTCAAAGATATAGCGGCTGACAATGCTTTGCATTACATTGATTTTTACGCTGCTTTTGTTCAGGATAAAGAAATTCTGCTTTCCGCAGACGGAGTTCATCCTAACGAAAAAGGCTACGGTATAATGGCTGAAACGGCAATCCCCATCATAGAAAAATATTTATAATGGCTTATCTGTTTTCTTACGGAACCTTGCAGAAAAAAGAGGTACAGCTTGAAACATTTGGAAGACTGCTGGTAGGTGAAAAAGATAGTCTGACAGGCTATACATTGAATAGGGTAGAAATTACCGATCCGGAAGTGTTGCGTAAAAGCAACCAGAAATATCATCCCATCTTAACGTTTTCCGGAGATAGCGAAGATGAAGTGGAAGGAATGCTTTTCGAGGTCACCGAAGAGGAAATTCTTCAGGCGGACGAATATGAAGTAGATGACTATAAAAGAGTAGAAACAGTGTTCAAATCCGGAAAGAAAGGATTTATTTATGTGGGTAGATAAAATTAATTTATCTTGATATGGTGAAATATTAGTTTTATTTGTTAGTTTTAGGTTGACAAATAAAAATAGTATGAAAAATCTAAAAAAACTTAAAAGACAGGAACTGAAAAATGTAAATGGGAAAGGGATAAACCCACCTTTAATTGTTGTTCCTGTTGATGAAAATGGATATTGTAATTATCCTTATGGTTGGTATTGTCCCAAATTTAATGGGTGTATGACCTCCGAATCATGGGACTTTCACTGCTCTTAAAAAACGGCAAGCATTTCTTTTTAGAAGTGCTTTTTTATTGAAACACATATTTCCAGTACACAATAATCCCGATCACAACAGATCCGATAGCCATCACAAGAACAGCTCCCGCGGAAATATCTTTAATAAAGCCGATTCTCTTATCGAAATCGGGTTGAATGACGTCACATATCCTTTCTATTGCTGTATTGAGAATTTCGGCACTTAAAACAGCTGCAGAGGCCATAAGAACCAATGCGGTATCTACTGCTGAAAGCTTAAAATAGAAAATGAGGAAAAGATTAATGAAAAAAGCCACAAGCTCAATTTGGAAATTTCTTTCCGTTCTTGCCATCAGGAAAATACCCCGGAAAGCATGTAGAAAACTTTTATGAATAAGTGGTTTTTTCATGATTCTTTTTCACAAATATAGGATTTGTATTTTGATGCTAATAGGATTTCAGATCTTTGGCGTGAAAATTAATCATCACTGAAAAGGGAACATAATATCAAGTCTGAAAACAGGTTAGTGATATTTGTTCAAAACTCCTTAAGATTATTTTTTTCATTATAGTTTCTATTTATTATATTTGTAGAAACTTATTTTTAAATCTATGAAATTTATTATTTCAAGTGGTGAACTGCAGAAAGCATTGCAAACTGTAAGTGGCGTAATATCAAGCTCTCAATCGAGACCGATTTTAGAAAACTATCTTTTTGAACTAGACGGGAATAACGTTACCATTACAGCTTCCGATGGCGAGACTACTCTTGTTACTTCTTTGGAGGTAAAGTCTGATGATTCGGGTAAATTTGCCGTTCCTGCTAAAATTTTTCAAGATTTTATCAAGACTTATGGTGAACAGCCTTTGACGTTCGTTGTGAAGGATAATGCGGAAGGAACCGGAAGCCAGCTGGAGATTTTAGATGAAAAAGATAATTTCGCTGTAGCGCTGGATAATGCTGAGGACTATCCTGAACTTCCGGAATTTGATGCTTCCCAAAGCGTATCAATGCCCGCCGGAGTTTTATCCGAAGCATTGACCAACACTCTTTTTGCAACAAGCAACGACTCTCTTCGTCCCGTAATGACAGGAGTGCTTTTCCAGTTTGGAGAAAATGAAACGAATTTTGTTTCTACAGATTCCCACAGACTGGTTGTGTATAAAAGAACAGACCTGATGAATGCTGAGCCCATGGAATTCATCATGCCTAAAAAACCTTTGAACATTTTCAAAAACATACTGGCAAGTTCCAACGAAGACGTTAAGATCGACTTCAACGAGAACATGGCTAAATTTACTTTTGGAAAACATATCTGGATCTGCAGACTGATAGATGGGAAATATCCTAACTATACCGCTGTGATTCCAAAGGAAAATCCAAATGTACTGACGATCAACAGAAACCTTCTTTTAGGAGCGATCAAAAGAGCGTCAATCATGTCTAATAAATCTACCAACCAGGTAAGATTTAAATTGTCTGCCAATATTCTTCACCTTCATGCAGAAGATACAGAATATGCAAACAAAGCAGATATGCAGATTCCTTGCGATTACAACGGAGAAGATATCAATATCGGTTTCAGCTCTAAATTTTTAACGGAAATGCTAAGCATTCTAGGTTCTGACGATATCACAATGAAAATGTCACAACCCAACAGACCGGGGATCATTGAACCTCTTGACGGTCTTGAAGATAATGAAAACATCCTGATGTTATCAATGCCGGTGATCGGATTGTAATATTTAAAATGTATAAAATATAAAGAGATTGATTTTTTCAGTCTCTTTTTTAATGAGTTAATGCCTAATGAAAAGAATATTTATATTCCTCTTAATAACCCAATCTATCAATTTGTTTTCTCAGAAAAATATTAAAGTATACCATGAGAAAAAAGGAGATACTGTGATGTTGTATGCTGACAATCAAGAGATATATCCTATGTCTTTTGTTTTTTCCGGACCACCGGAATTAGAAAATATGAAAACTCCTGAAACGTTTAAAATGACTCAGGTTATACCCGCTAAATCATTGAAAAATAGAATAGCCTATTTTGTTATTGCTGATAAAAAAAAGAAGTGGGCTGTAAAACAGATCCCGGGTTATATGATGTATGTTGGAGATGTCACTTTGACAAATTATGACAGGGACTATCAATATGACCTGCCGTTTAAAAAAGGGAAATCGATTAATGTTTTTCAGGGATATAATGGCGTTTTTTCTCATCAAAATGAAAATTCTTTAGATTTTAAGATGCCTGAAGGCACAGAAATTATAGCTTCCAGAGAAGGATTGGTAACAGATCTTGTTCAACATAACAATAGCGGCTGTCCCTCAAAAAGCTGTGCAGATCAGGGCAATTATATTACAATCATGCATTCAGACGGAACCTTTGCACAGTATTATCACTTGCAACAAAATGGTGTTAAAGTAAATATCGGAGATCATGTGAAGAAGGGCGATACCATTGGCTTAAGTGGAAATACAGGTTGGAGCAGTGGTCCTCATTTGCATTTCATGTGCTATCTTCCAAAAGCAGCAAAAGATAATTCCAGAGAAACGATAAAAACTCTTTTTAGAACAGGTAAAGGAGACAATGCAGAATATTTACTGCAGAAAAAAAACTATTCAAAAGAATATTAAATTACATGCTTTGTAAGCCGTGTTAATGATTAATCATGACACAATGGTGATAAATAGAATTAATTTTTATAAAAATAAAAATCCGCAAAATTTACTAAATCTGAGATAAGAAAAAATAAAAATTATTCTCTTAAAGTGATCTGTAAATTTCTCTACTTCTTAAAAAAACACGACATTTGTACGGGAAAAACCGTGCAGGAAATAGGGTACGGAAATTCAATAAATTTTTCAAAATATAGCAAATGAAAATATCAAACAACTGGCTGAAAGACTTTATCAAAACGGAACTGAAAACGGAAAGAATCGGAGAATTCCTTACTGATATAGGTCTTGAAGTTGAAGGGATAGAAAAATTTGAAAGTGTAAGAGGCAGCCTGGAAGGGATCGTAGTAGGAAAAGTATTGACCTGCGAAAAACATCCGAATGCAGACAAGTTAAAGAAAACAACAGTTGACGTAGGAAACGGAAAAATATTGAATATTGTTTGCGGAGCGCCCAACGTAGAAGCAGGGCAAACAGTTCCTGTAGCAGTTGTCGGGACTAAAATCTATGACAAAACCGGAAACTTTTTTGAAATCAAAGAAGCGAAGATCAGAAGCGAGGTTTCCCAGGGGATGATCTGTGCAGAAGATGAACTTGGCCTTAGTGAAGACCACGGAGGAATCATGGTTTTAGACGAAACTAAATATGAAGTAGGAAAGAACTTTGCTGATTATTTTGAACTGGCCAACGATGAAGTTTTGGAAATTGGTCTTACACCGAACAGAACAGACGCGATGTCTCATTATGGTGTTGCAAGAGATCTTCATGCATTCCTTTCAACGAACCAACAGAAATCAACATTTGAGAAAGTGTCTTCTGAAGCTTTGAATAATGAAGGTTCACACAATTTCACTTTAGAAGTTGAAAGTGCTGAACTATGTCCAAGATATATTGGAGCAGTGATTGAGGAGGTGAAAGTAGCTGAATCTCCAGCCTGGTTAAAGTACAGATTAAAGGCGATAGGCTTAAACCCAATCAACAATATTGTAGATATTACCAATTATATTCTTCACGGTTACGGACAGCCTCTTCATGCATTTGATGGAGATAAGATTGCTGACAGTAAAGTGAAAGTTGGAACTGTAAAAAAAGGAACGAAATTCACAACTTTAGATGGTGTTGAAAGAACTTTAAATGGTTCGGAAGTCATAATCAAAGACGGAAAAGATAATCCAATGTGTATTGCCGGTGTTTTCGGGGGTGCTCAGTCAGGAGTTTCTGATGAAACAAAAACGATATTCCTGGAAAGTGCTTATTTCAATCCTGTAGCAGTAAGAAAAGGAGCTAAATTTCATAATTTAAATACAGACGCTTCTTTCAGATTTGAAAGGGGAGTAGATCCTAATATTACCAGAACAGCCATCACTCACGCGATTAAACTAATCCAGGAGATTGCAGGCGGAAAATTGGTGGGAGACCTTTTAGAAGAATATCCAAAGAAAATAGAAGACAATTATGTGATCATCAGATTCTCAAAGATCGAACAGATCTTAGGAACTAAAATTCACAGAGAGAAAGTAAAAGAGATTTTAAAAGCTCTTGAAATTCAGGTTTTAAACGAGATCCAGAACGGACTTGAAATTTCAGTGCCTGCTTACAGAGCTGATGTAACGAGAGAAATTGACGTTATCGAAGAAATCTTAAGAATCTACGGATACAACAAGATCGATGCGCCGCAAAAAATTTCATTTACACCTGTTAAACTGAGCGCCAACGATCAGGATGAGCTGGAAAACAACTGGGCAAGAACGTTACAGAGCATTGGATTCAACGAAGTGATGAACAACTCGCTGACTTCTGTAAAAGATGAAACCGATGCGGTAAAATTGTTGAATCCTCTAAGTGGAGATCTTGCATTCATGAGGAAATCTTTATTGGAAGGACTTCTGCAAAATGCAGTGTACAATATCAACAGAAAGAATCAGGATATCAAGTTCTTTGAATTCGGAAAAATCTACCACAAAAAAGATCAATACGAGGAAAGAAAACAATTGGCGATCCTGGTAACAGGAAGAGATGTTGCCGAAAACTGGCTACAGCCTAAATCTGCGGTGAGTTTCTATAATCTTAAAGCCTATGTGAAGGTTTTATTAGAAAAACTTGCTGTTGATTATAAAGAAGTGGCTTCAACAGACGAAAGGTTCTCTGATTCATTAGCTTACGAAGCAGACGGGAAAACTTTAGTGAAAATTGGGAAAGTATCCCCTGTATTACTGAAAGACTTTGATATCGATCAGGAATGTTTCTACGCAGAGATCGAACTTGAATTGGCACAGGAATTACGTTCTAAAAACGAACTTAAGTTCAAAGATATTCCTAAATTCAACAAGATTAGAAGAGACCTTGCCTTGTTGATCGATAAAAATATAAACTATCAGGATCTGTATCAGACTGCTAAAAAGAACAAATCTCCTTTCATTAAGGGCATTAATTTATTTGATGTCTATGAAGGGAAAAACCTTCCGGAAGGAAAGAAATCTTATGCAATGAGTTTTGAACTTCTGAATGAAGAAAAGACCCTGGAAGAGAAAGAAATTTCTGAAGTAATGGATTCTCTGATCAAAGCATTCCAAAAAGAATACAACGCAGAGTTAAGATCTTAATCAGGAACAATATACTATTGAAACGGGCTATAAAGCCCGTTTTTTTGTTTTACTCCTGCTGATTGTGTAAATTTCACAAATGATTATGTTTAAAATATTCAATAGGACGGGCTTTAGCCCGTTTTCTCATTATTTGAAATGAAATTTGGTTTTAACCAAAAAATAAAGAATATGATTTATGAAATGAAATGAATTTGTGTTTAAAAATAATCAGAAAATAGAATTCTTAAAAAGTAATAAAATCCTTCGCGCGCCGTTTAAATAATATAATTTCCTTAAATTTGAGTAATTCAAAAAGAAAAAAATGAAAAATCTTTTTTTAAGTATAGGTGCGGCTGCTATTCTGGCATCGTGCGGTACAATGTCCAGCGCTTCTGCATCTAAAGTAGGAAAAGCACAGCCTTCACTGGCTAATACAAAATGGACATTGGCAGACAATGTGAAAGGCAAAGTTCCAACCCTGAATATTGAAGGGGAAAAGATCAATGGAAATGGGGGATGCAACAACTATTTCGGAACGGCTAAAATAGATCCTTCTACAGGTGATTTCGCTGCAGGACAGATGGGGTCTACCAAAATGATGTGCAACAATATGAGTGTTGAGCAGAATTTTATGGATATGGTAGGAAAAGCTAATAAATATGTGATTTCCGGAACTACCTTAGAACTGTACAAAGACAATCTTCTGCTGTTGAAATTCAACAAAGCGGAATAAAATAAAAAAGGAACTCAATTTGAGTTCCTTTTTTTATGTTTAGGTCGTTATTATTCTTCCTCTTCTTCGTCGTACTTAGCCAACTCTTCATCACACCATTTAAACGCAGCCTCTACCACTTTTGTAGCTTCGTCTGCCATAGTTTCTTCATCGTCACCTTCTAAATCATCCAACCACTCAACTTCTTCTTCTTCAACGTTTAAGATGAATCTTGGATATTCTGTGTGAACTACGAATAAATCTTCAGGAAATTCCGAATTGTCTGCTAATAAAAACTTTGGTAATTTCATTTTTTTTAATATTTTAACTTTGATCAAAGATAAATAAAATTATTGACTTAAAATTATTTCAAAAACATTTTTGAAACTTTTTCAGCTTTTTTATTTTCTGAATAATCATAGAAACCTTCCCCTGACTTTACCCCCAGTTTTCCTGCCATTACCATGTTCACAAGAAGTGGGTTCGGAGCATATTTAGGATTTTTGAAGCCGTCATACATTACATTAAGAATCGCAAGACAGATATCAAGACCGATGAAATCTGCCAGTTGAAGCGGACCCATTGGGTGTGCCATTCCAAGCTTCATTACTGTATCGATTTCTTCTACACCAGCTACACCGTTGTAAAGGGTTTCAATAGACTCGTTGATCATCGGCATAAGAATTCTGTTGGCTACAAAACCTGGATAATCATTCACTTCCACAGGAACTTTCCCTAAAGTCTTACTCATTTCATAAATCGCATCAAAAGTCTCTTTAGAAGTAGAATATCCTTTGATGATCTCAACCAGTTTCATAATAGGAACCGGGTTCATAAAATGCATTCCGATCACTTTATCTGCTCTTTTGGTAGCCGCTGCGATCTTTGTAATGGAAATAGAAGATGTATTGGTTGCCAGAATACAGCCTGCAGGTGCTAATTCGTCCATCTGACCGAAGATTTTCAGCTTCAGGTCCTGATTTTCAGTTGCTGCTTCTACAATAAGGTCTGCAGATCCTGCAGCATCTTTAAGTTCTGTAAAAGTGCTGATATTGCCTAGTGTTTCAGCTTTCTGCTCTTCAGTAAGGTTTCCCTTTGCAATTATTCTGTCAAGGTTAGTGGTAATTGTTTTCAGACCTCTGTCAAGTGCTTCCTGAGAAACATCTACCAGATTTACGTTGAATCCGCTTTGTGCAAAAGTATGCGCAATACCGTTCCCCATAGTTCCTGCTCCAATAACTACAATGTTTTTGATCATTTTATTCTTTTATTTATAGATAGTTAAATTTTTTCTGTTCTTAAGGTCATCGTTAGAAAAAGTGACAGCACTGTCGAAATTCACAGTTCCATCACTGTACTCATTCCTTTTGCTGTTCTGTATAGATATCGCAGAAGAAAGGCCTTGCATGAAAAGTTTTTGCTGCTTTTTGTTTAGCTTATCGACCCCTATATATAAGCTGAATTCTCCTTCTCTACCTTTGCTCCTCTGTATCAGCACTTCAAGAGCTTTTAGTTTGTTTTTTTTCTCAAACTGCTTCAGATAATCTGTCACAGGTTCAGTAGATGCTGTTCCGCAGCAAATACTGCCATAGTAGATCTCAACATAGCGTAGATTCTTTTGTGAGAACAGAAAAGTGCAACAGAACATGAATAGTGTTAATAATACTTTTTTCATATCAATGGTTGTTGTGAATGAGCTTTTCATCCGGTTTTATAATTTAAACCTGAATTTTACCAATTCCTCTGCTTTAAAAATAAGCTTAATATTTTACTTATTAAAATCGTCCCATACTGCCTTTGAAATGTCAGAAACCACTTTGCAGTTTACGGCATCCGTTTCAGTAGAATTGCTTACAAATACGGCAATGGCGTAATGTTTTCCATTCGGAAGGGTGATGATTCCCATATCATTTTCAGCAACAGTAAGACCGTTATCATACTTTCCTGAAGAACCGGTTTTATGGGCTACAGGCGTATTTTTAGGAAGCTGTTCAATAATTTTATTAGTGCCGGTTTTGGTTCCGATCATGATCTGCATCAGATAATCTGTAGACTTTTTGGAAAGTAATTTCCCGTCATAGAATTTTTTCAGAACCTGAACCGCAGAGTTGGGCGTACTGTAATTGTCGTATTGCGTTTTCCAGTTTTTGTGCATGTCATCTTCATTACGCTTGATCTGGAAGCCTTTTACACCTTTAGAATTCATAAAATTCTGAACAGTCTGTGTTCCTCCGATCAGTCTCAGCAGCATATCACAGCCATTATTGTCACTTAATGCAACGGTATAATCCAACACTTCACCCAGAGACAGTGAAACATTGGC
Organism: Chryseobacterium pyrolae; assembly: GCF_025153485.1. Lineage (NCBI taxonomy): Bacteria > Pseudomonadati > Bacteroidota > Flavobacteriia > Flavobacteriales > Weeksellaceae > Chryseobacterium > Chryseobacterium pyrolae. Next base: position 478,637 of record NZ_JANZQH010000001.1, read on the forward strand.
ATCAGGATACTTCTGGCGGATCGGCGACCATGTATTTTCAAGCATATCCGCTTTTTTAAAGAAAAGTTTCTGGTCTAATGACAGTTTTCCTTTATCTACAAGATCCAGAACCGCACAGGCAATATGGAACTTGAATACACTTAACGTAGGCAATGGCTTATCACCGTTTTTATTGTATTTAAAATTATTTTCAAAACCCAGAACTGAAACGCCAACTGTTGCTTTTTTACCTTCAGTAATAGCGTTTATTTTTTGTTCTAATACTGATTTCTGAGCGAATGTCAATGATGAAACCAGAAGAAAGAAAAATCCTATTTTTTTCATAATACGGTCATTAAAACAGATCTCTTTTACACTTAAAAAAGAAAGCTGAGGTTTAAAATAATTAAGAAATCAGTTTTACAATTTCCAGAGCAACCTTTAAAGCTTCAGTTCCGTCTTCCAGGGAAACTTCTACATTTTTATTTTCCATAATGGCATCTGCAAAAGAATTCAATTCATCAAGGATCGCATTATTGGGCTGGATATTTGGATATTCAAATAAAATCTGGTTTTTTTCGCCTTCAGCATTTTCAATGATCATGTCGAATGGAGTAGGGTTTTCAGGAGCGTCTTTCATTCGGATCACTTCTGCTTTTTTCTCAAGAAAATCTACAGAAATATAAGCGTCTTTCTGGAAAAACCTGCTTTTTCTCATAGCCTTCATAGAAATTCGGGATGTCGTAAGATTGGCAACGCATCCATTTTCAAATTCTATTCTTGCATTGGCAATATCGGGACTTTTGCTTACCACGCAAACACCGCTTGCATGGATATCTTTGACCTTAGATTTTACCACACTCAATAAAATATCCAGATCATGAATCATTAAATCCAAAACCACAGAAACATCCGTTCCACGGGGATTAAATTCTGCCAAACGGTGAATTTCGATGAACATCGGATTCTGAATATAATCTTTTGCTCCAATGAACGCAGGATTATATCTTTCAACATGTCCAACCTGTGCTTTGATGCCATTTTCACGGCATTTTTGAAGAATTTCCTCAGCTTGTTCAAGCGTTTGGGTAACCGGCTTTTCAATAAAAAAATGAAGACCCTTATCAATAGCCTTTAAAGCATAATCATAATGATAAAGAGTTGGTGTTACGATATCCAACATATCAATTTGATTTAATAAATCTTCAAAATTTTCAAAATATTTATACCCGAATTCAGCTTCTATTTTTTTTCCGTTTTCAATATCTTTATCGTGGAAACCTACCAGCTCGTACTTATCTGATTGGTTAAGAAGTCTTAAATGAATCTTTCCCAGATGTCCGGCACCTACCAAACCTGCTTTTAACATAGATTTTTTAATTTTGGTAAAGATAAGAATTTTAGGTATTAGGAAATACGTTGTTGCATTTAGGTTGATAAGTATTGATAGTTTTTTTACTTTTGTAGAAACTACTATCTGTAACCTAATAACTACTATCTTACTAATGATGCATGATTCGTTTGTACATAAAGGAAAAAGAAAAATCCTGGTTGAATATTTAAGACATAAGATCGGGATCTCAGATGAGAATGTACTTTCGGCAATGAGTGAAGTTCCGAGGCACCTTTTTATCGAAAGTATTTTTGAGGATTTTGCCTACGAAGACCGGGCATTTCCAATTTTGTCACACCAGACTATTTCCCATCCCTCAACGGTGGCGGAACAATCGGAGCTGCTTCAGATAAAACCTGGCGAGAAGGTCCTTGAGATCGGAACCGGATGCGGCTACCAGACTGCTGTTCTGCTGACTATGAAGGCTTTGGTATATACCGTGGAAAGACAGAAAGATCTGTTTGATTTTTCGAAGAAGAAATTCCGTGAATTACATTTGAATCCAAAATTTCAGAGTTTTGGGGATGGTTTTGCAGGACTTCCGACCTTTGCGCCTTTCGATAAGATCATTGTAACCTGTGGGGCTTCCGTTTTACCTACAGAATTATTGAAACAACTGAATGTCGGAGGAAAAATGGTCATCCCATTAGGACCTACCGATGAACAGATTTTATACCGGTTTACAAAAACGGCTCCTACACAATTTGAAAAAGAGGAATTCGGGGCTTATAAATTTGTTCCGATGTTGGGAGACACGAACCATTAAATAGTAACGAAGATTTTTTCTACCATAAAACGGCTCTAAAGTTTTTAATTTATTTAAACACTTTAGAGCCGTTTAGTTTTAAAAGTTTATCATCCTTAAAATAAGAACAGTATATCACCAGAAAATCAAATATTTTCATAGAAACTTAAGTGTACTTCTTTTCTATGAGCAATATATTCAACTTAAAAATAACTTAAGTTCCTATAAAAAAAATTATGACTTTTGTGGTTAAAAATTGAAGTTTTAATAATCGTTAAGACCGGTTCGGAATAGTAATTGGATTAGAAAACATCAATAATTTTTAATTCGATAGTTAAAGAACCTCACTTTTTAACGCAGTGAGTTTTTTTTATTTGAAAATTTCACGAATATCTGTCATTTGTCCTTGAAGGATCTTAGTGAACCTTGCGATACAAAAATAGGATATCAAAAATTGTAATCACTAAAATTAAATCAAAATAAAAAATGAAAGTATTTGTAAACAGAAGGATTCCGCAAACAGGAATCAATATGCTGAAAGAGGCGGGACTGGAAGTTTTTATTCCGGAACATGAAAATCTGTCTCACGAAGAATGGCTGATCTATTGTCAGAATCACGATGCCATTTTAAGCGTGGGTGGAGAATTTAAATACGACAAAGATTTTTTTGCTCAATGCCCCAATATAAAAACGATCGCTTTATATTCTGTAGGTTTCGACCATGTAGATATTCAGGAAGCGAACCGTAGACAGATTCCGGTAGGAAATACACCTGACGTTCTCAGTAAGGCTACTTCTGATGTCGCTTTTTTATTGATGCAGTCGGTGGCGAGAAGAGCGAGTTACAATTTTCAGAAGGTAAAAGACGGGAATTGGGGAGACTTTGACCCGTTGCATGCTTTAGGACAGGAATTGTACGGAAAAACCCTGGGAATATTGGGATTGGGAAGAATTGGTTTTGAAATGGCTAAAAAGTCCCAAAAGGCTTTTGATATGAACATCATTTATCATAACCGCCACCAAAATGAAGAAGCAGACAAAGAATTGAACGCGACTTATGTTTCTTTCGAAGACCTGATTGCACAGTCAGATGTACTAAGTGTTCATGCTAATTTTACCCCTGAACAGAAAGATCTTTTCAATGGTCCTGTGTTTGAAAAAATGAAGGATAATGCCATCTTTATCAATACCGCAAGAGGGGGGTTCCAAAATGAAAAAGACCTCTATGAAGCCTTGGTTTCAAAGCAGATTTGGGGAGCCGGTTTAGATGTTACCAATCCTGAGCCGATGTCTAAGGAAAGTCCGCTCTTGGAGCTTTCCAATGTATGTGTACTACCGCACATAGGTTCGGCGACCATCGAGGCCAGAACAGGAATGGCGAAAATTGTGGCTGAAAATATCATTGCTTTCTCCAAAGGGGAGAAAATACCTTATTGTGCAAATCCTGAGGTATATTCGGTGAGTTCTTAGCAGCTTGGAATTATTTTTGTTGATAAACCTTAAACACTTAATATCATGATACCAGAAAACAATACCAACGAACAGAACAGAAAACTGGAAGAAATGGATTATAATCCCAGTGAAGATATATTTAATAAAGAAAAACATATTCCGCTGGACGGTGACGGAAATCCCATCCTGAATGAAGAGGACGATGATAAAATAGATAAAGGTCTTGATATCCCCGGAACTGAAGATGACGACGATATGGAAGAAATAGGATCCGAGGATGAAGAAAACAATTACTGGAGCCGCAGCGATAATGCAGACGACCACGAAGAAGAAAATGATGACGTTTTAACCTGAATTCTGAATCTATACAACAGACTAACCTTACTGAAATCAGTGAGGTTTTTTTATTTTTGAAAACTATTTATTCTCTGACGAATATCATTTCCCTTTTTGGAGGGGTGGATTCGACTAAAAGGAGAAGACGGGGTGGTCAAAAAGTAAAACATAAAATTTCAACATAAGCATTTTATTATTCAGCATTTTGGGAGCACCCCGTCTTCCCAAATTCTATAAATTTTGTAATCCACCCCTCCAAAGGAGGGGAATATTCAGTCGGTATTTTTATTATAGTCGGTATTTGTAGATTAACACATCATCAAATTCCCTTGCCTATATTTTCTAATTTGAATATCTTTAAAACTTCAAAACATTGAATTCTAAACATTGAACTAGATAGCAATATGACATTTCAAGAACAGATACAGCAGGGGATTCCGAATCAGCTGCCACAGCCTAAACCATACGAAACCAATATCAACCATGCACCGAAGCGTAAAGAAATTTTAGGGGAAGAAGAGAAAAAGCTTGCCCTGAAAAATGCCTTACGTTATTTCGAACCTCAGTTTCATGCAGAACTGTTGCCTGAATTTAGAGAGGAACTGGAGAAATACGGGAGAATTTATATGTACAGATTCCGTCCGGATTATGAAATGAAGGCAAGGTCCATCACAGATTATCCCGGGAAATCGGAGCAGGCAAAAGCGATCATGCTGATGATTCAGAATAATCTGGATTATGCAGTGGCGCAGCATCCTCACGAACTGATTACTTATGGTGGAAACGGAGCTGTATTCTCCAACTGGGCACAATATCTTCTGACGATGAAGTATTTGTCTGAAATGACAGACGAACAGACTTTAACCATGTATTCCGGGCATCCGATGGGATTATTTCCCTCTCACAAAGATGCGCCGAGAGTAGTCGTAACGAACGGAATGATGATCCCTAATTACTCCAAACCGGATGATTGGGAGAAATTCAATGCATTAGGTGTTACCCAATACGGGCAGATGACAGCGGGAAGTTATATGTATATCGGTCCGCAGGGAATTGTTCACGGAACCACGATTACCGTTCTGAATGCTTTCAGAAAGATCAAAAAAGAACCGCAGGGAGGACTTTTTGTAACTTCCGGATTGGGAGGAATGAGTGGTGCACAGCCAAAAGCAGGAAATATTGCAGGCTGTATCACCGTATGTGCTGAAGTAAATCCAAAGATCACAAAAATCCGTCACGACCAGAAGTGGGTGAATGAGATTTATGAGAATATAGATGAACTGATAGAAAGAGTAAGAAAAGCTCAGGAAAATAAAGAAACGGTTTCTCTCGCTTACCTTGGAAACATTGTTGAGGTTTGGGAAAAATTTGATGAGAAAAACTTAAAAATCGATATCGGTTCAGATCAGACATCACTTCACAACCCTTGGGCTGGTGGTTATTATCCGGCAGGACAGAGCTTTGAAGAATCCAATAGAATGATGGCTGAAGATCCTGAATTATTTAAAGAAAAGGTTCAGGAAACATTAAGAAGACACGCTGCAGCGATCAATAAACATACTCAGAAGGGTACGTACTTCTTTGATTACGGAAATGCCTTTTTACTGGAAGCTTCCAGAGCAGGAGCAGATGTAATGGCTGAAAATCCTACCCTGGGAAGAGAATTCAAATATCCTAGTTATGTTCAGGATATTATGGGTCCAATGTGCTTCGATTACGGTTTCGGACCGTTCCGTTGGGTATGTGCCAGCGGAAAACCGGAAGATTTGCAGAAAACAGACAATATTGCATGTGCTGTTTTGGAGGAGATGGTAAAAAACTCTCCTGAAGAAATTCAGCAACAGATGAAAGACAATATCCAGTGGATCAAAGGCGCTCAGGAAAACAAACTGGTTGTAGGTTCACAGGCAAGAATCCTTTATGCAGATGCAGAAGGAAGAATGAAGATCGCAGAAGCTTTCAATAATGCTATCAAAAACGGAGAAATCGGTCCTGTTGTTTTAGGAAGAGATCACCACGATGTTTCTGGTACGGATTCGCCTTACAGAGAGACTTCCAATATCTATGACGGTTCAAGATTTACTGCAGATATGGCGATTCACAACGTGATCGGTGACAGTTTCCGTGGTGCTACATGGGTGTCTATCCATAACGGAGGTGGAGTAGGCTGGGGCGAAGTGATCAACGGTGGTTTCGGAATGCTGCTGGATGGAAGTGATGAAGCAGACCGAAGACTGAAATCTATGCTTTTCTGGGACGTGAACAACGGAATTTCCAGAAGAAGCTGGGCGAGAAATGAAGGCGCCGTTTTCGCTATTAAAAGAGCTATGGAAGCAGAACCTAATCTGAAAGTAACGCTTCCAAATTTTGTGGATGAGAATTTGTTTTAATTCAACAGAAATTAAATCATAATAAACAACTTTGCTGTATTTTGTATAGCAAAGTTGTTTTATTTTTAGCATGATAACTAATAGTATAGATTGTTATATAAAATTTCAGATAACCGCCTATGAGAAAGCTCTTTTTAAGTGTGATGTTTTGCTCTTTATTTTCAATTCCGGCTTTGGCTTGCTTAAACGGAGAAACCAAAGAGCTCAAAGACGGAACTATGATTTATATGGATTTTCAGGGGTTTGTTCCCAGGGGCCATCATTTTAACAATCCTGAAGACCTGGAAAAAACTTTAGGAGGACTGGAAAAAGAGTACAAAAGAACTAAAGATCTGGATTATTTATCGGATAAAGGCTATATCCTGATTATTCTTAAAAAATATAAAGAAGCCATAGAATTGTACAAACGTATAGAATCTATTGCTCCCGGCAGATACTCTACAGCTTCCAATATGGGGACCGCGTATGAATTGATAGGTAACAACGCTGAGGCTTTGAAATGGATCGAAAAGTCTATTGAAATCAAACCTGAATCTCATTTCAGTTCCGAATGGATCCATGCCAATATTTTGAAAGCAAAAATTAAAGGAATTGAAAATTATACCTCAGAATCCTTAATTCAGACTGATTTTGGAAACAAAAAAATTCCTGAAACGGATTTAACCAAAGACGAATTATTTAAACTTCGCAAATCTCTTTTTTATCAGTTAAATGAACGGATATCTTTTGTAAAGCCTGAAGACAAAATTGTTGCTCAGCTATTATTTGATTTGGGAAATGTGGCTTTTTTAATGAAATTTAAAGATGAAGCTTCAAGAGATTATGAAGAGGCAAAGGATTATGGTTTTAAAGATCCTATCATACAACAAAGGATGATTTCTTTATCATCAATAACAGCCGGCAAAGAAGCGCAGCACAGTTCAATTGATGAATCAGCGGAAGAGATGATCAAAATCGGGTTGTCTGTATTTTCGTTACTTTTTTCGGCAATGATCGTTTTCATTTTCAGAAAGAAAATATTTCTGATGCTTAGATAAAATTCTTCCTTCCAAAATTTTCAAAAATAAATTATCTTTATAAAAACATAATGATATGATACTTACTATGCCAAAGCCTTGTCATGAGAATTGGGAAACGATGACAATTGATGACAAAGGCAGATTTTGTTCTGTTTGTACTAAAACAGTTAAGGATTTTACAAGCTTCTCAGATGAAGAGCTTTTGATGAATTTTAATTCCGGTGAAAAAATATGTGGCAGGTTTACGGAAGACCAATTGGGAAGAAATATAAGTTTCTCATTAACCAGTAAAATTGCTTTCGGATTCTTGGCTGCAAGCGGAATAGTAACCACTGCCAATGCGCAGGAGTTAAAAGATGAAGAAGTAAAAAAGGTAGATTTTAAAAAAGGATTTGAAGCTGTAGAGATTATTAATAATACCCTGAATAAGACCGTGTGGTTGGGTATGCCAAGTAAAGAAGACATTGAATCTACACAACCTTTAATTCTGTTGGATAATAAAAAGATATCTGAGGAAAAAATGAAAAAGATCAGTTCTGATAAAGTAAAAAGTATAAAAGTTCTTTCTGGTGAAGGGGCAAGAAAGATTTATGGTGAAAGAGGGCAATATGGAGTAATTGTTATTGAAAGTAAAAAATAAGAATACTTGAAAAAGCTCACCGCTCAAATTGATGAAAAATATTTTTTTTAAATGAAACTGAAAACCAGATATATAAAACTATCCCTGTTCTTTTTAGGAATAATTTTACTTGTATTAGTGATAGGTCTTTTATTTCCATTTGTTTATGGTCCTGGAATACAGGATTTCACCAAAGGTTTAACAGGTCGTTATAATTTATACAGAAATTCTTCCCATAAGATTTTTGTCGCTCCTGAAGACGGGTGAAGTGATGAAGATGCAATAATTCCTTCAAAAGTTATTAAGGTGAATACTTACGATGAATTTATTATAGCCGAAAGACAGGGTTTGAAAATGCGAAATCCTAAAGATAGTTTGGACGGTTATGAAATTCCGGATCCAGATGTAATGGATTACTGGATTCTCAACACAGATAAAAATTATGTACTAAAAAATTTAGACAATGATGATTTTAAAAAGAAATTGGATTCTCTTAAAGTTCCAGTTAATATTAAATTAATTGATGTCTATGAATATTAAATTCACTTCAGAATATTGAAAAAATATACAGCCCAAATTAACAACAAACAACTTGTCTTAGTTTCAGAAGATCAAAAAGAGATTGGCAGGATTGTAGAACTGAATAAGTTCTTTTCTTCAGGCTATTATATTATTTTCAATTCCAGAAGCTACGATATAAGAAATGTTGGTTTTCTGAAGAACGATGCAGAACTTTTTAATTCCAAAGGCGTCATTTATTTTACAGATTTGGGGAAAGAAAGAATCATTAAGTCTGGAGCCGATGTTAGGATTTATAATTTCAAGTTGAGTAAAACAAATCAGCTATTTGAAAAAGGAAAACTCTTAATAGAAGTAATTACCGAAGAGAAAAGGAAACTTAAATATCCTATTTATCACGTTGAGATTGATGAATCTGTTGATGGCTTACTGGCTTTGTTTTTCTTACATTATTCAACGCAGGAGTTTAGTTCTATTGGTGGGGATGGGGATTAATAGTTTGGTTTAAACTTTTTAGATATGAGAAAAACCTGCTTTGAGGCAGGTTTTTCATGCTTTATATTTATTGACACCTATGAATCTTTTTGTGAATCATCAATATCAGGAAATTTTATTATTAGGTTGCCTAAGCTGTCAAAAAAAGAACTTTCTTTTATAATAATTTCTTCGTTTAATGGCATATTCTCTAATTTCTCCACAAATTCACGTGTGAACTTTTTAATATCCTCGCTCGGATTTGTTATGCCTTCTTCCTGCATATCTTTTCTCATAATATAAATATCGAGAAAATGTTCAACGTCTAATTTTTTCATATATAAATATTTTTAACTAAATTATTCTAGGGCCATACACTAATATAATACCCTGTGTTGGTGTGAGTATCTTATTCTACTGTATTGAGCACGAGCTTGGAAGCTTGCGCTAACGGGGGAGTATCTTGTTTATCTGTTATTTTATAGAAGAACAAGCTTGAAATTTTCCATCGTAAATTTTTTACTTTTTTTGTATTTTAAATGATTTCAATTTTGATTTCAAAAGGTACCAACCATTATCTAAATTTGAAATATCAATTTTGTTATTTCCCTTTTGAATTTTAATAGTTTCTACTAATTGACCATTCATATTGTAAATACTAAAATTTTCAGAATTTTCAGTTTTAATATATAAAACTCCATTTGTTGGGTTAGGATATATATTTGTATTTATTTCTTTTTCTGAATTCATTACTGAGAGAACTCCGTTGCAACTAGCATTGTATATATCTCCACTAATTGTCCAGCCTTTACTATTTGTTAATTGATTTCTATATAATAATCCAGAATTACTGTAATTTTTTGATGTTGCACCTAATGTTCTATTGTTAGGAGTATTTGTATTTTCTGCCCACCCCTTCAATGTACTACTGTAATTTATGCAACTTAAACCCGACCATTGTAACATCGAAGTTAAATCAACATTAGATTTTAATTGCCAATTTCCTAAATTTTGATTAAAAGCGTAAGCAGCAAAAAACATTAAAGACATATCTGTAACATTAATTGTATTCCAATTTGATAAATTTTGATTAAAAGCATGGGCTTCATGAAACAGATGCCCCATATTTGTAACATTTGTTGTATTCCAATTTCCAATATTCTGATTGAAAGCTAATGCATATTCAAACATAGAAGACATATCATTGACATTTATTGTATTCCAACTTCCAATATTTTGATTGAAATTATCTGTAGTTTGAAACATTGCTGCCATTTTTGTTACATTTTTAGTATCCCAGCTTCCAATATTTTGATTAAAGACTTTAGCATTTCTAAACATGATTGACATTGTAGTAACATTGGATGTATTCCAATTTCCAATGTTTTGGTTAAATGATTGAGCGTTATCAAACATTTCAGACATATTAGTAACACTCGATGTATTCCAATTGCCAATATTAGCATTAAAATTTGTTGTATTACTGAACATACCTTGCATATTTTGAACATTTGAAGTATCCCAATTATTTATATTTGGAATGTCAATTAAGCTTGAGCATGAAACAAACATATAGAACATGTTTGTAACATTAGAAAAGTTGGGTGTATCAGTAGCAATAACTTTTAAGTTTCTACAACCAAAAAACATATTAGATAAATCAGTATTCCAATTAATATTTCCCCATTGAATTAATTGAGTTATTTTGTTTCGATCTGAATTATGTAATGACGAGTATCCAAAGTTTAATTTGAAAGTTGAAGAAGGTAAAATAGTTATTAAATATTCACCGGGTTGAGGTAAAGTTATGGTTGTAACGCCGGTACTGCCAAGACCACTACCAATAATAGTTGGATTTGAAGTACTTTGATAAGAGTAAGTATATGATCCTATCGCGGGTATTTTTAATTCATTCGAGTTATCACTATTAATGTTTGTATTCCATTTAGATATTATAGCATTTTGGGTTTTGGCAGTAGTAAAAAGCACTAAAAAGAAAAATAAAAGATAAAATTTTTGTAGCATAATTTGAGTTTTGAATTGGATGTTTTTATAAATAGATTTTAAATTTAAAATTAGTCAAATATAAAAAAAGGATTTTAATCACTGTTGTGAGAAACCGTAATTTAAAAAATACAATGCAACTTATCCAAAATTTCCAAATCCATAAAAAACACCAAAAGAAACAGCAAATCAAATTAATGTCATCTAGAGAAAAATACAACATCGTCCAGAACTAAAGATTGATGTCTTCTTTGCCTCCTAAGTATAAATAATAAAAATTAAAACTTTGCGTCAAAAAAATCAGATAAACTCAACATTTACATTAGGTCTCAACTTTTACTCTTAACCAAAAAAACTCAGCACACCGCTGAGTTTTATATATAGTTTTAAGCTTCTTGATGGGAAATCGCAAAGGCGCAAGAAAATCAAAGATTTTCAGCTATAGATTCATTGTGAAATGGGCGGTACTAAATTTTATCAGAGATAAAATCTTTGCGCCTTAAAACGTGTTTTTGTCATATAACTTGCGTCTTTGCGATGTTCCAACCATAAAAAATAAAAGTTTTTTACGGCTTGTTTTTACAGAACTTGTCTAAATATTTCCAACCTTTTCCATAATTACAGCATCTCTATATAAAAAGAGACTATGAAAATCACCATACCAAAACCATGTCACGAAAACTGGGAAATGATGACGCCTGAAGAGAAAGGAAGATTTTGTTCCGTGTGTTCCAAAACTGTACGGGATTTCACTGTGGCTTCTGATCAGGAAATAATAGAGGTTTTTTCTCATTCATCAGAAGATATTTGTGGAAATTTTAATGCATCGCAGCTTAACCGAGATCTGCAATATTCTTTTATCAATTCACTCTTTGCGAAGTTTGCGGTCGGTTTTATGTTGACAACAGGAGGATTTGTTTCGGTATATGCCCAGCAAAATGAAGTACACGATACTTTAAAAACAGACGAAATAAAAGATGTAGTGATCTTCCCCAAAAAACAAAAAATGCTGCTTGGATCAACAACAGTAGTACCGGGAAATCTTTTAGCGAATACTCAACAGAGTGAAATGCAGGCCCAGCTGAGCGGTTTGATGGGGAAAGGAATTCCTACTGTACAACAAGGCGATACCGCTCACCGGAAAATGACGATCGGGGGCGCTTCCTCAACTTTGAGAAGCACTGAAAAACCTTTATGTGTAATCAATGGAAAGGTGAGTAGTTTTGAAGAACTCAGTTCGATGGACACTAAAATAATAAAAACCATGAATGTTCTGAAAGGGGCTTCCGCAACGGCAATGTATGGCTCAAAAGCTCAAAATGGCGTCATTGTAGTAACTACTAAAAAGAAAGAAAAACTAAAAAAATAACCAGCTTCGGCGATCGAAGATCGCCGAAGCTGGTTAAATTATTTCAAAAGCAAAAACTTACTTTTTCACCGCTGCAATAGCAGCCTCATAATTAGGTTCATGTGAAATATCATCCACCTGCTCTTCATAAACGATTTTCCCGGAAGGATCAATCACCACAACGGCTCTGCTTAAAAGCCCTTTCATCACAGAATCTGTGATTTCCACTCCATACGTTTTTCCGAAATCAGAACGGAAATCAGAAAGCATCACCACATTCTTGATTCCTTCTGCGCCACAAAATCTTTTTTGGGCAAAAGGCAGATCTTTGGAAATACAAAGAACCACCGTGTTTGGAATATTGGCTGCATCTTCATTGAAATGATGTACAGAAGCCGAACAAACTCCCGTATCTACACTTGGAAAAATATTAAGAATAATGAATTTTCCTTTGTAAGAATCAAGAGTCTGATCTTTCATCGTAACATCTGTAAGCGTAAACTTGGGCGCCGCTTTATTCACTGCCGGCAGTTTGGCGTAGGTATGTACCGGTTTTCCTCCCATCATCACCGTATTCTGAGCGAACGTGCATACTGAGAAAAGGAATAACGTGCTGAAAATTAATTTTGAAAACATGAAATTTTATTTTTAGTAAAATTATTCATTTTTTTAGTACCCAACATTAATTTTAATTCAAACACCCGTCAAATAGAGCAAATCTATCAACTGCCTGTTTTTAAAATCAATTTTATCGGTTACCTTTATTCTGTATAATATTAGAATGATACTCAATTATCAAAAAATAAAAATTTATGGATTCAGTCAACAAGCCGTTATTTCAAGATATTTTTAAAAACGAAAGCGAAATTCCAGAAGAATTTAAAGTTCCCGAGATTCACCAAAAGGTCTATCTTCTCAATGGAGAACTGGTAGAATGGAAAGGAGAGGTCCAGAATATCTATTCGCCCGTCTGTATCCCTACAGAAAATGGCCTGGAAAGAAAACTTCTCGGAAGTATTCCCAACATCGGTCCCAAAGAAGCAATGGAGGTTCTTGAAGCTTCCGTAAAAGCCTATGATAATGGTCTGGGCGAATGGCCAACCATGTCTGTAGAAGGGCGTATACAGTGCATGCAGAAATTTGTTTATCTCATGATTGAGCAGCGTGACCTGGTTATCAAACTTCTGATGTGGGAGATCGGGAAAACGTTGGCCGATTCTACCAAAGAATTTGACAGAACCGTAGATTATATCAATCAAACCATTGATGCTTTGAAAGATCTGGACAGGGAATCTTCCCGTTTTCAGGAAGCAGAGGGAACCATAGCGCAGATTAGGAGAGCTCCTCTTGGCGTTGTTTTAAGCATGGGCCCATTCAATTATCCTTTAAACGAGATCTTCACCACATTGATCCCTGCACTGATCATGGGAAATACAATATTGTTTAAGCTTCCAAAGCATGGTGTTTTAGCCCATTATCCTTTACTGAATGCATTTAAAGAAGCCTTCCCGAAAGGAACGGTCAACACGCTTTACGGTAAGGGTTCAGAGATCATCACTCCAATCATGGAAAGCGGAAAAGTAAATGTTCTGGCCTTCATCGGATCCAGCAAAGTGGCCAACGGACTGAAAAAGCTGCATCCTAAAGTCAACCGTTTGCGCGCTATCCTGAGCCTTGATGCTAAAAATGCCGCCATCGTGACTAAAAATGCCAATCTGGATGTTGCGGTAAGCGAATGTATCCTTGGAGCATTGTCTTTCAACGGACAGCGCTGTACCGCCCTGAAATTGATATTTGTTCAAAAGGAAATTGCAGACGAATTTACTCAAAAATTAAGTGCTGCTGTTTCTGCCCTCAAGCCAGGGTTGCCGTGGGAAAAAGACGTCAAAGTAACCCCACTTCCTGAAGTGAACAAACCTCCTTATCTGAAAGAATGTATTGAGGATGCTTTGGCAAAAGGAGGGAAAGTTTTAAATGAAAACGGAGGATTTACTGAAGAGTCTTTTGTCTTTCCTGCAGTGGTTTATCCGGTTAACAGCGAGATGAAATTATACCATGAAGAGCAGTTCGGTCCGGTGATTCCGGTGGTTCCGTTTGAAGACATAGAAGAACCTATCGATTATCAGGTGAATGCGTCACACGGAATGCAGGTGAGCATTTTCAGTGAAGATCCACAGGAAGTTTCCAGGCTAATTGATCCGTTTGTGAATCTGGTAAGCCGTGTCAACATCAATTGTCAGGCGCAGAGAGGTCCGGATGTTTTTCCGTTTACAGGAAGAAAAGACAGCGCAGAAGGAACACTTTCTGTATTTGATGCGCTTCGCTCATTTTCAATCAGGTCTCTGGTAGCTGCAAAACTGACGGATTCCAATAAGAAATTATTAAATACGATCGTGAGAGAACATGATTCTAATTTTCTAAGCACAGACTACATTTTCTAGACAGATTTCTGATTCTATTTAACATAAAATAATAATCCTCAATAAATTTCTTTATTTTTTGAGGATTTTGTACTTTGAGACAGAGAGTTTTTAGTTTTTTGTGTTAAAAAAGTAGTGTTTTTATCAAAATGCTGCTTTACGAGTAGAGTTTCGAACATGTCTTTAATGGAAAAAGAATTTTTAGAGAAAATAGAGAAGCATAAAGGTGTTATCTTCAAGATCTCTAAAATGTATATGGACGATCAGGATGATCAAAATGATCTTTATCAGGAGATCATTTATCAGGCCTGGAAATCATACGGAGATTTCCAGAGGAGGAGTGACTTCTCTACATGGCTTTACCGAACTGCACTTAATACAGCGATTGTATTTTTGCGCAGTGAAAAAAAACGTAGTTTTATACAAAATCAGGGTATAGAGAATCTTGTTGTTCCACATGAATCCTATAATGATGCAGATGATAGAAATATGAAGCTGATGTATGAAGCTATCCACCAACTCAGTCCTATAGACAAGGCACTTATTTTTTTCTTTTTGGAAGATTTTCCGGGCAAAGAGATCGCACGTCAGCTAGGTATTACCGAAGTGAATGCCCGTGTAAAGATGAATAGAGCCAAAACAAAATTAAAGGAAATCATCGAAAAGCAAAAGAGTGACCAGATTTAAAAACAAAAACAAATGGAGTTAGAAAATTTTAAAACACTTTGGAATAAAGACAACAAAGAGGATTTGCCTGAAATTTCCATTGAAAAACAGACAGAGATCCATTCACCAATGCAAATGCTCAGGATCAATATGGAGACAGAATTCTGGTTAATGGTTGTCACCATGCCTATGCTTCTGATAGGATTTCCGTTTGCTTCCGGAGATACGAATATTGTCATCATATCAGCTTTTGTCGTCGCACTGACGATGGGTTTTATTATTTATTTCTATTCCCGTTTTCTCAAGCTTTACAAAATACTTCGTAAAAGCGGTATCAATACAAACTATGATCTGTTTAACCTTAAAACACAGCTTTTAATATCGAAAGAAATCTACATTTCCTATTATATTTCCTACATTCCGCTTGCTTTTCTGTTATCGCTCATCAAGATCAACTTTCATTTTGAAGAAAAATACAACCTGGCTATTTTTGGAGTTAGTTTTCTGATGACGCTGATGCTGGTCTGGTTCATTATAAAATATTGGATCTATTATATGTACGGTCGCTATATAGAAGATGTGGTACGCTTGGTGGATGAACTGAATGGCTTGGAAATAGAACAGAAAAAGGCCAGAAAAAATTCATGGTTTGAGCGTTCCCAGAGATTTTTCATGAATAAATTCGGTCTCAAAGGAAATATCCTGAATACGGTGATATGGTTTGTCTCGGTATATATTTTTATCATTATATTTTTGACGCTGGTTCTTTTGCTATTCATCATTATCGGTGTAAAACTTGATTTTATTGATCTTCACATACTTCAAAAAGCGTTAGACAGACTGAATTGATTTCTTCATAAATTTAATCATATCCATTAGTCCCGACAGAAATTTTCTGATGGGGCTATTTTTTTATACGAATTAATAAAAAAAAGGTCTGTTAAAAAACGCCTGTATGAGAGGGCTAAGGAGCTTGTGAAAATGAGAAGAAATATAATATTGTTTTTTAATGTAAATTTTTCCCCAAATGGTGTAACATTTTTGCTTTTTTTCTACTAACTATTAGAAATATAAAATGTTAGTCACATATTTGAGTTGTTGAGGCTCAAATTTTTAACTAACCTGTTCAATTTAATTGATAAACCATTTAAGAGAAAGTTTATAGATTAAGATTATTTCGTCCAAAGGCTATGTTTTTTTAACGGATGCTGGAGAAAAACTAAATAAAACACACAATGAGACCCGGCAGGAATTTTCTGTTGGGTTTTTTATTTTAAAAAATATTTGTAACATTTTTTTACAATTAAAACTAACTCTATAGAGCCCGAAGATATGAACTCGTTAGAGCAGGAATTTTTAGACAAAATAGAAAAACATAAAGGAATCATTTTTAAGATTTCTAAAATGTATATGTCCGAAAAAGACGACCGTGATGATCTTTTTCAGGAAATTACCTACCAGATCTTGAAAGCCTATCCCAACTTCAGAGGGCAGAGTGAATTTTCTACCTGGCTGTACAGGATTGCCCTCAACACCGCTATTATTTTTCTGAAATCTGAGAAAAAGAGAAGTTTCATTTCTAATGGTGAATTGTCCGTCCTTAAAGTCATTCAGGATGAATATGATGACGGAAAAGAAGAGAAACTTGCTCAGATGTATAAAGCGATCCGTCAGTTGAATCACATTGATAAAGCTTTTATTTTTTACTATCTGGAAGATTTTTCAGGAAAAGATATTGCAGAGCAGATGGGGATTTCCGAAGGTAATGCAAGGGTAAGAATGAACCGCGCCAAAAATAAGCTTAAGGATATCCTGAACTCAAATAAATCATAATTTTTAAATCAATCCCAAATGAATATAGATGAACTAAAAAACGTATGGAATGAAGATGTTTCCGAAGAAGCACCTGAAATAAGTATGGAGCAGAGAAATAAGATCAACCTTCCGCTGGAAAAAATGCGTAAAAATATGCGCATGGAATTCTGGTCCATCATTGGAATCTTTATATTTTCATTTATAGTATGCGCTTTCTGCAGACCCTTTAAACTACAGTTTTATATTACGGTTCTCATAGCGTCAATGCTGATGGTTACAATCTTCTTTTTTAGTAAATTTTTCAGGCTTTATAGCGATATAAGCAATCCGATGCTCAAAACATATGATTCTTTAAAAGATCTGGTGATGCAGGTTAATCTGAATAAACAGTATTATCTATCCTATTATCTGAGCTTTGTGCCTTTTATCGTCTGCGAAATGATCATTGTGATAGAATTTATTCCTTGGCCTGAACCTATGAGTGAAATAAAAACGGCCGTGATTCTGATCAGTTCAGTTACGATAGGATTGTTTGTGCTGTTTGTGACCGGGAAATTCTGGTTCAACCGTTACTACGGAAGATATATTGTACATATTGAAGATCTTTTGAAGGAATTAAAAAAGTGAAAACAGTTTCGGCGGGCTGAAAGCCCGCCGAAACCTTATAAAACTATTGATGTTCTTTTTCTTTTGCAATTTCTTTTTTTACCCATTCCAGCTGCGGATCTTTTTTATCGATAATATCCTGCATGCTTTCTGTAATGGTAATATCAGGGATGACTCCTTTTTTTGTATTCAGAAAATCGATGTTGGGTTGCACCAATAACAATCCAATAGGAAGATTGATCCTCGAATTAGGCAGCTTTTGGTAGGAATAAAACCCTGCAACAGTTCCATCATTCGCACCGCCGGTTTCTTCACCTACAAGAACTGCCCGTTTATCATATTTCAGTTTCGCTGTGATAATTGAAGATGCTGAAAAACTTCCACCGTTGATCAGTACAAAAACCTTCCCATTAAAGGCGTCTTTATTGGGTTTCGTAGGTTGATCTGCTTTCATTTTATAGTAGACCTTTCCATCTTTTTTATAAGTGCTGAAAGTCTGGGCAAAAACATAAGTAGGGTAGGCCAGACTCTTAAAAGCATATTGAAAAGCACTACTTTTTCTGAAATAATTGGTCTTTAGAGGAGTCAGTCTTGACGTAAGCTGTGAAGGTTTTATAAGGACATAGGGCTTCGGAGCCAGATATGAATACAGGTTGTTGATCTCATACAAAGACCCGCCGTAGTTGTTGCGGACGTCTATGATAAGGTATTTGGATCCGGCATTTTTTATCTTTGCAAATGTTTCCTTGTAAAACTTATCCGAATAATCCCTTGAAAAACTTTTTACTTTTATATACGCTGTTGTGCTGTCTTTATCCAGAAATTTGAAATTCCGGTTATAAGAATTGCTGGAGGCTACATAATCATTCACTTTCTTTTCAGGAGTGCGTTTTTCCTGCTGTTTATCCTGGTCCAGATCATTTTTGGATTTGGATTCCCGGTGTAATGTATATGTGTGTTTTTCACCGTTGTACAGTGTTTCTATAGTTGCGGTGTTTTTAAACCCGTTTTCTGCAGTATAAAAATTAAAGAAAACATCCTTTAAAAAATAAGACTGAAAGGTATCGTTATAGCCGTCGCTGCTGATGAGTTCACGGTATTTTTTTAAATATTCAGTAACAGGAATAGCATTGATAGACAAAACTTCAGTTCCCGGTTGTATGTTTTCTATTGAGTCTCTGTTTTGAATGATATAGAGATGATTATCTTTTACATAATATTCAAAACGGCTGAACATTCCTTTCTTATTTTCAATAGTTTTAATTTCTCTTTTCGAAAACTTTTTTCTGGGGATTCTCAGCGACAAATGTCCTTCACGGATATCTGCAATAACGGGTTGCAGTTTAAAATAAAACTGCAGCGGAGTCAGAGGTTCGTTGATCGTCTGTTTCAGGCTGTCAAATTTATGGTCAAGATCCTGTTTGGAAATATACCAATAAAGCTGGGGATGCATCTTCTGAAGCTTAGAGTAGGCATAGTCTATGTCCTCCTTAAGCTTGTCCGGTTCAATGCATGACGCTCTCTGCTCATTATGCCTTCTGATAGAAGCACATGAAGAAAGGGCTGCTGCCAGCAATATGATCGAATAATTTTTCAATGTGTTTTGACTTTTTCAATCGGCTAAGTTAAAAAGTTTAAGATTATTCTCGATTAAATAAATAATAAATTATTCAAAAAGCTTTATAAAATTAGTTAAAAACAACCTTCCATAGAATGATATTTTTAAGAGAAAGTAAAAGTCAATACCTTTGCCTCCTTATTTAAATGCAGATGATATATTTGATTTTAATTGCTGTTTTTCTGGTTGCCATGTATTTCATAGTGATGAATCTGCCGGCTTTCGGAGCAGAACCTAAAGGTAAAAGATTACAACGTATAAAAAAGTCAAAGCTTTATAAAAACAGAAAGTTTCAGAATATCAGCCATACTCCGAATATTGCTGAAGGGTATAGTACCCTAAAAGTCACTTATGATTTCGTATTCGGTAAAAAAGATCCGTTACTGAAGCCATTAAAAGCTATTCCTTCTATTCATACAGATTTAAAAAATATCCAAAAAGATCAGGATGTGTTCATCTGGCTGGGGCATTCGTCCTATTTTCTTCAGACCGATGGTGTTTCCTTTCTTATTGATCCGGTGCTGAGTTTATATGGTTCTCCTTTTAAATATTTCAATAAAGCTTTTAAAGGGTCAGATATTTTTAAACCGGAAGATATTCCCAATCTCGATTATCTGGTGATTACACATGATCATTTTGACCATTTGGATTATTCAACAGTGAAATCCATTAAAGACCGGACGGGTAGGGTTATTGTGCCGTTAGGAGCCGGAGCACACTTTGAAAGATGGGGCTACCATGAAGAAAGTTTGATTGAAGAAGAGTGGGGAACAGAAGTGCTTTTAAAAAATAATCTAAAAATAACCTTCACGCCGGCGAGGCATTTTTCCGGCAGGAAAATAAAGCAAAACAATACGCTGTGGACATCCTACGTTCTGGAAACTCCTACGAAAAAGATATTCCTGGGCGGTGATAGCGGATACGATTCCCATTTTAAAACTATAGGGGAGCAATTGGGGCCTTTTGATTATGCAGTTCTTGAGAACGGACAATACGATGAAGCCTGGAAATATATACATGCACTGCCTGAAGATGTTATTCAGGCAGCGGTTGATTTAAAAGTAAAAAATATTATTCCTGTTCATTCTTCAAAATTTGCACTGGCTCTTCATCCCTGGAATGAACCGCTTCAGAAAGTAACAGATTTAGGAAAAGAAAAAGGTCTCAATATCCTTACCCCGATGATTGGGGAAGTAGTGGATTTGAACCGTTTTGACCACCAGTTCAGAAATTGGTGGGAAGACTGATTCAGGCATGCCAGATGTCCTTATACCTTGCAGGATGATTTTCAAACTGCTGGCGTACAAAATCACATTCCGGATCTACCAGAAGGTCTTTTTCCTCAGAATAGCGTACCAGCTCATCCAGAAGCATTTTGGCATAGCCGTGCCCTTCACGTTCCTCAATAATTTTGGTGTAATAAACGATCAGGAGCCTTCCGTCAATTTTTATAGACATATATCCTGCTTTCTCTCCATCCAATAATAGTTGCAGTTCGTCCTGATAGGGAGATATCTCAAACTTTATATTTTCCATAATAATTAAGATTTAGTTGAGTTAAATGACTTGCTTCATTCAGTTCGTCAAGCATTGAATAATCTGGCAACATGACAATCCTATCGGATTTATACTTCTCACTCTTAAAATTACAAATTAAAATAATACGAAACATGAGTTTCCCCTAAACTTAACGAAATTTTAAGTTCTTTTAAAAAGGTGAGTGCGTTGTAATGTTTCAGACGAAGAGCGTATAACAAGGATCCTGTACTTATAATGAACAAAGTTCTGAGGATATTATTCTAAGATGGACCAGGGGTGATTTGTTTTTTTAACAAAGATTAGGATTGTGCTTTATGAGATTGGCATTTTAATTGACTATGCTAAAACAGTTTAACTTTAAAACAAGCTAAAAGATGAAAAAAATATTAATTGCATTAATGCTTGCAGGCACATTTGGCCTCACTTATGCGCAGTCAGATTATTATAACGATTACAGAAGAAGTATCACAGATGTTAACTGGCAATCCGTGGCTGCAGATCTGCTGCTTTCGGTAGCACAAACCAACCAACTGAATGCTTTAAATGACAGATACCGTGATTATGATTCCTGGAACAGGGCTTATGTAAGCCAGCCAGATCGATGGAGAGAAGACAGGTATTATGAAATAGAAAGAATACTTGGAAGAGAAAAGTATACTAAGTTTAAAACTAAATACTATAAAGGTCAGAATCCTGTAGCGGTCTATAACCGTAACAAGAATAACTATAAGAAAAGTAATTCCAAACAATACAAAGAGTATAGAAAGGAATATAAAAAAGAACACAAAAAGGGACATCACTAAGTCTCAAATATCAACTATATATTTAATTTTAGATGGCTGGCATTTTTGCCGGTCATTTTTTATGGTATCTATAATCAGAATTTAAATATTTTTATTCGTTTGAATTTTATAACTTAGTACTATGGAATCTAAAGAAACTATAAAAGGATTTTATTTACGCAATGCTTCAGTAGAGAGGCTGGAGACTGATGCCACAGCCGGAGTAGGACATTTTAATGTGTTTACACGGGAAAGCTGCTCATTGTTAACCTCTTATAGCAGGAGAGATTATTATAAAATTTCACTGATTATTGGAAAAGGAAAGCTTCATTATGCAGATAAATGGATCTATGTAGACCGTCCGGCGCTGTTATTTTCAAATCCCATCGTTCCTTATTCCTGGGAAGCAGAGAATGATGACCAGACTGGCTGGTTCTGTCTTTTTACAGACCAGTTTCTGCAAAATGGGACCCGTCTGGGGAATCTTCAGGATTCACAACTTTTTAAAATTGGGGGAACTCCTATTTTCTTTGTTGATGAAGAGCAGCAGAAGACCATCTCCGATCTTTTTATCAAGATGATGTCCGAGATCGAGTCTGAGTATATGCACAAATATGATATGCTCCGTACCTGCCTCCATCTTTTGATTCATGAAACCATGAAAATGCATCCTGCGGAAAACTTTGAGCCCTATCAGAATGCGTCACATAGGGTTGCTTCATTATTTATGGAACTTCTTGAAAGACAGTTTCCCATTGACAGCCCTGAAGCCTATCTGAAGTTAAAAACACCCAATGATTATGCACAGAGTTTGTCCATTCATGTCAACTCTTTAAACCGTTCCGTAAAAGAAATGACCGGAAAGACCACAAGTCAGCAGATTGCTTCAAGAATTACTCAGGAAGCCAGCGCACTGCTGAAACATACAGACTGGAATATCTCCGAAATTGCCTACGGATTAGGATTTGAAGAGCCTGCCTATTTTACCAACTTCTTTAAAAAGCAGACCGGATTGGCTCCCAATGCCGTCAGAACAACGGTTGTTTGATTTTTATAATTCTTAGTTTGAATTCTATAGAGCATCCGGGCTGTCCTTGTTATAATTTTGTCTTATCAATTTAAAATCACAACCCATTATGAAATTCAGAAAATTAGGAAACACAGGAGAGCAGTTATCTGCAGTAGGTTTAGGATGTATGGGAATGAGCTTTGCTTATGGCCCGGCAGATGAACAGGAAAGCATCAGCACATTACACAAAGCATTAGACTTAGGGGTCAACTTTTGGGATACGGCAGATATGTATGCAGCCGGAGAAAATGAAAAACTGATCTCAAAGGTTTTGGTTCCCAACCGGGATAAGATCTTTATAGCTACCAAATTCGGATTCAGGTTTAAAGATGGAAAACCAAGTCACAGCGGAGCTCCGGGAACGTATTTTGACGGTTCGCCGGAATGGATAAAAAAAGCCGTTGATTTAAGTCTTCAGAGACTGAAAATAGATACCATTGATCTTTATTACGCCCACCGGATTGATCCGAATATTCCGGTAGAAGAAACGGTAGGTGCTATGGCAGAATTGGTAAAAGCAGGAAAAGTAAAGTATCTTGGGTTATCAGAAGCTTCTCCGGAGTCTATCAGAAAAGCGAATGCCATTCACCCGATCACAGCGTTGCAGTCAGAATATTCCATTCTTACCAAGGATATAGAAGATGAAATACTTCCGACCATCAGAGAACTGGGAATTACATTGGTGCCATATTCTCCGTTGGCAAGAGGCCTTTTTGCCAATATCAATGAAGTGCAGAATTTTGGTGACGAAGATTTCAGAAAGACATTACCGCGCTATCAGGAAGAGTATTTGGAAAATAACAGAAACCTGGCCAGAGAAATCAATGAATTTGCTCAGTCTAAAGGTATAAAAGGGACTCAGTTAGCCCTGGCATGGGTGTTAAACCAGGGAGAAGATATCATTCCGATTCCGGGAACTAAGCGCATCAAATATCTGGAAGAGAATATTGAAGCGGTGAACATCGATCTTTCACCATCAGATCTGGAAACCATCGATAGTCTTCTTAAAAAATACCCTAATGTAGGGGAGAGATATACTGAAGGTTCTATGAAATTAGTCAACAACTAAACATCCCTATTTCCGGATTCCTGCTTATTATTCAGGAATCCGGATCTATTATAAAAACACCTATTTTGATTATGAACAGAAGAGAACTTTTAAAAAACGGACTGATGGCAGGTGCATTAAGCTTTGTCCCTTTTACAGATGTTTTTGCAGGAACTAAAACAATTGTGCCTGGTCCGGAAGAAGATCTTTCCGGATTTAAAAAGATAAAACTGGGAGAATTGGAGGTATTCATTCTTACGGATGGATATATTCACGAGAAAAATGTCGATACATTCTGCCCGAGAGCCGATGTACCTCAATTGAAAACAATTCTGAGGGATAATTTCCGACCGGATGATTATATAGACATGGCGATGAATCTGATGCTTGTCAAAACCAAGGACAGACTCGTTTTATTGGATGCCGGAATGGGGATTTTTGCTGATGAAAGAACTGGTTTTCTTTTAAAAAGTCTTCAAAAGGCCGGGTTTTCTCCAAAAGATATCACAGATGTTTTTATTTCCCACGCTCACCCGGATCATATCGGTGGAGTGGTAGACAAACAGAATAATTTGGTTTTCCCCAATGCAGATTTTTACATTTCAAAGATTGAACATGACTTTTGGCTACAGGCTTCCATGAAAGATTTTAAAAACAGCTTTCTAAAGACCCAGCCGGAATTTCTTAATCAGGTGATTCCACCTATCCAGAATATTCTGAAAACGATTCGTCCGAAGCTCAGGTTTTATGACTTTAAAAAAACGCTGTTTGATCATTTCAGTTTTCAGCTCGCTCCCGGACATACACCCGGACTTACGGTCATGACTATTTCTTCCGGTAACGATACACTCATATATGTGGCAGATCTTATCCATTCCGATGTGATCCTTTTTCCGCATCCTGAATGGGGCTTTTCAGGGGATACAGATCTTGATATTGCTGTAGAATCCCGTAAAAAACTCTTATCACAGTTAGCAGAAACCAAGACTAAAGCTTTTTCTTATCATCTTCCATGGCCGGGACTTGGCTTTACAAAAAAGAAAGGGTCCGCCTATGAATGGATTCCTCAGAGCTTTATGAACTAATTAAACTTCAATTTTCTACGACATAGTTTCTATAATAAATCCTCTCATTTCCGGGAGGATTTGTTGATTAATAGTCTAAAGAGTTTGAGAATGGCAATGTATTTTAAATAGTATTTATTTGAAGGCTTAATAGAAATGGTTTCAAAATTTATTAATTCAGGCACAAAAAAAGCCCCTTAAAAAAGGAGCTTTCATTTATATCAATCAGGAATTAAATTCCGTCAATGATTTCATTTAAAACAGTACTTGGTCTCATCGCTGCATACGTTTTATAGGTGTCAGTTTTGTAGTAACCGTCAATGTTTTGAGGCTTACCCTGAGCACTTATTAATTCAGCATTGATAACCTCTTCGCTTTCCTGCATTGCGTTTGCAACCGGAGCAAAATGAGATGCCAATTCAGCATCTGCAGTCTGATTCGCTAAAGCTTCAGCCCAGTACATTGCTAAATAGAAGTGAGAACCTCTGTTGTCGATTTGTCCGACTTTTCTTGCCGGAGATTTATCAGTCGCTAAGAATTTAGCGTTAGCCTCGTCTAAGGCATCTGCTAAAACCTGAGCTTTTGTATTTCCCTGCGTCTGAGCCAGGTGCTCTAAAGAAGCCTGAAGTGCTAAGAACTCACCTAGAGAATCCCATCTTAAATAACCTTCTTCCAGGAACTGCTCAATGTGCTTTGGAGCAGAGCCCCCTGCACCTGTTTCGAATAAACCACCTCCGTTCATCAATGGAACGATAGAAAGCATTTTTGCAGAAGTCCCTAATTCAAGGATAGGGAAAAGGTCAGTTAAATAGTCTCTTAATACGTTTCCTGAAACAGAGATGGTGTCTTTGCCTTCTCTTGCTCTTTTAAGCGTTTCAGTCATAGCATCCTTTACATCCAGAATTCTGATGTCAAGACCTGTAGTATCATGATCCTTAAGATATTTTTCTACTTTTTTGATGATTTCTCTGTCGTGCGCTCTTCCTTTGTCTAACCAGAAAATAGCAGGTGTATCAGAAAGTCTTGATCTGTTTACCGCTAATTTCACCCAGTCCTGGATAGGAGCATCTTTCGTCTGACACATTCTGAAGATATCACCTGTTTCTACTTTTTGAGAAAGAAGAACGTTTCCTGCTTCGTCCTGAACTTCAATAGTTCCGTCTGCAGATGCCTGGAAAGTTTTGTCGTGAGAACCATATTCTTCAGCTTTTTGAGCCATTAAACCTACGTTTGGAACAGAACCCATTGTGGTAGGATCTAATTTTCCGTGCGCTTTCATATCATCAATAACAGACTGATAGAAACCTGCGTAAGAACGGTCCGGGATAATGCATACCGTATCTTCTTCCTTACCTTCTTTGTTCCACATTTTACCGCCTCCTCTTACAAGGGCAGCCATAGAGGCATCAACGATGATGTCAGAAGGAACGTGGAAATTAGTAATTCCTTTGTCAGAATTTACCATAGCCACTCTTGGTCCGTTGGCTAAAGCAGCTTCAATATCGACTTTAATCTCAGCTTCCTGAGCATTTCCTTTGATTTTATCGAAAAGGTCAGCAAGACCGTTGTTTGGATTAACGTCTAAAGATTTGAATGTTTCAGCATATTTAGTGAAAACATCCTTAAAGAAAGTTTCTATGATAGCTCCGAAAATAATAGGATCAGAGATTTTCATCATCGTAGCCTTCAGGTGAGCAGAAAGAAGGACGTTTCTGTTTTTAGCTTCATCAATAGCTTTCTGTACAAAAGCTCTTAAAGCATTTAAGTTCATTACAGAAGAATCAATCACTTCTCCGGCTTGAAGACCTGCGAAATCTTTTAATAAAGTTTCAGAACCGTCTGTTCCTTTGAATGTAATTTTATATTTTGTGGCATTCTCAAGCGTGGTAGAAGTTTCTGTTCCGTAGAAATCTCCGTTGTCCATGTGCGCAACGTCAGTTTTACTGTCAGAAGCCCAGTCTCCCATTCTGTGAGGATTGGCTTTTGCATAGTTTTTAACCGCTTTTGGAGCACGTCTGTCAGAATTTCCTTCTCTTAATACGGGGTTTACAGCACTTCCTAAAACTTTAGCATATTTAGCTTTGATCGCTTTTTCGTCGTCATTCTTAGGCTCTGCAGGATAATTGGGAACGGCAAAACCTTTAGACTGTAATTCAGCAATAGCTTCATCTAACTGAGGGGCAGAAGCTGAAATATTGGGTAATTTGATAATGTTTGCATCTGGTTGAGTGGCCAATTGACCTAATTCAGCCAATGCATCACCGATTTTCTGGTCATCTTTCAAAAACTCAGGGAAGTTGGCTAGAATTCTTCCCGCCAAAGAAATATCCGGAACGGCAATCTCAATGTTTGCTGATTTTGTAAATGCTTTTACGATAGGTAAAAACGAGTGTGTTGCCAACATTGGAGCCTCATCCGTAAGGGTGTAATAGATTTTTGATTTGTCTGACATTATACTGGTATTTATTATTTGATTTTTTAAGAATCACAAATTTACTAAATATGATTGTTTTATAGAGTTATTTTGCATAAAAAAAGAGGCATGTGCCTCTTAAGTTTATATTTGTGTGATGGTATAAGTTCCGGTACCATCAAAATTGAGGCTGAATTCAACCTTATAGTTTTTGGGTGTGGTAGAAGAAAGATTGGGAAAGGTAATCGCTGCACCTTCTATATCAAAAGATCCGTCATTCAGGTTATCTCCTAAATCTTCAACCTCTAGACTATCTGAGGCAAGCTGGATATAAAATGAACCTCCGGTACTGGTGGTAACTCCATTGATAATAGCCGTAAATTTTCCTGTAGCATTATTATAGGTGACAGAAGTTACTGGCGTGGTACCTGAAATAGCAGTAAACTTGATTTTGGGAACAAAGTTGAAGAAACCTGCCTTCATTTGCGGACCGTTAGAAGCGACCAGGATCTGGTAGTATCCGTTGGACGCAACATTATAATTACTTCCGTTAGCAGTAACGAATCCGTTGGAGTCTGAACCGTAAACCTGTGCACCATTACTCGGTGAAGCTATGAACTTAATCTGGGTATTGGCCTGAAGGTATTTATAACCTACTTTCGTAGTGCCGTTTCCCCGTAGTAATTCAGCGGAGGAAGGAGTAAAGGAGTTATATGATCCATACGTATATAAGTTGGAAGGTAAAGTATTACCAGATGAGCTCGTATTCGTAGGCAGACTTAATATACCGGAGTCGCTTACGTTTAATGTATAATTGGTTCCGTTTGGAGATACCAGAGTAATGCCCTGGCCAGGACCAGTAACGATTGTTTTACTCACCTGCGCATAAGGAACACTCATTAGTTGATTCACTCCAACATTGGTATAATTACTTCCACCAGCAGGATCCATTTCTACTTTTACAAATTTGGTATTGGCTCCCCAGTTGATTCCTCCGAAACTCCCTGTAGATGCAGTTCCCTGTCCAATATTTAAATTAATCAGACCTTTAGAGTTAGTCGTTTTGTTATGTGTTTCAGTATACAGAACGTTTCCTGTAGCAGTGTTTTCTAAAATGCTTACTCTTAATGAAACGTTTCCATTGGAAATCGGTGCTCCCGAAGCATTGAAAGCAATAGTCTGATAGCTGAAAGCCTGCGGAACCTGTGCGCTTAATAAAGTGGCAATGCATAATCCTATAGTAGCGTAAAGTTTTTTCATGTTTGAATAGTTTTTAAGGTTTTTTAATGATTTTAATAGGTTTAAGATCCGGATTTTTAAAAGAGATCATATACACTCCGGAATTAAGACTGCGGAGATCAAGCTTCCCACTGTCCAGTTTCGCTTTTAATACAAGCCTTCCCGCAGTGTCATACACTTCTGCATCCTCAATTTTTGATGTTGAGTTTAAAGTGATATGAACAAAATCAGCGGTAGGGTTGGGGTAGATCTTGACATGGTCTTTCTCAAGTTCTTTAACGCCTAAAACCTTTAAAACAGATTGATAATACATTCCCATAGTTCCTGAATTAGCCTGGTCAGGATCAGTAGGAATTACATAAATTTCCCCTACAGAATGCGTGAAATTGGTGTCAGAAACTGCCCCGGAATTAACATTCCCGATCACAGACTGGGCGAAACCAAAGACCGGCACTCCAAAGAGCAAGAGAGTAATTTTTTTTCGCATTGTTATTATTTTTTTTTGGATAACGAATATAAATAAAAATCTGACTAAAAAATCACTGCAGGGAGATAAGTCTTTTTATTTTCACTTTAAGAATTATTTAACCTTTAATTGACTCTAAAAACTTTCTATTTTAAGTAAATTTGAAGAACAAAAAAATAAATTATGTCAAATATTACATTAAAAGGAAACGCAGTCAATACAATAGGAACTTTACCATCAGTAGGAACTACCGTTAAGGATTTTGCTTTGGTAGATTCGGGTTTAAATGTGAAAACACTTCAGAGTTTTGAAGGAAAGAAAAAAGTTTTTAATATTTTCCCAAGTATCGATACGCCTACTTGTGCATCTTCAGCAAGAAAATTCAATGAAGAGGCTTCAGGCTTAGGTAATACAGTTGTGATCAACGTTTCTAAAGATCTGCCTTTTGCTTTGACAAGATTTTGTGCAGCGGAAGGGTTGAATAATGTAGAAACCCTTTCAGATTTCAGAAGCAGTTTTGGCGACGATTATGAAGTAACTATTACAGATTCTCCGTTAAAGGGACTTTTAAGCCGTGCTGTCATCGTAACAGACGAAAATAACAAAGTAGTTTATACAGAGCAGGTTTCTGAAATTGCAGACGAACCTAATTACAGTGCTGCTATTGAAGCATTAAAATAATTTTGAGATAAAATCTTTATAAAAGCCTTGTGAAATTTTTATTTTGCAGGGCTTTTTCAGCAGTAAGTATGTCAAAAATCCGGGTCAGATGGTAAAGAGAATTATAGCCAATATAAAGACAGATGATCTGTCAAAAGCAGATCATTTCTATCGTGATATTCTGGGTCTTGAAATATTGATGGATCACGGATGGATCAAAACTTTTGGAAATGATGAAGATGCAAAAGTTCAGATAAGTTTTGCCAGCCAGGGAGGAAACGATACCGAAGTTCCTCATCTTTCTATTGAGGTGGATAATGCAGATGAAGTGTATGAGAAAATGCAGGAGGCAGGTTTCGAAATTATTTACGCAATGACCAATGAAGATTGGGGAGTACGCAGATTCTTTGTCAAAGATCCATTTGGACAATTAATTAATATACTTTCACATCAATAATTTATTTTGCAATAGGCAATATTGATTCAAAAAGACAACTTTTACATATGAAAGCAGAGAAGATTATTCCGGTTCTCAGGATTTTTGATTACAAAAAAGCGATCGAATTTTATATCGATTGGCTGGGGTTTGAAGTGGTATGGGAGCATCATTTTGAAGAAAATACACCTGTTTATATGGAAGTGAAAAAAGAAGACATCATTCTCCATTTAAGCGAACATCATGGAGACGGAACGCCCGGAAGCAGAGTGTTCATCTGGGGAGAAGGTGTTGCAGATTACCACAAAGAACTGATTGATAAAAAATACAAATACAACCGCCCCGGACTTGAAAAAGCCTTTTATGGAGCGGTATCTTTTACAGTAGATGATCCGTTTGGAAATAAAATCATATTCAATGAAGAATTTGATGAGGAGAAACATAAAGACCTTGAATTCTCTTCAATTCATTAATATCAATAGGAACGGATTTTAGTCCGTTTAATAATGAAATGTATAATAAAACGCATGATTCAGATCATCAAAAAATTCATCAGATAAAACTACCTTTACATCATGAAACGTTCAGGAACTGCAGATATGCCTTTACATTACGGAAAAGTACCGCCGTGGCTGTATGAGCGTATGTCCGCCCTTGGACTTTCCATTATTGAAGTCATTTTAATGGATTATGGTAAAAATGAAGTGCTCAGAAGGCTGGCAGATCCCTTCTGGTTTCAGAGTTTTGGAGCTGTGATGGGAATGGATTGGCATTCTTCAGGGATTACCACTTCGGTGATGGGCGCTTTGAAACGTTCCATCAACCCTAATTCTCAAGCGCTGGGGCTTTATATCTGTGGCGGAAAAGGGAAATTCTCAAGAGAAACTCCATCGGAACTTATTCAGATTGCTGATAAAACGGGGCTGAACGGCCATGAGCTGGTAAGAGCCAGCAAACTCTCCGCGAAAGTGGATAATACAGCCATTCAGGATGGGTATCAATTGTATCTGCATAATTTTATTTTAGCGGATAACGGGAGCTGGAGCGTCGTACAGCAGGGAATGCATGAATCAGATGGTACTGCGAGACGCTATCACTGGCATTCCGGAAATATCAAATCATTTATAGAAGAGCCTCACACGGGGATCAATGGTGTTTCCAGAGGAAAGATCCTCAACCTTACCGATGCTGAAGCTTCAGAAAACAGAAAAGGAATTCTGGATATTTCCCATACCGATTCCATTGATGTGATGAAAGATTTTTCAAGACTGATTCTTCCTGCTCATCATGATGTTCAGGCCTCAGACGTTGATTTAAAACGTTTGGGTGCCCTTTTATATCTCACCCGCGAGCAGCAGCCTCAGAATTTTGAGGATCTTTTAATGCTCGAAGGTGTAGGACCCAGAACCATGCAGTCTTTGGCATTGGTGAGCGAAGTGATCCACGGTGCCCCGTCAAGGTTTGCTGATCCTGCACGGTTTTCCTTTGCCCATGGAGGAAAAGACGGACATCCTTTTCCGGTTCCGACCAAAACCTATGATGAAAGCATCAGTATTCTCAGAAAAGGAATCGAAAAATCAAAACTCGGAAATTCTGATAAGCTGAATACTTTAAATAAACTTCATCAGATTGTAGCTGCCACCGAAAAAGACTTTATACCGGATTTCGATATCCAGCAGGTGATAGAAGAAGAAAGACAGAATTCATGGCGTTTCGGAGGAAAAACGGTTTTCGGAGATGCCGAACCTCCCAAAAAACCAAAACCGATCCAGCTCTCTCTATTCTGATAT
Source organism: Chryseobacterium pyrolae (assembly GCF_025153485.1). Lineage (NCBI taxonomy): Bacteria > Pseudomonadati > Bacteroidota > Flavobacteriia > Flavobacteriales > Weeksellaceae > Chryseobacterium > Chryseobacterium pyrolae. The sequence goes on from NZ_JANZQH010000001.1 coordinate 510,546, forward strand.
AATGTATAATAGTTCAGAATGTTTTCTTACGCTCAATTTTTTTTAATAATCATCGGTTCTTACCATTACTCCCATTGAATGGGCGAGCATTCCCATCCTTTGGAGGGGAGGCAAATTGAAGATTTGACGCGGGTGGTTAAAACATGTTTAATTATTTAGAAACAATAAAAAAAGTTAGTAAAAATACTGTTAAATGCAGCTTTCTTTATATATTCCATTAATTTGTTTAATGCTTTTGATCCATGATTCAATTAAAAATTCTATTTTTAAAGCTTTAACAAACACCGACTCAATGACCAGTAAAGCCTTAGAAATCTGCTATGATTTCCCGTTTTTTCTACAGGAAGAGCTTGACGAAATATTTCAGGCTCATGAAAAAGTGTCATTCCAAAAAGGAGACATCATTCTTGAAGAAGGAAAAATGGCCAATGAATATTATATTCTGGAAAAAGGCCTCGCTCGTTCCTATGTCAACGATTTTAGCGGAAATGAAGTAACCACCCACTTTTTTGCAGATAATGAGATCATTATTGAAGTCTTATCTCTTTTCCAGAGAATTCCTTCCCAGGAAAATATCGTCTGCATCACAGACTGTGAATGCTGGAGGTTTGACTTTGAAACATTCCAGGAGCTGTACCATAAAATTCCTAATCTCAGTGAATGGGGCAGATCATGGATGTCAAAAGAGCTTTTTGTCTATAAACAGCGTTCCGTGGAAATGTTTACCCTTTCTGCAACCAAACGTTATCTTAATCTTTTAGAACAAAAGCCACAAGTGGTGCAGTTTGCGCCCCTCAAACAGATCGCCTCCTACCTGGGTGTTACAGATACTTCTCTGAGCCGGATCCGTAAAGAAATAGTTTCCCATCCCAAGAAAAATTAAATCTTGTCCTATGGCAAGTTGATTTTCATAAAGGCTTGGTAATTTTGGTTAAAAGTTAAACATCAAATAATTATAATATGAAAATCAATCAGATCTATGTCAATCTTCCTGTAAAAGATGTGCAGAAAACAAGAGAATTTTGGACAAAACTTGGTTTTTCTTTCAACGAACAGATGTCTAGTGAAAAAGCAGTTTGTGTCGAAATGAAAGAAGAGCAGATTTACGTCATGTTTCTGACCGAAGAATCTTTCCAGACTTTTTCCGAAAGACCTGTTCCAAAAGGTGATACTACACAGGTTCTTGTTGCGATTAGTCTTGACAGCAGAGAAGAAGTTGACCAGGTAGTGAATACAGCTTTGGAAAATGGAGCTACTCAGCATGAGGAACCTCAGGATTACGGATGGATGTATCATAATTCTTTTTGGGACATTAACGGTCATGGCTGGAACGTCATGTTTGCGGACGCTTCTCAAATCCCGGCAGAATAATTTTATACACCAGTCAGTTGGATAAAAAATTAAAGGTAGTCAATACTTCTATTCCGGAAAGCAAAAAATAACCATATAAAAATACCGTGTTAATTTGGAAAGCCACCATAAAGAATCTGTGGCTATCCGGATACCCTGTGGGAAAAAATGAGCAACTTGTCATATTCTCCAGTTCAGCGAATTCGCTTGATTCAGGAGACGTAAAAATAAAAATCTAAAGTTATGGAAACACAATCGAATGATATAGAAATCATAAAAATTCAGGTATTCAGCAATTACAAAGTGATTTCAATGAATATCGACAGCATTACCCATGAAGAATCTATGATCTTTCCGAATGGTGAAGCGAACTGCATGAACTGGATTTTAGGACATTTAATTTACATCAGAAATGCTTTCTTAAATGTTCTTGGCGAAGAATCTGTGTGGGACATTGAAAAATTTTCATGCTACAACAGAGGAGCTATTCCACTTGAAAGAAAAGAGGAATTGGTCACTTTTGAAGAACTGAAGTCTTATCTCCAGCAATCTCAGGATAAACTGGAGGCAAAACTCATCAGTATGGAAAGCTTTCATCCGGAAACGGTGAACGACATTGCGATCTTAAGCTTTCATGAAAATTATCACAGTGGACAATTAGGCTATCTCAGAAGAATTCTCGGAAAACCAGGCGCTATAAAATAATCCTGAAAAGAATAGCTTGATCTGAAACATCAGCAAAAAAAATCCAAATCCCTAATACTATGGACAATTCCTTTTCAATTCTCCACGACCTGGAAGTCGATGCCACCCTGGAAAATGTATTTCGAATGGTTTCCGTTCCCGAATTTCTCAATGAATGGTGGACGCATTATTGTCAGGGCGTCCCCGAGTCCGATTCAGAATATACTTTCGAATTTTCCGAAAAGGATATTTTAAAAGGAAAAATCTCAAAATTCAATCCTCCTTATGAAATTGAATTTTTAATAACAGACGGTGATAAAGATTGGGTAGAAACCAGCGTTGGATTTATTTTAAAAGAAGCCGGAAATGGAACTAAGTTAAGTTTTTATCATACCAACTGGAAAGATACCAATGAGCATTTTCGTCAGACCTCATTTTGCTGGGCACTGTATTTAAGAGTTTTGAGAAAATTTGCAGAAGAGGGACTTCATGTTCCTTATTCAGAAAGATATCATTTTTAAAACAACTAAAAATCAAAGAAATGGACACACCAAAATCAAAAAAAATGGAGATCGTTATGCCGGCTTACAGAATGCACAGCCAAAGCTTTCTCAATGTTTTGGACGGTATTTCGGAAGAAGATGCATTGAAAAGAATTGACGGAAAAACCAACCATATTGTTTGGATGGCAGGGAACTTTGTGAATATGCGTTATAGCCTGGGTTGGGTTTTAGGACTCAGGGATGAGGATCCTTATAGCGATCTTTTCTTTCAGGGAAAAGCACTGGATGAAAGTTATACGTATCCGAGTTTAGATGAATTGGAGAAAAACTTCCATGATATTTCGCCAAAAGTATTCCAGAAGCTGGCGGAAGTGACCGATGAAGAATGGGACGAAATATTCGAGATCGGGATGAATATTCCTTTTGTCCGGGAAACCAAACTCAACTTCGCAGGAATGTGTATAGGTCGTGAGGACTATTTATGCGGACAGATAGGTCTGATGAGAAGAATATTGGGTTATCCGGGAATGAAATATGATATGGATGAAAATCTAAAATATTAATATGGAACCCAAAGAAAAAGGTTACAAACAGGTCAACGGAATTCGTATGTATTATGAAATTTATGGTTCAGGAAAACCTCTGGTACTGATTCATGGTGGCGGTTCCTCGATCCTGTTTGATTTTAAGGAAATCATCTCCAGGCTGGAAGGACAGTTTCAGTTAATAGGAATTGATCTGCAGAACCATGGAATGACCGATCACCGGGATATTCCCGAAACTTTTGAACAAGATGCTCATGATGTAACCGCTCTTTTAAAAGAACTCCATATTGAAAAAGCTTCCTTCTGGGGCTTCAGTAACGGAGGAAATACCGTGATGCAGATTGCCCACCGTTACCCTGGAATTGTTGAAAAACTGATTGTTGCCTCCGCATTCTACAAAAGAAATGGAATGATGGATGGCTTTTTCGAAAGTATGGCAGAAGCCACTTTGGAATCAATGCCAGAACCTCTTAAGATCAATTTTCTTAACCTGAATCCGGATTTTTCAAAGCTTGAAAATCTTTTCGATAAAGACAGCAAAAGGATGCAGACTTTTGAAGATTGGGATGAGGCTGTTTTAACCTCCATAGAAGCTCCCACCTTATTGATCAGCGGAGACAAAGACGTTATGAAACCTGAACATACGGTAGAAATGTGGCGATTGATCCCGGATTCTCAACTGATGATCCTTCCGGCAACCCACGGCTCCTATATGATGGCCGATTTTGGAGGAAATACAGACCATAATTTAATAAATCTAACGGTTAACGAGGTGACGAAATTTCTAAACCCTTAGCGTTTAAAACAAAAACATAAAAATCATTACTATTAATTTAAAAATCAAAAATCATGGCTAAATTAAATCCATACCTCAATTTTGACGGAAAAGCAGAAGAAGCTTTTACCTTTTACAAATCTGTTTTCGGAGGAGAATTCCGTGGAGAGGTTTTCAAAATGGGCAATGCCCCGGGAACCGAAAACTTATCAGACGAAGAAAAAAACAGGGTGATGCATATTGCTTTGCCAATCGGAGATGACCTTCTGATGGCTTCGGATATTGTTCCAAGCTTTGGACAGACCCTTAACGTAGGAAATAATAATTATGTTTCAATTTTTCCGGAGTCCAGAGACGAAGCAGACAGACTGTTCAAAGGACTTTCTGAAGGCGGGAATGTAGAAATGCCGATTGAAGACCAGTTTTGGGGCGATTATTTCGGAAGCTTTCAAGACAGGTACGGAGTTCATTGGATGGTGAACTATAATGAAGAATACACAAAATAATCTTATATTTAACTCAATTATAAGGGCAGTTCAAACCCGGACTGCCTTTTTACTTCAACATTAAAAAGTAGAATTATGGATCCTATTAAGATAGATATTACGATTTTAGCTCCTGTAGAAAAGGTTTGGAATTATTTTAATGAACCAAAACACATCACAAAATGGAATTTTGCCCATGAAACCTGGGAATGTCCAAGTTCGGAAAATGATTTGAGAGTAGGAGGTAAATTTAAGACCAGAATGGAAGCGAAAGACAAAAGTTTCGGTTTTGATTTTGAAGGAATCTATGATGAGGTGATTCCGAATGCCCATCTCAAATATCATTTAGAAGACGGAAGAAAAGTAGAAGTTATATTTGACAAGATAGACGAAAATACGACCAAGGTGACCGAAATTTTCGATCCTGAAAAACAGAATTCCGTGGAGATGCAAAGAGACGGCTGGTATGCTATTCTCAATAATTTTCACAAGTACGTTGAAAATCACTAAAACACACAAGTGCAGTCATGATCAATCTCTTAATAATGGCAAAATGTTTAGGCTCTATTTGTGCTGTTAATCATGTTGTTAAAAGTAATAATTTCCTGTGTGGTATTATTGCAGTACCGGCGAGAAGGTCTTTAGAAAGAGAAAAAATAGACTCTTTTGAAAAACTTTCGGACTATTCTGAAGAAGAGATCATGCAACTTCATGGTTTCGGGAAGAACGCCATGGAAAAACTGAAAAATCATATGAAGGAACATCAGGTTTCTTTCAAAAATTAATGCCTGTAATTACCGGATATTTTTGTCATTGTGAGCCCCAATTGGCTTGCAGTGATTCATAAAACTATATATCAACCCTAAATTTAATAGTATGAATAACGATATTTTTCCATGTCTCTGGTTTGATGAAGAGGCTAGGGAAGCCGCAGAATTCTATGGCCAGGTCTTCGACGGAAAAATCACCGCAGATACTCCTGTAGTCATGAATATGGATCTGTTCGGGCAGAAACTGATGCTGCTGAACGGAGGTCCCCACTTTAAAAAGAATGCATCCATTTCCTTTATGGTCATCTGCGAAACAGAGGATGAGGTACAACAGTATTGGGATCAGCTGACAGATGGCGGAATTGCCCTTCTGGCTCTGGATTCTTATTCCTGGAGCAAGAAGTACGGCTGGGTGCAGGATAAGTACGGCGTTAGCTGGCAGCTGTTTTTAGGAGACAAACAGGGATCGCAGAAAATCATTCCTACGATGATGTTCATCCATGAGAATAACGGAAAAGCAATGGAAGCGATGGAGTTTTATACCCAGACATTCCCCAATTCAAGCATTGGAAATATCCTGAGATATGGAGACGGCGGAGAAGGACACCCTATATCCGAGCCCGCTGAAAATGTACAGCATGCCCATTTTACCATTGACGGATACAGCTTTTTCTGTATGGATAATTCTTATGATCATCCATTCGATTTCAATGAAGGAGTTTCTGTCGTGATCATGACCGATGATCAAAAGCAAACCGATCACCTTTGGAACACCCTTATTTCAGATGGTGGAAGAGAAAGCATGTGCGGTTGGCTGAAAGACAGATACGGAGTGAGCTGGCAGATTGTTCCCAAAAGACTGATTGAATTAATGAACGATTCAGATCAGCTGAGAGCTCAAAAAGTAGTTCAGGCAATGATGAAAATGCAGAAAATAATTGTAGAGCAGCTGGAAGAAGCCTATCATTCATAAAGCCAAAATAGTCAACTTATTTCTTATGAATTTGTAATTGCCATCAACTGAAAATTCCACTAAAATCTTAAATTATGAATAATAATATCTTTCCATGCATTTTGTGCGGTGGAGATGCTAAAAAATCAGCAGATTTTTATTGTAAGCTATTTAACGGGAAAATTACCGTAGATACAGAGGTTGTTATTAATATTGAGCTTTTCGGACAGAAAATAATGCTTCTTAATGGTCCGCAACAGGAGAAAAATCCTTCAGTCTCTTTTATGGTGATCTGTGATACTGAAAATGAAGTACAACACTACTGGGATAAGCTAAAAGAAGGAGGGAAAGTTCTGATGGATCTCGATTCCTACCCCTGGAGTAAGAAATATGGCTGGATACAGGATCAGTATGGGGTTAGCTGGCAGCTGTATTTAGGTGAAAAGGCAAGCGACCAGAAACAGGTTCCTACCTTGATGTTTATTCATCACAACAACGGAAAAGCTGTGGAAGCTATGGCATTTTATACAAAGGTTTTTCCCAATTCAAGTATCGGAAATATATCAAAATATAAAGATGGAGGAGAATCCGTGGAGAATCCTGAGCATGTCATGCACGCCCATTTTACCCTGAATGATTACAGTTTGTTCTGTATGGATAGTTCGCATGATCATCAGTATGATTTTAATGAGGGCATTTCAATGGTGGTGATGACTGACGGTCAGGAAGAAACCGATTATTTCTGGAACAGTCTTTCCGCTGGAGGTAGCGAAGAAATTTGTGGATGGGTAAAAGATAAGTATGGGTTAAGCTGGCAGATCTTTCCAAAACAGTCAATGAAGTTGGTGAGTGATCCTGATAAGGATAAAGTTCAGAAAGTTCTTCAGGCGATTATGAAAATGAAGAATATTATCATAAAAGACCTGGAAGAGGCTTATCATTCTTAAGATAGATTGGTTAAAAGATGAACAATAAATTCCTCTTTTAGCCCTTTTCCGTTTGTATGTTTCAGTTTTCGGCTTGCTGTTTGATGGAGTTTAGGGAAAAGATTTGCTTATGAAAACACAGAACAAGTCACAATCCAAATCAAAAGTTCCCAAAGAAGGACTTTTCCCGGAAATCATCCGTAACGATTATGAGGGAAGCCGGAAGCTCAAAGGAAAAAAGGCGGTCATCTCAGGAGGAGACAGTGGAATAGGCCAGGCTGTAGCCGTTCATTTTGCCAGAGAAGGCGCAGATGTTGCAATCATTTACAATGAAAGTGATGACGATGCTAAAGAAACCAAAACACTTATTGAAAAGGAAGGACAGCAATGTATGCTCATCAAAGGAGATCTCACCAAAAAAGCATTCAGAGCAAAATGTGTGGAAAGGATAAAAAAAGAGTGGAAGAATTTGGATATTCTGGTTAATAATGCAGGAATTCATACTTCGAAAAACACTCTGGAAAAGATATCTGATGAGCAAATTCAGGAAACTTTTAATACCAATATTCTTTCTATGATTTCTTTAACGAGAGATTATATACCTTTAATCTATGAAGGGGGCCGGATTATCTGCACAACTTCTGTTACAGCATACCGTGGAAGTGATCACCTGATCGATTATGCAGCAACCAAAGGGGCTATTTTATCTTTTATCCGGTCATTGTCAACCAATCTTGCTGAAAAGAAAATAACAGTGAACGGAATTGCTCCCGGACCCATCTGGACGCCTCTTGTAAAAGAAGCTTTTGATGATCTTTCAACATTTGGAAAAGATACCCCTATGAAAAGGGCGGGACAGCCTTCGGAAGTGGCGCCGGCTTATGTTTTCCTTGCTTCAAAAGATGCCACTTATATTACAGGAGAAGTAATTCATATCAATGGCGGAGATTTCGTTGGAGGATAAAATCAGAGGCTAGAAGTTAGAAGTTAGAAGTTAGAAGTTAGAAGTTAGAAACTGGAAGTTATAACTATCAATAGTAGTATTTTTAACATTTACCATCTGAAATCTGAAATCTGACGTCTGGCATCTTGATTCTTGACTCTATCTAACCCTAAATAAAACAACAATGCAAAAAATATTTTTTGAAATTCAAATCGATGCACCCAGTGAAAAAGTGTGGGATGTACTTTGGAGTGACATCACTTACAGACAATGGACTACTGCTTTTACAGAAGGCTCTTTTTATCAGGGAACATTTGAAGAGGGAAGTATCATGAAATTTTTTGACCCCAACAATAACGGAATGTACAGCCGGGTTGAAAAAAATATACCCCACAAAGAAGTCAAATTCCTGCACCTCGGAGAAATTTATGATGGTGTAGAAACACCCCAGGATTGGGGCGAAGCTACAGAAGCTTATGTTTTAGAAGAAACAGAAATAGGGACAATTTTAAAAATTGAAATTCAGACCCCTGAAGAGTTTAAAGAGTTTTTTGAAGAAAAATTTCCGACAGCTTTAGGCATTGTGAAAAATCTTTCTGAAAATCAATTATAAACTGCAAAAATCATCAACCATAAAAATTTAAAATATGGAAACCTTATCGTACGAAATCATTATCAACGCCTCATCACAGAAAGTATGGGACGTTCTGTGGACTCCTGAAACCTATACCGAATGGACTCAGTATTTCGGTCCCGGATCTGTAATGAAATCCGACTGGAAAGTGGGTGGAAAAACTTATTTTGTGAATGCAGAAGGGGCAGGGATGGTATCAACTATTGACAGTCTGGATAAACCCAATCAGATCATCTTCAAACATCTGGGAATGGTAGATAAAGAAGGCAACGAAGACATACACAGCAAAGAAGTAATGGAATGGAGTGGTGCTTTCGAAAAATATATTCTTATTGATCTGGATGGAAAAACCAAGCTTCATACTGAGGTACAGGTCGAAAAAGAATGGAGAGAACATCTGAATACGGGATTTTTAAAAAGCCTGGAAGTGGTGAAAAACCTTGCCGAAAATAAATAATCCATATATTACCTTAACAAAAAATAATCGAATAGATTTTTGAAATCTATTAGGTTTAATATGGATATCATGTGAAGATGCAGTATCTTTCTGATCAGTTATAATCAACAACCCTATGAAATTATTAAGCATTCTTTTCGGAACATTTCTTCTCGCATTGCTGGCTACCTTTGTTCTTCAGGGAAGGCCTGATTTTTTATTCTCCGGAAATCTGGGAATGGCTGTATTCATTATATTTACAGGGTTTTCACACTTCAAATTTCAGAAAGGAATGGCGATGATGATTCCCGATTTTGTTCCCGGTAAAATGTTCTGGGTTTATTGTACGGGAGTTCTTGAAATTGCTGCCGGAATAGGATTAATGATCCCTTCAATACGTGAATTGACGGCGATACTCCTGATTATTTTTTACATCTTGGTTTTTATCGCGAACATCAATTCTTCAAAGAAAAATATCAATATTTTCAAAGCAGACTATACCGGTCCCGGCATGCAGTATCTTTACCGTGAAAGAATCCCAATGCAGATTATTCTGATCGCATGGACTATATATTTTGGAATTTATTTAAATTAAACTCACTGTTTATATAAACTCATTCTATCATTTTTTTCATAATTGATGTAACATTTTGAGGTTAAAGGTGTCCTATTATAAAGAAGACTTACAAAGTTGACTAACACCTAACATTAAATCACATGAGTTATGAATCTGAATACTAAAATTTTTGGTGCGGCTCAAATCGTACTATCAGCCATTATGATCAATGCACAGACTTCAACGGCTAAACTGCCGGGCGACCTTACGCTTCCCACTTCCAAAGAAAATCTTGATAAGCTGATTTCCTATGATAAAGGGAATTTCAAGTACAAAGTAGAAGACTATTTTGCCAGGCCCAATGCCTCACAGTTTAAAATTTCACCGGACGGGCAGTACCTTTCCTATAAAGAAAAAGACAAAGACAAAAAGAACCATGTCTATGTAAAAGAACTGAAAACCGGGAAAATCACGAAAGCTATCGTAGAAAAAGATGATCTTATCGGAAGCTACGGCTGGCTGGACAAAAAAAGATTGTTCTATACGCAGGATAAAGGAGGTAATGAAAATACCCATATGTATGCCGTAGATATTGACGGACAGAATCTCAAGGATCTGACTCCTTTTGATGGAGTAACCCTGAATTATGCAGATATCATTAAGGATACAGAATTCGTTATTGTTGCTTTGAATAAAAATAATAAACAGATTTTCGAGCCTTATAAAATCAATTTCAATACGGGTGAAATGACCCAGCTTTTTGAAAATAAAGACGTTAATAATCCTATCGACGGCTATATTTTTGACAAGAAAGGAAATATGAGGGGCTATACGGTTCTGGAAAATGGATTGACCACAAAGACCTACTATAAAGATTTGGAGACGGGTAAATTTAACCTGATCAAATCAACAGACTGGAAAAATACCTTCAATATTATAGGATTAAACGACAATTCTAAAAATAAAGATGAAGCGTATGTAGTCACCAATTTAGACAGTGATAAAGAAAGAATCGTGCTGTATGATCTGAAGAAAAATGCAATTATAAAAGAAGTGTATTCTAATCCTGTATATGATGTTAGTTCTATAAGTACTGCTCGTAAAAACAGGAATTATGAACTGGATTATATAAGTTATAACGGGGTTAAAAGCGAGACCATTCCAGTAAGTAAATTTTATAAAGAAGTTTACGACAAATTAAAATCTGAATTCAAAGACAAAGAATTTTCGGTGGTTTCCTCCGATGATAATGAAGACAAGCTTTTAGTGGTAGTAGGAAGCGATAGATTATATGGAACTTATTATGAATATGATACAAAATCTAAACAGATAAAACTTCTGTATAACTTGATGCCACAGCTGAAAGAAGAGGATATGGCAGAAATGAGGCCTATTGAATTCAAAAGCAGAGACGGCCTGACAATCCGGGGGTATATCACAATGCCCAAGGATGCAGTGAACGGCAAGAAAGTTCCATTGATTGTTAATCCTCACGGCGGCCCGCAGGGTGTTAGAGATAATTGGGGATTCAATCCTGAAGATCAGCTTTTTGCCAGTAGAGGATATGCGACACTGCATGTGAATTTCAGAATTTCTGGTGGTTATGGAAAAGAATTTCAACACTCAGGCTATAAGCAGATAGGACGTAAAGCAATGGATGATGTGGAAGATGGTGTAAAATATGTGATAGAACAAGGCTGGATCGATAAAAATAAAATCGCCATCTACGGGGGAAGCCACGGTGGTTATGCGACCCTGATGGGACTTATCAAAACACCAGATCTTTACGCGTGTGGAGTAGACTATGTAGGGGTTTCCAATATCTTCACGTTCTTTGAATCTTTCCCGGAATACTGGAAGCCTTACAAAGAAATGGTAAAAGAAATATGGTATAATCTGGACGATCCCAAAGAAGCTGAAATTGCTAAAGAAGTTTCTCCTGTCTTCCATATTGATAAGATCAAGAAACCTTTATTTGTAGTTCAGGGAGCCAATGATCCAAGGGTGAATATCAATGAATCAGATCAGATTGTAAAGGCGATGCGTGCCAAAGGAGTTGATGTTCCGTACATGGTAAAATATGATGAAGGTCACGGATTCAGAAAAGAGCCAAGCAGAATAGAACTGTACAAATATATGATGGGCTTCTTTGCCGAGAATTTCAACAAGAAATAATACGGATTGTATAATAATAGGAACGGAGAGTGTTATGCTTTCCGTTTTTTGTTTTAGGAGAAGCTAGAGGCTGGAAATTAGAAATTAGTGGTGGGAGATAGAGCAAAAAGCAAATCGAGATGCTAGATTCCAGACACCAGATATGAGATTTTATGTTGAGACTAAGAGGTAATCATTTGAAGTTTAAATATTCAAAACTTATAATCCACCAACACTGAAACAAAAACCCGGTACAATGTTTTTTTGTTATGGTTTCAATCTCCTTCTCTAAAACTCTAAAACTCTAAAACTCTAAAACTCTCAAACCCTCAAACTCAGAAACCCGCTTCCAGAAACAAAATTCCAACAGTCAATAATTTTTTTTAAATTTATTAAAGTAAAACCAAAAGGCAGATCGTCATAGCAATATGGAGGTTGTCGAAGAAATAACAATGCCACAGGAGGAGAAAGCAAGTATCATCTCACAAACCGTTTCAAAGTACGGAGGAAAGCTGATGTCTTATATTCGTCCGAAAGTGAAAAACACCGAAGATGCGGAAGATATTCTGCAGGAGGTCTGGTATCAGTTCAGCAGTATTACCAATCTTTCTGAGATTGTAAACGTGGGTGGATGGTTATATAGAGTCACTGCAAATAAAATCACAGACAAGTATCGTAAGAAGAAAACCGAAAATCTTGAAGATTTCGTGTATGAAGATGAAGACGGAAGTTTTTCTATAAAAGATATTCTTTTGTTAGATGAAAGTGCAGGTCCGGAAGTGAAAATGTTTCAGGATGAAATTTGGAAAAAATTATTTGAAGCATTGGATGAACTTCCCGAAAAACAAAGGCTGGTTTACGTTGAAAATGAATTAAACGACAAAATACTTCAAGAAATTGCCAATGAACAGGGCGAAAATATAAAAACCATTATCAGTAGAAAAAATTATGCTGTGAAGCATTTGAGAAACAGACTGAGAAGATTATACGAAGATTTAAATAGTTAGTAAAAAGAAAGTTATGAATCATAATAAACACAAAAAAGGCTGGATTCTTTTATTCTTATGTCCGCCATTGATTTTACTGGGCGTTACCTGGATTGTCATGTCCCTTTGGAATTGCTTGCTTCCTGATATTTTAGGCGTGAAATCAATCACCTATTGGCAGGCAATGGGAATTTTGATTTTGAGTAAAATCCTATTTGGAGGTTTCCATTTTGGAAAAGGGGTGAGAGACTTTAAGGAAAGAAAAATGAGGGAGAAAATGGAAGGACTTTCTCCGGAAGAAAGAGAAAAATTTAAAGAAGTATGGAGAGACAGATGTTCAGGAGGGTTCTTTAACAGAAACAACGGATAATTTAAAAATTTTAAGAAGTAGTAAAGTAAAATTGAAATTCATCCGTCTATATAAAAAACAAGAAGTAGTAAAATTTAAAATTTTGAAAAAATGAAAAATTCAGCATTAAAAGGAGCTCTTGGAGCACTTGCCGTTGTGGGCGTGGCATTGGCTGCCAAAAAAATAGCACAGAGAAAAAGATTTATGAAAGGTATTTTTAGCGAATACGGAATCAAAGAAAGATCGCCTTTCGGTCTTGCAGATAAGATCAGAGAAATGGACGATGAGCAGTATCAGGAATTGAAGGGTAAATTCAAAAAAGAATTCACTTCAAGATGTTGTAAAAAAGACAATACCGTAGAAGCATAAGAAGTAAATAACTCAATTGAAATTGTTTAATTCCGGCGCGGGAAGCAAAGCTTCCCGCGCCGGAATTTTTTTGTATAGACCACTGTCATTGCGAGCGAAGCGAAGCAATCTCTCCGGTTCCCGAACCACATGAAAAAAAGATTGCCACGCTACGCTCGCAATGACAGGGTTGTGTCAATTAGTAAAGCATTTTGTACTGTAGGTGTTCAAGAAATTATATGACAAGATAAACACCTGCATCATTTGAATACAAACCTTTGCATTTTTTACCATAGGAGGACATTATATTTTATCTTGAGGAAGCAATAAGAAAAAAAATAATTCCTTATTTTTGCATAGCTTAATGAAAGATTACTACTATTTTCTCGGGATTACACCGGATGCTTCAGAAGAAGACATCAAGAAGGTCTATAGAAAGCTATCTTTAAAATACCATCCTGATAAGAATGACAACGATGATTTCTTTGCAGGACGTTTTTGCGAAATTCAGGAAGCTTATGAAATTTTGAGCGATTCTGAAAGGAGACGCACCTATGATCAGAATTTGGAGAGCCATCAGAAAAGTTTCAGATATAATATTCCACCGAGTATTAAAACGTTTACGGCGAATAAAATTCATGCTAAAAAAGGAGAGGAGATCATCATCAACTGGCAGACGAGCAATGCCGATGTGGTGAAGGTTTTGCCTTTCGGTTTGGAAAAGCCGTTTGGAGAAAGGATTTTTAAGATCACAGAATTTAAGGACGGGAAATTTCAGTTATTGCTTCATGTAACGAATTCTCTCCTTCACAAAACGGTAGTTCAGGGAATTACCATTACCGAAGTTTTTGAGAACGATAGTGCTCAGTTCAAAAGCAGTGTGGAGGAAATGTTTAAGCCTCAGCCCCGAACAAGAATGAACAGATCCGGCCAGCCAAAGATCATGATGCTGATCTGGGGAATTATTATTTTGGTGTTGGCGGTATATTTTTTATTCAGGAATTTCGGCTAGTTTAAGCCATCTTTTTTCTTCCCGGACATTTTTTACATCTTTTCCCTTTCTTGAACTTCTTACAGCAAGATTTCTTTTCACAATACATATCTTCATTATTAAATGCAAATACAGGAGCTAAAGGCGGTACTTTAAATGGGACAATCATATTCATGTTGCAAATATATTAATTTAGAATAAATATAATTAATAAAATTTCATAAAAGTTACAATGCCTGTTCTTCAACATGTTCAGTCCATATTCACATCTTTATTTTCGATGAAAAATGCTGATTAAGGATTTATATACTTCCCGAAAAATGAAGTTGAGTAAGACATGAAAACATCAAATATGGGATTATTAGGTACCCGTATAAAGTGAACTTTTTGATTCTTGTGGGGAAATGATAAGATTTCCGTGGATAAACGATCATATAGATGTTGATAAATTTTACATATTATTTAGGCAAATGATGAATCGGACTGTTGATTTAACAAATAATATGCGATAGGGTCACAAAAGAGGCTTCTTCAATTTTAATCAATAAACAGATTTCATTTCAATTTTTTTAGAACTGATATGATATTTTCGTTATTGTTTCGGCAATTTTGAACTCTTGTACAGTCGTTTAAAAAATTGTAATTTTACGAATCTTTTTTACAAACAAAATCTAATAAATAAAAATGAATACAGAACAGTTTGTGAGCCGTCACATTTCCCTTAATGAAGCCGATAAACAGGCAATGTTGGAAAGGTTAGGCGTTTCAAGTATTGAAGAACTAATTTCTCAGACCATTCCTTCTTCTATCCGATTAGAGAAAGACCTTGAGATCTCTGCACCGCTTTCAGAATACGAAATGCTGAACCATTCGAAAGATTTGGCATCGAAGAATACTGATTATACGAGCTACATTGGTTTTGGATACCACAATACACTTTTGCCATCAGCTATTCAGAGAAATATCTTTGAAAATCCAAGCTGGTATACGGCGTATACACCTTATCAGGCTGAAATTGCACAGGGAAGACTGGAAGCTCTTCTTAATTTCCAGACGGTAGTATGTGATCTTACAGGATTTGGGCTGGCTAATGCTTCACTTTTAGATGAATCTACAGCCGCTGCAGAAGCAATGCACATGTTCTTTAACAACAGAACAAAGGACCAGAAAAAGGCCAATGCAAACAAATTCTTCGTTTCCGATCTTGTTTTACCTCAAACAGTTTCAGTGTTAAAAACTAAAGCTGAAGGTTTAGCGATCGAAATCGTAGAAGGTGATCACAAAACACACCAGTTGGACGAGAGCTATTATGGTGTTTTATTACAGTATCCAGGTAAAAACGGTATCGTTTTAGACTATACGGAAGATATTGTAGACTATAAAAAATTAGATTTGCAGGTGGTTGTAGCTTGTGATCCGATGGCTTTGGTGAAACTGAAATCTCCGGCTTCCATGGGTGCTGACTGTGCCGTTGGAACTTCACAGAGATTTGGGATTCCATTAGGGTACGGAGGACCTCACGCAGCATTTTTCTCTTGCAGAGAAGATTACAAAAGAGATATTCCGGGAAGAATCATCGGGGTTTCTCAGGATATGTACGGAAAACGTGCATTGAGAATGGCGCTTCAGACCAGAGAGCAGCACATCAAAAGAGAAAGAGCCACTTCCAATATCTGTACAGCACAGGTACTTCTTGCGGTAATGGCAGGAATGTATGCGGTTTATCACGGTCCAAAAGGATTAAACTATATCGCTGACCAGATCCACTTTAAAGCCAACGCTTTGAAAAATGGTCTTAAAGCATTAGGTTACCAGACCGTTGAAGAACCTATCTTCGATACGGTGAAAATCACCATGAGTGAAGATGAAAAAGGAAGATTGATGAGAATGATGCTTGATCACAGACTTAATCTGAACTATTTCACAGAAGGTGTAGTAAGCATTGCAATCAACGAAAGTACAACATTGGAGAAATTAAACTATCTGATGGCTTCTTTTGCTCAGTTTAAAGACAAGCAGACTTTCAAATTAGAATTAAAAGAAGGATACAGCATTCCGGAAGAATTGTTGAGAAAAGACGAGATTCTTACGGAGCAGGTATTCAACAAATACCATACGGAGACAGAATTGATGCGTTACATCAAACGTCTTGAAAGAAAAGACTTATCGTTAACGCATTCAATGATTTCTCTTGGTTCTTGTACCATGAAGTTGAACGCTGCTACTCAAATGTTGCCGCTTTCTTGGGATAACTGGGGAGCTGTTCACCCATTTGTACCGGTAGACCAAGCTGGAGGGTATCAGGAAATGATCAGAGAATTGGAGAAAGATTTAGCTGAAATCACTGGTTTTGCAGGAACTTCTCTTCAGCCAAACTCTGGAGCTCAGGGAGAATATGCTGGATTAATGGTGATCAGAGAATATCACATTTCAAGAGGCGAAGGCCACAGAAATGTAGTATTGATCCCTCAATCTGCACACGGAACCAACCCGGCTTCTGCAGCAATGGCAGGAATGAAAATTGTTGTGGTTAAAAACCTTGAAAGCGGACAAATTGATTTTGAAGATTTAAAAGCTAAAACAGAACAGCATTCTGAGAACTTATCTTGTGTAATGATCACTTATCCGTCAACATACGGATTCTTTGATGACAATATTAAAGAAATTACAAGCCTGATCCACAAACATGGCGGACAGGTATATATGGACGGTGCCAATATGAACGCTCAGGTAGGATTCACTAGTCCTGGAAACATCGGGGCAGACGTATGTCACCTGAACTTACACAAAACTTTCGCGATTCCTCACGGAGGTGGAGGTCCTGGAGTAGGTCCGATCTGTGTGGCTAAGCACCTGGTTCCTTTCCTTCCTTCCAATGCGAATATCAGAATCGGTTCTAAAGAAGCGATCGAAGGTATTTCTGCTGCACCTTATGGTTCAGGTCTGATCCTAAACATTTCTTATTCTTACATCAAGATGTTAGGAACAGATGGATTGAAAAAAGCAACAGGACACGCGATCATGAATGCGAATTACCTAAAAGAAATTTTAGCAGAGCATTTCCCGATCTTATATTCAAACGAGAGTGGAAGAGTAGCTCACGAATGTATCGTAGACTTCCGTCAGTTCAAAACGTTAGGAATTGAAGTGGCTGATGTGGCGAAAAGATTGATGGACTATGGATTCCATGCACCAACCGTTTCTTTCCCTGTAGCTGGAACATTAATGATTGAGCCTACAGAATCTGAAAGCAAGTCTGAAATCGACCGTTTTGCAGAAGCATTAATCTCCATCAAAAAAGAGATTGATGAGATTGCTAACGGAGAAGCAGATCAGGCTAACAATGTGCTTAAAAACGCTCCTCACACAGAGCAATTGGTGATCTCAGATTCTTGGGATAAACCATACAGCAGAGAAAAGGCAGCTTATCCATTAGAGTGGGTAAGAGACCACAAATTCTTCGCCTCTGTATCCAGAGTTGATGAAGCGTATGGAGACAGAAACCTGGTTTGTACTTGTGAGCCGATTGAAGCTTATATGTAATCATTAACAATCAATATAAAACGCCCGTTTAGATTCTAAACGGGCGTTTTTCTAATTATTTTTATTCTGTTACCTTCTTCGATAGCTGTAGGCTACAAGAAGTGCTATGGCCATGGTACCAAAAGTTACCATTGACACTGTTTTAATTGAAATCTCACTGTCTTTTGTTTGTGATGTATCACGATATTGATCACATGAAGTCAGGAATACTACTGTCATGAATAGACAGCTCAAGAGTAATTTTTTAATCATAGGTATATTTGTTTGGTTTTTAATGTTTTACGAGCAAAAAATATACCGGATGTTCTATGGGAATGAGAATTCTGTATGCGGTAAATAGGAAATTCTTAGAATAATTAGGATAGGAAGAGCTTTTCAAATTGTTGTCATTAAATGTATTCTATCGGTAGTCATTGCGAGCGAAGCGAAGCAATCTCTTTTTTACGGCAAAGTCTATAAAGATTTCTTGATTAATAAGTGCCGATATAGTCTGTAAAGATATGTTTCTTCAACAAAGATGAAAATATAGGCTAGACATAATAAATATTGAGAAAGATAGACCTGAAGTTATGATAAAACCCTTCTCAAAACAGAAAAGGGTTTATTGTTGTATATAAAAATAGATTGTTCTTTTATTTCCCGTTCAGCACTGTATTCACATAGTCAGTCCACTCATAGACCGGAATGCTTCTGTCTAGGTAAAAATCAGGCTGTAATCCCTTTCCATCGATCGTAAAATCGGGAATACGCATGCTTCTTGAAAGTGAATAGCCTAATTCAAACTCTTTGCAGGGCGAAGGAACATAATACATATTGGAAACATCCAAAACGCCAAAAGTCGTAGTCCCGAACAGTTTCACTTTCTTACTTTGCTTGGCCGCCAGCAAAAATTGCTCGTCTGTACTTCCGTTTCGTTGATTAATGATGATTCCTACATTTTTCGGATAAGGATAAATGGTATCATACTTTGTGAGGCTGACTACATTATCATTGAGGTTGACGAATTTTCCCTGCTGTTTTTCCAGTGTATTAAATGAAGCCTGAGCCCATTTTTTATTCTCTTCATCGAAGCCGTATTCAGGTTTGTTGATGAAATCCAGCATTCTCTGATTGTTCAGTTGGGTAGATAAATATTCTACGCCTACAGTTCTGATTGGATTGGTGTAAATCAAAGGAAGGATATTGTGATAACTGGCATCACTTCCTCCGGTTCCGTTTCTGATGTCAATGATGAGATTTTCAGTGGAGAGGATTTTATCTTTATTGGCAGCAATAACGCTGTCAATCTTCTTTTTCTGGGAAGCCTGAAAAGACGGGATTCTTAGATAAAAAGTAGTTTCGTTTAATTTTTCTATATATGGTTCATTGGCGCCTACCGATTTAAAATACTGCGTATATTTGGGGTCGTCCTCAAGCTTTGGATACACTCTTGAAAGACTGAAATCTCCGATTTGTAAATGGTTTTTCCCCGTTAGAGTTACTTCTTTGGATTCCACCCCGGAATGATCACGCATATAATACACAGAGTTTAATTTGCCATCTGAAGAATTGAGTTTCAGCTTTACCTGTCCTTTTGTCCAGGTTTCTGCCCCCGATTCTATGATAAATCCTACATACTGGTCTCCCTTCTTTTTAATCCCAATGGTATAAGGTTCGGTATACCAAATCCCTTCATAGTCGGACGTTTTCTTTTGGTCCAGATACTTCTTAAAATCTTGCGTTTCTACCGCCAGAGTTTCCCAACTGGCAAATGGGTTGTTTGATTTTTCGGGAGTAGCCGATTTGGGAGATTCTTGCTTACTAATAGGTCTGATAGAAGCGTGTCCCGAACGAAAAAAAGTAAGCCATTCGGACAAAACAAGACTGCATTCACTGAATGTTTTAGCAGATTTTACTTTTTCGGATGTGGTTTTATTATGGGCTTCATAAGCCTGATTACTTTTTTGCTTTAATGCATATTCAAAACCTGCATCATTTGTTTCAAAAGTTTTTTTCACCCATTCAAAATTTTTTGTGCAATCGCAATTTTGGGCGTATACCGAGGTAGTTATTAATGTGAATAAAGACGAAATTAATACGGCTTTTAAGTTTTTCATGGTCTTAGTTTATATATAGGACATTCGAAAGGTTTAAAATATTACATTTTTACCGTTGCAATAAGGGTTTATGGCAATGTAAAGCCAATCCAAATTAGATGGGGCTAAAAATATATAAATATCCACTGAAAAGCAATATTTAATTCAATGCCTGATGAAATCAATGACATAAAACTACTTTTTTTGCAATTATGGCCATTTTGCTGCAAAAGCAACAATTGCAAAATAAATGAGTAGCATTATAATATTGGTTAAAAGGTTGACCATGAAAAATGGTTTCAGTAATCTCCATCCCTGTTGTTTGGTTTTTAATGAAAGCCAATAAAAAGGAAAATTCAATGAGTAAGGTTGCAATAAAACTGCATAGAAATCCAATAAAGAAACCTCCAAGTTCATATTCCCCAACTCTTGATTTCATACCCCAAAAATCAGGATAGCCATTTGCAAAAGAAAACCTGGGATGAATAACAGGAATAGTAAGAGGTAATTGTGGTAATTAGTTTTCATCATATAATTAGTAATACGTAATGGATTTTAAATCCGAACTCTCAGATATATTATTGAGTCCCATATTGTCCAGTATGAGACAGCCTGTAATTTTTTATTTTGTATAAATAATTGGTGCTTTGGTATAATTTTTCATTTGTTCTGGAGTTCCAATAATTTTCACATTATCATCAACGTACAGGACATTCATCATAAGGTTTGGATTTTGGGTGATATCAATCGTTTTAATATTGTTTTTATTGATGACAATTTGAATTAATTCAGGGTTATTGGTTAGATCCAATTTTTCAAATTGATTATTATCAATCGACAGATATTTTAATTTTTTAAATCTTTTGACATCAAAATCACGAATTTGATTATCCATCATATTGATTGATTGTAGATTTGGACAATTAATAATAGTGACTTTTTTTAGTTCATTTCTTCCAACAGCCAATTGTTCTAAAGAAGGGATATTGGCTATTTCGAATTCGGATAATTTATTTCTTGCACAATAGATTTCTTTTAATTTATAGAAGTCATGAAGTTTTAGTTTGGTAATTCCATTGATCGTTAATGAAAGGTATTCAATATTTTTGAAATATTTTACGTCATCAGCATTTGTGAGATTCTGTTCCATTAAATCAAGTCTTGAAACAGATTCAGCTTCTTCTTTTTCTATTTTTCCGTTTTTATTCCAATCTATTTCCGGATGCTTCAATAATACACTTTTCTCAAAGCTTGGATTAGTGAAATGGATAGATTGGGCACTTATGAATTTGGCGCAAAATAGGAAGATAATAAAAAGAGTTTTTTTCATTTTATATTTAAATACATTTTAGCTAAAATTGCAGATTATAACTTAACACCACGGGGCAGTTAGAATATTTTCGCTAAAATTAATAAAATTGCATTCAAAAACAATCCCTAAACTAGCTGTTGGTGAAGGAAAAGATGGAAAAACTGTCTGAAAAATAAGTTTTATTTTTATTCTTTCCGCCTGATTTTTTTTGATAGATAGAAAATACTGAAAATTGCGGCAATGGTTATGCAGGTCACTAAGAAAGTGGCCTTAATCGTTTCGCTTTCATTGCTTGTTGAAGATTTTGAACAGTCCATCAAGAGTAATGAACCGATTAAAATAAAGAACAATATTCCGAATGATTTTCGGAGAGAGATCAAATTATCTTGTTTCATCATCAGAGTGTATTGGTGTCCTGTAAATCTATAAATAAAACTGATCTAACCTATTGTAAATGAAAAGATTAAAATTTTTAACGTAAAATTTTAATGATTGCTTTAGAAACTGCTTATTTTTAGAATACAAACCTTTCCTTTTTGAAAAAGAAATACTGAATTAAGAGAAGCTGAAATCAACAAAAACAGATGATTATTTAAATATTTTCAGATCTGTAAAATCTGTGGGAAGAAATCCTAACACAAACAACACGAATCTCCTCCACAAATAAAAAAACATCCACACACAAAACCCCAAACGCCACACACTCTCAAACCCTCAGACTCTAATACCCTCAAACTTCAAAACTTAACCCCTTTCGTTCCAATAAAAACTATCCGGATGAACTCTTGCTCCAAAAACGGCTGTTCCCACTCTCACCATCGTAGCCCCTTCTTCAATGGCAGTTTCGAGATCTCCGCTCATTCCCATGGAAAGTTCTTTCATTTCGACGTTAGGAATATTTTGACTGATGATTTCCTGTTGCATATTTTTCAGGATTTTAAAACAGGATCTTACTTTTTCAGTTTCTGCACTGAAAAGGCCGATGGTCATTAATCCTTTGATCTTTAAAGTACTGAATTCAGAAACTTTCCGGGTCAGTTCAACAGCATCGCTGGGATGTACTCCGAATTTACTTTCTTCATCTGATGTATTCACCTGGATCAGAACCTCCATTGTTTTTCCTTCGGATACAAGTCGTTGATGAAGTTTTTCAGCGAGATCCAGACGGTCCAGAGACTGTACACAAACTACGTCGTATTTTAAGATATCCTTGATTTTATTCGTTTGCAGATGTCCGATAAAATGATTTTCATGTGGAGTATCTTTCAGTTCGTCATATTTTTCTTTCAGCTCCTGAACCTTATTTTCAGCAATTAAGGTCTGTCCGTTTTCTAAAGCTGTTTTAATATGCTCTGCAGAAACCGTTTTTGTAGCCAGCAACAATCTGACTTCATCAAGAGGTCTGCCTGCTTTTTCACATGCTTTCTTTATTCTGTCATTGATGATTTCGAGATTGTGGAGAATATCTTCTTTCATGATGGTGTAATTGACTGAGATTCCAGTTGTTTGATGAGTGCTGATTTTACGGCTGTAAAAGCATGATCTTTTGCTTCAGCAAAGGAAATGTTGTATTGACGGTCTATACTTCTCAAATCTTCCGGAAACTGAGACAGAAGGCGATCATAGAAAGTATCCAGAAATTCTGCAGAAGGCATTTCATAATTGATCTTCAGCTGAAAACGTCTCACCAAAGCGGTATCAATAATCTCCGCATGGTTGGTTGCACAGAGTAGAAGAGCATTTTCAGGATAATAATCGATTAACTGGATGAGGGTATTCACCAGTCTTCTCATTTCACCTACATCTTTGTCGTCACTTCCTCTTGCTTTTCCAATCTGATCCAGTTCGTCCAGAAAAAGAACAGATCTTTCCCTGGCAGCCTTATCAAAAATCATTTTAATATTTTGTGAAGTTTCCCCAATCCGGGACGAAACAATATTGCTGAGATTTAAAATCAGGATACTTTTGCCTAAAGCATTGGCAACGGCTTTAGCGGTCATCGTTTTCCCACAACCGGAATTTCCCTGCAAAAGGATCTTATTGTTCACAGGAAGCCCGTATTCCTGCAGTTCTTTCACGTAAGTGTGCTCCTTGATGAGCTGTGCCAGTTGGTCTCTGTTGTTTTTACCTAGAAATACATCGTTGAGGGTTACTTCCTCTTTATCCTGAATAATGAGATTGTACAGATTCATACTAAAACTAAAAAATGATTCTTATCTAGACAAAGATAAAGTTTTATTGAATGATTACCGGGTCCTGAAATAGAATAAGCTGGTAGGCCAGAAAAGGGGAGGATATACGGAATATTCAATAGGAATGGGCTTTATCCCGTTTTAACAAGAAAAGCCAGGCTATTGCCCGGCTTGACTATTTGGATATATAAAATTTGTTATGAAATTTAATTTTTTGGGGTTATGTTTTTGGGCCCTTTTACTCCAGTGAGTAAAAGAGCAGAATCTGATCATTCAGATCAAAAACATAAACAATACAATTAATATAGATGTTCTATAGGCTAATCTCCTTTAATAGAACTTAGTTTCTTTCTTCTCTTTTTACTGTCATAAAGTAAGAAGCGAATACTACTACACATGTTGCGATTCCGATGTAAGTTACCATTTTTGTTTTATTTAATTATTTGTGATTATTTTATCAATTATCTAATTGCAATATTACAACTTTCAAATCATGTGCCAAAGCAAATAATCATGATGTATATCAGTGTGTTATGTGTGATTAATTTTAATTTTTAACGAGTGTTTGTTTACAAAAAATTAATATGTTTTTATGGAATTATTGATATCTTTATTGTCTTATCTTTAAAAAATTAAAAAATTGACAACGGTTTGAACACTTCTATATTGGACCTGATAAAACAAAAAATAAGAAATGCGATGCATACTATTCACTTTTAACTTTGTTTTTTAACGTCAGATTTTAGGAGATGGACGAAATATTATGTTAAGAAAGCTTATTATTCAGGACCGGATTTTATCCTTGAATTTCTAAATGCTGACAGATGACATGACATCAATTTGAAACTTTTGTCACATAGCTATGAAATAATGACAGGTTTTAAACTCTTACTGTCAGACTTTTTTTGCCTCAATATTATTTAACTTGTGTAAGTGCTTCATAATAAATAGTTTGATAATTTATCACCAGGAGTAGAGTTATTAAGTCATTTTTTTTTATACTTTTTTTTCTGTTTAAGTGTACAGGAAAGGATTGAGATCAATTCAAAAATTGAAGGTGATTTTTGAATTCAATAATAGGATCTGACAGGTGTTTTATCAACCGATTTTTAGTGAAAAGCAGCAGCTTTTCCTTATTTTTGTAGAAAACAAGCTTTTATGGGACGCAGTTATATCTTTCTTGCTTTAGCAATCGTTTTCGAGATCATAGCCACTACTTTTCTGAAAAAATCAGAAGAATTTTCAAAGCTTTGGCCTTCTGTAGTGACCGTCATAGGATATGCTGCCGCATTTTACTTTCTAAGCATTACACTGCGGCAGATCCCTGTAGGAATAACGTATGCCATATGGTCTGGAGTAGGAATTGTTTTTATAACGATGATTGGTGTTATCGCTTTTAAGCAGGTTCCGGACCTGCCGGCTATCATAGGAATTGCATTGATCGTGATAGGAGTGATCGTTATTAATGTGTTTTCAAAAATGGGGACGCATTGATTTTTTTTAATTTAAAGATTTAAGAATTTAAAAATTCAAAAATTTAATGGATTCTATATAAAATTCAATAGGAGTGGGCTTTAGCCCACTTACAGGAAAATAAATCCGGCTATCGGCTTTAGCCAAATTATTAAAATTTTAAATACTTATTTTTTTCAAAGTTCCTTAAGAACTTCCAGAGGGTTGAAATTATTTTGCTCTAGGCTTTCCAAAAGGATTATAAGATATTCCGACATTGACATAGAATGAAGGTTTATAGCTGGCTTCAAAAATATAATCTTTAAAAGATTCCTCCTTATCAAACACTCTGGCCCGCGGAACCGCTCTGATCCCGGTTTTTAAAGTTCCGATAAAATTACTCCCAAGATTGTGTTCATAGATAGCCCCGGAATTGATTTCCAGCTGGCGGAATTCATACGTCCTGTTATTTCTGTACGTATAAAAAGAGGTATTATCCATTTCTGTTCCTAGAGAAATTCTGCCGTTGGCAAAAATATCCTTTCTAACCAAGAGTTTTTTAGGAAGCAAAATATCAAGTACCCAACCGTTGTTGAATTTGTTTTCATAGGTGAAGATCGGTAGGATCGGGATCTGTGAACTCGGATCAATAAAACCGGCAAGACCGATTATCATTTTTGTTTTTGGAGTTGCTTTTAAAATTACGGAAGCAGTTACAAGTCCTCTGATTCTTTCAAAATGCTGATCACTTCCGTCCACGGAAGCGTTGGCCGTATAAATTGCTGTTTTATTGAACAGTTTCGAAAAATAACTGAAATTAACAGCTTCAGAATGATAATGAAAGTCATTCCGCAGGCCTGTTTCTGCGATAATTGATTCTTCGGTATTGAATGCTGTATAACGGTAATTCAAAGAAGTACTGAGCAGCCAGTTTTTCTTTTTTACAAAATAGATGTTGGCGCTGGCTTTTAGCTGCTGGAAGCTTTTCATTTTATTGTCAGGCAAATCATTCCCGTCGAGTTTTGATGAAAACAGGAAAGGAGCTGTCTGGCTAAATTCAATATTAAGGTCCCGGCTTTGCGGAAATTTGTCTGCAAAATAAGCCCTTACCTTCAGCGGAATGCTGTCTTTTTTTTGGGAATAGGCAATATTCTTTAAGGGAAACAAGGCAAGGGGAATAAGAGCTCTTCTCAGTGTTTTCATGGTTTTATTTTAAGGATTTGATGGCAGATTGAAAAAAATGGAACAAGAATATTTTGTCATAAAATATCTCTATACTGTTCTCGGTTATAAAATCAACATGGCGGTTAGTATCAGAAATCGGATCTTCCTCTACGAAGACAAACCAGATTTCTTTAAGCTGATGCCTTCTTTTAAACTCTTCAAAAACATTCCAGTCAAATGGGGTAGAGTGTTTCAGATCGTAAAATAAAATTCCTTTTTTAATACCATTTTCCTCTATAATATTAATAGGATGATGGATATAGCTTAAAATCTTAATTTTCGGGTCATAGCATTCTACAAAATGGTGTAGGTCGATCAGTTGTATTACTTTCTCTTCTTGCTGCGACTCTGTCATATAAAAACATTCTAAGGTGATTTCTTCGGTAAGTTCCTGAAAAACGGCTAATTCCATAAGTGTAAAAAAATTGAACAGGGCAAAGAAAAAGAGAAAAACGCCACACGAATTTGTTTTTATACCAAACCGCTTCTATTTTATACGAAACCGGAGTACTTGACAATTGGTATAAAAAAATACAGGGTTTGTATAATATTATAGGTATTCTTTACGTTATTCTCTATTTTTGTTCTGCATTAAAATCTGCAGGACCCTATGAAATACGGTACAGAAAAATTTAAGGAAACACTTGTGATTGATTTTCTGGTAGAGGATCGGTTCCGGCTGTGCAGACATGTGCTGTTTCTGATTTTCTTTTTCTCCCTGTTGTACAGTGCGAGATTCTGGCACTGGTATTCAGGAATTCATCAATATTATGTTCTGCTATTTGTATATACCGTACTCATTACCATGGTATATATTAATATCTACGTTCTGGTACCCAGGTTTTTCTTTAAAACAAGATATATAACGTACTTAGTCTTGCTTGTCATGATGGGAGTTGTGGGCCTTAATATAATAGGATTTAGTCTTAGATTATGTTTTGAAGATTTCAGAGTGGAAAATATCAGAAAAGAAGGGAATAGGGGAAGTATTTATGAAGGTGTTTTGATGTGTGTGCCCATTATCCTGACTACAACCACAGTGAAACTGTTGCAGAAATGGATCAATGATTCCAAAAGAATTACAGAACTGAACAATCTTACTTTACAGATGGAACTGAATGAACTCCGGAACCAGATCAATCCGCATTTTCTTTTTAATATGCTGAATAATGTCAAAGCATTGACCAGAACAGATCCGGAGAAAGCCTCCGCTGTTATTGTTAAGCTTTCAGAATTTTTAAGGTACCAGCTGTATGAGAACGGCGAGGAGAAAACGTTGCTTGTTTCGGAAATAGATTTTCTGTCTAATTTTCTGAACCTTGAAAAGATAAGGCGGGATAATTTTTCTTTTGATATCCATGCAGAAACGGGGGACAGAAATGTAAAAAGCACTTTTATTCCTCCGAATTTATTTACAACCTTTGTTGAAAATGCCGTAAAACACAGTGTAGATATTAGTAGTACAGAATCCTATGTGAAAATTGATATTGAGGTTGGCAATAAAACGCTTTATTTTACCTGTACCAATTCTATGAACCCAAGTTTGGCAGTATCCAATAACAAATACGGAGGACTGGGGTTGGCTAATATTAAAAGAAGACTTGAACTCCTGTACGGTAAAGCATTCGAACTGAATATCACTTCTGGAGAAAAAGAATACACCGTCAAATTAAAAATTCCTGTATGAATTGTATAATCGTAGATGATGAACCGCTAGCAAGAGCAGAAATGCGTTCGCTGATCCAGGAAATTTCAAAGACCGAAATCCTTGGAGAGTTCTCCAATGCCCCTTCCGCCCTTGATTTTCTGAAAACCAACGACGTAGATCTTATTTTCCTGGATATTGAAATGCCAATGGTAACAGGACTGGAATTCGCAGAAATGCTGCCGGGGCAGAGCCTGATCATTTTTACAACAGCCTATTCGCAGTATGCTTTGAAAAGTTACGATCTCGATGCAATAGATTATTTATTGAAACCTATTGAGAAACAACGGTTAGAAAAGGCTATCAGTAAAGCGGTTCTCTATAAAGAGCTGCTGTCTAAGGATACCATAAAAAATACAATAGAATCCAATACAAAAGATTTTTTGTTTATAAAAGCAGACAGGAGATACTATAAAATCAATTTTACGGATATTAAATTTATTGAAGGTTTGAAAGACTATGTGGTTATTCATACCCAGCATCAAAAGCTGATTACTGCAATGAATTTAAAAACCATACATCAGAAGATTCCATCAGAGGCTTTTGTGCGGGTAAGTAAATCGTATGTCGTCAATATGGATTATATTGATTCATTCGATAACCATAGTATTTACATCAATGACTCGGAAATTCCTTTGGGAGAAGTGTATAAAAGTGCTTTTTTCATCAGATATTCAGGCGGATCATTAAATCCTGAATCTTAAATCATTAATAATTCCGCCTTTTTTATTTGTCTCATTTAATCTTCGAAAACCTGACCGGCAAAAGGATTGTCTACCAGCCAGAGCCAGATTCCTTCTTCATTTTCCTTCATCATACAGGTTGTGGCTCCGTTCATTTCAATAAGATTTCCATCGGGTGAGGAGGCCTTTAAGGTCCATTTGTCTACCCATACGGCAAGATCTCCGACAATGGTCAGTTTTTGTTTGTTTCCCTGAATATCAGGTTTCCAGTTACATAAATGTTCCAGAGGTCTTTTTATGTTGTCCAGTCCTTTTATTTCAATTCCGTCCCGTTCAATATATACTCCATCATTATCAAAACAGCTTAATGCCCCATTCAAATCACCTGTCAATATACAGTGTCTGAAATATTTTACGGCTTCTGCAGGGTTGGTTCTATCAAAGTTTTCTGGCATTTTTTATATTTTTTGTCCTATAAATCTTATGACAGATCCGGTTCCATTATGAAATACCCCTTCATTGAGTTCAATTTCTTTCTCTTCCAGTTCAATAACTTCATAATTCGGGAAGTCAGCCTTGATCTCATCGATTGAAAATAAGGATCCGATATCTTTCGGGCCACCCACTTTTTCGTTTTTCAACACATACTCAAGATGACTTTTACTGAAGGCTTCAAAAATAATCAAACCACCCTTACGTAGATATTGGTCCAGGACTGTATGCAGGGAAGATTTAATATCGGCAGGGAAGTGAGCGTAAATAAGAGCAATCACATCAAACTGTTCTGTATGGAAATCTAATGTTTCCAGTTCGCCCACCTGATAATCAATTTTTACATCATTATTTTGGGCAAGCTGCAAGGCTTTGTTTTTCCCTTCTTCACTGATGTCAAAAGCGAAAACCTTCCAGCCAAGTTTTGCAGCAAAGACAGCGTTTCGGCCTTCACCTTCTGCAGGAAAAAGTATGTTTCCGGGATTGAGCTTTTCAAGCTGTTCTTTTAAATAATTGTTGGGTTCTATGCCGTATGCAAATTCATCACTGCTGTATCGTTCATTCCATCGGTCTAGCCAGGTATCGGTCATTTCGTAAATTGTTTAAACCAAATTTACGCATTTCATGAATCTTAATATTGATTTACATTCAAATATTTATTTTAATACAGCTTCTGGTCTTTTTCACAGTAAAAACTCCGTCTTTTTCCAAGTCCGGTCTGCTTTTTTACCAGTTTTTCACCACATTTCGGGCAAATGGTTTTGGTATGAACGAGCCACTTTTTCTTTAAAACAAATTCACGTTTCCAGTCCAAAAAATCGAAACTATAATTTCTCGCCTCAGCGATCAGTTCCCTGAGTTTTTTCACGGGCAGATTTCCTATTAAACTTTCAGGGTGTACCCCAATTCTGAACAGAACTTCATTCTTAATAATATTCCCTACACCCGAGAAAATGTCCTGATTCATCAAGGCGTCACAGACCATCATTTCAGGTTTGGATTTCAGTTTCTTTTCTGCTTTTTTGGGATCCCAGATCTCACTCATAATGTCAGCTTCCCAATCGATGGTGGATAGAAATTCCAGATCTACAGATTTTACAGAACAGGTGTAAAAGTACAGACTTCCTGTTTGGAAGAAGAGGGATAAACGTAAGCTTTTATCAGGCTTTGTCTGTTCATCAACACTATAAGATCCGAACATCAATAAATGAATACGGACTGCTGATTCATCAAAAACAAGATAAGTCTGCTTGCCGAAAGTACGGACCTCACGAAGAGTCTGGCCGATCAGCGGTTCCTTATCGAATTTTGCATTACCCGAGGCTTCTGTCACTGTATTTCCGACAAAAGGCAACAGGTTTTCTTTCATTAAAATGATGGATGGTCCTTCAGGCATGGCTTTGCTTTTCAATAAAAGTTCAAATACTATTCCGTAAAAATAAAATTTGGAGTAATTTTGAAAAATGATGAATTTAAACCAGATTTATACGAATCAGCGTACAGGAAACAATCCGCATACTAAAGCTTCAAGAACTGATTTTCAGAGAGATTTCGACAGAATTATCTTTTCTTCAGCGTTCAGAAGACTCCAGAATAAGACCCAGGTTTTTCCTCTTCCCGGAAGTGTTTTTGTACACAACAGGCTGACACACTCGCTGGAAGTTTCGTCAGTAGGCCGAAGTTTGGGAAGTATTATCGGGGAATTTATCTTTGATGCTTATAAAAATGACCTTACGGAAGATTCAAAAAACTTCTATCTTCATAATTTAGGAAATGTTATTGCTGCCGCTTGTTTATGTCATGATGTTGGAAATCCGGCGTTCGGTCATTCAGGGGAAGACGCGATCGCGAGCTATTTTGAACGAAATGAAAAGGACCTGAAGCAAAAGTTCAATGAAAAAGAATGGGCAGATCTGGTGAATTTTGAAGGGAATGCCAATGCCATAAGAGTGCTGGCGCAACGTCAGCAGGGAAAAGATGAAGGAGGAATTCAGCTCACCTTTTCTACCCTCGCCAGTATTGCAAAATATCCGTGTGAAGCTGTTGCCAAGAAAAAAGGAATTATCCACAGAAAGAAATTCGGTTTTTTTCAGAATGAGAAAGATATCTTTCTTGAAATTGCAAAGGCTACGAATTTAATTGTAGAAAACGAAGAACCTTATATATTCAAAAGACATCCTTTTGTTTGGCTTGTAGAAGCTGCAGATGATATCTGTTATAATATTATTGATATGGAAGATGCCCACAGATTGGGGATCGTATCCACTTCAGACTGTGAAAACCTGTTTTTTGAACTGATCCGATCTGAAAGCAGTGATATGGACAAGGTGAAAAATAAGCTGGCTTCCATCTCGAATGAAAATGAGAAAATTTCATACCTTCGTGCTAAAGCGATCAATGCTCTGATCAATAAATCGCTTGAGATCTACAAACATAATTTTGAAAACATTCTTCAGGGAAATCTGGACAACGGACTTCTTGATATCTACAAATCTGAAAACCGTGCTCTTCAGGATATCGAAGCATTCTCAATCGAAAAGATCTACAACCATAAGGCCGTGGTGGAAATAGAAAATGCCGGGTACAACGTAATGTATGAGCTTCTTGATCATTTCATTCCTTCTATTCTGAAACAGGAGGATGACAGAAAATCTTATGATAAAAAAGCGTTGAAACTACTTCCGAGACAGTTTGTTTATGAGGAAGGTACTGATTACCAGAAAGTGTTGGGGGTAGTCGATTTTGTTTCAGGAATGACGGATAATTTTGCCACCGATCTTTATCGAAAAATCAAAGGAATTGATATCGGAATGACGGTTTAATTCTTTATCAGGTATAACTAAAAACTTCACAAATTCTTTACACTAATTTCACTAATACATCAAGGGGAATTAGTGTAAAGAATTCATGCGATTCGTATTTTAATAAACGCAAAGTTTTTATTTTAACATCGGATAGTTTTAGCAATGCAAAGATCAGAATCAATCTTTGATTGATTCGACTAAGCAGGCGTATTATGCAAACGCTTAATCAATGGAGAAACCATAATACTTTGCTTATCTTAAAGTTAGAAGCTTTTTGTGTTAGAACTTTGCGTCAAAAAAGAGTTGATTTTTATAACTACAAACATCACAAATAGTTTCACCAATATCACTACTGTGTCAGGGATATTGGTGAAATTCGTGTAAAGTATTCGTGCAATTCGTATTTTAATTTATAACGCAAAGTTTTATTTTAACATCGGATAGTTTTAGTAATGCAAAGACCAGAATCAATCTTTGATTGATTCGACTAAGCAGGCGTATTGTGCAAGCGCTTAATCAATGGAGAAACCATAATACTTTGCTTATCTCAAAATATAAAGCTTTGTATGTGAAATCTTTGCGTAAAAAGAATAATTGATTTTTAATCAAAAATGCTATACAGATCACTATTGACAATTAGGGCAAATTCCGGATACTGTCAGATTGATTTTGTGAACTTTGTAGGTTACAGGTAATTTAATCTTGGGTTCAACATCTTCCACACAGGTCACCGTTTTACACTGCTCACAGCTGAAATGCAAATGGTCGTGATGATGAATTTCTGTTGTACAGGTATGGCATTCCGCATACTTTATGGTACCATCAATGTCTACCACTTTATGGATGATACCTTCATCCATCAATCTTTCCAGTACCCTGTAAATCGTTACACGGTCGCAGAGTCCATCCAGTAAAACCTGCAATTGGGCATGGGATAATGCTACTCCGGATTCATGGATAAGCCTTGTTATTTCCGTTCTTGCTATTGTATTTCTTGACTGTTTCATGTTTTCTGTAAAATTCTAATACAGCTAATGCCATGCTGTTGCACTAGCAAATATAGGATTTATTTTTGAAAGTATATTGTATTAAAGACTGCAGAAGAGATAGCTTCAGACACCAAAAAGATAGAGGGCTACAAAATAAAAACTCCCGGAAATTTCCGGGAGTTTTTTGATATTATTTCTTGGTTTTGGAAACCTCTTTGATCAATGTGTATTTTATGGATGATCCGTCAGCTGGTGGATTGGCGATCTTTTCTGTTTTTACTTTCAAAACATATTCATAGCCAGGCTCATACGTAAATCCTTCAATGTTCGTGTAGAAATTGGTCCAGCTTTCTGAGGCCTTTTCTTTTACCTGCAAACATTTCATGGGTGCTACTCCGGTACAGTCTGCGGTCTCAGGTCCTACGATGAACGTTTTTTCGTCAGCTCCGGCCGTGTTAGCCGTAGTGGTACATTGGGTCATTGCGAATAGTGCTACTGCAGGAACAGCTCCTTTTAGAATGGTTGCTATAATTTTCATAAACTTTATTTTAAAGCTTAGTTCGCAATTACTATGCCGAAGTTTTTGATGTAATTTATCTACTGTTTTTTAGTTTTTAATGATTTAATTTAAGCTCTTCTAAAAATTTAATGAAAGAGTCCAAAAATCAAGATAAATGATGAATAACCTTGGTCAAGATGAAAATTACAAAATCTAAAAACTTACCTTTTTTATTACAAATGCTTTGGGATTACCTATTCTATTGATCACTTCTTCTCAGACAAGCCTGAAGAATTCATCTATAAAAATCTTTGATTTTTTTAAACTTAAGTGTACTTCTAAACGTTAATTATTCAACTTAAAAAACTCAAGTTTCAAAAAACTTTTGAGTCTTTTGTGGTTTAAAAAAGATATTAATTTGAGGCTTCAGGATTCTCAGTTTCCTTTGGTGCAGGAGCAATTCCTCTGAATTTTTGCTTACCGATTAACAGCTCAAAAAATAATCTGAAATCTGAGATCAGCGACCACAGAGGATACTTAAAAGTAGCGGGTTTATTTTTTTCAATAACCAGATGGCTGAACCATGCAAAACCATATCCGAAGATGGGAATGTACCATAGAAACCTTTCCTTTCCGGAACTGATCACATACCAAATCACTAAAAATATCAGAAGAGTTCCGATAAAGTGAAATATTCTGGTTCCTGTTTTACTGTGCTCAGTAAGGTAGAACTGATAAAATTCTCCGTAGGTTTTTATTCTTTCAGACATAGCCAATTAGTTTATAGTTTCTGTTAAGATCTATGCAATAATGCTGCCGATTTGAAGAGAAGCGGAAAGGTGAAAAAGCAAAAAGGCAAATTGCTATTTGCGAATTTGCCTTTTATTATATTGTATCGTGTGTAAATCACTATTTTGAAACCGTTTCCTGTCTAAGTTTACTGTTTCGGTATCCGTAGCAGAAATAGATGATAAGACCCAGAGCGAACCAAAGTCCGAACCAGAACCAGTTTTCATGACTCATTCCTGTAAGAAGATATAAGCAAGAGCTTAAACCAATCAGAGGAATCAGAGAGAAATTTTTAATAAAGGTAACAATACACAGAACCAGATTGATCACAATGAAAACCAAAATAGAAGCTCTGAATTCTCCTTCTTTAGGATCATTCCACTCTACTAAATTATTGAAAAATTCCGGTTGCCAGATGTAGAAACCGATTAATCCACCGATAAAAATAACGGGGAATATGATCTTACCATTAATATAAGGAAGGTGAAATCTGCCTTTGATCTTTTCTTTGGCAGGAAGCATTAAAACTCCGGCACAAACCAGTACGAAAGCGAAGATCGTTCCGATACTTGTAAAATCAAGAATAAACGTTTTATCTGTAAACAGGATAGGAACTCCCACGGCAATACCTGTAACAATCGTAGCAAATGATGGGGTTTTATATTTTGGATGTACAGTCTTGAATTTCTCAGGCATCAGCCCGTCACGGCTCATCGCGTACCAGATTCTTGGCTGTCCCATCTGGAATACCAATAATACTGTAGTGATGGCCACAATAGCAACGAAAGAAACCACAAGTTCCATCCACGCTACGTTAGCATTTGATTTTTCGAATATGAATGAAAGCGGATCTCCGATACCGTCGAACTTTCTGTAATCCACCATTCCTGTCAGAACCAATGTTAAAGCAATGTAGATTACCGTACAAAGTACCAGAGAAATGATCATCCCCTTCGGAAGTGTTTTCTGAGGATCTTTTGTTTCTTCAGAAAGAACGCTTAATGCATCAAACCCGATATAGGCAAAGAAAACTCCTGAAACTGCACTCATAACTCCTGCAAAACCATTTGGCATGAATGAAGCGACGTGCGTTTCTGGATTTACGGGCGTCCAGTTCTCTGTATTAATGTACGCAAAGCCAACTATAATTACTAAAACAATGACTGCTAGTTTTAAAATAACTAAAGAATTGTTGAAGTTTTTACTTTCTTTTACCCCTACATAACAAAGCCATGTGATAAGACCGTTGATGACCAATGCAGGCAGGTCAAGGATAAACTTGAAATTACCGATCAAAGGTGCCGTATTCCATGCCGCTAAAAGTTCTTTATTCTCCGAACCGTTCTGAAAAGCTTTTCGGGCTTCTGTATAGCTGCAGGTAAGATAATCCGGAATATGCATTCCCACACGTTCTAAAAAGCTTGTGAAATAATCTGACCAGGAAAAGGCCACGTAAATATTCCCGAAAGAATACTCCATGATCAGTGCCCATCCGATCACCCAGGCAATCAGCTCCCCGAAACTGGCATAGGCATACGTATACGCGGAACCGGCAGTAGGAATCCTGCTGGCAAATTCAGCATAGCACAATGCCGTAAAACCACAGGCAAAACCACAAATTAAATACAGGAGAATCACTCCGGGGCCACCTCTGAAAACTGCTTCACCTAAGCTGCTGAAACTTCCTGCTCCAATAATGGCCGCAATACCAAAAAAAACGATATCCCAAACACCTAAAACCCTTAAAAGGCTGGTAGATGTATCTGTTTCTGAATAGTTTTTCCTTCTGAAAAGTTGATTCATTCAATATTTATATTTGAGTTTGAAAAAAAGCAAATGTAATCATTTTTTATTTTGGTGTTGGCTGTAATCATAATATTTCGTTAAAAAGGCTGAGGTTCTCATGGTTAAATGCCTTTATTCTTGGTAAATAGGTATTTCCACATAGCTGTCGTTGTACCATTTTATCTCCAATGGCTCACTGGCATCTTTTATCGTTTCATCACTTACATCTTTTCCGGTTCCGTAATTGATCTGCCAGTTTGGGTTTTTATTGACTCCGACCAATAGTATCAATTTGCTGCCTTTTTCTATTTTTTTGCTAATGAATATTGAATTTTTTATAGGAATCTGTTCTGTTTTACCGGGCTCAAGGAGCTGGCGCACGGCATTGTTTTTGGCATAGCTCGCTCTTACAATATGCGTTGATAATAAAAAGGTCTTGCCCTCCGGATTTACCTGATACAAATAGGTGTCTGTATCAAAATCTTTCTTGTTAATGGAAACATTGAAGAATCCTGCAAGATTTCCACTGATGATCAAATCTTTGCTTAAAACTTCGCTTTCAAAATAAACGGAATTAGTGGTTTTTACACTGTCAATTTTGCTTACTGCATGATACGTCTCTTTTTGATCCCTGTTTTTAAAATCTACTGTTTGTTTTATGAAATTTTTCTGCGTAGGCTGATTGAAAACTGATGGCGTGTTTTTATGATCCTGAAGATAGAATTTCATTGTCGAAGTATGCATTTTTTCCAGAGTTGGAACATGTTTCCATGTATTGGTGTTCATCACCTGAAAATTGATCCTGTCTTTTAAAAGATCGGGTTTCTTTCCATTTTTCAGAATATAGTCAAACCAGGAGAAAGCAAGGTCATCGATACTTATCCTCGCTGCAGGATCGATCGGGTTACCATTCACATAAGTAAATCCGAAACTTTGAGCACCGCCATGGTCATAAGGACCCATTACCAGATAATGGTTTGCATTTTTGTTATATTGGTGATGTGCTTTAAAATAGGACAGAGCACCTATCTGATCATCGTCATAATATCCTGTAGTTGTCAGAATGGGAATGTTAATATTAGCAAAATCTTCTTTATATGGAACCATTTTCTGCCAGTATTCATCATAGCCGGGATGATCCAGCCATCTTTGAAAAATCTTATTCGGTTTGCCGCTTATGGTATCCAAAGCCCTGAATGATTTTCCGCCTTTGTACCAGGCCGTATTAATAGAATCCCATTTTTTAGCATTGTTGAAGTCTGCTTCATCTGTAAGCTTATTATTCGTTACATAATTGATCCACTGCAGCATATAGCTCATGAATATATTGTTTTGGGCGGGGTAGTCTATTCCGACGCCTACCGCAACTTGTGGAACAATGGTTTTTAAGGCCGGATGCAGTTTCTTTACTGCTGCCCACTGGCTGAAGCCCAGATAACTTCCTCCGATCATCCCAACTTTACCGTTACTCCAGGGCTGTTTGCTAACCCAGTCGATTACTTCATAAATATCCTGAGATTCGTGTTCAAAAGGATTGTTTTCATCATTGCTGTTTCTTTTGCCACGGGTATTCACCACAGCCCCTACATAATTGTAAACGGCCGCTCTTTTCCCGAATAAAGCATCAATGGGTCCGGCGTAGATATTATTGGTCAGAATAACAGGAAGTGGAGCGGTGTTTTCCTTTTTTCTGACAATAGTAATCGTCAGGGTATTTCCATTTTTTGTTTTCAGATCTTTGGTTTCGGTAATGAATTTCTCCTGATCTTTTAATTCTACTAAATGCACAATCTGAGGTTTGATGCCCGAAAAGGATTTATAGTTCAGATAACTTTTACATAAAGCCAGAGCGGCTCCGTAGTCTATGCTGTCTTTATCTTTCTGCTTCTCCAGTGTTTCTTTTAAAAGTTTTCTGCTTCCGTTCACATCCCCGTCTACCGCGATCCCCACCTTAGTGATCAGCTTATCCGGAAGGCTTTCATACTTTTTATTGAATGCCTTTTGAAGAGCAACAGGAAACGTTAGCTTTTCTTTTGCCTCCATCAGTTTGGCCATGCTATAAAATTCATAGGCGATAAACTTATTCCCGGCCATGTTATGAGCAGCAAATTCATTACGGTAATCCGATAGCGTGGTAATCGATTTTTTATAATCTTTGGCAACCATCTGTAAACGGAGAAGGTTATCTAAATAAGCTAATCTGTTGCTGTTTTTAAGTTTCAGAAACTGCGGTTGTGTCATCAATTTTGAGGCAAGCAAAGGCATTTGTTTCTCTAAAATGGTAGAGTCTGTGACTGCATTTTTGGGAAAGGAAAACTTCTGAGCCTGCATCAGGTTGACTAATATTAATGCTAAAAGTATTTTAATTTTCATGTAATGGTATGTTTTTAGCTGTGTAGAATGAGGATTTCATCAAAATATTCTTTTGATAATGTTCTATTGATATCTATTCACGTTTTATAATACTAAAGTAATCATTTTTTATCATCAAAGGGTGAAATGGAGTCAATTGTTAATTTATGTTATTAAACCTTTAAAACTTGCTTAAACAATAAGTTTTTAATATTTTCGTTAACTTATAAGACTAATCTTTTTATTCAGAAAAAGAATGAATTCAAAAAAAATACTTCTCTCAGCTGCAGTGCTTTATTTCGGAATTTCCGAAGCGCAACAGTCACAGTACTTTACACAGCAGGAAAATTACAGGTTCAATCTCGCAGAAAATCTTTATCAGACCAAAATATACAATGCTTCTCAGTTCGAATATGCAAGACAGTATTTCTATAATCAGAACTTGTCGAGATCTAGAAAAGAGGCGGCGCAATTTTTTGATAATGTGATCGGGGTGATTCTTCAGAAAAACCATGCGGAGGAAGGACTGACTGCCTTCATGAAAGAATATCCAAATTCAGCTTATTTTGCTCAGGCTAATCTTCCGTTGGCAGATTATTATTTAGCTAAAAAAGATTTTGACAAAGCGTTGGAGACACTGAAAAAAGTGAACCAGTATCAACTTTCGAAAGAAGAAAATACACAGTACATTCTGAAACTGGGGTATGCCAAATTCGTGACCGGTGATACCAAAGGAGCTACGGATGCTCTGGAAGAGGCGTATAAAACGGCAGATGAATCCCAAAAAGGAGACATTGCTTATATGCTGGGGCATTTGTATTACTCAAGTGGTCAGAATGATAAAGCTTTTCAGTATTTCGATTCTGTAAAAGATCAACCTAAATTCTCTAAACTGGTGCGTCCTTACTATGTACAGATGTATTATAATGATAAGAATTATGACCAGGCTATTTCTGAGGGAACTGCTTTATTGAACGAGGATCTTTCGGATTCTTATAAAGCAGAGGTTCATAAGATTATCGGAGAGAGTTATTTCATGAAAAATGATTATACTTCGGCTTATCCGCACCTGAAAGACTATTTAAGTGTACAGCAGAATCCGTCTGAAAATGACCTTTATGAAATGGGGTTTGTGGCGGCTCAGCTTAAAAAATATGATGAAGCGGTTTCTTATTACAACCAGCTTGTCAACAGCAATTCAGCGCTGGCTCAGAATGCTTACTATCAGTTAGGAAATGCATATCTGGCAGTAGATAAAAAGCAAGAGGCTCTTTCGGCATTCCGTTCTTCTTATCAGATGAATTATGATGCTAAGGTTAAAAAATTAGCACACGAACAGTACGCGAAACTAAGTTACGATATCGGAAACCCGTTTGAAAGTCCTTCTGCGGTAATCCAAAGCTATATCAACGAGAATCAGAATGATGCCAATGCGCAGGAAATGAGATCACTTCTTGTGAAATCATATTTATACTCCGGAAACTATAAAGAAACCCTTAACGCGATCGACAGACTTCAGAATTCTACCCCTGAGATTAATAAAGTGGATCAGGAAGTTTCTTATTTGTTGGGAACTGAGGAATTCAACAAAGGAAACTATGATGAAGCGGAAAGGTATTTCCTGAGAAGCTTAGGATTTAATATCAATAAAGAATTTTACAACAGAGCATTATATTGGCTGGGACAGGTGTATTACCAGAAAGGGAATTATCCGTCTGCTATCGCCCGTTACGAGAAGCTTCTTACTGAAACCTTCCCTGAGAAACAGCAATTGCCATATGATTTAGGCTATGCTTATTTTAAAGCTAAAAAATTCGATCAGGCAAAGACGTATTTCAATCAGTATCTGAGCAATCCGAAACCTGAATTTAAAAATGATGCAGAGCTTCGTCTGGCTGATATTCATTACGCGAATAATGATCTGAACGAGGCGATTGCGATCTACGATAAAAATGAAGATGCCACCGACTATACTTTATATCAAAAAGCAATGGCTTTAGGATTTAAAGGTGACACCCAGGCGAAAATTACCAATCTGAAAAATCTTCTTTCTAAATATCCGGATTCTGAATATTATGATGATGCCCAGTATGAAATGGGAACGGCGTACTCTGCACAGGATGATTTTACGAATTCCAATGATTATTTTGCGAAAGTGATCAAAACCTCTTCGGATAAAGATCTTATCGCGAATGCATCGATTTACAGAGCACAGAATTATATCGACCAGAACCAAAGTGATAAAGCACTTTCTGAACTTAAATCTTTAGG
This sequence comes from Chryseobacterium pyrolae, assembly GCF_025153485.1. Lineage (NCBI taxonomy): Bacteria > Pseudomonadati > Bacteroidota > Flavobacteriia > Flavobacteriales > Weeksellaceae > Chryseobacterium > Chryseobacterium pyrolae. The sequence goes on from NZ_JANZQH010000001.1 coordinate 551,100, forward strand.
AGAACAGTATAAAAATACGGCTTATGCGGAGAAGATCGTTCAGGCTGCGAAACCTATTTTTACGAAAAACGGCGATGTTTCCGGATATGAAAGCTTTGCGAAAAATATTGGGGTGAATGTAGACGCTGCTGAGATCGATGAGATCAATCTGTCTACAGGTAAGCAGTATTTCACGAAGAAAGATTACAAAAACGCTATTTCTTATTACGAAAAATATTTAACGCAGAATCCTACTGGAGAAGGTCTTTATCAGGCTAAATACGAGCTGGGAGAAAGCTACTATCAAACCAATAATGCTACGAAAGCACTTCTTGTTCTTCAGGAGGTAGCATCAGTACAAAACGACTATCAGGATGATGCGCAAACCCGTCTGGCACAGATTTTCGTGGCTCAGGGTAATACGGCGGAAGCTAAAAAGTATCTTGAGAACATCAAAAACTCTTCAGACATCAGCATTAAAAACTATGCAAACGTCGAGCTGATGAAGGTCTATGCCAGTGAGAAAAACTTCTCTCAGGCTGAAAAACTGGCTGATGCGGTAATCGCCAATACGAAAAACTCTGCTGCGGTTATTGAAACAGCGAAAGTGATCAAGGCGAGAAGCATAATGAATTCAGGAAAAGATAAAGAGGCACAGTCAGCTTATACTTCCCTTGAAAAATCATCCAATACATCGGTTGCTGCAGAAGCATTGTATGCAAAAGCTTATTATCAGAATAAAGGAAAAGCATTCAAGTCTTCCAATGAGACTATCTTTAAATTAGCCAATAATTATGCCTCTGAAGATTATTGGGGAGCAAAAGCTTTGGTGCTGATGGCTAAAAACTATGTTGGATTGAAAGATAATTATCAGGCCAGTTACACCTGCGACCAAATCATCGAAAACTATAAAGATTTCCCTGAGATTGTAGCAGAAGCAAAAGAGGTTAAAAAGCAGATTAAAAAGTAAAATGTATAAAGTAAAATGTAAAAAGTAGAAAGTAGAAAGTAGAAAGTAGAAAGTAAAATGTACAAAGTACAATTCGATAGATACATGATACATCTGACATTATACATGAATACAAATATTGAGCAATGAACAGAAAAATTCAATTATTATCCATATTATTTTTAGGGTTTTCGCAGTTTGCGTTTTCCCAGATCAAGGAGGAAAAACTGATTCTTAATAAGAAGCGGGAACCGGAGGTGAAGAAGATCGAGAAGAAGAAGACTTCTGTGGAAACCATCAAGAATTATCCGCCAGAAGAGAAATCCCAGAATCCTGTGAAGTATACCATCACGGATGTGCCTGCGGTTTCGGATTTTAAGACGTCTACCATTCAGGGGCAGGATGTAACTCCGAAATTCGAGGGAACAGCTCAGAATAACTATTTACAGTTTGGAATGGGGAACTTCGGGAAGATTTTAGGAGATGCCAATATTTCCAAAACCCTTGATAATAAGCTTGAAGTAGGCGCAGATTTCCATTTCCTTTCCACTTTAGGTCTGAAAAAAGAATATGAGTGGGATTCCAAGCAGAGTTCTACATCAATTGGAGCCTACCTAAATTCATACGGTGAAAAAGGAAAATTCAATCTGAATGCTCAGTATGGACTGGATAATAACAGATATTATGGAATTTACGCGTTAACACCTGCTGCAGATGTAGATTTGAAGCAAAGGGTCAGCCAGTTCAAGGTGAACGGATATTATGATTTTTATTCCAATGAAATCTTAAATGATGTAAGAGTGAAATCCTCTTTCCTGAAAGATCATTTTGATGCACAGGAAAATCAGGTTTCCATTTTGGCCAACCTTTCAAAGCATGCAGTAGAGATTGGAAAGTCAGGAATTAACCTGAATGCAGATTTAGGAGTTGGGGTAGAAGCTGTGAAAACAGATTTCGCGATTGTCAACAAAAACTCTTCCAATTTCTTTAATACGAGCCTTACTCCGAAAGTAACATTTAGAAAAGGAGATTCCTATCTAATGTTAGGTTCCGGATTCTCTTTCCTGAATGCCAAGAATTCTAATGATGCATTGGGCGGAGAGGTGAAAAATAACAAAACGTACTGGTTTCCACAGGCTGAGTTCCAGGTGGCTGCCGCTAAAGAATTTAAATTCTATGGTGGGGTAGACGGAGGTCTTAAGCTTAATACGTACGGAGACCTTCTTCAGGCGAACCCATTTATTCTTTCTGACCAGTTTTTAAAGCCAACAGAAACGCAATATCATTTTTACATAGGTTTACGTGGAGATATCGACGAAACGTTCAAATATGACTTTTCTGCCGGTTATGGAAAAATGAGGGATATTATGTTCTTCCAGGGGAACAACCTTTTCGACAACGTCTATACTTTGAACCGTTCTGCCTACAATTTTGCGAATACATTCTCTGCTGTGTATGATGACGGAAATGTAAGTGATATCAAGGGAAGCGTACAGTATTTCCCGCTTGAAAATCTGGTTTTAGACGGAGAAGTAAGATTTACCAAATACGATCTTAAGAATTACGAAGATATTTACAACGTTCCTTTAGTGAATGCAAGCATCGGAGCGAAATATACCATGCTTGATAAAAAGTTATTGTTGGGATTCAAAGGGGTCTTTGCAAGTGACAGAACCACAAACTCTTTCGCGATTGAAGTAGCCAATCCAAACATGGTTTACCAGTCTACGGAAAACAGAAATGATAAAGTTGGGGGCTATGCAGATTTAAATCTTTCCGCAGAGTATAAATTTCACAAAAATTTCAGCGTTTTTGCACTCGGAAATAACCTTCTGAACTCAAACTACCAAACGTATAAGGGCTATAAAGTCCTGGGTGCACAGGTTGTTGGAGGTGTGAAGATCACTTTCTAAGTCTAAGAAATATTCAATACAATAAAAGCCTTACATTCCAGAATGTAAGGCTTTTTGTTTTTACCATAATGGTGTTTATCTTTTCTGTGTTGTGGTTGGAAGTACGTCATTTAATAAAGTGACCAACATTTTTCCCGGCTCTTCCCAAGGAATCAGATGGGCGGAATTCTCAAACCAGATTCCTTTTTTTGCAGGAGCCTTTACGTTTCGGAGCCAGGTATCTGTAGGTTCAGAGGGAGTTGTATAATCGTGGCGTCCCATAAACATGAAGACAGGAATCGGAAAGCTTTTAACGCCCTTAAAATCCACGTTTAAAAACTCGGGTAAAAGTCTTTTCAATGTAAAAAGGCTTCCTCCGCCAAGAGCATCAAGGTCCTTTTCCGAATATTCCGAGAAAAGCAGAGGGGCCTGAAAGTAGTACCTTGAATTATTCCTGAACGCGGTAAGTCCGCCATAATATTGGGGCCATTTCCTGGCAATGATAATTCTTTCTCTTGTTATGGGCTGATTTCCGGGATAGGGTGCAATGGATTTCAACTCTTTGATGGCTGTGTCGTTTTTTAAACGAATGGCTTCTTTTAGAGCGTATTCAACGCTTAGCCGTTCATTATCTTTTGTATTGATGATCTGGCCGATGCCTACATACGAATAGAATAAATCGGGTCTTTTCAGAGCTGCATTCATAGAGACAATAGTTCCCCAGCTGTGTCCCATCAATATGACTTTTTTCTTCTTATATTTTTTCTCAATATACTCTGCCAGTTCAATAACATCTTTTACATATTGGTCAATATGGATGGTTTCACCTAAGCTAAGGGTATCATTGATAGCATAGGTTTTTCCGGCTGCCCTCTGATCATAGTTAACCACTGTGAAATATTCCTCAATGGGCCTCTGAAACATCCACATCACCGGAGCTATTGGAGAGGCTGGACCTCCGTGGACAAACAGGATAATCGGGTTTTCTTTATTCTGACCTCTTACATATACCTGCTGTTTTATATTTCCTACAGTGAGAGGATAGCTTTCCTGAATACCATTTGGCGAAACAATGGAATCCAAATCTCTAATGATTTCTTTAGCTTTAGCATACTCATCATTTGTCTGATTCTTTTGTGCAAAAAATATAACCGTCCAAAAAAGTAAAAAAGCTGACAATACTTTATTTCTCATAATTTTTGATCTATAAAATGTATACTATGTTTTTCTGATGAGTCTGGAATTTATTCTGAATGTTACATTTTTGGATTTTAAATAACTGATCTTTAATTATTTATCTTTTCCTTCATTGGTCCCTGTTGGAAAAAAGATAATTTGTTTTGTCAATGATTTTGGAATTAAACTTTTGCAGGCTTTATAAATTGTAAAAAAATCAGTATTTTCGCAGTCGGAAATCGTAAGCGATACGTCTTTTGAGACTATTATTCTTCATTGCTTATGAACACGGCTGCGTAGTTCAACTGGATAGAATATCAGATTTCGGCTCTGAGGGTTGGGGGTTCGAATCCCTTCGCGGTCACAAATTTAAATCAACAACCTGCTGTTTTACAGTGGGTTGTTTTGTTTTCAATGCTTTGTTTTTTGTGATTGGCCAAGATAAGCCTTTACTATGGTCAGTTCATTCCGGAATTACGTGTCAGTTTAATCAGAGTTTACCCATTAATAGGGAATAAACCTACACTAGTGATATTTAGTCAAATGATTATTTGTTAACATTTTTTATATTTTTTTATATTTTTTTTATGATATGTTGTTTTTTTTTATATTTTTGAAATACCAAATGAATAAAAACTACAAATAGACTAATCATGAAAATAACATTATTTCTTCAATACACAAAGTTATAGTTCTCTAAAACTATGATTACAATTTTAAAATCTAAGATTGTAAATCCTCATTTTCTTTTTTCTAATGTTCCACATAATTCCAATTATTATGTCAAAATATCTATGCCATAAAACAGCAGCTTTACTGGTGTTATTATATTCGGTCAGTGCTTATTCTCAATTGGTTGGATCTGATGTCCAGATATGGGAAAAATCAAACCTGACAGCTCGTGAAGTTTCCAATTTAAAAGAGGAGAACCTGCTCAATTTCCATTATGGAATTAAGGATAAGTTTCTTAAAAAATATATTAAACACAGTAAAAATAAGAGTCATACCCTGAGTCTTGTCCATACTTCCAAGGAGGATGAAAAAATATGGGAGAATGAGGCGCAGAAGATCGCTTTGAGTAACAATGTTTATGAAAAGAAAGGGGCGGATAAAAATATCAAAATCCGTAAAAGACCAAGCTTGTTTACTTTTACCAAGAATTCTGAAAAAGCAGATGGGAAATCAGACAGCATCAAAATCAAGTTTGAGGACCGTCATCTTTATGAATTGATTTTCATCCCAAGAAAAGCTAAGAAAATGGATCTTAATAAAATTCATTCTTATCTATCCATCAAGTATGGGATTTCTCTTGAAAAAGGAAAGTATTATGGAAGTGATGAAAAAATAATCTGGGATCCTGAAAAACATAAAGAATTCAAGTACAGACCTACCGGATTGGGACGGGATGACGGAAATGAGCTGTATCAGAAACAGTCATCTAATCAGGAAGATCAATTTTTAACAATTGGGAAAACAGATATAAAAAAGACCAATGTAGAAAATACCAGCCCTTTTGATCATAATAATTTTGTCATGTGGTCTGATGACAACAAATCAATGGAGATGAAGGCTGAAGGGAATTTTAAGGTTCTGGAAAGAAACTGGGAAATTAATTTTATAGGTTCTACTATTCCAAAAACGGATTATAAAATAAGGATAGATAAAAGGGTCATTAACCCGGATTCGCTTCCTGTTGTTTATTGGATGTTTCTAAAAAATTCAGCAGGCGAATTAACGAAGGTGCAGGGTGTTGAAAACGAGAATTATGTAGATTTCAGTAAAGTAGATTTCTATAAAGAAAAAGAAGGAGAAGTTTTCAATCATTTTACATTTGCAGTAAGCCCTTTACGAGATATAAAGAAAGACAATCAGAGCATTTCCGGCTCATCATCCATTAATGAAAATCAACTTTCATTAGATCTGGATAAAATTGTTCTGTATCCAAACCCAGTTAAAAAAGGACAAAACTTTATGGTAAAATTTCCTGAAATGGAAAACTTATCTATTGCTATTTATGATGGTGGAGGACGACTGGTTAAATTAGAGAAAATAGACCATCATTCTAGATCGTACAGCAGTTCGCTTGATATTCAAAGTTCGTATCTCATCAGTCTTACACAGAACGGAAAAATAATAAAAACATTCAAATTAATCGTTGACTAAAAAACCAAATCATGAAAATAAGATCATTAAAACTTCCTTTTAGAAAGAAGTCAGCCCTGCTGGTGTGTTTTTTTGCAACTATGTTTGTTTTTGCAAGTTTTACAAAAGAAGACCGGTATAAAGTTCGGGAATGGAGGAAACACCTGATGAGCAGGCTTACGGATAAAAAAGATATAGATCAGCCAACGACCCATTCAGATGAAATTTTATCTGAAGACAAGGCTGACATAAAAAAAACAGATCAATATTCGTCAGATTCCAACACTCATTCTGGTTCTGAAGGTTTAAATTTAAATCATGCATTTGATATAAAAGTAGATTCTGAAGAAAAGGCTCCGGATATAATGAACGTGTATTCGGCTAAAGAAAAAGAAGGAACGGTTGGAGTCTTTTCAGATCAGGAAGAGGACAGGATTTCAGATAATTTCTTTACCATTGATATTCCTGCGCTAAGTAAAGAAAACACCAGTGCTTATTTAGAATATGATCTGTTTGGTTTAGCTTCGCATCAGTCCGTACCAAGATCCATTAATCATAATCTGGCAATGGGTGGTGAAATTATTGTACCTCATGCAGCCTGGAGCCATCAGAAAGAAGAATTAAGTTCGGAACTTATTAAAAACGGAATCAATACAATTTTGTTCACCGCTCCCGGAGACGGTGTAAAATATAAGGTTAAAAATCTGAAGATCGTTTTTGAAAAAGCCAAAAGAGCATCTAGTGAACTGGTCGTAAATTCCATGATGTCAGGGGATCAATTATATGTAAAAGGATTTAACAAATTATCAACAGATCTGAATATTAACGGGACTGACTTTAGTACTAAAAATGGCGAGTTTGAAAAAATAGTTCAGTTATCAGAGAAAGATAAACTGACTGGGAATTTTTCAATAATAACCCATGGAATTACTCAATTATATAAGATTCCTGCAGATACGAAATCATTTAAAGTTTCAAATAATAATTATTTCAATTCCAAAGGGATAACCATTTCAAATGACAAAGAATTTGATATTCAGTATGAAGATTTAAATTTGAAAATAGAAAAGGAAACATCTGAGGCTGCTTATATTGAAGTTTTAAAACTGAGAGAAAAAGATATTCCTTCAGCTTCAAACGGGCTAAAAAATGTTACACTGAACAAATCAGCGTATCGTTTTTCTGTAATTTCAGGAAAACTGAATAAAAAAGTTAAGATTACAATTCCTTATGACGAAAAAAGACTGGGATTGTTTTCTCCCAAAGAAATCAAGGTTTTTTCATTTGACTATGCCAAGAGGCAATGGAAGATGGCGGGGCCAACAGAAGTAGATGAGAAAAATAAGACGGTAACATTTGAGGGTGATGGCGATGGTGATTATATCAATGGTGTTATCTCCGCTCCTGAATCACCACAGCTCAATTCTTTTGCACCAACTACAATCAGTGGTTTGAAAGCTGCAAATCCAGTGAGTGCTCCTTTAATGGAAGCTCCTACAGCAAGCCAGACGGGAGATGCTAATATCAATTATCCATTAATGTTGCCGGCGGGTGTTTCGGGTATGCAGCCTTCCTTATCTGTTAATTATAGCAGTGGCAGTGGAAATGGCTGGATGGGAGAAGGCTGGAATATCGGTGGTTTATCATCAATATCAGTAGACACACGATGGGGGACTCCGGCTTTTACAACAGGGCAGGAAACTGAACTCTACTCCATAGATGGAGAAATGTTGGTGTATCCCAATGGCTATCTGCCTCACAGACATAATAAAGTGAATCCAAATGGCACATTTGATACTTCCCGGCAGGCAAGAAACGGAGCCGGCGCGAAAACCTTCTATTTAAGAAAAAACCATGACTTTACCAAAATCGAGAGGTTTGGAACAGATACTTCGGATTACCGGTGGATTGTTACTTCCACAAACGGTACAAAAACGTATTACGGCGGCGACCAATCCGCGCTTGTCCCAAATGCCGTTCTGAAAAATTATAATGGGAACATTATACAATGGGGAATATGGAAGGTAGAGGATGTTCACGGAAATAACATCATTTACGAATATAAAAACCAATCCATCAATAACTTTACAGGAGATGATCAGAATCTTAATGCAGGATGGGTATTCCATATTGATAAGATCTTTTACTCGGGAAGGAATGGTCAGAAAGGGCCTTATATTGTAACATTTTTTAACGATACTTCAAGACAGGATAAACAAATTAATACTAAAGGCATCCTCAAAAGAATTGAGCCTTATTTGCTTACAAAAATAAATGTTGATTTTAAAAATACGAGTAATCAGCAGCTTGGCATAAGGTCTTACAATTTCACATATAATACCGGGATATTTCAGAAAAGCGTTCTAAGCAAAATGCAATTGAAGATAGTTAATGCACGGACCGATGGTGCATCGTTTGACTATAATTTTGAATACCATAGTGATAGTACAGTTTTTGGGGCTGCTACCAATATAGCAACTCCGGGGACTGATGCTTTTTCTGACGTAGTAAGTTCTATAACGAGCCCTTCCAAAATAAGTGCAGATAATAATTTTGAATGGGGATGGTCTTTAAGAACAGGAGGAGGTTTGGCATTATTCAGACCTCAATTGGGAGGGGTGAAAAACTTTATGTTATCCCTGTTTGGTGGTGCTTCATATCCTCGAATGAAAAGAGGACAAGAGTTAGTAGATTTCAATGGTGATGGGATATCAGATATTTTATATCGCAAGAGAAATGGCGATAACGGTATTAAGTTGATTCCCGGAAGCATTGATAGTAATGGAAAACTGGTCTTTAACAGTACACAGCAGTCGGTAGGGAATCTAAACAGTAATTTTTCGTATTCAAAAGGGACAACATGGAATTTGGGAGGAAGTGTTGTTTTTAATTGGTTTAAAATAGGATTTGATTTTTCATATATTAATTCTGAAAGTGAAAATGAAACTCCGATTTATATGATGGATGCCAATTCTGACGGATTACCGGATGTTATTAAAGATGATAAAGTCTGGTTCAACAGAAGAAACGGCGATGCTCAGGAAATGGTTATTACCAGTGATTTAACCGAAAATATGGTTATTACTGATAATGATCCTCAGCCCTACACCGAGCCTGAAGATCCTGATGATATTGACCCTGTAAAGCCCAAAAATGATGTGGTCAAAGTGTGGATTGCTCCGAAAAACGGGTTTGTAGAAATTTCTGATGAAGTAGCTATTGATTCTGGTCAGGATAATTCTGCAAAAGCGGTGTATTCGATAGAGATTAAAAACCCGAATGATGTTTCAAAAAATTGCCGATTATATTTAAAGGAGCTCAACAGTACTGCAAGTCAGGGTATTTCGATACGTCGGTATGATAGTTATCCGGGAACACCACTGGGAGTAGCCAATTCTTCCAGAATTTATGTAAAGTCCGGTGAAAAAGTATATTTCAGATTACACAAAAGATCCGGAACTAATTATATTGTAAAAACAAATCCTATCGTCACCTATACCAATAATGTTGGGGATCCATTACATAATGAATTTATTGAGGAACAGGATGGATATTGGCCTAATCAAACAAATTATGATGATAAATTCTTTTTGAACAATTTGACGAAGTCTTTTAAATTTACGGAGCCGGCTCATATTCGGATTACTATTCCTGAATTTACAATACCTACACTATCCGATAGAGTAAAATATTCTATCGTTCTCATTAAGGAAGATACCAGTGTAGCACAGAATCAGCAGACTATCATCAATGTCATTTATGAGGAAATCCTCGATCCATCTCCCGGACAGGCTGTAACGGTTTCACCGGTTGATCTTAATTATTCCGTACCGGCTCTTAACGATCCGGACGAATCATGGCATTTAAAATTCTTAGTAGAAACAGATTCACACATCAATAAAGAAATTGAATGGAATGATATTTTGGTTGAAGGGTATCCTGATGCCTCTCACAGACACTATGCTGTAGCACAATATCCGTCTTATCATATCAGAGACCTGAAAAATAAATTTGATATTTCTACTTTAAATAATCTACCATCGGGGAATGATGACTATTCTATTTCTATCAATAAGAATTTTAGTTTCAGTCCTTCCGTATCCGGTAGATTCCTGTACGTTATCAAGAAAAAAGGAATTTTCCTTGATAAAAGAATAGTAGAAATATCTAACGGTACCTTAAAAGAGTTTACAATAGATCATAATCTTATTAATGGTAACGATCCAATACCTTTTTATCATGGTGATCCTACAGCCAATATTATTGATGATCAGGAAAAACTGAATATCTTAATTTTCTGTGACACTAATAAAGACAGGCTTGCGTATGAAGCACTTAAATTGCAGCTGAACAATAATATCTTTAATATTTACAATCAGTCAGGAAATTCTCTTTTAAATCATACCATCGAAACATCAATAAACACAGGTGAGTACAATGGGGTAAGTGCTGTTTATCACAACTGGGGGCAATTCCTTTATAATGAAGCTAAAGATATTGTTCCTGGGCCAGGAAGTACCAATCAGCAACCTCCATTGATTCCTGGCTGTGAGCCGCGTAAGGAAAATGACTGTATCATTATTCCAACAGGACCCAGCGGAAGCACCGCCCCGGCATATACCACCAATCCAAATACACCTAAAGACCAGTATGGTGCATTAATAAATGATGCAACGCTTGAAAATCCTTTCCAGTTTAATTTAAATTTTCCCGCTTGTGCAGGGATTACCAATGCGCAACAATATGGGGAATGTATGGGAGATCAGCTTGCCAACGATTTTCAAAACAACTATGCCAATAATCAGGTATTTGGTGCAGCATCTCCTTTCACACCGTTAAATGCTTATAAAACCGAAAAGATAACAGAACATAAATGGATTAATCAGCTGTTTCATGAGCAATATTCAAAAAAAGGAAGTTTCAAAGATGATGAAACGCCAACTTCTCCATTTGTAGACAGCGATACCGATACTGATGACATTGAAGTAGCCAACAACCCTAATACAAGAATGTTTGCTATTTCGAAAAAACAGAAAAGCAAGTCGAAAACTAAAAATGCTGGAATAGCCATCGGACTAAATTTCACCAATTCTATTTCAGAACTGAGAAATATAGGAAACATCCAAACACAGGACTTTTTTGACGTGAATGGGGATAATTATCCTGATATGCTGTATCGCGGCCAATCCCAACAAACTAGTATCTTAGGAGGTTTGAAGGGTGCGCAGAGTGGTATCGAAGGAACGGACAAAGTGATTACAAGAACAGACGACTTTATGAACTCGAAATCTAAGGCATTTGGTGCATCAGGAAGCAAGTCAGTAGGTAGATACAGTCCTGTAATCGGAGATACATCTGTTTCGTGGTCTATGAATATTGGTTCATCCAATTATCCGAACTCGTACAATAAAACAACTGAATACTGGATGGATATTAACGGTGACGGTTTGGCTGATAAAATTGAAGGAAACTCATACAAGCTTAACTTTGGAACCGGGTTGGTTAATGGTAGTATCCCAGGATCAACAGGATCATTTGCTGGATTCGAAGAGCCTGTATCAAAGCCTGTACATTCTTCATCTTTTGGAATTGGCGGAGGGATAAACTCTGTAATTGATGCAGTTCAGGGTGTTGAATTGGGGATAGCTGTTTCCGGTGGAGTTGGCGGAGGATCCTCTACCGCTACCTCAAAAAGATCATTCCTTGATGTAAATGGTGATGGGCTGGTTGATATTGTCCAGGTAGATGAAAATACCGGACAAACCAATGTGAAATATAATCTGGGAAATCGCTTTGGTAATGCTCAGGGTCTGAATGTCAGCCTTGCGGAAGAATCAAAAACACACAGTGGCTATGCCACCTTAAACGGTGGATTCTATATTAATATACCAGCTATTACGATTTTTGGTATTACTCTTTTATACTTAAAACCTTTCGGAGCAGACCTCACTGCCAACGTGGGATTGTCGGTATCTGAAATCAATAAGGGCTTAAGAGATGTTAATGGTGATGGTTTGCCTGACCTTGTGGTTAATACCAATGATGGTTTAAAAGTATACTATTCCCAGATCGGTAAAACCAATAAGCTTAAAAAAGTATCCTACGCCGAGTCATATAGTCTTACTCCACCTGTAAATCTTGGTACTGCTTTTACCATTAACTACGGATTCTCTAAACCGTCTTACAACGATCCACAGGCAAAGCTGGTAATGTCCGAAGTAACCATACCAAACCCTGATGCCTTCTCAGGAACCTATACTTTGAGTACAAGTGGCAAAGATATGATCAGCCGATTTGATTATGAAAACTCAAGATATGACAGAAGAGAGCGGGAGAAGTATGGCTTTGCAAAGGTTAAGACATACGTAATGTCAGATAATTCTACGGTCTATCGTACAACCGTTCAGAACTTTTACAATCAAAACTATTTTGTTCGTGGTTTATTAAAATCTACAGAAACTTATGGCGGAACGGGAACATCCAATCTGTTATCATCTGCTATAAACAATTATAAACTTTACAATTTTAATCAGACCATTAGTGAGCTGATTGAGTTGCCTGCTGCTCAGTTTGAAACCTATGATGTGGGCGGAACAGAAGGAAAGAAGATGGGTCGCGTATTATTGTCTGGTTCTACTAAAGCCAGTTACGAAAACGGGAATTCAATTTCAACACAAAGCCAGCTATTCTATAATAACAAAGGGCAGCTTACCAAATACCAGTACACAAGTCCGTCTGCGAGTTATAACAGTGTGATCGCTTATCATACCAATCTCAATAATAATATATTGAATGTACCGAGCACTATTACGGTGTATCCCGGAACAGGCTCTGTAAATCCTCTGCGTAAACGCTCAACAGAAATTACAAATTCCAATACCGGCGATATTTCTAAGATTAAAGTATGGCTTACTTCAAGTGACATTGCAGAGACAGATCTTACATATGATGTGTTTGGAAATATTAAAACCGTTAAATATCCTACTAATGAATTTAATGAAAGATCTGAACTGGAATATTTTTATGATCCTATGGGGAAATATGTCATTCAGGTAAAGGATCCTATTTTTAATCTGTCTTCCTATGCTACCTATGACCCTACGATGGATACGGTTTTAGAATCTACTGATGTTACAGGTAATAAAATGAGCTATGAGCATGACGGATATGGACGACCGCTTAGAATAGTCAGTCCTAATGATTGGCAGACGCAGCTTTATACCATTAATTATGAATATTATAATACGCCGGTGACACAGAGTAATGGTAGCAAATTATATCTTTTCACAGCAAGAACAAAACATCTTGATCCTTATCATCCGAATAACGATATTGAAACCATTTCTTTTGCAGATGTTACAGGTGACGTTATACAGGTGAAAAAAGATATAGAGATTGATGGTGAGGAAAAAATGTCAGTTTCAGGAAGGGTAATTAATGATAATTTGGGAAGAACGATTGTACAATATCATCCGGTCTTCGAAAATAAAGATGTTGCAGTAAATAATAAACTCACTCTTACCCTTGCTCAGCACCTTACTTATGCGGGCTATGATTACAAAGACAGAACAGTCTCTTCTACCGATGAAGCAGGTAATTCTGTAGATACCAAGTTCCTCATAGAAAACAGCAGCTTTAAAACAGAAACTACCCAAATGCAGAATGCATCAGAACAGATGAGAACAGAAGTTTTTGCCAATGCTGAAGGAAAAACCGTAGAAACAAGAAATCATTTGCCGGGACAGGTTTTAAACACGGTATTCTCATATAGCCAAATAGGAGAGATAATGAATGTTGTTGATCCTGAAGGTTTGGAAACCAGCTTTAGTTATGATATGGGTGGCAGAAGAATAAGCCAGAGACATCCAGACCGCGGTGAGACTTCCTACACGTACAGCAAAGCAGGGCAGCTTACACATGTCTTAAATAATAACCTGAATAATAATGGCGGTGTTCCTATTCATTATGTATATTATTACAACCGATTAACAAATATCGATTTACCGGATATACCGTCAGGTGGAAATCCTGCCAATGTTACCTACAAATACGGAAGTTCAGGAAATAGTGCTGGAAGAATTGTTGAGAAGCAGGATGGCACAGGAGTATCCTCATATCAATACGGGAAAATGGGTGAGCTGATTGATGAAAACCGTTATATCTATGGTTTCTATATGCCGACTCTTAATTTTAACACTAAATATAATTATGACAGCTGGAACAGAATTCGAGCTATTGAATATCCTGATCATGAAGATGTTCGCTATGAATATGATTTGGGTGGAAATTTAAAAAGAATATACAACAAGGACGGATATGAATATGTAAAATCCATCAAATATGATCATTACGAGCAACGTAAGAATATTGTTTTCGGCAATGATACTTCGTCCAGCTTTACCTACGAACCGGGTATGAGAAGACTGCAAAACCATCTTTTGGTCGACGCTAACAGTAATTCGTTATTAGATGGTGCTTACCACTATGATTACGCAAGCAACGTAGTAGGAATTGAAAACACTAGCCAGACCACCAATACAGGTTTTGGAGGAAACTATTCTCTTAATTATGAGTATGATACTCTGAACAGGCTTATAAGATCTTCAGGAAACGCTGAGCCGGGTAGAAAAGAAGGTTTGCCACCTACTCCAATTGTAGGAACTATAACCTCGATGTATGATACCGAATTATCTTATAACATGAGCAGCGGTATAGATATGAAAAGACAACATCATGAGCAGGATGGCGTGGTAAATACTCAAAACTCTTATCGTAATGAGTACCATTATATAAAGGGAACCCATATGGTAGAAAAAGTAAGAGATCTGGGTACTGGAAACGAAGAATATTTTAATTATGATGCCAATGGAAATGTAATTCAATATACCACATCTGATAAAAACGTTCTTGATTATTTCTATTGGGATGAACAGGATCGACTAAGAGGTATAAAAAAAGATGTGCAGGGAATGTTCCAGTACTATGTATATGATGACAAAGGGGAACGTACTATTAAAGCCAATCTACAAACCGGTTCTGAACTGTACCAGAATGGAGAAATGATTGATACTGGTTTAGTATTTGATAACTTTAAGGTATATCCTAATCCCTATGTTGTGTATACTTCTGATGGTATGTTTACCAAGCATTATTTTGCCGGAAGCCAGCGTATTGCGAGCAGGCTTGCAGATGCAGGTGGCATTTTCAACAGCAGACAGGCAACATCTGCGGGTAGTAAAGAAGGTGAGGATCCTAAAGATAAACAATCTGCTGCTGAAGCCGACTTCAAAAACTATTTTTCAAAAGCAGGCTATGAAAAAACGGAAATAGAGAAGGAATTTGCCAGAGCTCCGGCACCTGTAGGTGGTCTTTATTACCTGCACGGCGATCATCTGGGTACAGCAACCTATGTTACCAATGAATATGCAGAACCTACACAATTTTTCTTAAATTTACCTTTTGGCGAAACGATGGTAGAGCAGCAGGAACCAACAGCCTATGTCAATCCATATAAGTTTAATGCGAAAGAATTAGACAGCGAAACAGGTCTTTACTATTATGGAGCAAGATATTATAATCCAAGATTAAGTATTTGGTATGGGGTGGATCCGCTGGCAGTCTACAATCCTGTAATGGAAACCCAGTTTTATGGGGATGGTCAACATAATGGGGGGGTATTCTATTTGGGAAATTTGAATCCTTATATTTATACCTATCAGAATCCTATTAAGTATGTTGACCCAAATGGAAAACAGGTTAATGCAGTAGACCCCTATGCTGGAGTTGGACAAAAAATAGCGAATGGTGCATCTAAACTGTGGAATGGTATAAAACAAGGTTGGGCACAACAATACAGTACCAAAACAAATGCAGATAAATATGGAGGTTTAGAAAGGTATAGACAATGGCAATCCAACCCTGGCTATAATGAAGGAGAAGGAAAATATGACAGGATGTTTAGGCTTATGGGAAATAGCCATCGTGAAGAAATGCTTGATTTTGGCGGCGGCGGATATAATATGTATGGTGGGTATGGTAGAATTGCAAACATTGAAAAAGGTATTTTAAATGAAGCCCAATTAATTCTGAAACAAGAAGGAACTTTAAATAAAATTTTTAAAGCTGGGGTTGGTCAGGAGATTAACATTGGAGGTAGGACAATAATTGTTGAGCCGGAAGCTCCTATGTCTGGACTTACTCTTTTTGAAGAAAATGCTTTTGTAATTGGTAAGGATGCTTTTAAATCACCTTTGGAATTAAGAAAAACCCTACTACATGAATTATACAGACTTAATACTAGTAAGCTGAAAGGGCAAAATGTAACACAACAATCTGTAAGCAATGAAACAAAAGCAGCTTTTGATTTTGCTGAAAAAAATGCTAAAAAAATAAAATGAAATGTTTTTTAATAAAAAGTATTTTTAGATTACAAATTAGAAATAAATTAATCATTACAGGAAATGTTAAATCTGATTCTGAGCTAGAAAATTATAAAATTAATACAATAGTATTAAGAGATGTAACAATACCTATAAATACGGTTAATGAAACTGTCATTGAGAATCAATCATATTTGGCCCTGACTTTTGATATAAATTGTATTAATGAAGATTTGTTATCTGAAATAATGAAACTTAAACAAGGACAAGCAATTGAAATTGGGGATGGTTAATTTAAGTGAATTGTATCGTATACTTTAAGACGTAATTCAGATAGGGTTCCTACTTTCGGATGCTAAACTTATACTTTCCAATTTAGGAAATCGAGAAATTAGAGTATTGAAATAAGATACTCTATTTTTCTTAAATTCACCTATGGTAGAGCAGCAGGAACCAACAGCCTACGTCAACCCTATAAGTTTAATGCGAAAGAATTAGACAGCGAAACAGGTCTTTACTATTATGGAGCGAGATATTATAATCCTAGATTGAGTATTTGGTATGGTGTTGACCCGCTGGCAGTCTATAATCCTGTAATGGAAACTCAGTTCTATGGGGATGGACAGCATAACGGAGGGGTACTTTATTGGGGTAATCTGAATCCATATATTTACACCTATCAAAATCCTATTAGATATATTGATCCTAATGGTAAGCAAGTCGACTGGCAAAAAGCATGGAATGATACAAAAGTATTCCTTAGTGATGCTGGAGATGTTTTACACAAAACCGCTGAAAACTTAGCTCCCATTACTGTTCATATTAAATCTAAAGAAGAAATAGCACAGGATAAGGCTAAGTATGGAGATGGCTTTACTAGCAGTTTCAAAGAAATGTGGGGTGACCTCAAAAATTTTGGAAACCAAGTCGAGGACTAGGAGATATTGATTTTGATGATGTTCAGGAACGCTTTAATAATGCTTCCGCAAAAGAAAAAGCTGTAATGGCTACTACGATGGCTGCTATTTTGTTTTCCTTGAAAAAAGGTAAATTAGATACTAAAGGGTTGGTTTTGTTAGGAGCAAAAAATAATTTTAAAATCCTTACTGCCAATTTGTTGAAAAAAGCAGGTATTGATGCTCATGAATTGAAGTATGAATTTTTAGGTAAAAAAGCAAAAATATCAGAATATGATTTATATAAACATACTGATACAAATGAGGTTTTAATACTTAAAAAAGGAGGCAAAGGAGATCCAATACATACAGGAGAATATATAAAGTAAATTATGGATTACAATACTAATATTAAAATGGTTTTTTCAATATTTGGAAGTCCTTTTGACCCAAATTATTTTTCAGAATCTATAAATGTAATTCCTACAAATTCATGGATGGAAGGAGAATTTATACCTAATAATAAAAAAAACAAAAAGCGAGAAGAATCAGCTTGGGAATATTCAATACATTTTGATACCATATATTTTGAAGAAGTTTCTAATAAATTTGTCAATATTTTTGAAGACAAAATAGACAGTATAAATAAATTCAATAATCTTACATTGAAATTTGATATTGTATTGGAAATAGTAGAAGAACAGGGATTATCATTATATTTTAATAAACCTTTTTTAAATATAGTTAATAGGTTAAGTGCTGAAATTGATGTCGATACTTATATTTTAAGAAATGAATGAAAAAGTCTATTTTAATAATATTTTTATGTTTCACAACATTATTTTTAGCTCAAAAAAGAATTGATTCAACGGATTGTTTCGTTAACAAGTATGATGACGTTAAAGAAAAATTCTTTAAGACGCCAAGTTGTAATAATTATGCAGAGATTAAGAAATTGGTTATATGCAAACGTAGCACAATACAAGATTTTTCGATCATTTACATTGCAGCACATCAATCTAATTGTATCCAGGCACATCAAGATTTATTTAATTATTATAAGCAATTAAATTTTGAATTATCAAAAAAAGATAAGTGTTGCAGAAATACTTTATTATTAGAAAACTTGGATAGTAATTCAATAAAGTTAGCCGTTAAGTCGCTGCTTCAAGCACAAATAGATAAAAGTACAATTGCAGGTTATTATTACTATGGCACTTATGTCGCTAAGGATAAGAGATTGGCAATAAAGTCTCTTCGGGAATCTTACAATTACGAAGTTACAGAAAATGATTTAGTTGAGGAGCTAGACCAAATGAAGGAATTATTAACACCTTGTTCAAATTCAAATAATGTTAAAAGATAAAATTAAAGGTTTGGATTCATTACAGAAAAATGCTCCTGTTTCTGGGGCTTTTTTCATGTATGCACCCAGTTTTCTACCCGGTTCATGTTTTTTAGTGTAAAATAATTTCATATTCAGTAGCTAAATTAGAGGTCAAGTGTGTAAAATATACTTTTCTTTGTGGTACCTGGTTTATTTTTTCCGTTAAAACCTCCTTTTTTACCCTTATTGGCTTGTAAATTGATATCAAAAGCTTTATCGAATTTTTTGATTATGATGAATAAACTGATTGCAATTTTAATTTTCTTTTTAAGTGGTTTTTCCCTTCTGAATGCACAGGAGAAAAAAGATTCACTTTATTATAAAATAGAGAATTTTTCAGATAAAACGAAAGTCACCAAATTTATTCACCGTTTCATATTTCGTAGACAAGCGGATTCTGCATCGGTGAGAACAACAACTGAGAAACTGTCGCAAGAGACCTATAATGGGAAACACATCAGAAATATCAGGATAGAAACAATTGACCCTTTCGGATATGGTTCGAAAGAGAAAAAAGAAAAATCCAAATGGTACGATTGGTTCACCAACCATCTTCATGCGAATACAAGAGATACTACCGTTAATAATTATTTACTTTTTAAGGAAGGTGAGGAGTATAACGCGCAGAAGCTCTACGAATCTGAGCGTTTACTGAGAACAATGCCTTTTATAAACCGTGTGAATATAAGCGTTTCCGACAGTACATCCGGCAAAGATTCTATTGATGTTGTGGTAAAAGTTCTCGATTCCTGGAGTCTGAAGCCTAGGGTCAGTTATTCAGGAAGTAAGATTGGTTTGGGAGTTACCGAAGAGAATGTATTAGGATTAGGGCACGAATTGAATTTGCTGTACAGAAACGATTCCAAGGAAAAGCAGGATTATCTTTTAGGAAGCTACACCGCATATAACCTTTGGGGTTCTTATATCAACGCTCAGATCCTGGGGGAACGTGATTTTTTGAAAAATGAAAGAATCAATTTCAATGTCAGAAGAGATTTTTTCTCACCCCTGACGAAATGGGCCGGAGGTCTTACATTCGAATATTTTATGCGGAATGTGGCACTTCCGACAGCGACAGATACTAAATTTCCGGAAGTTCAAATCAAGGTGTACAGCCAGGACTTATGGGGTGGTTATCAGATTCCCGTTTCAGCTGATTCTAAAGAAAGAGTCAACAGTAATATTGCCTTGATAGGAAGGTTTCAGAATTACCAATATAAAGACAGTCCCGGAATAGATCAGTATCAATATTTTAGTTCTTACAGCAGTTTTCTGATGTCTGTCGGATTTATTCGAAGAAATTTTTCGGTTCAGAAGAATATTTTTCAATATGATTTACCGGAGGATATTGCGTATGGAAATGCGGTTAATTTAACTGCCGGAGCTTTATCTAGAAGTAATGAAGTAAGGCCTTATGCGGGCATTTCTGCGTCTTATGGTAATTTTATAAAGATTGGTTATTTCAATCTGAAAGCTGAGTTTGGACGATTTTTTAATGAGGATAGTCAAAATCGGGAGTCTTTCCGTTTGGACGGAACGTATTTTACCAATCTCATGGATTGGAAGTTTGCCAAAGCAAGACACTTCTTTTCTCCTACTTTAGCATTGGGAAATCCACAGCATAATTATACTTATAGAGACAGAATTAATCTTTCTGCTGCAGATGAATTTCCTGTTTATAATTCAGATTTTATAGGAACTAAAAAATTGGTCTTAAGATATCAGCTTCAGCTTTTTGTCAATAAAACATGGAAGAATTTCCATTTCAGTCCGTATTTAACTGCCGCAGTCGGCTGGTTAGGAATGCCTGCAGACAAATTGCTTAAAACCACCGCTAACACAAAAATAGGGGTGGGAGTTTTAATCAATAATCCGTTTTTGGTTTTCAACAGAATTCAAATTTCTTTTACCTATTATCCCCGTGTTCCTTTCGATAATAATTCGGTTTTTGATTTTAACAGCAACCGGAATAATATTTTACCAATGAATAGTTTTGGAACAGATATTCCTCATTTTGTGAATTTTGGAAATTGATAATGAAATGATTCTTGTGAAATTTTAATGCATCAAGCTTCCCCTTCGTTTCTTCAGCGCACCGTTTGATCAAAAAAAAGATCAAATCTGCTATTAATTTCTTAAATTATGAAGATTATATAACGTACCCAATGATTTTTGAACAACTCAAATTAAATATTGATGTTAAAGACAGTACTTTTAATGAACTTTACCCCAATCATATAAGAGAATTGGCAAACCGCCACTGGACACCCATTGCTGTTGCCAGAATGGCAGCCGAATACCTCGCCGAAGAGCCTAATAGTAAAGTACTGGATATTGGTGCCGGTGCCGGAAAGTTCTGCCTGGTCGGCGCAGCTTCTACAAAGGGAATGTTTTTTGGAGTCGAGCAAAGAGCCGCTCTTACTAAAATATCAAAAAAAATAGCGAACAGGCATAAAATTACGAATGTAGAATTTATACATTCCAATATCAACGAAATTTCTTTTTCGGATTATGATGCATTCTACTTTTTCAATTCTTTTTATGAAAATATAGATACTTCATGTTTAATCGATGATACGGTGATGACGGACAGGGATTTATATTATGATTATTCAGATTACGTAAAAGAACAGCTTGATAAAACTCCTGTAGGGACACGTTTAGCTACTTATTGGAGTAAATGGGATGAAATTCCAAGCAGCTTTGATTTAACCGGTACTGCCTGCAATGGATTATTGAACTTTTGGAAGAAAATTTCATGATCATTGTAAAAACAATTCAGTATCATTGATAAATTATTTATTTAACGAAATATATAGGTCTGAACATTGTATATTTTTTACTACAGTTTTTTGTAGTAATACTTTTTATGTACTAAAAAAATACCAATCAGAGATATTGCAAAAAACGATAGTGTACTATTAATCTATAAATGAACGATATATGATAAGGTTGGGAATTTTTTCCATCCTTTTATTTTTTTACTCATTAGCATTTACGTAATTTTATACTCCGTAAAATAGAATTCATATAAATATCAATAAAAATGGATAAATATAATTACGGGATGGTGGGTCTCGGAGTGATGGGGAGGAATCTTCTTTATAATATTGCTGACAACGGGTTTTCGATCGCAGGATTTGACCTTGATGAAGAGAAAGTAAAAGAATTACAAGAAGGTGCCACTTCAGAAATGAAAGTAAAAGGGACCGCTACTTTAGAGGATTTTGTATCCGCACTGGAAGCTCCCAGGAAAATCATACTTATGGTTCCTGCAGGAAAACCTGTAGATGCCGTTCTGGAAAGCATTACACCGCTTTTAAGCCAAGGAGACATCGTTATTGATGCCGGTAATTCTTATTTCAAAGATACCAACAGACGTATCGCTGATTTGGCCTCAAAAAATCTGCATTTTATGGGAATGGGCGTTTCCGGAGGTGAACAAGGAGCCAGAACAGGTCCTAGTATTATGCCCGGAGGAGATCTGGAAGCTTTCCGTCTTCTTAAGCCAATGCTTGAAGCCATTGCTGCAAAAGTAGATAACGAAGCCTGTACCGCTTATATGGGGAAAGATTCCGCAGGGAACTATGTGAAAATGGTTCACAATGGAATTGAATATGCCATTATGCAGCTCATCAGCGAAGCCTACGATTTACTAAAAAGAGGAGCTAACTTAAATAACGATCAGCTATACGACGTTTTCAAAGAATGGAATAATGGCGAAATGAATTCGTTTTTAATTGAGATCACCAGAGATATTTTCCAACAGAAAGATTCATTAACGGAAAGCTACCTTGTAGATCAGATCTTAGATAAAGCAGGAGCAAAAGGAACCGGGAAATGGACCTCTGAGCAAGCTATGGAAATTGGGGTCTCTATTCCAACCATTGATATTGCTGTAACTTCAAGAATTTTATCAGCGTATAAGGAAGAGCGGGTTCAGGCCTCTCAACTCTATTCTGAAAAACATATTACAAGCCCGGAAAATACTGAGTTATTCATTAAAGAAGTAGGGGATGCTCTGTATCTGGCTACATTAATCAGTTATGCACAAGGTTTAGCTTTATTGGTTAAAGCTTCTGAGGAGTATGATTTTCGGATTCCATTAAAAGATGTCGTAAAAATTTGGAGAGGAGGCTGTATCATTCGTTCAGTTCTGCTGGAAAAGTTTTATTCCGCATATACCCAGAATCCTGATTTGTCTAATATTTTACTGGATAAAGATATTGCTGTGATCGTTAAAGAAAAAATAGGTTCATTACGAAAAACGGCTGCTTTTGCTGCTTCAAACGGAATTTCAAGTTTGGGAATTCAAACTGCTTTAGGGTATTTTGATGCCTATACCACAGAATCACTGCCTGTGAATCTTATCCAGGCTCAGCGAGATTATTTTGGAGCCCATACCTATCAGCGTATCGACAGAGAAGGTGTTTTTCACACGTCTTGGCAAACAGCAAAAAATTAAAATTCGGAAAAATGAACGAAAATAAAGTCTTGAAGCCAACTACAATCATAATTTTTGGTGCTACAGGAGATTTGGCAAAAAGAAAACTTTTTCCCGCGTTTTATAATTTATATATCGATGGCAGGATGCCCAAAGGTTTTAATATTTTAGCACTCGGAAGGGCAGATCAAACCAATGAATATTTTAAAAATTACATTAAAGAAAATCTTGAGCATTTCTCAAGAAAAAAGATAACTTCAGAAGATTGGGCGGGTTTTCAGGCCCATATTACCTATTTTCAGCATCAGTTGGATGAGGAGAGTTCCTACAAAAATCTGTATCAGAAATTAGAAGATTTTGATATGGTTTACGGAACAAGAGGGAACAGATTGTTTTATTTATCAATAGGACCCAATTTTGTTTCTATCATTTCCAATCATATCAAAAATACGTTATTAGCTTCTGATCCTAAAAAAGACCGTATCATTATTGAAAAACCCTTTGGCCATGACAAACAGTCCGCAATAGAGCTGAACAGTTTGCTTGCCGAGGCTTTTGAAGAAGAGCAGATCTACCGTATCGATCATTATCTGGGTAAAGAAACGGTACAAAACATACTGGCGTTTAGATTTGGAAATTCTATTTTTGAACCTTTATGGGATCATAAACATATAGAATCTGTACAGATTACAGTGGCTGAAGAGGTAGGCGTTGAGACAAGAGGCGCTTTCTACGAACAAACAGGCGCTCTGAAGGATATGATTCAAAACCACTTGTTGCAGATTCTGTGTATGGTGGCTATGGAGCCACCGGCTTCATTGGAATCGGGTGAGATCAGAGACCGTAAAGTAGATGTCCTGAAGTCGATTCGAAGAATTTCAGCTGATCAGGTGGATCATTATGCGGTAAGAGGTCAATACGGAAAAGGGACGATCAATGGAGTAGAGGCTAAAGGCTATCGTCAGGAAGATGGGATTGCTGCGGATTCTAATACAGAAACTTTTGCCGCGGTAAAATTCTATCTGGACAACGAAAGATGGCAGGATGTTCCTTTCTACGTTCGTACCGGGAAAAAAATGAAAGAAAAACATTCCTATATTACCATTCAGTTTAAACCACTTCCACATTCCACATTTTCAGAAAGTTCACAGCTTTTATCAGCCAACAGACTGATTATTAATATTCAGCCGCTGATGGATATCAGACTGCAGTTTATGGCGAAAAAACCGGGACTTTCCCTGGTTTTAAAGCCTGTTGAAATGATTTTTGATAATTTCGCCTGCCAGGAAGATACTCCCGAAGCTTATGAAACCTTATTGCTGGATGCACTTATAGGTGATCTTACTTTGTTTATGCGTTCTGATCAGGTAGAAGAAGCCTGGGATGTGGTAAAAACCATACAGGAAGCCTGGGAGAATAATAAAGATTCATCTTTTCCAAACTATGAAGCAGGAAGCTGGGGACCGAAAGAAAGTATTGCATTGGTTGAAAGACAGGGGCATAACTGGGTATAAAACAATATAAATTTAAATTAGACGAAAATGAATATCACAGTATTTGATGATTTGGATAAGCTGTATAAAAAAGCAGCAGATACCTTTGTTGATCTCTCAAAAAAATCTATTCAGAAACATAACCGTTTTGTGGTTGCATTAAGCGGTGGTTCTTCACCTAAAGCTATTTTTAAATTGTTGGCAACTGAAGAATATTCGGAAAAGATTGAATGGAACAAGGTCTACTTTTTTTGGGTGGATGAGCGATGGGTTTCTTTAGATGATGAAAAAAGCAATGCGAAGATGACGTTTGAATCACTTTTCGATCAGGTTCCCGTAAATAAAGAGCAAATTTTTCCAATGTATCAGGACGGAATAAGTCCGGAAGATTATGCTAAAGAATACGAGCAGAAGATCAGAAATATTCTGGGAAATGAAGGCATTTTTGACTTCATCCTGTTGGGAATGGGAGATGATGGTCATACCGCTTCTCTATTTCCGGGTGAAGATGTATTAGAGGAAAAAGAAAAGTGGGTTTCTGCCTATTATCTGAAGCCTCAGGACATGTTCAGGATCACGTTGACGGCACCATTGATTAACAAAGCTGAAAATATACTGGTTGTTGCATTCGGTGAGTCAAAAAAACAGGCATTGAATGAAGTTCTTAATGGAGAATACAATCCTGCATTATATCCACTACAGCTTATTGATAAAAAAGAAGGCTTCCAGTTTTTCACAGATGAAAAAGCGAAAGGCTAAAATAAAACCTCATCGTACTGTTTTATTTTGAGTTGAAGCTTTAATAATATAACAAACGTTGCACGTTTTGAAGGTACTAAAATGTCCGAACCATTGAAAAATGATTCGGACATTTTTATATCCTGTTGATCAGTATGAAGGATATAAAAATTTAGCGAATGTACTGCCAATAAAGAGCAAAAATGTCAACATATGTTGAATGTTTTAAAAATTTTGAAATCTACATTTGCTCTATTAATTCAATACAAAAAATATCATGAAACGTATATTATTTAGTCTGTTTGCTTTTAGCATAGGATGTCTGGCCTTTTCACAAAATAAGAACCACAATGTCATCAATCAGCAAAACAATACAGGTTCTGTCATCATCAAAAATCCAAAAGCTCTTTTTGATCCCACTCCGTTTGCTTTTTCTCATTCTGCAGCTCCTGAAGGTGAAGGTAAATATGTATTCATATCCGGACAAAGCGGTGGCGAAGATTTGAAACATAGTCTTTCCAAAGATTTTAGAACCCAGGTGAAATATGCCTTGAAAAATCTGGAAACAGTTCTTGCGGACTATGGACTCGGAGTTAATGATGTTCTGAAAATCACCATACTTATGGTTGATCATGATCAGGAAAAGCTTACAATCTGGACAGAGGAAATGCATGCAACTTGGAAGAATCATCAATTCCCGGCCAGTACTCTGATTCCCGTTCCCAAATTAGCCCTGGATGATATGATGATAGAAGTTGATGCTGTTGCTTTTATGAAAAAGAATACAACAAAGTAAATTCTTTCAGACGATAAAAAAGGCTTCCGGAATGAACCGGAAGCCTTTGCTTATTTTTGCACAAAAATTAATCTTGTTTTACCAGGTTCAATAGGAACTTTCCACTCTAATTCAGAGGGATTATTTACTGATAACAAAAGCTTTTAGCTCTGCCATCAGACCGTTTTCAAATCTCCAGATAAGCATGGTAATGCGACAGTGGTTAATTAAGTTGATAATTGGCAAGCACCAGGCTCAAAATAAAATGAACATAATTCTGATCAGCTTCCTGTCTGTTGATCAGTCTGTTTTTATAATCATATGAATTCAGGACCTGTATCAGCTTTTGGTACGTTTCAAAATGATCGCCTTTGATTTTAACCCTTCCATTACCTTCCTTTGTTTTAATGATTTCATTATCCAAAGTCCTGACTTTAAATAAGACATAAGATAATTTGGGATGAAAATTCATTCGTCCAACGTATCTTTCCACTATATTAACCTTGAACGGATCAAATACAATTGTGTTAAATACAATATTAGAATCAGATTCCTGTGTACTGAGTTCAAGCGTATAGTTCATAAATTTAATTTTCTACAAATTTACCCAGAAGCTAAAGAAAATCAAAGTAAAAATGAAAATTATGCGACAAAAGAAATATTCAGCTGTAATTTGAGGACCCTTTTTTTGAAATTCTTTATCTGTTTTCTGCGGCTGGATCGTATTTGGCGTACCAAACAGGCATTTTCCGGAATACCTGCTAAGTCCGAAATAAAAAGTAAAAAAAGATGGGCGAAGAGTATTTTTAATTAATTATATTCATAGTATCATTTTGGGTTATAATATAAGATATGAGAAAATTTTTGATGCTACTTGGTATGTGCAATGTATGATTTAATCTCAAGACAGCTTCCGGTCCTCTTCATGCTTCTAGCCTTTTTAATCCAAACTCAGATTAAATAAGATATTTTTTCAGCCCTTCCATAATTCCCTGCCACAAAGTATTGAAGAAACTTTTATTGGGATCACGTTTTACATCAACTTCTACATGATTGGGTTCTCCCTTGGAATCGTTTTTAACAAAAATATTGGCAATAGCGCTGAGGACTTTCTTCTCTTTCCCTGTATTTTTATTTAAAAAGTTCACATGCATGTCAGTGTATTTAAAATAAAAGTTCCCACCAATTTTATTGCTGTTGCCCTTATAATCAAATTTCAAATATTGAATCTGACCGTCGAGACTCACATTAAGATAAGGTCTTACAAACAGGTTGGCATTGTCTACAGAAAGATTTTTTATGGTTCCATTGATTGTGTAGTCATCATTTTTATTGGCCACATCAAATTGCCAATGCACATCGGTAGGGGCATCTCCAAAAAAATTAAAATTTGAATCCACTTTCACCAATGTTGGCTTTCCTTTCATCTTTGCATTGTTTACATCTTTGATTTTTGCATTAAAATCCCCGAAGGTAATTTTACCAGGGATATTTGCTTTTTCCGCCACTTCTTCATAGGAAAGTTTTGAGTTTTTGATGTTTATCTGATTGATATATAGCGGGAATTTCACGTCACGAAGTTTTTTACTGAACATATACCGTACACCAATGTCATCTGGTGGCGCTAGATCATGATAAATATTACAGTCGATTCCGTCAAAAATAATTTGATCCAGGTTTATACTTGTTTTTGCACCCAATACTGAGTTCCTGTCAGTAATCATAATAGATTTTGCCTTTATCGTATAAAGATCCTCTTCAACGGCAATTAAACGGTTAAACTGGGCTCGCGAATATTTAGGAAGAAAAGCAAAATTAGTAACAGCCGTCACTTTTCCGGTATTTTTTATATGATCAACTTTCAGGCGGTAATATTTTCCGGCATCAACATCAATCTTACGGGCAGTGATCAATTGATTTTTAACGTGAAAAGGAACCGATTCTTTAAGGATATCTCTGTTGGTGGTCACTGAATTGAGTTGTACATTAAATTGGTCCACCTTTAATTTTTCATGACCTTCTTTTTTCTGGGTAAATCTTCCGTCTATAATATGAAGCTCTCCCAGATGGGCCAGCAGGTCCGGTGTTGCGTTGTTACTTTTTTTAGCCTTCGTTTTATGCGTTGCGGTAATGATTTCTATAGCAGGACGGTATACATTGATTTTGCCGAGCTGAAGCTGTAATTGCTGTCCAACAAATTTTGAGGTATTATTCAGTATTTCAACTTTCTCTGTTTTGATGTTGAGAAGATCTTTTGTTGTGCTTTTACCGAGGGCTTTAAACTCTACATCATTCAATAAAATATTAGCATCGTTTGACGTTATTTTTTTTATGTTCACTGCCTGCAAAGGATCAGATTTAAAATAGATGTTTTCAAATTCAATATTGTGGGTGGAAAATGCAAACGGAATCTTTTCCTTCACTGTTTTTTTGTCGAAGACAATATCTTTTAAATTCAAATGGAAATTGTCTACAGAAGCCACTTTTGTTTTATCCCGGTGCTGAACGAGAACAGAACCCTGTCCAAAATCAAGATTCTTGATACCGATCTTCAGGTTAACTTCTTTGGGATTTTCCTTTACCTCTTTTTTATTGGTTGAAGTAACGATCAGCTGAGGTTTTACGAATTTTGCATTTTCAATGATAAGAGAATCGTGATTAACGGTGAAGTTGTCTGCAGCAAGCTGGTTGATTTTTAAGTCAAAAACATTCTTTGCATTGTACAGTGCAGGACTTTCAATAGGTTTCAGATGAAATTCGGAAATATTGAGATGCTTGTTTTTCGCATCAATAGTCGTGGCATAAATCTGATAAAAATCGTTGACCGTGATAAGCACATCATGGGCATTAATTTTAAACTCTTTAAATTCAACAGGTAGTTTTGAGGCATTTTGGCTCTGCTTAATGTCGGTAAGATTAATGTTTACATTCTTTCCGGTAATAAGATCTTTCTTGTTTTTGTCCTTAACAGAAATATTTCCGTTGGTTACCAGAATATTTTCAACCCCAAAATTCATTTTCTTTGGGGATGGATCTTTTTTCTCTTTTGGCTTACCAAGTACAACGTTTACATTGGGATCAATGAGCTGTATATTTTTGATATGATAAGAAGTATTGAAAATGGCATTCCAGATCCCGAAATTTTCGATACGCAGACTTTTAACATTCCCATTGATTTGAGTAACGGAAGGATCTTTCGTCTCTTTGGTTTTAATGCTTATGGAGTGGGCAGAAATATCACCTTTGAAAATATTAAGATTGAAATCTTCAAGACTGATTTGGTAAGGTGTTTTTTCATTTACCAGCTGTGGCAATTTGTTTTTGAGGTATATATTCAGCACAAACGGGAAAATAAGCGCTAGAAAAACCAAAATCCCAATGACAATCAGCGCGACCCTTTTTCTCTTTCCGGTTCCTTTGTTTATTAGTTTTTTTTCCATCTTATATTTTTACTGGTGTTAGTTGGCTAAGTTAATCTTTGAACTTACAATATAAATATTACTGTCCAATCCTGTTCCAATTTACATTATAATTGAAATTATTTTGCAATTTTGGTCTTTTAAATTGTATATGAGTAGATGGAGGGACATTATTGAATAACCAATAGGTTGCTGAAAAACGGATCAATTGTTCTGAATTCAGGGGTACATATTTGAAATAAGGCTTAGATGATAAAATCCAAGCCTAGTGTTCAGCTTATGTTTCTGAAGAGTAATGTCTTATGAGGATTTGCTCGTTGTTATTACTACGAGCATGTATTTTATGTCTGGTCAGACTGAAATTTTTCTATCAAGGCTCTTCTTATCAATAAATCTTTACAGATAGACTCATTTTATCATGATCCAATTTTTATAGGGAAATTAAGGTTTTTGATTTTAGTTTATTTGTGTTCTTTATGTCTTTTTATTTAGTATATTTGTATTCTAAATATTCATAAGATGCATTATTCAATTGTTAAAGATGTTATTCAATTACTTGAGGAATTTGAGGGAGAGAATAAAATGAATTCTTACCCTTCAGATGTTGATGGTTTTAAAGCATGGCTATGCGAAAAAGAATCTCATGCAGTAAAGAATGACAGTAATGAACCTTATTGGGAAGGTAAAGAAAACGGGAGAAGTCCCGAAAGTGTAATAAGCACTTCTTTGGTTCACCTTAACAGATATGCTAAATCTTACTCAAAATCTGCCATTTCCGATTCGGACTTTGCGACTCAGGAAGATTTCATTTATCTCATTAATCTTAAGGCATTTGGAGAAATGACCAAAATGGAACTTATTAAAAAAAATGTTCATGAAAAATCCGTTGGAATGTTGATTATCAATCGACTTATAAAATTAGGATGGATTGAACAGGCAGATTCAGAGACGGATAAAAGAACAAAAATCATACATATCACAAGCTCAGGCAATATCTCCTTAGAACATCAGATGCAGAAAATCAGGATGGCCACTCATATTGTCGCTGGAGATCTTAACCATTCTGAAAAAATGGAGTTGATCCGTATTTTAGGAAAATTAGAAAAATTTCACCATCCGATCTTCAGCAGGAATATAGAATCCAGAAACCTTATTGATGTCGTCAGCCAGGAATATTTATTCTTAAAAAATTAATCATGAACAAGAAAATAGCCGTCATCGGTTCAGGCTTTTCCGGATTATCTGCAGCTTCCTATTTGGCAAAAGAAGGAAATGAAGTACACGTGTTTGAAAAAAACAACGAGGTAGGAGGCAGAGCAAGACAGTTTCGGACGGAGGAAGGCTATGTGTTTGATATGGGACCAAGTTGGTATTGGATGCCGGATATTATGGAAGCATTCTTTGAGGATTTTGGAAAAAAAGCATCGGATTTTTATGAGCTTATTCCGCTGGATCCTCAGTTTGAAATGGTGTTTTCAGATGGTGTCATGAATATTCCGGACGGCTATGAGGAAATGACTGCCTTATTTGAAAGTATGGAAACGGGAGCCGGAAAAAAGCTTGACGAATTTATGCAAGATGCCCGGATGAAATATGAAATTGGGATGAAAGATTTTGTAAATAAACCTTGTCATTCATGGTTCGAGTTTATTTCACCCAAAATGGCAAAGAATGCATTAAAGCTGGATTTGCTTACCAACTTCAGCCAATTTGTAAGAAAGTATTTCAGCCACCCTAAGCTAATCACGTTGATGGAGTTTCCGGTCATCTTTTTGGGAGCAGCGCCCAGGAATATTCCTGCCTTGTACAGCCTGATGAATTATGGAGGGTATAAATTGGGAACCTGGTATCCGATGGGTGGTTTTTCAAAAGTGACTGATGCCATGATGAAGATTGCTACAGAACAGGGAGCTCATTTTCACTTTAATTCAAATGTAGAAAAAATAAAGGTTGAAAGGGACAGAGCCATCGGAATACAAGTTCATGGAGAAGACCGGCTATTTGACATGATCATTGCTTCTTCCGACTATCATCATACCGAAAATCAGCTTCTTCCTGAATCGTACAGAAACTATAAACCGTCATACTGGGAGAAAAAAACATTCGCTCCATCATGTCTTATTTATTATTTGGGAATCAAAGGGAAAATTCCCAACCTAAAGCATCACACCCTTTTCTTTGAAAATGATCTGGAGCTTCACACCCATGAAATTTATGAAGATAAGAAATGGCCTACAAAGCCTTTGTTTTACGTGTGTTGCCCATCCCAGACAGATAAAGGGATGGCTCCCGAGAACTGTGAAAATATATTCCTGTTAATGCCCGTTGCACCGGGAATAGAAGATTCTGAAGAAATGAGGGAAAAGTATTTTATTGAGATGATCGGAAGATTGGAAAAACATACCGGAACTTCAGATCTGATCTCAAAAACAGATTATAAAAGGAGCTACTGCATTAATGATTTTAAAGAAGATTACAATGCCTATAAAGGCAATGCTTACGGTCTTGCCAATACACTATCGCAAACGGCTGTTTTAAAGCCTTCCATCCGAAATAAAAAGATAAAAAATCTCCTGTATACTGGTCAGCTTACTGTTCCCGGCCCAGGAGTTCCGCCCTCCATTATTTCAGGGAAAATAGCAGCCCATGAAGCCAGCAAAATAAACTAATTATGAAAAAATTGTTTGACGACCTTTCCTATAAAGTGAGCCGAGAAACGACTAAACAATACAGTACAAGTTTTTCTCTCGGCATCATGGCGCTGTCTCCGAAACTCAGAAATCCGATCTATGCGGTTTATGGATATGTACGTCTTGCCGATGAAATTGTGGACAGCTTTCATGATTATGATAAACAGAAACTTTTATCAAGGTACAAAGAAGAAACTTTTCAGGCATTGGAAGATAAAATTTCCCTGAATCCAATTTTGCAGGCGTTTCAGGAAACAGTCCACCAATACAGGATTGATTACAGTCTTATTCACCAGTTCCTGAAAAGCATGGAAATGGACCTTCAGAAAATAGATTACAATTCAGATCTTTATAAAGAATATATCGTAGGATCTGCTGAAGTGGTGGGACTGATGTGTCTTCATATCTTTACAGAAGGAAATGCTACAGAATTTGAGAGATTGAAGCCCTACGCCATGATCCTCGGATCTGCCTTTCAGAAAGTCAATTTTCTCCGGGATATGAAAGATGATTATCAGATTTTGGGGCGCTGCTACTTCCCGAATGTTGATATTTCATATTTTGACAATACTGTGAAATCTCATATTGAAAAAGAGATCGAAGAAGAATTTAAGACCGCTTTGGAAGGAATCAAAAAACTGCCTGGTTCCGCAAGATTCGGCGTTTATCTGGCTTTCCGGTATTATATTTCGCTTTTCCGGAAAATCAAGAAAACTTCTGCCAGTAAGATCATTAACCAAAGAATAAGAATCTCAAATGGAAAGAAACTATCTTTAATGATGAGCAGCTACGTACAGTATAAAACGTCTCTTTTATAACCGAATAACATTACATAGTACGAATTACAATGATACATAAAATGTATAGAGAACAGCAGCTGAACTGTGATATAGCAACAGCATGGGAATTTTTTTCTTCAGCAAATAACCTCTCTGAAATCACTCCAAAGGATATGAATTTTATAGTCCTTACCGAAATGGCAGATGATGAAATTTATGAAGGGATGATTATTGACTATTATATTTCGCCCCTGTTAGGAATAAAAATGAAATGGAAAACGGAAATCAAACAGGTTGATTTTCAAAAAAGTTTTACAGATTCTCAGAAAAAAGGACCTTATAAACTCTGGAACCATCATCATGAATTTATAATTAACGAAAAAGGAGTTTTTATGAAAGATTCGGTGGATTATGAACTTCCTTTAGGTTTTTTGGGTGAAATAGCGCATAAAGTTTTTGTCAGAAAAAAGCTTGAGCACGTTTTCAACTACCGGTATAAAGTTTTAGAAGAACGCTTCAATAAAAAAATAAAGTAATGAATTTTCTGATTGTAGTAGGCACATTTTTCATCATGGAAGGAATGACGTGGCTTATCCATAAGTACATCATGCATGGTTTTCTGTGGATGCTTCATAAGGACCATCACGACCATAGTAATGAAGGGGCGATGGAGAAAAATGATTACTTCTTCGTTATTTTTGCTTTGCCTACGATACTTTTGATGTATTACGGAACGACACAGAATTTTAATTTCTGGTTTTACATAGCCATCGGAATCGCTTTATACGGAATGGCTTACTTTTTTGTTCATGACATCTTTATCCATCAAAGGTTTAAAATCCTGCGCAATACAGAAAATCCCTATTTACTTGCTATAAGACGTGCCCATAAACAGCATCATAAACACACCGGAAAAGAAAAAGGAGAGTGTTTTGGCTTTCTGTGGGTACCTATAAAATATTTTAAAATGTATTTTAATCAACATAAAGCCTGACCATGTTCCACTACACCTATCTTTTGATTAATTTTTTTACGGTCATCATCTGTTTTGTTTTTTCATTTCATCCTAAAATAAAATTCAACAGACATTTTTCTGCTTTTTTTAAAGCAGCATTTATTGTGGCTGTTGTATTTATCTTTTGGGATATCTGGTTTACCAAAAGAGGGGTGTGGTGGTTCAATGATGCCTATCTTTTAGGAATCCGGGTATATAACCTTCCGGTTGAAGAAATCCTGTTTTTCTTCTGTATTCCTTTTTCATGTATTTTCACATATTTCTGTCTGGATAAATTTTTCAAACTGGGCTGGAAGTCATTGCCGGAAAGAGTATTTGTGATCATTTCCATTATTTCTGCATTGGGAATAGCCTTTTACTTTCATGATAAGATTTACACTATGGTCACGTTCTTATCTACAGCTATCAGTATGTTCACACTTTATTTTGTCTTAAAAGAAAGGTGGCTTGGCAAAGCTTCATTCATCTATCTTATACTGATGCCTGGATTTTTGGTGGTCAACGGAATACTCACAGGGACAGGTCTGGAATCCCCGATTGTGAACTACAATCCCCAAAATTTCATGGGAATAAGAATGCTGACCATTCCGATAGAAGATACGGTTTATGGTTATGAAATGATTCTGTGGAATATCTATTTATTTCAAAAATTGAAGAGCAATGAGCAAAATTAATATTTTCTGGTTCAGAAGGGACCTGAGGCTGGATGACAATGCCGGTTTGTGTCATGCCCTGGATTCAGGACTGAAAGTACTTCCTGTTTTTATATTTGATACCGGAATTCTGGACCATCTTGAAGACCGATCAGACAAAAGGGTAGATTACATCCACCAGGCTCTGGAGAATATCAGTAAAGAACTTCAGACACATAATAGCGGACTCAAAACTTACCGGGGAAATCCACTCGATATCTTCAAAAGACTGGTCAAAGAGTTTGAGATTGATACGGTATTCTGCAACAGAGATTATGAACCACAGGCCATAAAAAGAGATCGGGAAGTTGCTGATCTTCTTGAAAAGAACAACGTGAAATTTTCTGACTTCAAAGATCAGGTGATATTCGAAAAAAACGATATCCTTAAAAGTGATCAGTCTCCGTATACCGTCTTTACCCCTTATTCGAAAAAGTGGAAAGAGCATTTAAAAACTATTGAAATCTATGAAACTGATTTCAGCAATTTTGCCGCAATAAAAAGCTATGAGGATATTCTTAAATTGGAAGATATTGGCTTTAAAAAGACGGAAATAAAATTTACAGAACCGTCACTGGATAAAAAAATCATCGATTCTTATCAGCAATACAGGGATTTTCCTGCCATGGATCATACGACCCATTTAGGAATTGCCCTTCGCTTTGGAACCGTTTCAGTGAGGAAATGTGTAAAATTTGCTCTTGAACATAGCGAAACATGGCTTAATGAGCTGATCTGGAGGGAGTTTTTTATGCAGATTCTGTTTCATTTTCCTTACATAGTCAACCATTGCTTTAAGAAAAAATATGAAGAGATTCCCTGGAGAAACAATGAAGATGAATTTAAAGCCTGGTGTGAAGGAAAAACGGGATATCCTATTGTAGATGCAGGAATGCGGGAACTTAATGAAACCGGTTTTATGCACAACAGAGTAAGAATGATCACGGCAAGTTTCCTCACCAAACATCTCCTGATCGACTGGAGATGGGGAGAAGCCTACTTTGCCGGCAAACTTCTGGATTATGATCTTTCCGCCAATAACGGAAACTGGCAATGGGCGGCAGGCTGTGGTTGCGATGCGGCTCCATACTTTAGAATATTCAATCCTGAAGAGCAAACCAAAAAATTTGACAAAGATTGGAAATACATCCGAAAATGGCTTCCGGGCAACTATGATCATAAACCATTGGTTGAGCATAAATACGCAAGGGAAAGAGCTTTGGAAACGTATAAAAGAGCATTGACTTAATACTTGACGAGACAACTTAAACAATCATTCATAATTAAAATAAATAACATTGGCTAAAAAAGGAATTTTATTGGTAAATCTTGGGTCGCCAAGATCTACAGCGGTAAAGGATGTAAAGGAATATCTTGATGAGTTTTTGATGGATGAAAGGGTAATAGATTACCGCTGGATTTTCCGTGCGCTGCTCGTTCGTGGAATTATTTTAAATACAAGACCCGCAAAATCAGCAGAAGCGTACAAAACAGTTTGGACGGATCAAGGCTCTCCACTGATTGTGATCACTAAAAAAGTTCAGCAAAAACTTCAAAAACTGGTTGATGTTCCTGTAGAAATCGGGATGAGGTATGCTGAACCCAGCATTGAAACGGGAATTCAGAAATTGGTTGATCAGGGTGTTTCAGAAATTGTGCTTTTTCCACTGTATCCGCAATATGCAATGAGTACAACGGAATCTGTCAAAGAAAAAGCGGAAGAAGTAAGAAAAAAGAAATTTCCAAAAGTAAGAATCAATTATATTCAGCCTTTTTACCATAGAGATATTTACATCAACTGTCTGGCAGATAGCATCAGAGAAAAGCTTCCTGAAAATTTTGATGCTTTACAGTTCTCCTATCACGGAGTTCCGGAAAGACATATTTACAAAACAGATCCCACAAAAACCTGCAATCTCAATGATTGCTGCTCCAGAGAAACGAATCCGAGTCATCAGTTCTGTTATCGCCATCAATGTTTCGATACCACTAAAAAAGTGATTGAAAAACTTAATTTACCTATAGAAAAAACCATCATTTCTTTCCAGTCAAGACTTGGAAAAGATAAGTGGATGGAGCCCTATACGGATGAAACTTTAGAAACAATTCCTTCAAAAGGAGTAAAAAATTTGGCTATCGTCTGTCCGGCTTTTGTTTCAGACTGCCTTGAAACCCTGGAAGAAATTTCAGTAGAAGGAAAAGAGCAATTCTTGCATAGTGGAGGAGAAAACTTCCATTATATTCCTTGTCTTAATGATGAAGACCGCTGGATAGAAGTGGTGAAGACCCTGTGTGAAGAAAAACTTCAGCAGTTTTATTTGTTATAAGCGAGAAATCAATTAGATGTTTTTAATCATAAAACAGATAATTCACAATGCAATGCTCTTTTTAAAAATAAAAAATAGAGTATATTTGACCCGAGAAAATATTTTTTTTCATCATTTGTGTTTTTTTAAGTCTTCCTCCGGGGAGACTTTTTTTGTAGGCAGCAATGAAAAACCCTGACCCAATTGGACCAGGATTACGAACATAACTTAAATATTTTTTTAATTTAAATGAGGAATAGTTCTGCTTATATTTTTTACATCGGTGATCTTCACCAATGTTTTAAAAGGTTCATCATATTGGGCTTTAATAGAGTCGATAATGTTATTGTCAACATGATCATCAAACTTCCGGGCAAAAAGATGATTCCCTTGTTGAAGAAAATCTAAATCGGTTTTTGTGAAAGTCTTTGGACGCAGTTTGATATCCCCATCAGGTATCCAGATAATGGCTCTTTTGTCATCATCTACCAAAATACCCGTGAAAGAAGTATTCATTAAAACTGTTTGAAAGAAAGATTCGTCCGCGATTAAAGTGTTGAGATAATAGTCCTCAAACTTTTTGACTTCTATGCTATTGGTAATAAATTCACAGCAATCTCTGGTTAAAATCATCCACTGCCCGCCAATATAAGGGATGACATCTTTCATGAAATTTCTTTTGTGGGTTTTTTCTGAAATTTTATCTTCCAGCTCCTCAAAATAATTTTCAATTCTGTTCATGGTTTCAGGTCTGGACTTTTCCTGATCGGCAATTTTAAGGTAGCTTTTACCATTGTTTTTGGATAAAAACTCTCTGATTATTTTCTGTGATTTTAAAGGATAATCCTGTCCGCTTAAATTAATGAAATAGTCCCATTGCGCATTCATATTCAGAAGATATTTTATTCCGTCTAATTCAGCCTGCACCATGCTGTATCCTCCCCAAACTACATTTTCACTATCCAGGATATGTACATTTGAATAAGATTTTAAAAAATTTCTGACATTCTCACCAATTTCCTGACTCGCTTTTTTGTCAATGTGTATCAGATAAAAATTGGTGGATTCGTAGATCGCTGTAAAAAGTTTTTTGAATTGATCAGGTAAACGATGTACCAAAATTAAGTACGCAATACTAATCGCTTTCATCGGTATATTGCCGATTTCATGTTCATCGCTTTCGCCCATGTAAACACTTCTCATTTTATATATTTTAAAATTATGAATGTTTACAACTTATTTTATAAAGTATTAATAGACATTTTTATAAATATACGAAAATTAAACTGCATTTATTGTAAATAATAAAATTATTGATTTTGTTTCTAAATCTTAATTGTTTGTATTTAACTCAAATAATTAAGATTTTAATTCATTGTAAATCAAATATATGTTAATTTTATTTGTGTTTTTGGTGAAAAACCGTGTTCAAAATATTCTTTTATAAATTCAATACAACTTTCATTCTTTTTTTATCTTCTGCATATTTTGAATGACCTTATTTTTAGAGTATAGGAAGTTTCAAATTTCCCTTGTATACTGCTGAATGCCGTAAGATTAAAGATCATTTAATTTCTTTTACCTTCCTGTTCTTATCTACCCAGCCGGCAAAAAAGACCAGAACGGCTATCAGAGCAATCATAGTGATATATAATGACATTGTGATGGCGGTAGGTACAGGGCCAAAGGTATTGGTGATGGTGACCAGTATCAACAATGCTGTCAGAAACGCAAGTCCCCAGGAACCCTTTTTGTTCTTTGATTGGGTAATGGAAGTGTAGGTGAAAAGGCCTCCAAAGAACAGGATGGATTCAATAATCAATGTGGCGGCTACATGATTCCACAATCCAAAACCTACTTTATAGCTACTGAAAGGAGAGAGTGGTAAGTCAGTTCTGTGAACTACCAGATCAAAGAACCAATGGCTCAGGACACATACACCAACAATTAATGCTCCCCGGATATCTTTTTTTATCAATGCATAAATAAGAGCACCAACGATGCCCCATATCACACCCATGAAAAGGCTGTGGGTGTACGGATAGTAGAGGAACTCGAAGGCGTTCATTTTAGTATAACCCGGACTGATGGCTACTTTCTCGATATTGAACATGAGCATAAACGGCCAGAGAACGTCCGGCAATTGTGTAGCGATAAACAGGGTGGCCAGAGAAACTTTAGGGGCTAATTTTTTAGCTGCAAAGGATAATCCGAAATGTCCGATAAACATATTTGTATGATTTAATATTCTGTCATACAAAGATCAGAGTATCAGGTAAAATCGTCACTTGATAAAAATCAAGAAATTATTTTTTCTTTCTTATTCTGCTAAACGTTTCCGGGGTCATTCCCAGCATTGAGGCAATATATTGTAAAGGAACCTGATTAAAAAGTTCTTTATTGTGTTCAAAAAAGTAATGATATCTTTCTTCGGCAGACATGGATAAAAAGCTGAAAACCCGGTCTTCCAAAATGGCAAAACATTTAATGATAAAGGTTTTTTCAAGTTCATTCCAGTTGGGGGCCAGCTCACCGATTTTCCGATAATCCTCTTTTGAAATGGTATAAAGCTCTACATCTACCAGTGCCTGAATATTCCAACGGGAAGGGGTTTCGAAGAAGAAACTTGAGAAATCGGTTCCGAAATACCCCTTGGTGGTAATCCATTGCGTGATCTCTTTATCATAAGGCATAGTAAAAACTCTCAGTATTCCGGTTTGAATA
Organism: Chryseobacterium pyrolae; assembly: GCF_025153485.1. Classification (NCBI taxonomy): domain Bacteria; kingdom Pseudomonadati; phylum Bacteroidota; class Flavobacteriia; order Flavobacteriales; family Weeksellaceae; genus Chryseobacterium; species Chryseobacterium pyrolae. Next base: position 590,975 of record NZ_JANZQH010000001.1, read on the forward strand.
AAACAAAATTGGTCACACCATTTTCCTTCTTTTAAAAAATAGTCTCCTTTTTTTAATGAGGTTAATTTGAAAAGTGAACTTACCTTATTTAATTCATCCGATTGATCAATCCCAAAATAAGAGGCGATATAGTGTTCGAGTTCTGTCATTGTATAGCTTCATAACGGTATATTTCTGAAAGATAAGGTTTCTTGTGAAAATAAACTTGAGCAGAGTAGTTTTACTTATATTTTACAAATTCTTGATTTTTATCAAGCCAAAATTTCAAATTATAACAGTACTTTGTGTATCCAAAACAAAATAAATCATATTAACAATAAATCAATCAATTTGGATTTTACCGGACCCTATATAATAATCACTTTGATATTGAGTGTAGCTTTCTTTTCTTTAAGTGTAGCGGGCTTTACAAATCCTCAGCTGTTTAAAAGAAAGAATTCACCAACAACACCTAATAGATTCCTTTTATTGTTCGTTTTCCTGCTTATTTCGATAGGGTTTCTGTTGGCAGCAGTGGGCCTGTTCGCTACACAGATTCATAAACACTAATTCATACCCAATCATTGTACACGAATCAAAATATACTATATTTAAAGATGAATAAATTTCTAATGACGGCTATGATCATGTCGTTGGTCACAATCAATCATGTTAAGGCACAAAATAAGAGTACGGCAAAAGTATCCACTCCGCAAAAATCAGTAAAAGAGACTAAGGATGTTGAAAAAGCAAGAGCCTGGATCACTCATGTTGTAGCCAATACCTTAAATAAAGCCAATGGTCTTGCCGAAAATACAAATGAAGAAGCAGAAGGGAAGCATAAGGAAATTTACACCGATAAATATATGGCCTATAAAGATGACGCAATGGAGGCAGGAAAGGGTGGAAAAATGTCATTAAAAGAGTTCAAAAAGAAATGGGCTAAAGATTTTAACTGTGATTACGCGGGTATTGGCACGGATTATCTGGTCTCCGGAACCGATTATGGGCTGATAAAAGTGACCAGTTGTATTTTCAGGGAAAAGATCGGATCTGCTTATATGTTTGAAACCATCATCACAGATACGGAGGCTAAAATTGATTATAAAAGAGACATTAGGGTAATTCCTTCCGGAAGTTCTTTTTTGATAGCCGATGTGCTGGAATATAACTAACCGTTCGAATTTTTAAGCAAAAAAATAAATGGCAGGAGTGAACGCAATCTCATCTATTTATTATACAGATTTAACAATTAAGAGTATAAATGTTTACACAAATTAGAAAGGAACCTCTTACAGCTGAAGAAAAGAAAAAGCTAAGATTTGTATTAAAAACAAGACTTATCATAGGAGCTTTTTTCTGCCCACTTCTCATTTTAGGCTTCATCCTCATTGGTGTGAATGCAATAAACGATATGATCAACGGTACACCTGATACAGGCACTTATTTCGGTATTGTACTAATCTGTGCCATTGTATACCTGATGATCCGGTTTGTCATTCCTTTTTATAAAAAATCCATTAAAAATCTTAAACGGGAAGATAAGTTAGTGGTTAACACTGTTGTTTTATCCGTTGAACAGAAATGGACGAGTAAGGGCTATAAATACTTAATTCAAACAGAATACAGATACATCGATTCCTGGTCAACAACTACGATCATGAAACCTAGTCTCCCTTTTCATGAAATGGGGGTAAACATGCCTATAACGATTCATTGTTTTGAAGATAATAAGACGGATATATTGTATATTGAAAAGACAAGGTAAGGCAACATGGCCAATAGCTGTTATTCATGAAAACAGTATGATTACAAAAAAGCAGAGATTAATTCTCTGCTTGTTCTTTTTTTACCGCCTGATGCATCACCAGGATAATTCCTAATAGTATAATGGCAATCGCCAGATAACGCCAGGCAAGTCCGCCCTGTTCCGTGACGTTTCCACTGACGGATATGATAAAGCTTGTAATAGAAGTAATCACATACACTAATCCACCCATCAGTCCGCCTGCTGTTCCTGCATTTTTAGGGAAATAAAGCATACTCGTTGTAAAAAATGACGTAAACAGGATTCCTGAGCAGATGTGAATGAAAAAGGCGAACGGAACCATAATGAAAAGGCTTTCCGCATAGAAACTGGTGGCAATCAGTCCGGCGATCAGGATCAGCTGTAAAATAATAGGCTGTAAGATCCTGTCCTTAAAGTCAAGCTTAAGTCTGCGTTTTCCTATAAACCCACCAATCATCCAGGAAAAACCTAAGATTAATGTACAATATCCTATGACAACCGGAGTAAAGTGAAATGTGTTCTCAATAATAAAAGGACCTGTTAAATTAAATAGCATTACAATGGAATAGCTCAGTCCTAAAATAAAGATCCCAAGCATGAAAATCCTGTTTTTAAGCATCATTTTGTACAGACTGATGTTCTCAGAAAGATTAAGTTTCTTTTTCTCAGGTAAGCTTTCACCGCTGAAGAACCATTCAAACAGAAACAGAGACGCTGCATAGAAAGCCAGAAAGTAAAAATTAGCATGCCAGTTAAACAGTTTTTCAAGATATCCCCCCAGAAACGGAGCCAAAATAGGCCCGCACGACCAGACGATGGTGAAATAGCTCAGATAATGCTTCACTTTTTCAGAATCATAAAGATCCACAAAAATAGCACGGGTAGCCACAACCAGGACAGAAACGGCCGCTCCCTGAAGAATACGGAGCAGACAGATTAATAAAATACTATCCGTCATCGTAATCAAAATACTGCTGATGATCAGTAGAAAAAGAGCAACCAGCTTAGGACGGTAACGCCCAATGCTATCCAGAATTCCTCCTACAAAAAGTTGCGAAATCCCATAACTCAGAAGATAAGACGTCAAAGTGATCTGAATATCCTTTTCAGAGACCTGCATTTCTTTGGCCATCGATGGGAATGAAGGCAAATAAATATCAGTGACAAATCCCGAAAGCGGGATCGACACAAAAGCCATAATGGTTATTAATCTGATTCTTTTCTCAGATGCTTCTTTCAACAACATACTCGTTCGTTATTTTACTATGCAAAAATAAGCTAAGAAATATCCAGTTGAATTTTAAAAGACAAAGTAAAAATTACAAAAATCAAAGATTTAAAATGTGTTTTTAAATTTTAACGGCGAAACCTCAGCATGTTTTTTAAAGAAATTATTGAAATGGGAAGGTTGTTCAAACCCAAGTGTATATCCTATTTCAGCAATATCCCAATTGGTATATTTTAATAGATTTTTAGACTCTTCAAACACCCTTTCTTTAATTATTTGGGTCGTCGTAAGATGGGTGACCGATTTTACCGATGAATTCAGATGATTAACGTGCACATTCAGGTGTTCCGCAAAGTCAGAAGCCGTTTTCAGAGCCAGCGGATAGGCCGGAGAGTCCAGTGGGAACTGTTTGTTGAGAAGCTCATCAAATAAGCGGTAAAGACGGATGTTGGCCGGAAGCTCATTAGGATTAATATCATCCACACGGTTCTCCAAAGCCAAATGTATCACAGAGGCCAGGTGGCTTTTGATACTGCCGCATCGGAAAGGATAGGCCGAATTATTCAGTTTATACATCTGTTCAAAGTAAAGCGTAGCAAGCTGGGTTTGTTCATCCGTTAAAAAAACAATGGGCTTGCTCCATTCTTTGAATAAAGAGGTCTTTTTAAATAAATTGAATTCAGTATTTCCATTAAAAAACTCCTGATTGAACAGGCAGAAATACCCTTCCTGAAGATCTCCGTCACATTCCCATGAATAGGGAATATGAGGGGAAGGAAAAAAGAGGGCAGGACGGTCAATATACAGTTCATGGGCCCCATACTGAAAAGTGCCATTTCCCAAAATAAAGCTTACTTTATAATAATCACGGCGGTTGTAAGGGCTTTTAAAACTGCAGTATTTCCGCATAGACACATTAAAATGCGACTTTCCTGTTTCAAAATCATCCGAATCAAACATCTTCATCTGATTCTTCCTGAGACGTTTGTAATAATCTTCAATGGTTTCCAGCTGATCACTCATGATATAGAAATTATAAAAATCAAAGATACGGAAACTGCCATTAATCAGATCTGTTTTCTGTTCTGTAATGATAATCTGCAAAATAGTTTTTCTCAATTTCCTTTGAACCGCTTTTATCATTACTTTTTGCAATTTACATCCATCAATTTACATTATTTAAATTTCAAAAAAATCTGCTCAATCTGCGTGATTTTCGAGGGCTTTAAAAGTCACAAAACTTTTCAAACTAAAGTGTTCTAAAGTGTTTCAAAATCTTCTTAATGGTTGAAAAATTACTTAGATACCAATCTTTGCTATCCGGGAAATCTGTGGGAAACTAAAAATATCAATCCCAAAAGTATTTAGCATTTTTTTAAACTTTCGTGGTAACAAATAATAAGGCCAGAATGTTTTAAAAGGATCGAAAACCTGCACTTTTTTCTTGAAAATCTAGCTTTTACTGATTTCCAGTTTTAATATATGCGACGGAAGTTGGAAAGGTCCTGCTGTAGCATCAATAGCGACAGAAAACCCTGACTCTTTTAAAAACTCTAAAAGTGGATCATGTGCCAGTATATTGATCCAGACGACATCTGTGAAGCTGGCTGCGGATCTGCTTTTTTTCCAAAGTGATGTTCTGGTTTCCGGTGAATCAAATTCCGGGAGTATCACAAAGTTCATCTCTGTAGCTCTTTTCCCCTCCGGCAACGCAGGGTGAGTCAATCCGCTTTTAAGAGTGCTGTAGCCTACAGGCTGATCATCTGCATAAGTAATAATAAGCTGATTGGAAAGGTCGTTCAGATCATTGATCATCTTTCTTGGATCAATATCATCTTCAATGTATTTTTTGATATCCTTTTCAGGAACAAGCTCTTTGTATAATGCGTAAACAGAGGCATCAATAATGGTTATAAGATCAGAAATTCCCTCTTCAGAACCCACTGTAAATTTTGAAATTATATTCATGAATCTTTTTTTATTCAAAATTAGAAGATTATAGCTTTCAAAAAGGATACAGTTATCATTAATTTAATCGGTACAGTTTGTTCGTTTTGTAAATTTGTTCAGTACAGATTAGCAAAATTAAGGATGGGGTCATACAAATACGAAATTTTCACTTCAGTTATTGAAGAACAAATTAAAAATAGAATTCTGAGGAAAGGACAGCGATTGCCTTCCGTGCGGGAGATTAAAAATGTATACCATTTGAGTACAAGTTCTGTTCAAAGTGGTTTTGATCATCTTGTGATGAAAGGACTGGTGGAAAGCCATCCACGCTCAGGGTATTTTGTAGCTAATACTTTAGCTATTCATAGCTCTCCATCCAGAGCAAACCTGCCTCCGGTGGTGAGGGATACTGTATTCGCAAAAAACATCATGCTAACCTCGGCCAGAAACAAGCCTTCGGAAGTGAGTTCATTCAATGTAACAGCACCCGGAGATCTTTTAATTCCTCAAAAACTGATTCTCAGAACGATGCAGGAAGTCATCCGCGAGAAAGGAGCCGCATTATTGAGATATTATCCTTCCAATGGCTTGCCGGAGTTAAGGGAGCAAATTTCCCAACAAATGGCAGCTCATGGATGTTTATTCAACCCGGATGAACTTATTATTACAGATGGAGCGCTGCAGGCATTAACCATAGCTTTGAGCGCTGTAACCCAACCCGGAGATATTGTAGCTGTTGAAAGTCCATGCGTCTTTTCAATTCTTGAAGCTATTGCTAACCTCGGGCTGAAAACTATCGAAATTCCTGTTCATTATGAAAACGGTTTCGATACGGATTATTTTAAAAACGTATGTCTGTCGAATGATATCCGTGCAGTTGTGATAACGCCTAATTTCAACAATCCCACAGGTAACGTTATGAGTGATGGTGCTAAAAAAGAGGTGTTGGAGATTGCAACAAGGTTTCAGGTTCCGATTATTGAAAATGATATGTATGGGGACCTTTATTTTGGTGATAAAAGACCACAGTGTATTAAAAGCTTTGATCGTTCAGGACTGGTAATGACCTATTCTTCCTTTTCAAAAACCCTGGCGCCGGGCATCCGTTTAGGCTGGCTGAATACCGGACGTTTTTATTCCCGTGCAGAAAAGGCAAGGTTTGTTTTGGGAAGATCCGTTTCTCCAGTTTATCAGGAACTCATGCTGAAACTCCTTCAGGGAAACAGCTACGACAGGCACCTTCGTTCATTCCGTAAAAAACTCAATAAGCAGGCTGTTGAACTGCTGGGTGCATTACGTCGGCACTTTCCCGAAGATTCCTATTTCCACAACCCTCAGGGAGGGTACAGCATCTGGGGTAAACTGCCGGAAGGAATTGATATGCAGGTATTCTTTGATTACTGTGATCAAAACAGGATTCTATTTACTCCCGGCAATACATTTTCATTAACAGACGAGTACAATGCTCATTTTCGGATCATATTTGCAGACCGCATCACTGCGGAAAGCCTTGCTTTATTAGAAAATGCGGGGGAAAAAGCAAAAGAACTGTTAAAGAAAGGAAGGCGGGATGTTGAAAGAGGGAAGTTATAAAAATCAGAAATGAGTATTAAAAAACAGCTATTTTTTTCTGTCGAGGTTTTTAGTTAATATCTGTAGTTTCCATCTTTAAGGCTTTACAAACTAAAATCCACTAATAATAGAAAAATTTTGAAATTGATCCAAGTAAAGGCGTCCGTTAATTAAATATTTTTTAATTTCGCAAGATTCAATTTCAATCAGTAAATCTATCTATTGAGAATCACGAGGCATTTTAAAAACTATTTAACGGCAGTATTCATTGCTGTTTATGCGTTTGCGGTTTCTCCGGCAGAATATCTCCACCATCATTTTCTTCACAATCAGAACACAGGAAATTCTTTTCAGCAGTCGAAAATAGAAAATGGAAAGATTTTCAAAAAGGCCTTTTCATCATGTGATACCAAATGTCCGATCTGCCACCATAAACTTCTGGGTGCAGAAGGAATTGGGAAGATTTATACTGATTCTTTTTCATTAACAAAAATCACGGGAAAGATTTTCTCTTCCCCCGAATTTCTATTTTCTTACACTCTTTTTTCCTTAGCGGACAGAGGCCCTCCGGCTGTATTGTAATTTTTAAATATCCTATGCCTGCTTTTGCGGGCTGAACTCTTTTAATTATTTAATTACATAATACATTTTCATGTCAATATTACAAGCAATCGAGCTTAGTAAGCAGTACAACCATGTCACTGCACTAAGCGGTCTCAATATATCCGTACAAAAAGGAGAAATTTTCTGTCTGCTCGGTCAAAATGGAGCCGGTAAAACCACCACGATCAATATATTTTTAGGATTCTTAAAAGCCAGCTCCGGGCAGGCCCTTATTAATGGAGTTCCGGTGGAGATCAATGGTGAAACGACCAGGAAGTATATAGCCTATATTCCGGAAGTAGTACAGCTGTATCCCAATCTTACAGGGATTGAAAATTTAGATTTTTTCAGCCAGATGGCTGGTTTTCGTTATTCCAAAGAAGAACTGGGAGAATTTTTAGAGAATACCAGTCTTCAGCAGATGGCTCACCACAAAAAACTGTCGGCTTATTCTAAAGGGATGCGTCAGAAAGTTGCCATCGCTATTGCTGTTGCGAAAAATGCCGATCTCATTTTAATGGACGAACCCACTTCAGGACTTGACCCGAAGGCTACTGCCGAATTCACAAGGATCTGTAAGGATCTTGCAGCAAAAGGTAAAACCATTATGATGGCTACCCACGACATCTTCAACGCGGTGAATGTAGGAACGCGTATAGGGATTATGAAAGAAGGCAGTCTGGTTCATACTCTTGAGGCCAGATCCGTTACGGCAGATGAGCTGCAGAAAATTTATTTGGAAACCATTTAAAAACAGAGTAATGAAGTATTTGTATATCACAGCTGCACTGGCTACTGCCAGTGTGAAGGTCTGTGCGCAGCAGACATTATCCGGGGAAGTGGTTGGCCAGAACCATCAAAGGCTTAAAAATGCCAGAATCATTATTAAAAATAGCGAAAACAGATATGAAGCAACGTCTCAAGATGGCAATTTCAATATCCCGGATGTCAAAACCGGTATCTATGAAATCAATGTCAATGCCGAATCCTATGAAATCCATACGGAACAAATAGAGGCAGATAGTCTGTTTTTATCAAGAAAACTTCTTGTCCATTTGTATAAGGTAGGGAACATTCAGGAGGTAGAAATTCTGGGTAGAGCATCAAAAAAATACCACAGTGATTACTCTTTCTCAGCCACAAAAATTGGGGTTCAAAATAAAGATATTCCGTTTTCGATTTCTACGGTGAGTAAAGAACTGATCAATGACAGACAAGCCTTCCAACTTGGCGAAGCCGTAAAAATAGCCAGCAGCGTAACTCCTGTGAGCTATTATAACCAGTTCAGCATCCGGGGGATCGCACAGAATGAAGAAGGAACCATCATCAACGGAATGCGTACGAGACAGTATTATTTTATGCAGCCCATAACGACCAACCTTGAGAAGATAGAAGTCATCAAAGGTCCGGCCAGTGCTGTTCTTTCCAGTGTAGATCCCGGAGGAAGCATCGTTTTGGTTACCAAGAAACCGTTGAAAACACCCAGTAAGGAAGTCAGTATGAGTGTAGGAAGCTTTAGCACCATAAGAAGCTCACTCGATTTTACCGGACCGCTGAATAAGGAGAAAACCCTTTTATACCGGTTTAATGCAGGGTATGCACAGGCTCAGAGTTTCAGGGATATACAGTCCCAGAAGAGTGTTTTGATTTCTCCATCACTTTCCTATATACCCAATGACCGCACCGCTATGAATGTAGAAATGATTTACAGCGACCTGAACGGAAAAATAGACAGGGGACAGCCTATTTTCGGAGCGGTAGACGGGATGACAAATCTACGGAGCACGCCCGTAAGTTTTAATTTAGGAGCGGTTAATGATTATTTTAAATCAAAGGAGCTGATTATTATGTCCAATTTTACTCACCGTATTACGGATCACATTAGCATCAATGCATCCTATATGAAGCAGACGTGGAAGGAAGATCTTCAGGAGCACCGAACGACCAATGCTTTTGCCGTAGATGCAAATAATAAACCTGTTCCAACACTGGCAGGAATGCAAATGGTACAGCGGAATCAGTTCTGGAATACAGATAATCTCAATGCCTATCTGGTATTCAATCTTAAGACAGGACCGATTGAACATAAAATTCTGGCAGGATACGATTTGATCAGTACTCATAAATACAAAGGAGGAGCACAAAATACGGCAAGGGGATATCTTCTGAAGGATGGAAAGACAGCTTCTTCCTATAATCCTCAGAATGCGGATGCTTATCAGATGGTAACGATCAACGGGATTACCATGCCTAAACCGAATGTAGAGCACTTTAATCTGGCCAATCCGGTTTACAGTATTAAAAATCCTGACGAGTATGTATTTTCAAAAACGGCATTGACCCCTGCTTTGATAAGGTCCAACGGAATTTATATTCAGGATCAGATCAAATGGAACCGTTTTAATCTATTTCTAAGCCTAAGACAGGAATGGTTCCAGGATATTACGCGATATAAAGAGAATAATGAAATTGTTGTCAAAGACAGTAAACTGATCCCCAGACTTGGTCTTACCTACAACGTGAATGAAAACATCAATGTGTATGCGTCCTACATAGAAGGTTTCCAGCCACAGTCGAATACGGCTTCCCTGGCTCCGGTAGTTATTCCTGAAGGCAGGGCCTTTGAGCCTTTGAGGAGCCAATCTAAAGAGGTAGGAATGAAAGCAGATTTCTTTAATAGAAAGATCCATATTGATTTTGCTATCTACGAGATCCGTCAACAGAATATACTGTTGAATGCCAATGATCCCGCTGAGCCGGACCGTCTGATCACAAGAGGGCAGGAGCGTAGCCGAGGCTTTGAAATGGACATGATTGGGAATATATTACCTCAGTGGCAGGTATTTGCATCTTACGGTTACAATGATGCAAGAATTATTGACGATATCAATCCCGCATTGATAGGAGCCAGAAAACAGAATACTCCGTTTCACAGCGCCAATATCTGGCAGAAATACAGCTTTGGAGAATCTTCTTTTCTAAAAGATATTGCGGTAGGAGTGGGAGTTCAGTACAGCGGAAATAAAGTTCCGATGTATAACCGCTCATTTTTGGTTCCAGAATATACTCTCTTTGATGCTGCTGTGTATTATACGCCGAAGCAAGGACCCGTGAGGATATCTCTCAATGTCAATAACCTTTTTAACAGGACGTACTGGCTGGGTGCGCAAAATTATCTCCGTCTGTTCCCTGGAGCTCCAAGAAATGCAATGCTCACCGCAGTCTATAAATTTTAAATCTATAAATATGAGAATACATATTATACGTCTGATTTCAATACAACTTTGGAAACAGTCATTACAGAATAAGGCGGTTATCTTTCTTCTGCTCATCCTGAGTGTTTTGTTTGCCTTTGCTGCCTACACCGGATGGCAGGATTATAAAGTACAGGAAGATATCAGAATTAAACACCAGGTGGATGTACGCCAGCAGTGGGAAGAAAAACCGGATAAACATCCTCACAGAATGGCTCATTATGGTTATCTGATCTTCAGGGCAAGATATCCGTTGAGTTTTTTTGATTATGGTTTGGAGCGGTATATGGGAAATTCAGTATTTCTGGAAGCCCATAAGCAGAATACCGTTAATTTTTCAGAAGCAGGTTTTTCATCCGGAATGTTAAGGTTTGGTGAGGTAAGTACGGCAATGATCCTGCAAACCCTTATTCCTCTGTTTATATTTTTCCTGGGATTCAGCTGTATTTCGGCAGAACGGGAAAACAATACCTTGAAAGTACTAATCAGCCAGGGGGTAAGATGGAAAGAATTGCTGACCGGAAAGATACTGGGACTGCTTGGCCTCGTCAGCCTTGTTTTTATTCCTGTTATGATCCTTTCCGCAATCATGTGGTTTTCTCTAACCGGTTTTAAAAGTACTGTTGATGAATTTCTGCGTCTGTTTTGGATTGCTGCCGCTTATTTTATTTACTTTTTTATTGTGTGCAGCGTCTGTGTAATGGTGTCTGCCGTAAGCAGAACCTCAAAATCTTCTTTAGTCAAACTGATCGGTTTATGGCTTTTGTTTATCGTTATTATTCCGAGAACTGCACAGGCTTTTGGCGGTTATCTGTATCCGGCTCCATCCAAGATAGATTTTGATACCAAAGTGGAAAATGAGCTGATAAAAACCGGAGACAGTCATAATCCAAATGATATTTATTATAAAGGAATAAAGGACTCTCTTCTGCAGGTCTATCAGGTGAAAACAGTGGAAGAATTGCCTTTTAATTATAGCGGCTATATCATGGCGGAAGGTGAAAAAATAAGTTCAGGAATTTATAATAAACACTGGCAGAAACAGCTTGGTATTTATGAAGAACAAAACAGCATCAACCGTTCTCTGGCTTTTGTCAATCCTTTTCAGGCAGTTAAAGACCTGTCGACAGCGCTTACAGGGTCAGATTTTAATTCTTACATCAGTTATCAGGAGCAGGTAGAAGACTACAGATACCAACTGGCACAGCTGATGAATAAACTCCAGATGGAAAACATCAGCAATAAAAAGCAGCAGGCAGATGATAAGCCTTACACCATCAGCAGAGATCACTGGAAAGAGCTTCCTGATTTTCAATATCGATTTATCAGCCAGACTGTTCTTTTTCAGAATGAAATTGCTTCTGTGCTTTCTCTTTTGCTATGGGTATTGGGTCTTCTTTTTGTCCTTCATTTTATGTCTAAAACATTAAAAATAAATTAATCATGTACCTTTTATTATTTAAGAACTTCATTCGTTCCCAGTCCGCCTATCTGGGAATGCTGTTCCTGCTGTTATCAGGACTGGTCAGTATTTTTGTGGGAAGGCAGTTTATAGATAAGCAGAAAGCCAATATTGAGCATACAGCTTTATATCAGAAGGAGCATATCCAGAGATATACAGGGTATATAGAAAAAGATCTGGGACTCTTGCTGTATTATCTCAAATTTGGATTAGTCCACAAAACAGATCATCTGAATGCTCTTTCAATAGGACAAAGAGATGTCAATCCTTCCATCCAGAGTTTAACCATCAGAAACCTGGAGGGGCAGAAGTATGATACCGACCATCAGAATCCTGTCAGTCTCCTTCTGGGGAGTTTGGATCTCGGTTTTGTGATCATTTTTCTGTTTCCGCTGGTCATTATCTCGTACTGTTATAATCTACTGTCGGAAGAAAAAGAAGAAAGTACGTGGATTCTTCTGTCTGTACAATCACAATCACCTCTCAGAATTCTTTTTAAAAAATTTGTGGTCCGCTTTGCAGCTATTGCCGGAGTTTTACTGTTTCTGATGATTATGGCTGTTCCCCTCCTGAGTTTAAATATTAATAAAGCATTAGCAGGTTTTGTTCTGGTCTCGCTCTTGTATATTATCGTATGGTTTGCTTTAAGTTTCTGGGTCGTTTCCTGGAATAAAAGTTCCAGGGCAGGTGCTGCAGGGCTTTTGTGCTTCTGGATTGTACTTACCATTATACTTCCGGCTGTTCTCAATCATTTTATTTTAAGCAAATACCCGCTTCCGGAAGCATTAGATACAGCCATCGGGCAGAGAGAAGCGTATCATGAAAAATGGGATACCGATCAAAAACCGACTTTAGAAAAATTTTACAAACATTATCCGCAGTTCAGGTCGTATGGCTTTCCGAAAGAAAGTTTCAATTGGCTTTGGTATTATGCCATGCAGCAGATGGGAGATGATGAATCTAAAAGTCAGTCGGATCAGTTGAAAGCGAAGCTTTGGAAGAGGGAGGAAATGAGCCGGACGTTTTCTTATTTTGTTCCCGGACTTCATGTGCAGTTTCAGTTGAGTGATCTTACAGGATCCGGATTGGCTGATCAGTTGAGGTTTACACAGGCAGCAGAAAAGTTTCATGAAAGCAAAAGGCTTCTCTTTTATCCCAAAATTTTCGCCAATGAACCAACAGGAAGCATCAACTGGAATCAATTTCAGCTGGAATATTACAATGATCGAAGCGACATCAATTGGTTAGATATGTTGGGGCCGCTTTTGTTGTTCAGTTTGTTCTTTTATTATCTGGGAACTGTGAATTTTAAAAAGCCGATGGTTTTATAGGTTGATAAGATCATATTTTTTAGTACTGACAGGGAAATCTGATGTTAAAACGGTGTGCCTTTCTGACCAGAGTCCATCAGACAGTTACGGTGAGGAGGATATCATTCCGATAGAATTTTGGAATAAGAATAAATGCAGAAGTGATAAAGGAGAAATGATGTTATAATAATGGTTTAAAAGCCCCACTAAGCCTAATGAAACTCCAAAATTTTTAACATAAACGTAAAAAATAACAGTTCGGAGGATGAAAAGATGAAAAAAATCACATTTTAACCTAAACTTTTTTATCCGGAGCTAGGCTGGAATTACCATAAAACCTATATTTGCACCCTAAATTTTAAAATAATGAAAGAACTAATTGAAAAAATCAACGCTGAATTCGAAGCGTTTGCAAGTGAGGCTAACCAACAAGCAGAAAAAGGAAATAAAGCTGCAGGTACAAGAGCTCGTAAATCTGCTTTAGAACTTAGCAAATTGTTCAAAGAATTCAGAAAAGTTTCTGTAGACGAAGCTAAAAAATAATTTGTTCCCGAGCCGGCTCACTGAGCCGGCTTTTTTTATGCCCGAATCTTCCGTAATCATTCTTTACGATTTTCCTTTTTGAATATCTTTGTTACCGTATGTATTTAAAGAGGGGGTGTAATTTTTTCAGACATCACTGCATTATTTCATTGTCAAATCAGCACACGGATCCTTTTACCACTCCGTTTTCTTCTTTATTCCCACAAATTCTATTATCTTTAAGCATTCAATATGTGTTATGAAGATAAATAAATTTTTTGCTGTGCCCGCAGTTGTGCTGGCCGCCCAATTCTCATGGGCTCAGGTGAAGGTAGATCCGAAAGAAAAGCTTGATCCTATTGTAAAAAGCTTTGTAGATGAAATCAACAACAGTTCTCAGCTGGAAAACATGGCCTATGAGCTTCTGGACGGTATAGGTCCACGTCTTGTGGGAACTCCGGAAATGCTGGCTGCGAATGAATGGTCTGCCGCTAAACTCCGTTCATGGGGAATAGAATCCAACCTTCAGCAGTTTGGAACATGGAAAGGATGGCAGCGTGGCATTACGCATGTAGATATGACGTATCCACGTGTGAAATCATTAGCTGCAACACAGCTTGCATGGAGTCCGGCAACGAAAAAAGCCGTAGAAGCTGAGGTGGTAGTTCTTCCAAAAGTTTCTTCCAAAGCTGAATTTGATGCATGGCTTCCTTCGGCGAAAGGAAAAATAGTACTTATCGCGCAATACCAGAAGATCGGACGTTCTGATGAGCAGATCAAAGAATTTGCAACTCCGGAATTGTATGAAAAACTAAAAGCAGAAAAAGAACAGGCCGGAAAAGACTTCCGTGATTATGTGAAAAATATAGGCTACGATAATAATACACTTCCGGAAGCTTTGGAAAAGGCGGGAGCAGCAGGAATTGCTATTTCCAACTGGACCGGCATCATGGGAGCGAACAGAATTTTCGGGGCTAAAACTTCAAAGATCCCAATGATCGACATTGATGTGGAAGATTACGGAATGCTTTACAGAATGGCTGAAAAAGGAGCGAAACCTAAAATCAAAGTAGAAGCACAATCTAAGATTCTTCCTGATGCGAAAAACTTTAATACGATTGGAGTCATTAAAGGAAAAGAAAAGCCTGAAGAGTATGTAATCCTTTCTGCCCATCTTGATTCTTGGGATGGAGCACAGGGTGCAACAGACAACGGAACAGGCACACTTACTATGCTTGAAACCATGAGAATCCTGAAGAAATATTATCCCAATAATAAAAGAACGATCGTTATAGGACTTTGGGGAAGTGAAGAACAGGGACTGAACGGTTCGAGAGGCTTTGTAGCAGATAATCCACAGATTATGAAAGGGACACAAGCCGTATTCAATCAGGATAATGGAACCGGGCGTGTGATCAATATCAGCGGCCAGGGATTCGTAGACTCATACAGCTATATCGGAAAATGGCTGAACGGAGTTCCAAAAACAGTAAGGGATCAGATTAAAACAGATTTCCCGGGAATGCCGGGCGGTGGTGGTTCTGATCATGCATCATTCGTAGCAGCAGGAGTTCCAGGATTTTCTTTAAGTTCATTGAACTGGGGATATTTCGGGTATACATGGCACACGACAAAAGACACCTATGACAAAATTGTTTTTGATGAGGTGAAAAATAATGTGGTTTTAACGGCTGCATTGGCCTATATGGCATCAGAGGATCCTGAATTTACAAGCAGAGAAAGAAGACTAATGCCTCAGGACGATAAAGGTGAAACGGTAAATTGGCCGGAAGCTAAGGAACCGAAAAGGGATTCTAAGGAGTATAAATAGAGGGTGAAGAGCCAAGATATTAGACATCAGATTTCAGATAGGAGATTTTAGGTTAAGACTAAGTTTTTATTGAATATTGGTTCTGTTTTTATATATCTTTAAGATAGAAAAGGTTGTACAGATTATTGTACGGCCTTTTTTTGTGGATAAAGTAGGTTTCTTATTTTTTGCCTTTTATTTTCTTTAACGATGTAGGTTTTGCAGATTTTGTTGTTTATATTCATGCTGAAATTCATCTGAGTAAATTCCTTTTCCCATGTATGGTTGGCTGGTGGGACATAATCTATAAACACGGGCCAGAAATTAGCAAGACACAAAAAGTTTCTTTTTAAAGATAATAACAGACTGGGGTAATTTCCAAAATCATCAATTACCTTTATTTTAAATGCACTTTTTCCTAAAGTAGTTCCCCAATACCATTCGCATATAGTCCCTGCAATAATCACACAGGGAATAGCATACAGAAAGCTGATGATTGCTATTTTTTTAAACAGGTAGAAGAAAATAAGGAAGAAGGGTAGGATGTCAATGAATTTAGCAAAAAGCCTTTCTCTTTCGCTGCCTTTATAAGTGGCGTCGTAGGGAAAATCATATTCAAAAGAATTATAGATCCTGTACCCGAATTCATCAAACTGACGGGTTGGTCTGCGGATAATTCTTCTGTCCTTAAGTTCGGATACTTTCATGGGTGTTTTTACAGTTCTGATTTATTCAAAAATAAAAATAATAGTTCAATAAAACACGTCAACTTCTGTCGTATCGCTCGTTTACATTTGCATTAGTGAAATTAATGAAAGAATATTTTACCATTTAATTCAAACCAAAAAACAAAATTTTATGATTTACGCAAATTCTTTTTTTACATCGGGTAATAGTTATCCTAACGAGGACATTGTACAACTGGTAGATAATTATACTCATCAGGCTGTTACTTATAAAAAAATAGGAACCGCCGTTGAGGATGGGGTCATATATCGAAAAAAAGATAATGATTTTTATGAAAGACAATGGTCCGGATATGTCAATATATTGTGGTGGAATATTAAGGAAACCGGAATTTCTGCATCAACGGTTACAGAACGTATTAACAAAGCCCTGGCAATGGGATATGATACATTTTTTGATGCAATGTCAATTGAGATTGATGAAACGCTTTATCTTCAGGACAATCAAAAAATCCTGTCAAATAAGTGTACGATAAAACAGACCGAAGCTGATAGAGAAATTTTTAACTGCCAAGGGAAAAAAAACATTTCGATTAAAGGATTTACTTTGAAAGGACAGGGAGTTGATTATGTAGAGAGTTCCAGTTCCAGACATGTGGGCATTCTATGTCTTGATGCAAAAAATCTTATTGTTGAAAAGAATTTATTTGAAAATTTTACGTGTTCTGCAGTATCAGGATTGGGTGGAATGGAACATTTTATCTTTAGATTTAATAAGGTAATAAATTTATTTACCAAGGCATGGGCAGAAGAAATTATCGGTGGTAAAAAAGATAATATGGGTATTGTAGTAGGAGGAAAAAATATCACAATTTTTAAAAACTACTTTGAAAATTCGTCACAAGGTATCTATATTGTCGAAAATTCTAATTTCGTCAGCATTTCAGATAATGATGTTCAAAATACTATTTTGGAACATGGAATGTATCTTGATTCAGGCATTTCAAATCTTACGGTGATAGGAAACAGAGTGAGGAATACCATGAAAGTAGGTATTAAACTTCAAAATAGTGACCACACTAATTATGTCAGCAATAATATTGTAATCTCAAATAACATAGTTGAAAATACAGGTGTAGGCGGAGATGGTATTTTGATTAATAATACCACAGTGGGAACTCCACAGCTATATGCAAAAAATGTGGTAGTTTCCGGAAATGTGGTGAGAAACGCAGGCCAGCACGGAATTAATATAAGATTTGTAGATCTGGGTGTGGTTTCCAGTAATGTCATCAATGATATTGGTTATGCAGGAATTTATATTTCCAATACAAAAGGATTGGAAGTCTGCAATAACAATATTAAAACGACTCAGGAAACCGGAATTATGATTGAAGCTCATAATTATTTATTGTCAGCGAATTTTAACACCATTGAAAATCCCGGAATGAAAAATTCTGGCTTTGAGGATTTGTTAACGGGTATTACCATTCGTGGAACACTCAATAAAGAAATATCTGTAAGAAACAATAAGATGGTAGGCAGCGGTAATGCTATGAGATATGGTATTTTTGTAGAGTTTGTTGCCCCTCCTGAAAAAAATCCGGTGAAACAAACTTTTCAGGAAACTTATGAAATCGTAGGAAATACGGTACTGAATGCGGTTACTCCATACAGGTTTAATAGTTCTGTAGATTTACGGCTTTTGAATAACAATTATAAAAATCTATTAACAAGTCCTGTACAGGAATTATAAAGAGATCCCTTAAAGATTATTTTAAATGATTAAAAATGATAAGGCTGTCCTTTTGGGGCAGCCTTACTTATTATATTTAGTATTGATTATATTTAAATAAAATCCTTTAGTTCCGAAAGCTTCGAAACAAAAGGCTTATAATCACCTGTACTCAGCTTTCCAAAGCCATATTCACAGAAAATAAAGGGTAAATGATTAGACATCGCAGAGTTGTAATCAGTCTGCGTGTCACCAATATAAACTGAGTTTTCAATGTTTAAATGATTCCTTTCCATGAGCAGTTGAATGTTCTCAGATTTAGGTTTTTGGGTTCGTCCGTAAGATTCAAAATCGCTAAATAGGTCACTGAACTTATTATAGGCTAAAAATGCTTCAATATATCCGTCCTGGCAATTGCTAACGATAAAAAGCTTGTGATTTTTAGCAAGACTTTTCAGCGTCTCTTCAACGCCGTCATAAAGAATACCGCCGTAGATATGCAGAACCTGATTTTCACTGAGGACAATTTCCGAAAGGACTTCCTGAACCTGCTGATCGGAAATTCCGGGAACAATATCTTTTAAAATATCATCTGCCAGCAAACCCATGTACTGATTCATATCTTCAGGCTTTAAATCCTTTTTGATCAATTGATATTTATTTAAAACCTTATTCCAGATTTTAATGATGGTAGCTCTGGAATCCCAAAGCGTTCCGTCTAAATCGAAAATTAAATTTTTATAGCTCAAAATGTGTTGTTATTTTTTTGATTTTTAGTATTCAAGAAGTTTAAGAGCAATTATAAAATCATGCTCAGCTGAACTCTCTTTCTGGCTTCATCCACTTCAGTTACTTTTACGCGGACATGCTGATGAAGTTTGACCACTTCATTCACATCAGATACAAATCCTTCTTTCAGCTGTGAAATATGAACAAGGCCGCTTTCCTTGATCCCCATATCTACAAAACACCCGAAAGCCGTAATATTATTGACGATTCCGGGAAGAATCATTCCGGGTTTTAAATCTCTGATGCTTTTTACATTAGGATCAAATTCAAATACTTTAGCCGCTTTTCTAGGGTCTAATCCTGGTTTTTCGAGCTCTTTTAAAATATCCTTGATGCCTAAAATTCCTATTTCTTCCGTAACATAATTTTCAGGTTTTACCAAAGCTGTTTTTTCTTTGCTGGCAATCAGTTCATTGGTTTTAATGCCCAAATCCTTTGCCATTTTTTCTACAATTCCATAAGCTTCCGGGTGCACAGCAGAATTATCCAGAGGATTTTTAGCATTGGAAATTCTCACAAATGCTGCCGCCTGCTGGTAGGCCTTTTCTCCAAGCCTTGGTACTTTTTTTAATTGTTTTCTGTCTTCAAAAGCACCGTTTTCCATTCGGTAATTAACGATGTTTTCCGCCATTTTCTCACCGATTCCTGAAACATAACTTAATAATGATTTACTGGCTGTATTTAAGTTGATTCCCACCGAGTTGACACACTTCATCACCGTGGAATCAAGTTCGTTTTTCAACTGGGTTTGGTCTACATCGTGCTGGTACTGTCCCACACCAATTGATTTGGCGTCAATTTTCACCAATTCTGCCAGTGGATCCGCCAGTCTTCTTCCTATAGAAACCGCGCCACGCACCGTCACATCATAAGACGGAAACTCGTCTCGTGCAATTTTACTCGCAGAATAGACCGATGCTCCCGCTTCTGAAACCACAAAAACCTGCAGAGGCTTATCAAAAGCAATTTTCTTAATGAAAAACTCTGTTTCGCGGCTTGCTGTTCCGTTTCCTATAGAGATCGCTTCAATATGGTAGGCATTCACCATCGAACGGATCTTTTTCATAGCCATTCCGCTTTCGTTCTGCGGAGCGTGTGGGTAGAGGGTTTCATTGTGCAGCAGGTCGCCTTTTTCGTCAATGCAGACCACTTTACATCCGCTTTTGTATCCTGGGTCAATGGCTAAAATTCTTTTTTCGCCCAAAGGTGGAGCGAGAAGCAGCTGGCTCAGGTTTTCAGAAAATATTTCAATGGCTTTTTTATCTGCTTTTTCTTTAGCTTCCTGTAAAGCCTCATTAGAAATAGCAGGTTCTAAGAGCCTTTTGTAACTGTCTTTTATGGCCAGAGCGATCTGTTCTGAGCTTTCATTATTGGACTTTATGATGGCTTTTTCTACAAAATCAATGGCTTCATCTTTATCAATACCTATATTCACTTTCACAAAACCTTCCGATTCAGCTCTGAGCATTGCCAAAAGCCTGTGAGAAGGAGTCCTGTTCAGATTTTCTTCCCATTCAAAATACTGCGAAAATTTTTGAGCGTCTTCTTCGTCTTTTTTGGCTTTGACTGCTTTAGAAGTGATCACGGCCTTACGCTGAAACATTCTACGGAGGTTCTTGCGGACATACATATTTTCATTGATCCATTCTGCCATAATATCTCTGGCACCCTGAAGTGCCTCTTCTTCAGATGAAACGTCATTGTTCAGGTATTTGGAAGCCAGAAACTGGAGATTGTTGCTTTTTTGGCTCATAATGATCCTGGCTAAAGGTTCCAGGCCTTTTTCTTTGGCAGTATCTGCTTTCGTTTTCCTGCGTTTTTTGAAGGGCAGGTATAAATCTTCCAGCTCCAGAATATCAAAGCTTTCTTCAATTCTCTGCTTCAGTTCCGGAGTCAGGGCATTTTGTTCTTCAATTGATTTTAAGATACTTTCTTTTCGCTTTACAATTTCTTCAAATTGTTTGCTGATCTTGGAGATCTGTTCGATCTGAACTTCATCCAGATTTCCGGTTTTATCCTTTCTATAACGGGAAATGAACGGAATGGTGCAGTCTTCTGCTAATAATTTAAGGGTATTGTTGATGCTCTTTTCGGATATATCGAGGGTCTGTCTTATATAGCTTGTAACGTTCATTTGAAATTTTAAACAGCTAAAATAGGCAATTTTACTATGGATTGAAATACTTTAGATTCTCCATTTTTTACTATTTCTCTTCCACAATAGGGCGTAAAAAATAAAAATTATGATTTCTTGATGTATGTTAAGAGAATATCTGAGAAGGTTTTTATACTTTTGACTCTTCAAATTTAAAATTTTAATTAAATTTTTTAAACAATAAAATAATATGAAAAAACTTAGTGTAATTGCATTAGTAGGAGTAGGATTGCTTGCAGCATCATGTAATAAAGATAAATCAGCAGGTACTGCGTCTACAGCTACAGAGCAGACAGTAGCTGAAAGCAAAGGAGAAGTATTGCCAGTGGATATTGCTACTTCTGTAGTAAACTGGAAAGCTTTTCACAAAGGAGGAATGGCTCCTCGTTGGGGAACACTTAGCGTAAAATCAGGAGATTTAAGCGTTGAAGGTGGTCAGCTTTCTGCAGGAAACTTTGTGATCGATATGAATTCTATCAAAGTAGATCCGGCTTCAGTAACAGAAAAAGATAAAAAACCTGCAGATTTGGAGGCGCACTTAAAAAATCCTGATTTCTTTGATACGGCAAAAAATCCTACATCAGATTTCAAAATTACAAGTGTTACAGACTTAAAAGATGCACCTAAAGACGCTGTTGCAGGCGCTAATAAAACAGTAAGCGGAAACCTTACATTATCAGGAAAAACAATCAATGTAACTTTCCCTGCTAAAGTAGATGTAACGGATAATTCAGCAGCAGTTCAGGCTAAATTTACGGTAAACAGAGCAGATTGGGGAATCAAGTTTGGTACTTCAGAAACAGATCCAGCAGAATGGATGATCAGCAAAGACATCGAGATTGCTGTTGATGTAAAGGCTAAAAAATAAATTGTTAGATAATACAAATACTGAGAGCTGCTTTCTTATGAAGGCAGTTTTTTTTATGGAGGCTGTGGTAATCAAAGCACCATCTAATTCATTACTTTTGCACCAATGATATACATTCTACTCATAATAAACCTTTTCACCTTCCTTATTTTTGGCTGGGACAAAAGGCTTTCCATTAAACATAAAAGAAGGATTTCGGAAAGTACACTTTTAGGATTCGCTTTTATAGGTGGAACCTTGGGCGCAATTTTAGGAATGCTTATCTTCAGGCATAAAGTGTCAAAAAAATCTTTTTTGCTGAAGTTTGTTGGAGTGGTTTTGCTTCAGGTACTTTTTATTTATATAGTTTGGACTACTGGTCTCTGCCATAAATTTTTTGGATAGAAAAATATTCATGTGAAGGTAATTGAAGATTGGTGTATGAAATTAACGTAATATTTTAATGTTCATTCATAAAAAAAACACCTCAAAATGAGGTGTCTTCCGTTATACAATAAGTTGTACATTTCCCTGAATGATATAGCTGAGATCAGGTTCATTGAATCCTGTTATTTTAATAACCAGGAACCCGTTTTCGTTCTCAATAGAGGTTATCTGTGAATTCCCAACGTCTTTTGCAGACAGGTTTTTGCCAAAAACATCACCATAAAACCATCTTCCCAAAGAGTAGGTTGCTACATAGATATTATACTTGGCAAACATCATATATTCCTGAAATTTAATTTTAGTTGTGATTTTTATTCCAAAAT
The DNA here is from genome assembly GCF_025153485.1 of Chryseobacterium pyrolae. Lineage (NCBI taxonomy): Bacteria > Pseudomonadati > Bacteroidota > Flavobacteriia > Flavobacteriales > Weeksellaceae > Chryseobacterium > Chryseobacterium pyrolae. Next base: position 613,436 of record NZ_JANZQH010000001.1, read on the forward strand.
TGGAGGGATCATTTCCCATCAGTTCATGAGTACAGTCTGGAATATAGCCGGCTTTTCCGTCTCCGACATCTCCGCTTCTCGTTACAGGAATAACACCGAATTGCCTTTTTACATTACCAATGGCTTTAGTGTCAGTGGCTTTAATCTGCCCATAAGAAGATATAATGTTATGATCTCCTACGATCCAGTTTGCAGGAAGGCTTCCATCTCCTTCGTATGTAGGAAGTGAGTAATGAATATAGTTTCTAGGTTGGGAAATATCCATAAGTCCATTATATGTATTATAACCTATTATAACATTATTTTGGTCTTTAATTGGTAGAATACCACCTATATTTACGATTGTATTATTTTTCCATTCACCGGTAATTTGACCATTAACACCTCCTGAAGCAGGAGCCTTCACCCCAATCAGAGGTTTGTCAACATAATTAAAATAACCTCCGGTAATTTCAAAATTACCATATTGAACATCAAACAGATCAATTGCGTTAAATATTGCTTCAGCATATATTCCTTTAATAACTATTCCTAAACAATCATCTTTGAATTTGAATCCTGTTTGTCCCCCTTCTACAGTTGGTGAGATTAGTGTTGTAGCCGTAGTTCCTCCCTGAAATAAGAAGCCAAAATCTTTGGTAGCCGATACTCTTTCTAATAGAAGTGCATTGTTTTGCCCTAAAAACTGATACGCATACTGATTGCTGTTTTTACCAGAAGACATAATGTTTTTCATGCTGGTGTAAAAACAGTCTAAAAATTTCCACGAAACCTCACAGTCTGTAAATTTAATATTTTCTAAACTTGAACCATGGCAAAAATTAAAGAAATCTAAACCTACAGCACAGTTTTCAAAATTAGCATCTTTTATATGAGAGAAAGTTATAATATGCTTTTCTGTGCCAGTGCTGTGATTACTGATCAAACTGTTATTGTCCCGATAGGCTGTTTTCAAAATAGTATTTGTCCCGTCTCCTTTAAAAGTGGAACCATTGCAATAAAAACATACTTTATTTGTAATGAATATAGATTGTTTTATATAATATTTTTTATTATTTCCAAATAATAATATGCCTCCGCCCTTAGAAGCTAAATATAAGACAGCTTTGTTAATATTTTCCGTATCGTCTACAGTTCCATTGCCTTTTACTCCGAAAATAGCCACATTTAAAGGTTTTGTGCTTTCGGAGACAGTCCTATTTAAATAATATAGGCCATTTCTGTTTCTGTTTACAATTTCGTCAAAATACACACTTGTAGTAGGTGTATATATTCTATCATAAATATGGGGTTCATAAGTAAACTCATCAATCAGTTCTATTCTATCTGTATCAGGGATGGTACTAGAAGGTGAGAAAAATTCATTGGTAAAAATCATAAATTTTGTTTTTTTGATGTTAATAAATTTTGTTTCCTGCAGGAAATCTATAAAGCAAAAGTAGGGGTGTACAACGACAGAACTCGTCGTATTATTTATTGTTTCAAAAAATATAGAGATGATTACTCTTTTAAACTTAATCTTGTATTTTTAATTTATCATGGGGAAAATATTATAAATGATTCTATTTTAGGGCTTTAACGAGTGTTTTTGTTTAACACTCTCATTATGAATTTGTTAATTAATTTATATTCTTGCTTATTATTCATTAGAAATCACTATTTTTGCACCCGTAAAAATCATTCATGCAAAACATTAGAAATATTGCGATTATCGCACACGTTGACCACGGGAAGACGACTTTGGTTGACAAGATTATTCATGCTACAAACATTTTCAGAGAAAATCAGGAAAGTGGAGAATTAATAATGGATAATAACGATCTTGAAAGAGAAAGAGGTATTACCATTCTATCTAAAAATATTTCTGTTACTTATAAAGACGTTAAAATTAACGTAATCGATACTCCTGGTCACGCCGATTTTGGTGGGGAAGTAGAGAGAGTTTTAAAAATGGCGGACGGAGTAATCTTGTTGGTGGATGCCTTTGAAGGGCCAATGCCTCAAACAAGATTCGTACTTCAGAAAGCTTTGGAATTAGGACTTAGACCATTGGTAGTAATCAACAAAGTAGATAAGCCAAACTGTCGTCCTGAAGAAGTTCATGACAAAGTATTTGATTTATTCTTTGCTCTTGAAGCAACTGAAGAGCAGTTGGATTTCCCAACATTCTACGGTTCTTCTAAGCAAGGTTGGTTCAACACTTCATTAGAGCAAACAGAAGATATTTTCCCATTATTAGACGGTATCTTACAATATGTTCCAGAACCGAAAGTTGAAGAAGGAAACTTACAGATGCAGATTGTTTCTCTAGACTTTTCTTCTTTCTTAGGAAGAATTGCTATCGGAAAAGTAATCAGAGGAGAGATCAAAGAATCTCAGTGGATCGGTTTAGCTCAGGCAGACGGTAAAATATTGAAAGGAAAAGTAAAAGAATTGTACGTTTTTGAAGGATTAGGTAAGAAAAAAGTTACTGAAGTAAAAGCCGGAGATATCTGTGCTGTGGTAGGTTTTGATGCTTTCCAGATCGGTGATTCTTTCGTAGATCTTGAAAATCCTGAACCATTGCCAAGAACTTCTATTGATGAGCCAACGTTGAATATGACGTTCTCTATCAACAATTCACCTTTCTTTGGTAAAGACGGTAAATTCGTTACTTCAAATCACCTGAAAGAAAGATTGTATAAAGAATTAGAGAAAAACTTAGCATTAAGAGTTGAACAAACTGGTGATGCAAACACTTTCTTAGTATTCGGTAGAGGTATTCTTCACTTGTCAGTTTTAATTGAAACAATGAGAAGAGAAGGGTATGAAATGACAATTGGTCAGCCACAGGTTATCTTGAGAGAAATCGACGGAGAAAAATGTGAGCCTTATGAATCATTAGTTGTTGATGTTCCTGAAGAATTTGCTTCCAGAGTTATTGATTTGGCAACTCAGAGAAAAGGAGATCTTCACATTATGGAAACTAAAGGTGAAATGCAGCATATGGAATTCGAAATTCCTTCAAGAGGTTTGATCGGATTGCGTTCTCAGATGTTGACTGCTACTGCTGGTGAAGCTATTATGGCTCACCGTTTCACAGAATACAAACCTTTCAAAGGTGCAATTCCGGGAAGAAGTAATGGCGTTTTGGTAAGTAAAGGTCAAGGTCCAGCTACAGAATATTCTATTGCGAAATTACAGGATAGAGGTAAGTTCTATGTTGATCCGGGCGAGGAGATCTATGCAGGCATGATCATTGGTGAACAAAACAAACCAGGAGATTTGGTTATCAATATTGTAGAAGCAAAACAATTAAATAATATCCGTGCTGCAGGTAAAGATAAAGATGGTGGAGTTGCTCCAAAAATCTTGTTCTCACTAGAAGAATGTATGGAATATATCCAGAGTGATGAAGCGATCGAAGTAACGCCAAACTTCATCAGAATGAGAAAGAAAATCCTTTCTGAAGAAGAAAGAAGAAGAATAGAAAGATCAGCGAAAGCGTAAGAAATTCTTATATAGTAGAAAAGCCTCGAATTTTTCGGGGCTTTTTTTATGAGACTATGTCTTAAAATGTTTATTTTGGCATAATAATCTCTTAGAAAAAATAAATTTAAAGTAGTTTGCAGACGATGAGAATGAATATTATAAAACTTACTGTTTTTGCCGGAGTTTTTGCATCATATACCAGTTGCTCCGTACAGAACAATACAGTAAAAACAGCACCGACTAAGAATACAGCCAAGCCAAACAGCAATACATCAAAACCTAAAGAGCCCGTTACCACAACAAAACCTGTAACAGTAATACCTCCAACTGACGAAAACTTCAGAACCACACTTCCTGAAGTTAAAAGAGAATTCCGTGCAGCCTGGATTGCAAGTGTAGCCAATATCAACTGGCCGTCAAGAAATGATTTAACGGTCGACCAGCAGAAAGCAGAAGCCATAAGCATGCTCGATATGCTTAAAGACAATAACTTCAACGCAGCGATCTTCCAGATCAGACCTTCCGCAGATGCGCTGTATACAAGCAATATAGAGCCATGGTCATACTTTCTGACCGGACAGACAGGAACAGCTCCGTATCCCAATTATGATCCCCTTCAGTTCTGGATTGAAGAAGCTCATAAAAGAGGCCTGGAACTTCATGTCTGGTTAAATCCTTACCGTGCCCATCATTCCAACGGAGGTGCTGTAAACAGCCTTTCTATGGCCAACAAGCTTTCCGATATTGTGATTAAATTAAAGAACGGAATGTATTGGTTTGATCCGGCTAATCCAAAAACTCAGGGCCACGTTTCCAATGTTGTAAAAGATATTGTGAAAAGATATGATATCGATGCTGTACATTTTGATGATTACTTCTATCCGTATGCTACCTACAACAGGGGAGCCGATTTTCCGGATAATGCAAGCTGGAATGAATATCTGAGAAACGGCGGAACATTATCGAGAGCCGACTGGAGAAGGGATAATGTCAACAGATTTGTTGAACGGATTTATAAAGAAATTCATGCAGAGAAAAACTATGTGAGATTCGGGATCAGCCCGTTTGGGATCTGGAAACCGGGATATCCGGCAGGAATCGTAGGTTCGTCTCAATATGATGAACTGTATGCTGATGCTAAATTATGGCTGAATAAAGGTTGGGTAGATTACTTTTCACCACAGCTCTATTGGCCTATCGATTCAAAAGGGCAGGGCTTTGAAGCATTATTGAACTGGTGGAAATCTGAAAATACCATGAACCGCCACTTGTGGCCGGGACTCAATACCGTGGAGATTAAAGTATCCGACCGTCCTACGGAAATTAAAAATCAGATTGAAATATCCAGACAGATCTTAAAGAACGATGCCGGAGAAATTCACTGGAGTATTGCAGGGCTTACCAAAAATTCCAATATGCTTCCTGTCTTGAAAAACGGACCATACAAAGAAAAAGCTCTTGTGCCGAAAACACCATGGATCAAGACAGCTTCACTGCAGACGCCTACAATATTTGTGACAGACAATGGGAGTTCCGCAAGAATCAGCTGGAGCAGCAAAAATATAGGAGACGTATTCCAATGGGTACTTTTCACTCAATACAACGGAGTCTGGGAAACAGAAATCCTGACATTGGACACCCTTTCAAAAGATGTTCCGAAAAATAAAGAAGGTAGAAAATTAAATGCAGTCGCTATAAAAGCCGTTGACAGGCTCGGAAACGAAAGTGATTATATGGCGAAGAAAGTAAAGTAATTGTTTGATGAAGAATTCAGTCTGCCGATTTGAGAATTTGATAAAAAAAAGGAGCTCAATCTACTGGAGATAAAAAAATCATCTGGACAAAAATAAAAGCTTTCGCGCCTTTGCACATCACGAAAATAATGAAACCAGTTCCTGAAAAGAGCTGGGTTTTTATTTTAGAATAGCTATAAATTAAACATCTAATCAATTTTAAATCAATAACTTAAAAACAGATTGGAATTTATCAGAAGAAAAATGAAACAGTGGCGGAACCATTTTTGCATTATTATTTCCATAATCACAAAAATATACCATTATGAATACCAACAGACTTTCCGCGACTATTGAAAAAGCACTAAGTGATCAGATGAACAAAGAAATTCATGCATCACACATTTTTCTATCTTATGGAATATGGGCAGATGACAAAGGATATCAGGGAATTGCCAACTTCCTTTACAGACATTCGCAGGAAGAAAGAAACCATTCCATTAAATTCATGGAATATGTATTGAACAGAGGCGGAAAACCAAAAGTAGATACTATTCCGGCTCCCCCGGCAGATCCTGAATCCCTAACAGCTTGTTTTGACGCAGTCTTTAAACATGAAGTAGATAATACCACAGCGATTTACAAAATTGTAGATATGTCATTGGAAGAAAAAGATTGGGCAACCTGGAATTTCATGCAGTGGTTTGTTCAGGAACAGATCGAAGAGGAAACTCTTGCTGCCAGCCTCATCGATAAATTGAAAATTGCAGGTGGCGACAGAGCAACAGATGAATCTTTATTTACTTTAGATAAAACATTGCAAAATGCACCGAACGATGTCCCGCTCGCTCAGGATGCTACCGGAGATAACCCATAAAAATCGATCGATGAACAAAAATTGATTGAAAATCTGTCAGAATTTTGGCAGATTTTTTTATTATGAATCTCCCTTTAAAATCACTACCTTTGCAGGCTGAAAGTTCAGTGGTCTATAATTGATAAAAGACCAACTTTGAAATAGGAGACCCTGAACCCTGAACAGTATCATTGAACATTAAACTTTGAATTTTACAATATGAAATGTGGAATTGTAGGCCTTCCGAATGTAGGTAAATCAACTCTTTTTAACTGCTTAAGCAATGCTAAAGCGCAGTCAGCAAACTATCCTTTCTGTACCATAGAACCGAACTTAGGAACGGTATCTGTACCGGATCAGAGACTGTTTGAACTGGAAAAATTAGTTAATCCGGAGAGAGTATTGCCGGCTGTAGTTGAAATCGTTGACATTGCTGGTCTTGTAAAAGGGGCAAGCAAAGGAGAAGGATTGGGAAATCAGTTCCTGGCCAATATCCGCGAATGTGAAGCAATTATCCATGTTTTAAGATGTTTCGACAACGGTAACATTATCCATGTTGAAGGTTCTGTAGATCCGATGAGAGATAAAGAAATTATCGACATCGAGTTACAGTTGAAAGACCTTGAAACACTAGGAAAAGCGGTTGATAAAGCTAAAAAATTCATCAAATCCGGAAAGAAAGATGATATCCTTGTCTATGAAACCCTTCAAAACCTGGAGAAGTTTATTGAGGACGGGAAAAATGCAAGAGAATTTCCTGTTAATGATATGACTCAGGCTATTATTGATGATATCCAGCTTTTAACCAAAAAGCCTGTATTATATGTGTGCAACGTAGACGAAAACTCTATCAAAAACGGAAACGAATGGATAGAAAGGATCGAAACGATGGCTAAAAACGAAGGAGCAGAAGTAGTGGTATTGGCAGCACAGATCGAGGCAGACATCAATGAACTTGAAACGTTTGAAGAGAGAGAAATCTTCCTTGACGAGCTTGGTCTTGAAGAGCCTGGAGTAAACCGTCTGATCAGAAAAGCATACGACTTATTGAAACTTCAGACTTACTTTACAGCTGGAGTAAAAGAGGTAAGAGCATGGACGATCGGGCAGGGCTGGACAGCGCCTCAGGCAGCAGGTGTGATCCATACAGATTTCGAAAAAGGGTTTATCCGTGCAGAAGTAATCAAGTACAATGACTATGTAACCTATGGTTCTGAAGTAAAAATCAAAGAAGCCGGAAAACTTTCTGTAGAAGGTAAAGAATATATCGTTCAGGATGGGGACATCATGCACTTTAGATTCAACGTATAAGAATATATTAAAGTTCGTTATAAGAAAAACGCTTCCCAATCTATACGGGAAGCGTTTTTTGCTTAAATAATCACTCTTTTAGGGGAGCGGTTATTTCATATTATTTCTTGCTTTTAGAATAAACGATCAATAGGATCTATTATAATCAGCTGGCACTGCTGTTCTGCACAGCCTCTTCCATATTTCATGCATTCTCCCGTAGCTGGATCAATGCACATCTCTTTTCCGCCAACAATTGTTCTTAATTCTCTTTTGTTCAGTTTTTTTAAATTTTTCATGATCTTTGATTTTTAGTGAATTAGTTTGAAAACTAAGATAGGAAAATATTTACATATATCACCTAATGAAGAAAATTGATACTAAAATTATAGTTGATGTCTAAAAGGACAGAAAAAACCGTCCAGCTAGTGAACGGTTTTTAATTCTTTATTAAGGCTCTATTCCTGGTCTGCATTGTAGCTGTGCACAGCCGATTGATATTTTTCTACAACCTCCTGTCATAGGATCAATGCAGTCCATTAGTCCACCGGTAATACTTCTTAACTGTTTTTTGTTCAGTTTTTTTCCTTTTGGTAAATCTTGATTTTTCATTGTTTGATTTTTAGTGAATTAGTTTAAAAACTAAGGTAATAAAAATATTGACATGTATATCACTTCATGAAGAAAAAAGAGAACTATTTTTTTCATTTTCAAATCCTTCGAACTTTGTATATTTGAATTTTACAAACCGTCAGTTATGGAAAAGATCGCACATGCATCCCTTGAAGATTTTTATAGAGAGATGGCCGCCAAACTCGGAAAAGACCTTGAAAGTATTTTTCCAACGGGGCTCCATAAAGACATCGGACACTTTAATGTATTCGATATCAGACAAACGATAGAAAGGGTAAAAATAACTTCGGAAATGCCCTACAACAGGAGGAAATACTATAAAATCAGTCTGATCAGGGGACGAAACAGAGCAGAATATGCAGACAAAATCATTGCCATTAAGAAAAATGCTTTACTGTTTGCCACTCCCAAAGTCCCGTACCACTGGGTGCCCGAAGATCCGGATCAGTCGGGAAGTTTCTGTGTGTTTACAGAAGACTTTTTTATTAAAGCACAATCTCAGTTCTCATTAGAAGAATTACCCATATTTCAGCCGGGAAATGTTCCGGTATTTGAAATTGAAGATGAGTTGGCAGATGAAATAGAAGCACTTTTTGCCAGGATAAAAAAAGAAATAGCTTCCGATTATGTTTTCAAATATGATCTGATCAGAAACTACGTCCTGGAACTGATTCACTATGGACAGAAGCTGCAGCCTGCCGCCAAGCTTTCTGCTTCAAATGATGTTTCGCTAAGGGTAGTCTCGTTATTCATAGAACTTCTGGAACGGCAGTTTCCCATTGAATCTTCAGAACAGAGGCTGCAGATGAAAACAGCAAAAGATTATGCGGATCGTCTTGCTGTGCATGTGAATTATTTAAACAAAAAATTAAAAGAAAGTACCGGAAAGACAACCACTGAACTCATTGCAGACCGTATGATTCAGGAAGCTAAAATCCTGCTTCGACAGACCAAATGGAATGTTTCTGAGATTTCCTATGCACTAGGTTTTGAAGAATTGGCCCACTTTTCCAATTTTTTTAAAAGAAAAACATCATTTACCCCAATGGAATTTCGCTCATGATTTGAATTTTGCAAATTTCAGATTGATTCAGGCAACCGTTTCTTCTGCAGAATTTTCCAACTTTGTACCATTAAATATTTACAATAAATAATATAAAAAGATGAATACAAAAACAAAAATTGCACTTGTAACCGGCGGAAGCCGCGGACTTGGAAAAAATGCAGCCCTTAAGATCGCTCAAAAAGGATTAGATGTTATTATTACTTATAAAAGCAGCAAAGAAGAAGCAGATGCTGTAGTTAACGAAATACAGGCAATGGGTCAGAAAGCAGCTGCTTACCAGCTGGATACCAGAGATGTAAAAAGCTTTGATGCATTTGTGAAAAAGATTACCGATCATTTGGAAACTGAAACGGGAAGCTCAAACATTGATTTTCTTATCAACAATGCCGGAACAGCTTTATATGCTCCTCTTGTGGAAACTACAGAAGAGCAGTTTGATGATATGGTCAATGTCCACATCAAAGGGGTTTTCTTTCTGACTCAGAAAATGATTCCTTTCATGAATGATGGTGGCGGAATTATTAATATCTCATCAGGACTGGCAAGATTTGCCCTGTCGGGATCATCCGTTTACGGTTCTATGAAGGCAGGGGTTGAAATGCTGACCAGATACATGGCAAAAGAATTGGGACCGCGTAAGATCAAAGCTAATGTTATTGCACCGGGAGCTATTGAAACCGATTTCGGAGGTGGAAGAACCAGAGACGATCAAAACGTAAATTCAATGATCTCCAATAGTACAGCTTTAGGAAGAGCCGGACTTCCGGATGATATCGGAGGTGTAGTCGCTTTCCTGTGTACAGAAGATGCAGGCTGGATCAACGGACAGAGAATTGAGGCTTCCGGAGGAATGTTTTTATAGAAGAAGAATAGTAAGACAGATTCATTTGCTCATATCATTGCGAAGTGCGAAGCAATCTCCATTTCACATACAACCAGTTCTGAAAAAGGACTGGTTTTTTTATTTTTTCTTTTCCATTTAAACCATTCACCTTTTTACTACCTTTAATATCCACAAAGTTCCAAAATATGCTTAAAGAATTTTTCGGTCAGTTTCCCTATGCCCTTTTCGGACTAGAAGTTCTTTATCTTGTTGGAATTATTTTTCTGGCAGGTAAGATTATCATGGATACCAGGAATGCAAGTAAGACGCTGGCTTATCTCATGCTGATCATTTTTTTCCCCGTGGTGGGAGTGATCATCTACTTTGTTTTTGGTGTCAACTACAGAAAAAATAAATTCTATACTTTTAAAATAGAACGCAACGAACAGGTTTATAAGGTAGTAAGTTCCTACATCCGGGAAACTCATCATAAAACCCTGGAAAGTCATAAAAAGCAGATGGAGCAATTTTCGACAACGGTCAATTTTCTTTATAATGCAGGTCATTCCCCGGTATCGGAGGGAAATTATGCGGAAATACTGATCAATGGAGAAGGTAAATTTGATAAAGTCTTTGAAGTTCTTGAAAAAGCAGTTCATCACATTCATCTTGAGTATTATATTTATGATAATGACAGAATAGGAAACAGGCTTGCCGATTTGCTGATCAAAAAGGCTGGAGAAGGAGTGAAAGTCCGTTTTCTGTATGATGATATGGGAAGTGGGAAAATTGGAGGTAATCTTTTAAAAAGGCTAAGGGACGCTGGAGTAGAAGTGTCTCCCGTTAATAAAATCAAATTCAGGATTCTGGCCAACAGGGTCAATTACAGGGATCACAGAAAGATCATTATTGTAGACGGAGCAGAAGTTTTTACAGGGGGAATCAATGTTTCGGATAAATATATTAATCCCAATTCCAAGCAGTATTGGAGGGATGTTCATCTGTATATGAAGGGAGAGGCTGCTTTTTATTTTCAGTTTTTATTTTTCAGCAACTGGATCTTTGCAACAGAGAAAATGCCTGAGATCTCCCAGCTTTATTTTAAAAAAACAGAAGAGGCTGGTACTTCCCTTATTCAAACAGCAGCCAGCGGACCGGATACCAAACCTTCTATTATGTTGAGTACCGCATCGGCAGTGCTTTCAGCCAAAAAAAGGATATATATTGTGACCCCTTATTTTATTCCGGTTGAAACCGTATTCGACGCGATCAAGCAGACCGCACTTTCCGGAGTGGATGTAAGATTGATGGTTCCTAAATCCGGTGATTCTGTAGTGGTCAATGCGGCAGCTTATTCTTATTATGAAGAGCTTTTGGAGAATAATGTGAGGGTTTTCTTTTACAAAAAAGGGTTTATCCATGCTAAAACAATGCTTATCGATGATATTTTTTCATCCGTTGGAACAGCCAATATGGATGTCAGAAGTCAGGAGCTGAATTTTGAGGTCAACGCTTTGGTTTTTGATCAAAAGATCAACGGAAAACTTCAGGACCTATTTCACGAAGATATGAATGACTGCGAGGAAATTACCCTTGATTCATGGAAGAAAAGGCCAAAATACAAAGTCTTCTTTGAGCATCTGGCCAGACTGCTTTCTCCGCTTATCTAAAGGCTCAGAGTTTGGAAAGGTTTTCTATTGCCCTTTCTAAAGTTTCCTGTTTTTTTGCAAAACACAATCTGATGACGTGATCATTTCTCTTGTTTTTATAAAACGATGAAAAAGGAACACTCGCCACTTTATGATTAATCGTCAGCTCAGAAGCGAAATCAAAATCATTCTTATCAGAAATTTTATCATAGGTAAGCGCCTGGAAATAGGTTCCTTCACAATCCAGAAGACCAAAAGATGTTCCGGCAAGTCCTTTTCTCAGAAAATCTCTTTTTTCCTGGAAGAAAGTATTCAGATAATTATAATGTTCGTCATTTTTCATGTATTCTGCCAGAGCCAGCTGAATAGGGGTGTTTACACAGAAAACATTGAACTGATGTACCTTCCTGAATTCGTCGGTGAGGTTTTTGGGAGCGGCACAGTAGCCTGTTTTCCAGCCTGTAACATGGAAGAGCTTTCCAAAGGAGGCAACAAGAAGACTTCTTTCTTTAAGCTCAGGATATTGACAGATGCTTAAATGCTGTTTTCCATCAAACACAATATTTTCATAGACTTCATCACTCAGAATAAGGATGGGAGTATCTTTTACAATCTTCACCAATTCCTGCAGGTCATTTTCCTTTAAGATCTTTCCTGAAGGATTGTTCGGATTATTCAGGATGATCATTTTGGTTTTGGCATTTACCAGACCTTTTACCGTATTCCAGTCGATCTCATAATCCGGAGCTTTCATTTCAAAACGTTTTACAATACCTCCGAAAAGCTCTACGGTAGGCTCATAACAGTCATAAGCCGGTTCAAAGATAATCACTTCATCATCTTTTTTCACAAAGGTGGCAATAGCTGTGAAAATAGCCTGGGTTCCTCCTGCAGTAACCGTTATTTCAGAATCCGGATGGTATATTGCCTGGTGGCTGTTCTCAATTTTTCTGGCGATCTCTTCCTTTAAGGGCATCATTCCTCCCAGCGGAGCATATTGATTAAATCCTTTTCTGATAAAGTGGTCTACGTGGTCCAGCAGTTCAGAGTCCGGCATGAAATCCGGAAATCCCTGAGAAAGGTTGATGGCCTCATTTTCATTGGCAAGCTGCGTCATCTGGCTGAAAATGGTAGTTCCTACATTAGAAAGTTTAGATAAAGGAAGTTGTATCATTAAAGGATCTTTTTATTTACTTCGAATTTAATTCATTTTTTGTAATCAGAAGCAGAAATTCCATAAAAAAGACTGTCCCATGTAAGGACAGTCTTTGAAGTTATATCATTTTATAAGACTTTATTTTGAAATCAGCAGTTTCTGTGAACTCGTGATATGTTCAGATTTCACTTCAACGATGTAAGCACCCTGTGCCAGCTTCTCCGTATTCAGGGTAAGGGTCTGGGGGCCGCTGTTGAGGATTTCAGATTTTTCAAGCAATACTTTCCCTGAAAAATCCATCAGTCTTACCGATACCAGTTCTCTTTTAGGAAGGTTGGTCTGTAGGTCTACATGGCTTTTAGCGGGATTAGGAACCATGATAATTCCTTTTTGTTCCTCTGCCTGAAGTTCTGTTTTAGCAATGTTCTCAAGATCGGAAAGTGGAGATTTCAATGCAATTGCTCCGCCTTCTTTTGTTGGTAAAGTGTCTCTTTTTGAGTAGCAGAATGTAAAACATCTTGTACATATGATCATTTTATCTTTCTTTTCAGTAACGCAGATCGTATACGTTCCGGGAGTAGTATACGTATGGCTTAGAGTAGATATAATATAAGGTGAAGAAGTTCCGTCACCCCATGCCACGGTATAAGTACTTCCCGGATTGTTAGGCGTAGAAACCAGAACAGGATTCATAAGGGTTAAGTTAGCGGTAGCCGTATTGGTTACGGTACTGAATGAAGTGTCAAGTTTAAAATCCGCAGTACATCCGTCACATGATTTCACACAGATATTATCGTACCATACTCTTTCGCTTGGGCTTGAGGTATAATCCGGAGATATCATAACAGCCGTGGAATTGTTCATAATGTTATTAAAATCAGCAGTCGTTACTGCTGAGCCCAGCGTCCATGTTCCATCCGAATTGCTTGGAAGGGTAGTTCCTGTACTATTAGCGATCGGTGCACGCACACGAACCCATCCGCTTCCTGGAGTTACGGTGACATTGGCTACAAAAGTAATATACTGATTGCCAGACATGATGTAGATGGTAGGGTGAATAGGAGCACCATAACCGCCATCTTTTTCAAGATAGAAATCAAAATAAAGACACTGGCCTAAAAATCTTTGTCCTAAATTTTTAAAATCAGAAGGATTGATATACCATGATCCGCCTGATTTATCATCAAGAATAATATACTGGGAACCATCCAGCGTATTCGGGGTACCGGCAGAAACGCCTACATTTCCGTTGGGATAAGGAGCAGGAGTCCAAAGTCCGGGAGGGTTATTAGGGTCATTAAAATCTGAACATGGTGCCTGTGCATTCACCATAAGGCATCCTAAAAGAAGATAAATAGTTAAAAAATACATTCTTACCATAATATTATATTGATTTTATACATCAAAAACCAACAAAAACTTTAAGGATTAATAGTTATTTTGGGTATAGGTTAAAATTAGAATAGTTTTTAAGATCTCTTTAATGTGAATTAATAAGTGAATACATTTTTCTAATAAGTGAAGCTTTGTTACTATTAATTGTAATTAAAAAAAGGAAAGCTGAGATTGCTCATTTCTTTTCTGAAGAAAGACACTTAGATTTGTGAGAACAAAGACTAAATTACCTTAAAATCAGTACCATGAAGATTAAGAAAACTGAATTTCCCAGAGGATCTGTTTTATCCGGAGAAAAAATAATATTTGACTATACGGACAGCTTTAAAGGAGAAGTATTAGATACTGAAGGAAATATCGGTACGGCGGAAATAGGCAGGGCTTTTTTCACCAGTACGCCTCAATGGGGAAAGAAAATGTTCGCTTTCAGAAACAGTATTGTTAAAACGTTCGGACTGAAAACCGGAGCAGACCACAACATACCACAATCGCCGGACGGTTTTAAACTTGAAGTAGGAGAGCAGGTCGGAATTTTCAAAATATTTGATAAGACTGACAACGAAATTATCATGGGTGAGAATGATAAACATCTTGATTTCAGAGTTTCTATTCTTTATGACAAAGCACAAAATAACAGCAAGGCAAACTTTTTAACGATTTCAACTACCGTGAAATACCACAATTGGTTGGGGATATTATATTTCCTTCCGGTTCGTCCTTTCCATCAACTAATTGTACAGGTTATGCTCAAAAAGATGATTGGAAAACTGGAAGGAAAATAAAAAGAAAGAAACGGGATTCCGGGCACCAGCTTTTATTCTAAATTTTCAATCTTCTGTAAGAAATCATTCTTTTTACGCACGGAAACATCCAGAACAGATTGATCTGCCATCACAACCTGTCCGCCCTTCCCCTTGATGTATTCTTTAAGGTGAAAAAGGTTGATCAGATGCTTATGATGAATCCTGAAAAAATTGTATTTCATAAGATGCTCTTCAAAATCATGCAGTGTTTTGGAAACAATGATCTTCGTTTTATCCGTAAGATAAAAGGTTGTATAGCTGGAGTCGGCTTCACAGCGGATGATATCGCTGATGTTGGTTAATTTAAACCCCTGAAGAGTGGGAAGGCTGATTTTATTCTCGTTTAAAGGAATTCCTGAAGAATTTTTATTTTTTTTTATGCTTTCCAAAACTTTATTGACTGCCATAATAAAATCCATCTTCTTAATGGGTTTCAGTAAATAATCTGCTGCACTGTTTTTAATCGCCTGAATGGCAAAATTTTCAAATGCTGTAATGAAAATGATCTGCGAATCTATTTCCCTGAATTTCGAAAGAAGATCAAAAGCAGTCCCGTCCTGCAGCTGCACATCCAGGAAAATAATGTCCGGTGAGTTTTTAGAAAGATAAATATACGCTTCTTCCACGCTTGATGCCTGAAATGCTATTTGGATCTCAGGAAATTCATTCTCCAGCAGAAGAGCAATATAATCTCTGCCGTCCTGCTCATCATCAATGATGCATACTTGTGTTTTGGTTTTCATAAGGTTTTATATAAAGTTTGATCTGGGTTCCCGGCCTCTGTTCTTTTTCAGACAGGTCATAGATTTCCAACAGGATATGAGTCTCAAAAAGCTGCCTGAATGTTTCAATTCTTTTCTGAGATAATTTTACCCCAAAAGAATCTGCTCTTTTCTGTTTTCCGCTGCCTATACCAATACCATTGTCCTCAATGATGACACAGAGTGAAGTTCCCGTATGGTCAAAAGATACCTGGATGTTTCCTTTTCTGTCTTTAAGACCTGCAATTCCGTGTTTTATAGAATTTTCTACAAAAGGCTGAATCAACAGGGAAGGGACCACCCAGTTTTCATTGACCTTTTCAGACAGCGTGATAGAATAATCAAACAGATCTTTCAGTCTGAGTTTTTCCATATTCAGATACAGGGAAAGGTATTCTGCTTCCTCTTTGATCGGCATAAATGTTTTCTCAGAATAATGCAGGGTTTTCCTGATCATTTGAGCAAATATTTCCAGATAATTTTCTGTTTCCCGGTAATCTTTTTTGTACAGTAAAAACTGAATAGAATTGAGGCAGTTATAAATAAAATGAGGATTGATCTGCGCTTTAATGGCCTGTAGCTCCAGCTCGGCGATCTTCTTTTCATAGTACAGGGTTTCCAGTTTTTTATTTCTTTTTTTCTGAAAATAAAGGGTAATAAGAATAAACAGGAAAGCAGTACCCAGGCTGATGATCATCAGTTTAAACCACCAGGTTTGCCAGAATTTAGGATGAATCTCAAAATGCAGTTCTGTAAAAGCGTAAGAACGTTTTCCGTTATACCCAATCCCGAAAACCTTAAATGTATAATTACCAGGTGGAAGAGAATAGATCGTAATTTTCTGCGAGTTGCTGGTTTGCCAGCCATTACTGAGACCCTCAATTTTATAACGGTAGCTTATTTTCCCCTGTGAGGTAAAATCCGGAAAACTGATATTGAAAGTGATGTCGTTATCCGGTGTTTGACCTGTTAATGGCAAATTGGTGTCAAAAATTTCTCTTCCTCCGATTACAATGGAGTTGACGATTACTTTTTTGTTGATGAATTTCTTCTGACTCATCAGATTTTTAACGGAAAGAATTCCTAGACCTTTTGACGTTCCCACGAAAATTGTATCGCCTGAGAGGACACATCCGGCGACTGAATTGGATGGCAGACCGTCTGTTTGTGTAAAATTATTAATCTTTACATCAGCTCCCTGAAGCTCTATTCTGCTGAGTCCGTAATTGGTACTTGCCCAGAATATATTTTTATTTTCAATTTCAATTTTTTTGATCTGATCGGTTGCCAAACCAATGCTTTCCGAAATTCTCCTGAGTACTTTAAAGTTATTAAAAAGCATGATCCCTTTGGCGTTGGTAGCCCCTACATAGAGATTATCCCTGAGTTTTTTAATATCTGTGAAATAATAGCCTTCCAGGAATAAGATTTTCTTTCTTGTGAATGTATTCACTTTATAAAGATCCTTAAAACTTCCGGCAAACAGACTGTCTCTGGTGTAAGGAAGCGCGGTATATATTCTTTCTTTACTGAGCACTTCGGTATAGTTTCCGGTTTGGTAATTGTACGCAATGAGGCCGTCTGACGTACAAAGAAGAATTGATCCCGGGGTATAAGGAACAATATTCTTCAAAAGAAAATCTTTTAAGAAATACTTTTCTTTGATTTGGGGATTATACTGTAAAAGACTTCTGGTAAGTCCAAATATGACGGTGTTTCCTTCGGAAAAGATCGCTTTATGTTCTATTTTAATGTTCTTTTCAAACACAAGATCTGTCACCTTTCCGTTGTGGTAAATGCCACTTTTCGCTTCATTGTAACCCAGGAAAATACCGCGGTCATTTTTGGCAATCGCTTTTATATTGGATGAATTGTTTTTGATGGGAAGATGGATGTAGTTTTTAAAAAACCGGTCAGCAATAAAAAACAGGCCATTGTTCCGGGTGGAAAACCAAGTATTATTGTCCTTATCCACCAGAATATCATTGATGATATAGTTTTCCATCATTTTGACAGGATCGGAAAGCTGATCGCCATCCAGCAATGACTGTTTAAAATAAAGTGTTCCACCTTCTTCCGGACAGAGCCAGAGCCGGTAGTTGTTGTCTATAACGATCCGGTGGATATTTTCCCTCGCTGTATAGCTTTTGAGCTTTTTGAAATAAAATTGGTTGTAAAGTTGATAAATATCTACTGTTCTTTTGTTTCTGAAAACGAAAATATCACCTTTTCGAATGATGGGGGTGTTTTTTTTGATTGAAACATTGCATTTGGTCTTCTTTTTAGTGATAATATTGTACGCCAGAATATTTCCCTTTGTTTCCTGACGGGACAAATACAGCATCTTATCTTTCATACTTAAGCCAAATGCATAATAAGGATCTGTAGTCGTGCTCTTGATGGCCAGAGGAATTCTGCTCACCTTTTCATTCCGATAGATAGAAATATTGTTAGGGTTATAGCTGGAAAACAAATAAAGAGAATTACCGTCAACATAGCCATCAGGATTATGGGTGAACTGAATTTTTTTCAGTTCACTGTTTGAATCCGAATTGATGATTCTTCCGTTTTTTAGATAGGCAAAATCATTCAGAAAAGGAACAATGAAAATTTCACCAGTCGGCAAAGGAATGCAGGACAGCACTTCAATATTTTTTAAACCGTGTTTATTATTGAAATGCTTAAATTCTTTTCCATCAAACCGAAACATCCCGTTATCGCTTCCCACCCAAAGAAATCCATTCCGGTCCTGGCTGACAGAGTAGGTATATGAATTATTCAGGCCATCCTCTTCATTATAATTGACCATTCCGGGAATTTGCGCAAAAAATAACGATGAGGATAACAAAATGAAAGAAAATAAGAAGAAAAGAGTTATTTTTTTCACATGATATTGAATAATACCGTAAATATATAATTTGATTAATAATAACGCAATGTTTAAGATTGAATATTGGCAAAAATCGAATTGAAAAAATTCGGATATTTTTGTACAATTTCGTACTTTTGTATGTTTGCTGAAATCATATATGTCACAAGAAATAAATCCAATCTACTCCGAAGATAATATCAGAACCCTCGACTGGCAGGAACACATCCGTCTGCGCCCCGGAATGTACATAGGGAAGCTCGGAGACGGCTCCTCTGCAGACGACGGTATTTACATTCTACTGAAAGAAATTCTGGACAACTCTATCGATGAGTTCAGAATGAGGTCAGGGAAAAGAATTGAAATAAAAGTGGATGATGGTAAAGTCAGTATCCGTGACTTTGGCCGTGGAATTCCGCTGGGAAAGGTAGTAGATGCCGTTTCTAAAATGAATACGGGAGGTAAGTATGACAGTAAAGCTTTCAAGAAATCGGTAGGGTTAAATGGAGTAGGTACCAAAGCCGTAAACGCGCTTTCGGAGTATTTCCGAGTAAGATCCTTCCGTGAAGGGAAAATGAAGATGGCGGAGTTTTGCAGAGGAATCATCACCGAAAACTATGAGGAAAAAGATACTTCAGACCGAAATGGTACTGAAATCTCTTTCATTCCTGATGGTGAGATCTTTCTTCATTTCAAATACAGAAAAGAATATATAGAAAAGATGCTGCGTAATTACGCGTATCTGAATCCGGGATTGAAAATTCTGTTCAACGGAGAGACCTATTACTCTGAAAACGGGCTTAAAGACCTTCTGGAAGAAGAAATGGAAAATGAAATTCTGTATTCCATCGTGCACCTGAAAGATACCGATATAGAGTTGGCGATTACCCATTCAGACAAATCACAGACAGAAACCTATTTCTCTTTCGTAAACGGACAGAATACCACGCAGGGAGGAACGCACCTTAATGCTTTCCGTGAAGCGTACGTAAAGACGATAAGGGAATTCTTCAATAAAAATTTCGATGCCTCAGATATCAGGAAATCTATCATTGCAGCGATTTCTATCAATGTAGAAGAACCTGTATTTGAATCCCAGACGAAAACAAAACTGGGATCTAATGATATGGGCCCGAACGGACCTACCGTAAGAACATTTATCATTGATTTCCTAAAAAGTAAACTGGACAATTTCCTTCATAAAAACCCTGAAATTGCAGAAGCTATCCAAAGAAAGATTATGATCTCCGAAAGAGAGAGAAAAGAACTTTCAGGAATCCAGAAACTGGCAAGGGAAAGAGCCAAAAAAGTGTCTCTGCATAATAAAAAACTCCGTGACTGCAGACAGCATTATAACGACCAGAAAAATGAAAGAAAAGGGGAGACCCAGATCTTCATTACCGAAGGAGACTCTGCATCCGGATCCATCACAAAATCCAGAGATGTAGAAACCCAGGCTGTATTCTCATTGAAAGGAAAACCCCTGAACTGCTACGGACTGACGAAAAAAGTAGTCTACGAAAATGAGGAATTCAACCTTCTCCAGGCTGCTTTGAATATTGAAGAAAGCCTTGAGGACCTAAGATACAATCAGGTCATTATATCTACCGATGCCGATGTGGATGGAATGCACATCCGTCTTTTGATGATCACATTTTTCCTTCAGTTCTTCCCGGATCTGATCAAGAATGGTCACCTGTATATTCTGCAGACGCCCTTGTTCAGGGTAAGAAATAAAAAAGAAACAAGATACTGCTATTCCGAAGTGGAAAGAATCAAAGCTTTGAATGAGCTTGGGAAAAACCCGGAGATTACCCGATTTAAGGGACTTGGAGAGATTTCTCCCGATGAGTTCAAACATTTCATCGGAAAAGACATTCGTCTGGAACCTGTTGTAATAGGTAAAGACCAGACCATAGACCAGTTGCTGGAGTTCTATATGGGTAAGAATACCCCGGACAGACAGTTATTTATCCTTGAAAACTTAGTAGTGGAAGACACTGATATTGATAAGAAGGAGATGCTGGATGAAGCAGCAGATTAAAAACCAAACTAATAAATATAAAACCGGAAATGAGACTTAACAACCGCAATAAAGCTTCAGTTTATAATTTTGTACACACGATGTTGCTGATGTTGGTTATATTTGGGATTTCCGCATTTTTACTGAACGAATACCGGTTTCATGCTGTGGGAAAAGAAAGTTATATCCTTCTTGTTCTTCCGATCTTAATGCTGGTAGTTTTTCACCTGAACGGCAGACAGATCTTTGAATATGACAGTGATGGAGAAGCCCTGAACTTCAAGAACAGGAATATTATTCCTTTCCTGGACAGGCCACTTCACGATGAATTTCCGAAGTATAAACTGATCAGCTATGAGATCGTCACTGTTTTCTTTATCAAAAGATTATATATTACCATCTCAAGTAAAAACAGCGGTTCTACCATACTCAAATATGAAATATCCTATTTGAGCCAAAAAGAAGTAAACGATTTAAAAATCTCTCTGAATAAAGTAGTGAAGGCTAATAAAGAGATAAACGATTAAAAACAGATGACGACAGAAGAAAACTCGCACGAAGGTGAGAGCTTGAAAAAAGTCTCAGGACTTTATAAAGACTGGTTTCTGGACTATGCTTCCTATGTAATTCTGGATAGAGCAATTCCTTCCGTCTATGATGGGCTAAAGCCTGTTCAGAGAAGGATCATGCACTCTATGCGGGAACTGGAAGATGGCCGTTACAACAAAGTAGCCAATATTGTAGGAAATACCATGAAATATCACCCGCACGGTGATGCTTCCATTACCGATGCTATGGTACAGATCGGCCAAAAAGAGCTCTTGATAGATACTCAGGGAAACTGGGGAAATATCTATACCGGAGACTCTGCGGCGGCAGCAAGATATATTGAAGCCAGGCTGACCCCTTTCGCATTGGAAGTAGTATTTAATCCAAAAACTACTGAATGGGCGAAATCCTACGACGGCAGAAATAACGAACCTATTGATCTTCCCGTTAAATTCCCTTTGCTTCTTGCACAGGGAGTGGAAGGAATTGGGGTAGGACTTTCTACGAAAATTCTTCCTCATAATTTCAATGAACTGATCAATGCATCTGTCGCCCACTTAAAAGGTAAGAAATTTGAATTGTTTCCCGACTTTTTAACGGCAGGATATCTTGATGTTTCCGAATATAATGATGGACACAGAGGAGGTAAAGTAAGAGCGAGAGCCAGAATTACCCATACCGACAAGCACATGCTGGTGATCTCAGAGCTTCCTTTCTCAAAAACAACAAGCGACCTGATTGATTCTATCCTGAAGGCCAATGAAAAAGGAAAGATCAAGATCAAAAAAATAGAGGATAATACATCCGATAAGGTAGAAATCCTTATCCATCTTCATAATGATGTGTCGCCGGACAAGACCATTGATGCACTGTATGCCTTTACAGACTGTCAGGTGACCATTTCTCCGAATGCATGTGTAATCGTAGGGGATAAGCCTATGTTTATGAATGTTTCCGACATTCTGAAAATGAATACGGAACACACTGTTTCGCTGCTTAAAAAAGAGTTGGAAATAGAACTTCATGAACTGCAGGAAAGCTGGCATTTTTCTTCACTGGAAAGGATCTTCATAGAAAACAGAATCTATCATGATATTGAAGAAGTAAAGACCTGGGAAGATGTTATTAAAACTATTGATAAAGGTTTAAAACCACATACCAAGCATCTTTTAAGAGCGGTAACGGAAGAAGATATTTTAAAACTGACCGAGATCAGGATCAAGAGAATTTCAAGATTCGATTTAGATAAATTTAAAGAAAATATAGCAGCCCTTGAAGGCAAAATAGAGCAGGTAAAATACAATCTTGCCCATCTGATTGCTTATGCGATTGATTATTATTTAAATATTCAGAAGAAATACGGAAAAGATAAAGAAAGAAAGACCGAGCTTAGAATTTTTGATACCATTGATGCTACAAAGGTAGCGGTGGCCAATGAGAAATTCTATGCCAATTTTGAAGAAGGTTTTATCGGAACATCGCTGAAAAAAGACCAGTATCTGTTTGACTGTTCGGATATTGATGATATCATCATATTCAGAAAGGACGGAACGATGAAAGTCGTAAAGGTAGATGCTAAAATTTTCGTCGGAAAAGACCTCCTGAGCGTTGCCATATGGAAGAAAAACGACAAAAGAACGGTCTATAACATGATCTACCGCGAAGGCAGGGACGGACCGTACTATATGAAACGTTTTTCTGTAACGGCGGTGACCAGAAACACAGATTACCCGCTGGCTTCTGATAAAAAAGGTTCTGAAGTCCTGTATTTCTCTGCTAATCCTAACGGGGAAGCAGAAACGGTGAGCGTTCTTTTAAAACCGAATCCGAGAATAAGGAAAAACAAAATGGAAATTGATTTTTCCGATCTTGCGATCAAAGGAAGAGATTCCAAAGGAAATCTGGTGACCAAATATTCCGTGAAAAAGGTGGATATGAAAGAGGAAGGCGTTTCTACGCTGGCTCCAAGAAGAATCTGGTTTGATGATACGGTAAGAAGATTGAATGCTGATGCCCGCGGAACTCTTTTAGGCAGTTTCAAAGGAGATGACAGAATTCTCACCATTAATACAAACGGTGAAGTGAAACTGGTTTCTTTCGATCTTGGGAACCGTTTCGATGATGAATACCTGGTGCTGGAGAAATGGAAACCGGAACAGCCTGTAACATGTATCTATTACGACGGAGAAAAAGACATGTATTTTATCAAGAGATTCCTGTTGGAAAATACGGTGAATCTGCAAACCTTTATGCCATCGGAACACCCGAAATCATTCATAGAAAATGTGATTGTAGCCAACGGGGCTTCAGCAGAGATTATTTTTGCTAAAGATAAAGGGAAAGACCGCGATGCTGAAACGATAGATCTTGATGAATTTATTACCGTAAAAGGAATCAAAGCCATTGGAAACCAGTTTACGAAATTTAAAGTAAAAACCATCAACATCACCATCCCGGAACCTGTAGAAGAGGAGCCGGAAGTGTATGAAGAGCCGGAAACCGGAGACGGTATTGTTGATGATGACCGGACAGTAATCGGAGATCTCTTTGAAACCGATGAACCAGAAAATTAAGAATTTAAATTATGAATATTTTAATCGTATTTATTATCATTACAGCTATTATCAGTTTCGTTGCCTTCAACAATCCTGGTATTACTGAGAAATATAAATTCAGTGTAGGATCAATTCTGAACAGGAAAGAATACATCCGTCTTCTTTCATCAGGATTTCTTCATGCAGACATCATGCACCTGGTGTTTAACATGATGACGCTGTATTTCTTTGGACCCATTGTTATTCAAGCTTTCGGAAATATAGGTTTCGCCATCGTATATCTGGGCTCTATATTGCTTGGGAATTTTCTGTCACTTTATATTTACCAGAAGCAGCCCTGGTATTCTGCCGTAGGAGCGAGTGGAGGAGTTTCGGGAATATTATTTGCCTCAATAGCCATGAATCCTCAGATTGGTATCTATATCTTCTTTATTCCGATTCCGGTTAAGGGATATATTTTCGGACTGCTCTATTTCGGATATTCCGTATATATGATGCTTAATCCGAAACAGCATGATAATATAGGACATGCCGCCCACCTGGGAGGAGCTTTTCTCGGATTAATTTATGCAGTAGTTACAGCTCCCGATATTGCAATGCATAATGCTCTCTATTTGGGAATTATGTCGCTGCCTTTAATCTATCTGGGTTACGAAATTTTTGTCAGGAAGAGAATAGGATAAAAACTATCTTTACTATAAATATCAAAACCAATGAACACATCAGAATTAAACCGCTTCATCGTTGTATTAATCTATGGTTCATTGGTTTTGCTTTCTCTGTTGAAATTGTCCAATCCTTTACGGGTGAACAGGAAAGCCAATTTCTGGTTTGGGATATTTCTTTTTTTATGGTCGAGTTTCTGGCTGGATGAAGTACTTACATTGGTCAAAGAGTCTCCGATTGAGATTCATTCCATCATTTCAGTTCAGATCATACAGTTTCTCACGCCGATCATGTTCTATTTCAGTGTGTTATTTTACACCAATCCATCATTTAAATTTAAAATTTCAGACCTGAAGTATCTGATTCTTCCGGTTATTTTTTGGATCAACATTATATTGCAGCGTTTTGGTGGATTTAAGGATAATAGCATTTTTAATTATGTCTTTATTGGATTAATCCTTTTCCAGGCTTTATTCTATACCGGTCTTTCATACTTTACGATCCGAAAACATAAAAAAAGAATTCAGCAGTTTTCTGCCAATACGGAAGGCATCAATCTGAACTGGCTGGAATATATCACGATTATTATTTTCATTATCAATATTGCCTACGTAGTTTATAATTTATCCTATGATTCTAAAGCCCTGAATTTTTTCATTAACACCGCTTTTCTGCTGGTTATTTATTTTGTGGGATATTATTCGTTAAAACAGAAGGAAATCTATCCTTTAGAAGAAAAACAACGCGAAGAACTGATTTCGATCGACGAAAATCCGGAAGCAGCAGAAGTAAAGAAAAAACTGATCTCCGACGAAGAGGTAAGTAAAATCAAAAACCAGCTGGAAGAGATTATGACTCAACAGAAACCTTATCTCGATAGTGAGCTTAACCTGATCCGTCTTTCTGAACTTTTATTTATTTCTACCCATCATCTGTCCTACGTGATCAATACCGGATTTAAAAAGAATTTTTTCCAGTATGTGAATGAATACAGAATCGATTACGCCAAAAAACTTCTCAAGGATTCCCGGAGTAAACTGTCGATTTTGGGAATTGCCTACGAATCCGGATTCAATTCCAAGACTTCTTTCAATACCACCTTTAAAAAACTAACTGATCAGACCCCTTCCGAATATAAAAATGGTTCTGATTTATAAATCTTAACGCTATAGTTTTGCTAACTAGTTTTAATTCAGTTTATTATGTTTTTGTTTTTTTAATTTTAAAATAGGTTCAATCAGATAATCCTGAACATTCAAAGACCCTTTTGAGGATAGCTTTGCACCATAAAATTGTATTATGGATACCAAAGAATCATATGCGGTCGTAACGGGAGCGAGTCAGGGACTGGGAAAAGCGTTTGCAGAAAACCTGGCCAGCAAAAACATCAATGTTGTTCTGGTAAGTCTGCCGGGCCAGCATTTGAAAGAACTTTCCCAAAAGCTTGAAGAAACCTATCAGATCAAGGCACAGTATTATGAAGTAGACCTTTCTGTGAATGAAAATGTGATGAAGCTCACCGAATGGCTGAACCAGTCATTTGAAATTCATATTTTGATCAATAATGCCGGTCTTGGAGGGACTAAAAAGTTTGTAGATGCATCACCAGCTTATATCAATATGATCCTTCAGGTGAATGTAGCAGCAACATCACTGATTACGCACCAGCTGCTTCCCAATCTTTTGCGGCAACCCAAAGCTTATATTTTAAATGTATCCAGCATGGCAGCCTTTTCACCGATCGGTTTCAAAACGGTATATCCGGCTTCCAAAACCTTTATCCATTCATTTTCAAGAGGGCTTCATGAAGAATTGAAAGATACCAATGTTTTTGTAAGTGTTGTGAATCCCGGTGCAATGAAAACGAATATTGATGTCTGCAAAAGAATTGAAAAACAGGGTGTTTTGGGAAGACTTACCCTTCTGGATCCGAACAAAGTCGCAGCCTACTGCATCAGGCAACTTTTTAAAAAAGATTCTGTTATTATGGTGAATCCCATCAGCTGGCTCGTTATGAAGTTGCTGCCGATATGGATCAAGCTGCCTCTGATGACCAGTGCCATAAAAAAAGAAATTGAAGCATGAAAAAAGTTTTCGTGACCGGAGCCACAGGGCTTCTGGGTGCTAATACCGTTATTAAATTACTACAATATGATTATTCTGTTATTGCTCTGGTTCGTAAAAAAAGCAGCTGGATGGGTGAAGAAAATAAAAATCTCAGATTCATAGAAGGAGATCTGTTCTCGGATATTTCAGAATATTTGCAGGAGGTGGATGCCATCATTCATATAGCGGCAGAAACAAGCCAGAATTTGTTGTGTTATGAGGATTATAAAAAGATTAATTATGATGCAACTGTTCATTTATGGGCACAGGCTGCCGCTGCTGAAGTGGAAAAATTCCTGTTTGTGAGCACAGCCAATACTTTAGGATACGGAAACTCTGCCATCCCGGGTAGTGAAAATACGCCTCAGTTTTACCCTTTTACCCATTCTTACTATGCACAAAGCAAACTGGAAGCAGAGAACTATCTTCTGCAACAGAGCAGGGGAACGAAGACCGTTATTGTAAATCCGACTTTCATGATCGGAGCCTACGACCGTAAGCCCAGTTCGGGAAAGATAATCTTTTGGACCTGGAAAAAGAAGCTTGTTTTTTATCCGAAAGGCGGAAAGAACTTTGTTCATGCGGAAGATGCTGCCGAAGGACTGGTAAAAGCATTTGAAAATGGTAAAAACAGCGAGAAATATCTTTTAGCCAATGAAAACCTGACTTATAAAGAATTTTTCAAAAAAGTAAATACCATAACCGGGCAAAATCCAGTAATGATAGCTATTCCAAACAGAGTTTTGAGCTTCCTTGGATGGATAGGTGATGGTTTGAGGAAATTAAAAATTAAAACAAATCTCAGTACCTCCAATATGAAAGCCCTGCAGATCTGTAATTATTATTCTAATCAGAAATCCCTGAAGGAGTTAGGTATTCAATATCAATCCATTGATAAAGCAATCGAAGATGCCGTTCAGTATTTTATTAAAAACAATAAACATTGATTTTCACTCCGTTAAAAATAAAAAACCAGCTTTTAAAAGCTGGTTTTTATCAAATTATCTTGTTATTTTCTGAGTTACATTTTTGTTGGAAATAACGCAGGCTTTGCTGCAGTTATTTGCGCTTGAAATATTAACCTGTATCAACGCCGGCATTGATCTGTATTCTTCATTATTATAAGGAGCTTCAGTACCATTTCTTCCGCCACCTTTAATATCATATTGTATTTGGGCGACTCCTGTAAATCCAATGGCGGGCCTGAAAGAAAGCGCTCCTGTAGTGGATGAATAGGTCCATGTACCCTGACTGCTAGTATAAACTCCACCTGTTATATTCGGAATCACATTACCATTGATATCCAAAAAACGAAATGAATTAAAATCAAGGTTGTTATAAGAAAGTGTTGGCGGGTTTTGGCCACTTGCGGAAGAATAAGCTGCATCATTAAGTAAAGGAGAATACGTAGATTTTATCCCTGGGCATCCTGCAAATAGATCATCTGTTACTTCGGCTGCATAAGGTCTGGTAACCCCTAAGTTTTTCAATAAATGTATATTCTTGGCAGCTCCCGTAGAAGCAGCAAAGCCAATCCTGAAAGTAGCAGGAGGTGACGTATCCAGCGTTCTTACCGTACTGGTAGATATTGTACTCTCCGTATATTTCAGAGAAGTAGGATAATAATAATTATCAATAACTTTTTCTTTCACATTCCCGTGCTGTATTTCCAGAGTTATATTGTAACCACCGGCAGGATTGGGTATTAATGTAATATATGCTTTACGGAATCTTACGTCATTTTCATTTTGGGGAATCGTAGTTCCGCCACTTTCAATGCTGAATTGCTGAAGGTTCGGATTTTTAATGCCAATAAATTTCCCTGTCTGTGTATCCAGATAAGCGGATCTATTGGTGCTAGAAGGGGAAACATTGGTAGCTGTACTATAAAGTAATGGATAACCATTGTATCCAGAAGGTTCAGATGCCGACAGATATTGATTTCCGCGTTTACCTCTTAAAGAAATATTGCTTCGCCCATTGGCTAATGTTAAGCCAAAAATTCCATTTCTAACTCTTTCACCCTGGTTAAAGGTTGTTTTAAAATTTCCGAATTCATCCAGACCTATTCCCAGATATGCTCCTCTCAGTCCTTCCGTGGACTCACCTCCACGGACAAAACTATACCCTAATCCTCCTCCAAAATATCCGATATTGAGCTGTGCTTTAGGAATAGATCCGTCTACTAAAAATATAGAAATACCATCTCCTCCGTTAGTATTTCCTCCATAAATTGCAAATTCAAATTCGAATTTAATTCCCTGATCACTTTTGAATATTTTATCAGCAAGGATAACCCCACCTGAAATATTATTAACACTTCGGGTCAGTCGTAATCCTTCTGTGGTAAAAGTAGCATCATTCTGGACACCGCTGGTAGACACCTTATAGGCTTCCTGGGGTTGTAATCCCTGTGTAAAGTTGACAAAATATGGATAGCCCGTTCCTTGCTCATTCTGCGCCTGAATATTCTGGAAGAAAATAAACAATGAAAAAATAAGCAAAAATCTTTTGCTTTGTACAATTGAGGTACTTTTTATCATAACTCAATTATTTAACAACAAAAACAATATTAATAAAAGAACAGTCTGTAGCTGCTGCTTTTACATCATATGTCATTACACCATCATCAGAAATAGAAATATTGCTGAATACATTAGGATCAGCATCAGTCACATAATAGTAAAGATCTTTACTTGATGGGAAAAAAGGAATCGCTGCAGGCGCGCTGGTACTCTTTGCTTTTGGAGACCCGAACTGAGTTTTATATAATGTATACAAATCTTTAATTCGGCCATTGGCACTGGTGGAAGTGTCAAATGAAACACTAGGCATGTAAAACATTTTTACGGCATTACCACTTATACATAGCCAGTCGGGTTTGGTAGGTGTACCAATATTCTGGCTTAAACATTTTTTATCAGTATCATAAATGAGAAGTGAGGTGGCCGGATTGATAATAGCGTCTCTATTTGCAGTGGTAAGTCTTGGTACCAACATTCCTCTACTTTGACTATAAATATCCAGCGCAGCGCTTGCATCAGGTGTGGCCGTGTTAATGCCTATCTGGGCAAATGAAAATGAACTTACTAAAACGATTGGTAGAAATAATTTTTTAATCATGATGTACTTAATAATTTTTTATCTGTGTATTTTTTTGTTTTTATGTGTTTTATGGTTATGTTTTTTTTTGAAAGGCATTCAAAGGCAACTTAATTCCACAAAAGGAATAAGTAAGCTTCAACAATTCATTTGAATAATGAATTGTTCTATTCAAGAAATGGCATAAGGAAACGCTTTGTTCCAAAAACCAATGACAGATATAACAAGTATGCCTTATAAAAGAGCATTTTATGTTTCATCTGAAATAGTCGATAAAGTAAATTGAGTTAAGTAGCTTTGTAAGCTATATAAGTAAGATTCATATTCCGTTGTGTTTTTGCAAATGTACAAAAAAAATATTTAGGTACTCATTTTCAGATAATTAATTTTAATCTATCCGGATTTTTTAATTTAATTAATGTTTTTTAGTTTAAATTTTTATGTAATTACTAAACTATTAATTGTTATTTTTAATGTGCAAATCATTGTATTTTATTAAAAATCCTAAAAATAGACTTTATTGAGGTGATAATATTTGAAAAAAGAGGCTGTAAATTTTATGTTTTTTGCTAAATAGCTTCTACAGAGCCTATTTTGAAAAATTATTCAATGCATCTTTCAATAGTTCGACAAAATTGATGTGTTTTGTTTTATTACTTTCAAAAATGAAATCTCGGATGCTTTTGCTTTGATATTTTTCAAAATCTCCCACGATGGCAAGGCCTACACGGTAATTGGAAAACTTCTGAAGGATATCTCCTGCCATTTTCGTCTTCAGATCAAAGAATTCAGGAGTGATATTGTGTTCATATATGATCAGTTTATCGAAGCCCTGATAATAAATATCTCCAAGAAGATCCAACCCATCCTGAGCCGATTTGATAATGATTTCATCAGAGATAATTTCAGCAATTTTTGTTGTATTGATGTCATGAGATGTTATCTTCATCCTGTTTTATTCTAAGGTTCTTTTCATATCTTTTAAAAAATCAGTCACAGGAAATGCATCCCTTTTGCAGGATGAAAGCTGCAGAATGAATGTAAACCTTATCAATACACTGAATACAGACGTCCGCATAATTTTGTGGTTAAGAAGAGTATTTACTTATTTCTTTCCCACAATAAACCGGTCGTTTTCGGATAAATCTTTGATGAGTTGAGCATCAGAAAAATGTCCGGTATATAAGTCCAGCGTTTCAGAACCCAATTTTTGATTAATTTCCAAAAATAAAAGGCCATTATCCTTCAGATGTTTTTTAGCATCTTCAGCAATTTTCCGGTAGAAAATCAACGTATCCTGAACCGGGGAGAAAAGAGCCATTTTAGGCTCAAATTCCTTGACAGAATCGGCGATTTCAGTTTCCTCTTCAATGCCTATATATGGCGGATTGGAAATAATAACATCATAGCTTTCTGCCAATTCAAAATTAAGATAATCCCCATGAATGAAATTGATTTCCAGTTGATGATGTTCCGCGTTTCGTTGAGCTGTTTCCAAAGCTTTTTCAGAAAAATCAATGGATGAGATTTCTGCCCCGGGAAAATGTTTTTTTAAGACCAGGGGAATCACACCGCTTCCGGTTCCGATATCCAGAATCTTCAATCCCTGAACATCAATTTCTGAATCATGAATTTTATGAATGGCTATTTCAAGGAGTTCCTCCGTTTCAGGACGAGGGATCAGGACATTCTCATCCACGAAAAATACCATTCCGTAAAACTCAGTTTCCCCAAGGATCTGTTGATAAGGTCTTCCGGTTTTTAAATCTGACATTATCTGAAGAAGCTGCTTTTCATCATCTACAAGAAGTTCCTGACTGGATAACCTTCTCTGATGAAATGAGTCGAGGCCAACTGTCTTCTGTATGAAAACAGCGCACAAAAAAGCACTTTCCGAGTCACTATAGACTTCGGAAAGCTCTGTTTTGAAATGTTTTTTGAATTCTGTTATTGTCATTTATCTTGTGAAAACCAGTTTGCTGTCTGTAGATTTTTCTTCATCGATCAGGTAGCCTTCATAGTTGAATGCTTTTACATCGTTTAGAGTTTTGGCATTGGTTTCGGCACAGAACCGTACCACAAGGCCTCTTGCATGTTTGGTATAAACGACGATGGTTTTAAGCTTTCCTTCTTTCAATTCATAAAAATCGAAATCAATGACCTTATGGTTTAATTTTTTTCTGTCGATCACTTTTCCGTACTCGTTGCTGGCCAGATGAAGAAGAATTTCTCCTTTTTTCATTTCAGAATTAAGCTGTTCCGTGATCTTTTCTCTCCAGAATTCATATAGATTTTTGTACTGATCAAATTGAAAAGGACGTCCCATCTCCAGTCTGTAAAGCATCACTTTATCAGAAGGTTTCAACAGACCATACAGTCCGGAAAGCATTCTGTAGTTTTTCTGTAAGTAATCTACAGCATTTTTGTCCAGAGTTTTAGCATCCAGTCCTCTGTATACCTCACCTGTAAAAGCGAACATAGCAGGAGCGGATTCTTTTGCTGTAGGCTTATCTTTCCATCTCTGGTTTCTTTCCCAGTTTTCATCGGCCAGTTTTGGCGATATTTCCATCAGTTCGGAAAGATATTTCGGCGATTTATGTTTTAAATAAGACTGTATCAGTGCAGCTTCTTCGATGAATTTCGGAGTGGTAGATCTCAGTAGGTCTGTTGAATTCTCAACGTTCATCAGTTTCGCTGGAGAAGTTATAATTTTCATAATGTTAGAATGCAGATAAATGTTTAATGTCAATAAAATTCATCATCATCATAGACACAAAGTCGTACATAAAATGACAGATGATCAGAATCTTAATATTAGAATATATTTTATAAAATGAAGCAAAAACAGCTCCGATAAAGAAAGGTACCAGGACCTGTCCAATCGTTCCGTAGGTGCTGTGAAGAATCCCAAATAATGCAGCAGAAACAAAAATACCAACGTATGGATTGTTGTATGTTTTTTCAATTCTCGGCTGAATGTATCCCCGCATCAGAAGTTCTTCCACAGCTCCTGCGGTAAAGCAGGTCAGGATAATCAACAAATAATTACCCTTAAAAACAGAAGAAATTTGAGCCAGTTTTTTGCTTATCCCTTCCTGGGTCAAAAGCTGAATAATAAGATTCAGAAAAGAACCACCGAAAGCACAGATCAGATAAAGAACAATCACTGCTTTGATATAAAACAGGACAGGATATTTCTTCTCTTTCCAAAGTAGAAAAGTATTTTTCTCAATGAAAACGCTGTAAAGAAAGATCAGCCCAAGAACGGCCCAGAGTGCGATCCTTGTATAGAAGAAATTAACTGGTGTAAATGCTTTTATTCCCGTAATCAAATAAATAAACGGAAAAATATAAAGCATTACCGCGGCTAAAAGTACAAAGGTGAAAAGAATCCCCAGTGCGTATTTTCCGTTCAAACTCATAATCCCAAACAATCAGCTGTTGGCCCTCAACGATTTATACTTTATTAAATAATTCCTTTTCCCTGACGGATGATTTCCGGTTCACCGGAAGTAAGGTCCACAATGGTAGACGCTATATTATCCCCGTATCCTGAATCAATAACAATATCTACCAGGTGATCGTATTTTTCTGCGATCAGTTCCGGATCTGTAGAATATTCAATGATTTCGTCATCATCTTTAATAGAGGTTGAAGCAATCGGGTGACCCAGTTTTTCCACAATAAGCTGTGGAATCGGGTGATCGGGAACACGGATACCGATGGTCTTATGATTTTTGTAGGCCAGAGGAAGGCTCTTATTGGCATCAAGAATAAATGTGAACGGCCCCGGAAGATGGCTTTTCAGAAATCTGAAAACGGAAGTGTCAATAGGTCTTGTAAAATCTGAAAGATGGCTTAGGTCATTACAGATAATCGAGAATTTAGACTTTTCCAGCTTTACTTTTTTAATCTGGGCCAGCTTTTCCATGGCCTTTATATCAAAAATATTACATCCTAAGGCATAGATAGTGTCGGAAGGATAGATAATCAGCCCGCCATTTTTTAAGGTTTTAATAACCTCATTCACAAGATTTTCCTGAGGGTTGTCAGGGTAAATTTTCAGTATTTTTGCCATAAAACAAAGATACAAATAATAAAATAGTTTTCATAAAAGTCCTTTATTTAAAAGAAAAATTAGGATTTTTAAAAAATAGCCGTATCTTTGCAATCCAATATCGCGGGATGGAGCAGTAGGTAGCTCGTCGGGCTCATAACCCGAAGGTCATAGGTTCGAGTCCTGTTCCCGCTACTAAGCAAAGTGTTTTCGGTAAACACTCTAAAGATACACCGCGGGATGGAGCAGTAGGTAGCTCGTCGGGCTCATAACCCGAAGGTCATCGGTTCGAGTCCGGTTCCCGCTACTAAGTTAAGTGCTTTCGGTAAGCACTCTAAAGATACACCGCGGGATGGAGCAGTAGGTAGCTCGTCGGGCTCATAACCCGAAGGTCATAGGTTCGAGTCCTGTTCCCGCTACTAGAGAAAAAGAAGCAATAATTATATTGCTTCTTTTTTGTTATTTATAATTTTGGAGACATAAGTAAAATAGCGTCTTTTTTTAACGCTAAGTTGAATTTTGAAACTACAGATTTTAAGGAAGGAAAAGGCTGGCGGTGGTATTGCTGATGAAGATGCCGGATAAAAGGCTTGATTAAGTAAGTCAATTCTGATTGATTCCGTCTTTCTAAACCCTAATAAAACATTTGTATTTTAATCCAGAAATGTGGTGAGACTTTTGATACGGTCTGTCATCATCTTGGTTTTTTCATTTCCATATTCATCAAATAATCTCATATTTCCGTTGTATATAGATGGGTTTTCCTGGTAATTCTTTCTGGCTTCTAAAAACTGATCTTTAGATTTTGTCTTTACATTAGTTGTATAATTAAGAGGTTCTATTATTTCGCCAGATTTTTTAATATCTGTGGCATATATCTCAATGGTCCTATTCTTATTATATACTTCCAGTACAAGCCCGGATAAACCTTTAAATCTGAAAGGTCCGTCTGGGATCGCGATATCGTCAGTAAACCAGGCGAAAAAAGTTTCACCTGTATCGGTTACGGTTTTTGCCAACCGGCTTTTGAAACCTTTTATATCTTTTTTCTCATTCAGTATTTCCCATTTCAGTTGGGGCTCTTCGTAGGTGAAAATATATCTGCCAACAGGCATAGATACTATTAAATTGTCTTTGCTTTTATAAACACTGCTTACTGATTTGGGGTATTTGGGAATGCCTCCATAGTTGGTTTTTATGGTTTCTTTAGAATTTCTGTTATAAAATGCTTTAGCTTCCCGACTGTAATAAGAAGACTCCAGATTATTACACAATAAAGTGGAAGCATAAATAGCAAGCTGACTTTTGTTGACGCTGTCCTGAATAATTTTAGTTTCATAATTTATTTCCATGACGGCTGTCTGACCGCCTACTGAAATGAAACCGAAAATCAGAAATATACACGCTTTAATTTTCATACCCCTACATTCTTTTGATTTTACAATGGTATTAAAAAAAAGCGATTCATTGTTAATAAATTCTGTAATTCTGATCTATTTTATCATGTACAGAACAAGCTAAGAATACCAGAGCACTTACGAATTGTTTTTCCATTGTTTGTATTCTGTCTTCATGCAATGCCCGCAGGGGCGGTAATTATTTTCCAATGCTTCGTTTTCAGATATAAAGAAGATTCTGTTTTCTTTTTTCATTCTTTTGCCGGACGAACAAGAAAGTAATCCGTAAATCTTCAATTTCTGATTCCCTGCAAAATTGATTTCTTTTCTTCGTATTTTACTTTTTAAGACAGGATCAGATACTTCAATATGTTTTTCCATAGGATAAAGATCCGAAGTTGCTGGTATTCATAAAATCCGGAACGTGCTGTATTGGATTGTATGACCCAATTATCCTATTGTCTCAAAAGTAGTATTACTTCTACAAGACATGTAATTTAATTCTACAGGATTTTTTTTAACAGAACGGGACTGAAGCTTACTTTTGTATTACTCTTATGATCAGGAGACTGGTTGTAGAGTATATTTATGTTTAATGATCTCCGCCTCATTTTCTACTTTTTCCGGAATGTTTTATGATTAATTTATACGGCTTTCCCGGCGGAGATCGTTTTCTAAATCACCCTTTAAAAGATTTTTCATCAGGATATCAATGATGAGTATGTTATATATTCTAACGAAAAAGAGAGCTGCATCTGAGGTTCTCTTTTTTTTGCTTAAAAACAAATTATAACGGTTTTTAGATTAAGTGGATATGTTTTTCCATACCTCCTGATCCTACTATTTCCAGGACTAAGATAGCACGGAATATCAAAAATGACGAATCATCTGTAAAATAAAAATCCCACTTTCAAAAGCGGGATTCATTATAGTTTGTAGGATTAATATTAATGAGCTAACTGACCGAAAGGAGTCAACTTGTTATCATCAGACATTGTTTGTTCTAAAAAGTCTTTCTTTTGGTTTCCTTTCATTCTTCCTGCTGCTTCATGAGCATTGAAATAAGCTTCACTTAATTTTGTAGTAATATCAATCGGTTTGAAGTCAAATTTTGTATCCCCTTCCACACCTAAGTATCCGTTCTTTCTCGTAAGGTTTGAGATATAATTATTGTAGTTAAGGAATGTATTTCTCAGGTATTGCGTATGGTATTCCATGCATTTTTTAGCTTTTTTAGAAGAATTGTTCAGAATACAGTTCTTCATATTATTTCTGTAAAGGAACCACTCGGACTCCAGAATGCCATATTCTTTCCCTAAAGCAACTTTTCCGTTGGTAACGATATTGTTGTCACCTTCTTTATCAGCGATAGCCTGAAGATGCTTGATCACTAGGGGAACCGTATTTTCAATCTTTGTTTTGGTTTCCTTTAAGATACTGAGATCTGCAGCCGGAGAATTTTTCTTTTGAGCTGTAGTCACGTTAAAAATAAGCAGTAATAGTACAATCAGTAAATTATATCTTTTCATGAGAAATTTTTAAAGCACTAAAATAAATATATTTTCTCAGTTTAAACAACATCATTTTAATTTTATTTAATAAATTTTAACAAATCTATAATATTATTTGTCCATCATTGTATAAATGGTGATGAGAAGGTCTTTATTAATACAATTTTTAAACTAAATTCCTTAACTATAATGAACAATTAATGATCAGATCTATTGATGACAGTATGCTGTTTTTAAACCGACTTCAGAATCAACCCAGCAGCTTACGAAATTAAAACCATTAATGCCTTGTAATAGTTTTCCAATAAATTTTTATCATTATTTAGGAATAAATAGGGTTCTATTAATTCCAGTTCCATCAATTCAAATGAATTATTTATGAGTACACCATCCACTCTTGCATAAAGCGTTGACTGTGGCAGACTCTTTAGGTATTGTCCTGCCTGTTCAATATGGAGAGGGTTGGGTGTTGGATAACTGATTGTTCCGCCGTGATAATGTTGCACTCTGAAATCGTCCTTTTTAGGAGTCTTTAATGAACAGTGACTGTATTGGCCATTGAAGAACAGGAACGACCATTCCCCGTTTTTGATTTCTTCTACAAAAGGCTGAACAATATAATCTTCCGCTTTTAAGAGTTCTCCGATTTCTTCTGTACGTTCTTTTAGATTGTTTTTATTAACGGTTAAGGTATTTTGAGCGCCTGCACTTACACAAGGTTTCACAACCAGTTGATCGGTACCGAATAAGTCAAAGAACCGATCGTCAAAGGCAGAACCTTTATCAAGGTACTCGGAGGCAATGACAGGGAGCCCGTTTTGGGCAATGTCTTTCAGGTATTTTTTATTACTGTTCCATTGGATGATTTCCACCGGGTTGAGTACTTTGATATTTAATTTTTCCAGTTTATTAAGCCAATTCAAAAACTCTGGTAAGTGGTTATGATAATCCCAGGGAGATTTAATGATGGCTACATTGAAACTATTCCAGTCTACATGGTCATCATTCCAGATGACGGAAACCACATTCAAACCTTTATCTGTCAAAAAG
Organism: Chryseobacterium pyrolae; assembly: GCF_025153485.1. Taxonomy (NCBI): domain Bacteria; kingdom Pseudomonadati; phylum Bacteroidota; class Flavobacteriia; order Flavobacteriales; family Weeksellaceae; genus Chryseobacterium; species Chryseobacterium pyrolae. The sequence continues at coordinate 650,957 of NZ_JANZQH010000001.1, forward strand.
TTTAAAACGTCTGCATCTTCATCGTTGGTAACACCCTGTGCAAACTTCTCCTGCTTTTTGTAACCTACTATTGCGATTTTCATTCTTCTATTTTTTTATATTTAATTGTATTAAGCTGATTTCTTTATTCCCGCGACTCAAAATCCGTATTTACTTTTGATATCAAGCTTCATCTGATACAAATTTCAGCAAACCCGACAAGTGTACGCAGATACAGTTTAGATTATTTAGACAGATACAGTTATTTCAAATTAAAGAATATGGTTACTGGATGTTTTTCTAACAAGTTGTAAAGATTACCAGCAGAATATGAATTTTTTCTGTCAATTAAACAGGGATGAGTAGAGGATATTAAAAATTTAACATACTTTGATAAAATTTATTTATTTGATTTTCAATGAGTTATATTTATTTATGTTTTATCACTATAAAATTAGTTGTTGGGTTCAGATTTATTTCTACATTTGTATAACTAATTTGTTAGTGATACAGGATTCTAGTAAAAGAGCAGGTCACTATAATGAAAAATGAAACGGGTATGAAAATTCAGAATTTAACAAAAGCAGAAGAACAGGTAATGCAGTATTTATGGAAACTTGAAAAAGGATTCCTGAAAGACGTTCTGGATCTTTTTCCGGAACCGAAACCCCATACGAATACCGTTTCTACTATTTTAAAAGTATTGAAGGACAAAGAATTCGTAGACTACAATGTATACGGAAGACAGCACGAGTATTTCCCTCTGGTAACCAAAGAACAGTATTCGGGGAAAACAATGAAAAGTCTGGTGAAAAATTATTTTAAAGGTTCTTATAAAAGTGCCGTTTCGTTTCTTGTGGAAAAAAATGAAATGACCGTAGAAGACCTTGAAATGCTTCTGAACGAACTCAAAAATAAAAACTAACGGATCATGGAAACTCTACTTCTGTACTTCGGAAAAGTAATTATAAGCTCTGGTGTAATGTTTTTGTATTATCAGTTGTCTTTAAAAGATAAGACATTCCATCATTATAACAGGTTTTATCTCCTGGGTGCGATGGTGATATCGCTGCTGCTTCCCCTGATCAGGGTAGATGATTTTACAATAGAAGTGAATAGTGACCTCTATATGCTTCTAGATAAAATACAAAATTTTAATACAGAAAAAAACATAGACAATGGCCACATTTATTTTAGAATTATTTTTTCAGCTTTGGGACTGGTTTCTCTCTATTTTTTAGGGAAGTTGATTGTAGGAATCTTTAAGATCCAACGGCTTAAAAAACAGTTTCAGAAAGAAAGTTTTGACGGGATCAACTTTTACCGTACAGACTTGACCGAAGCCCCTTTTTCATACTTTAAAAATCTTTTCTGGAAGAATACCATCACATTGAATTCTGATGTGGGAGAACAGATTTTAAAACATGAAATGGTCCACATTGAGCAGAAGCACTCATTCGATAAGATATTTATTGAAATTATTACTTCTGTTTTCTGGTTCAATCCATTTTTTCATATCATTAAAAAAGAGATCAGCCTGATCCACGAATACCTGGCGGATAAAAAAGCCGTCAAACAATCGGACACCAAAGCATTTGCGCAGATGCTTTTAGCAAGCCACTTTTCCGGAACACAGTTGCCTGCCACCAGTCCGTTTTTAAGTTCAAATCTAAAAAAGCGACTCAAAATGTTACAAAAACCACAAACCAAATTCGGATATGCGCGAAGAATTTTTGCATTACCGGTTTTATTTTCAGTAGCCTTTGCCTATATGGTGAATGCCAAGAACAACGAAATTAAAGAAACTAATATAGCGATTGAGGAAGCCGTTTCTCAGATCAAAAAAGACACCGTAAGACCTGAGAAAATTGAGCAGAAAGAAGCTATAGAGCCTAAATTTTTCAAAAATTCATCCAGTGAAAAGAAAATTACAGATCTTGGAAAGAAGATTGAAGAAAAAAGTAAAGTGTTAAAAACGCTGAAGCCTGACAGCAAAGAATTTCAGCGGAACCTTGAAGAGATTGGTGACCTTTCCGAAGAATTAGGAAAAGTTACAAATTCTGATGATTTTAAAATGGCTTTCGCTTTTTCTACATCAGAAGCCAAAAGAGTGAATGACTTTTTCAAATCAGACGAATGGAAAAATAAAACTAAAGCCCTTGAAGACCTTGGTGTGGAAATGCCGGACTTATCCAATCTGAATATCGACTTTCCTGAAGGCCCACCAGCCCCACCTACGCCACCCAACGCTCATGGTGTAAGAGTGTTCCGATTCAATGATGGCGTTTACCAAAACTGGAGCCCTGAAACTGAAAAAGAGACCCGAAAAGCAATGAAAGAAGGAAAGGCAGCCAGAAAAAAAGCTGAAAAGGCCAGAGCTGAAGCGATGAAACTAGGCGAAAAAGCTAGAATAATGGGTGAAGAAGCAAGAATAGCCGGAGAAAAAGCCCGGATTGAAGGCATGAAAGCAGGACAGATTGGAAGATTTCAAGGCGAAGCTGCAAGAGTAGCCGGAGAGAAAGCTCGAATTGAAGCGATGAAAGCAGGTGAGATTGGAAGAATGGCCGGGGAACAAGCTCGGGTAGCTGGTGAAAAAGCAAGAATAGCTGGTGAAAAAATTAGATTGGAAGTCGTGAAAAAGTTTTCGGAAGGTACTAAAGGAAACGTTTATTTTTACAGAAGCACAAATACGGATAAATCAGGTTCATTAAACAGAACCATGGAGCTGGAGGCAGATTATATTAAGAAAGATGCGAATGGAATCATTGCCATGAATGGCGTGAAAAAATTTAAGTTGAACAGTTCGGATAATACAAAAATTTTTATAAACGGAAAAGAAGTCAGCAAAGGAGAACTTGATGCGCTGAACCCTGAAAATATTGGAAGCGTTACCATCAATAAAGAAGGTGGAGCTAATATCGGACAAGGAGAAATAAGAATTCAGACAAAGAAATAAAGTACCATTAAGCTTTGTCAATTTATAATGGGCAAAGCTTTTTTAATTAGAGGTAAAAATTACATAAATTATGAAAAGAAATTATTTTATTTTATTAGCATTTCTAAGTGTGTTTGCCAATGCACAGACCAACAGATTCTTTTATGAGTACAAGTTTATTCCGGATTCTAACAATAAAGAAGAGGTGAAAAAGGAAATGATGCTCCTGGATATTAATAAAAAGGGATCGGCTTACTATAGCCACGATAAATTTGTTGCTGATTCTACTTCCAAAGCAGAGTTGGAAAAACAAATAAACTCCGGCAGCGGAAGCATCAGTGTGAACAGAAGAGACAGGCCGGGACAGGTATCTTATAAGGTAACTAAAGATTATCCGGATTTTAAGACGTATCTTTTTACAAGTGTCAGCACAGATAAATATAAAATAAAGGAAGATAAAAAACCGGAATGGAAAATTCTTCCGGATAAACAGAAGATTGGGGAGTACAATACCCAAAAAGCAGTAACAAGCTACGGTGGAAGAGAATGGACGGCATGGTTTTCATCAGATATCCCTTTTCAGGATGGCCCGTATAAATTCTATGGCCTTCCGGGACTGATTGTGAAAATAGAAGACGGAACAGGTTCACATACCATGACTCTGGTAGGAAATAAAACGATACAGAGTCCCTCAGAAGAAAAAGAAACCCAGCTTCCGGACAATGTAAGAATATTGGGAATGGGCGGAAAAGAGTTGGAGATCACGAAAGACCAGTACAAAAAAGTGTGGAAAGCCTATGTGAACGATCCTACCAAAAATATGAGGGAAATGATGATGAAAAATGGAGGAGATTCAAATACCAAAGTGGCATTTAAAATGAAAACGGCAGACGGGAAAGAGCTTTCAGACCCTAATCAGGTATTTAAAGAAATGGAAAAGAGAACGAAAGAAACACTGCTGAAAAACAACAACCCGATTGAACCGGATATGACGAAGTAGAAGACATACATTTTTAATAGGGAGCAGGATGGTTATTAATGACTATCCTGTTTTTCTTTTTATTGTCTTAATTTTAAAGCTTTAATTCTAAATATAATGACAGAAAAGGAAAAATGTGCTGCAGGACTTTTATACGACGCCAATTATGACAAGGAGCTTATGAATGAACGGCTCACCTGTAAAGATCTCTGCCTGGAATACAACCAGCTGAAAAATTCTGATACCCCAAATAGGGACAAGCTGATTAAAAAGATCATCGGAAAGACAAAGGAAAATATCTGTATAGAACCATCTTTCTGGTGTGATTACGGTTATAATATTGAAACGGGCGAGAACTTTTACGCCAATCATAATTTGACAATTTTAGACTGTGCAAAAGTGAAATTTGGGGATCATGTTTTCATCGGACCCAATTGCAGTTTTTACACCGCCGGACACCCGCTGGATGCCAAACAGAGAAATGAAGGTCTAGAATATGCCCACCCCATTACCGTAGGAGATAACGTTTGGCTGGGAGGAAATGTAGTGGTCCTGCCCGGAGTTTCCATTGGAAATAATGCCGTGATAGGCGCAGGAAGTGTTGTTACCAAAGACATTCCTGAGAATAGTGTTGCTGTGGGGAACCCCTGTAAGGTTATTAAAAATATTGAATAAATAAAACAACAATATCAAATTGGATATCTTTCAATAAAACGAAAATCCCGAAACGAAAGTTTCGGGATTTTTATATTTAAAATAGCTGTTGATGATTAAGCTAATTTCTGAGAATCTGCAATAAACTGAGCCAGTCCGCTGTCTGTTAAAGGATGCTTTAATAAGCTCAAGATCGGAGGAAGTGGAGAAGTGATCACATCTGCCCCGATTTTAGCACAGTCGATGATGTGCATAGAATGACGGATAGATGCCGCTAAGATCTCCGTGTCATACATATAGTTATCGAAAATTAATCTGATCTCCTGAATAAGACCCAGTCCGTCTGTTGAGATGTCATCTAATCTTCCCAAGAAAGGAGAAACATAACTAGCCCCTGCTTTAGCTGCTAAAAGCGCCTGTCCTGCAGAGAAAATAAGAGTACAGTTCGTTTTGATCCCTTTATCAGAGAAATATTTTAATGCTTTGATCCCGTCTTTGATCATTGGGATCTTTACTACGATATTCGGGTGGATTGCTGCCAATTCTTCACCTTCTTTGATCATTTCTTCGTAGGTAGTGGAAAGTACTTCAGCAGAAATATCTCCGTCTACAAGCTCACAAATCGTTTTGTAATGATTCTTGATCGCCTCATTCCCTTGAATTCCTTCTTTTGCCATTAATGAAGGGTTAGTGGTTACACCATCTAAAATTCCAAGGTCTCTTGCTTCTTTAATCTGTTCTAAATTAGCTGTGTCAATAAAAAATTTCATTTTGTTCGATAGATTTATTCCTGCAAAGATAACGATTCCCTTTGTGAGTGGAAAATTTTAATTTTAGTTAGAAGTTAGAAGTTAGAAGTTAGAAGTTAGAAGTTAGAAGTTAGAAGTTAGAAGTGGGAAGGAAGATGGAGTAGTTAGTTATATAAATCAACAGATAATTTATAAATTTGCCTAACACTTAACACTTAACACTTAACACCTAACACCTAACAATTGTATTAACAATGAAAACCAACAGTTTTACAGCCCTACTTGAAATTATTGGAATTAATCCATTTGTTTTCGTGCCTGAAGAGATTTTAAGTGAAATTTTCACGGCAGCAGGGAAGGATAAAAGCCCTATTCCTGTTAAGGGAACGGTGAACGGGAAAGAATTCAAACAAAATTTAATGAAATATTTAGGAGAATGGCGATTGTATATCAACCTGATGATGCTGAAAAATTCTCCCAAAAGAATAGGGGAAACCATTGAAATTTCAATAGAGTATGATGATTCGGATAGAAGTATTTCCATTCATCCCAAACTGGATCAGGCCATTAAAGCGAGTCCTGTTGCAATGAAGAATTTTGAAAACCTGATCCCCTCCAGAAGGCATGAACTGGTACGGTATATCAATAACCTGAAAACAGATGCCAGTATAGAAAGAAATGTTGAAAAGATCATCCGTCATCTTCAGGGTGAAACCGATTTTTTTGGTAAAAGAATTAATGAAAAATAGATTATTAAGATCAATAGATAAAAATAAAATCCGGAAAATTTTTTCCGGATTTTATTTTCTTTATTATGAATTTAAAGCTTTACTTAATTTTACAGCGTCCTGATTGGTAGGGTCGTACTGTATAGATTTGGCGATGTGTTCTTTTGCTTTAGCAGGATCACTTTGCTGTTCTGCGAAGGCAACATAGAAATACGCATAAGCCAGATTTTTTTTATTTTGCTCCACCTCTTCAGGTTTTACAGTAGCAATATACTTTTCATAAGCAAGTTTTGCATTGGCATCATCTTTAGCAGATTGGTAGGCATAGGCCTGACTGTAATAAGATGGAGCCCAGTCCGGTAATAAAGCAGATATTTTTTTCCAGGTATCTACAGCATTGGTCCAGTCTGATGCTTCCTGATAGGCGGCTGCCAGTTTTGCTAATGATTCTGTATCTTTTGGATTGGTTTCAATTTGTTTTTTAAGAGCGTCGATTGTTGGGTTACTTCCTGCCTGAGCTGTAGCAGCTGTAGTATTTGCGGTATCTGTTTGAGTTGTTTGAGCACTAACAAAACCTACACTTCCTACAAGTATCAACCCTGCAAAAAGGTTTTTGATATTAATTTTAGTCATTTTCATAATCTTACATTTTTAAAATTCTATAGATTGAAGTTCAATTATAATTCCACAAAAGTTCAAATTTTAGAAGCTTTAAGTTTTTTTAGAAAATATTAACGGATATATGTTTTTTTTTAGCTTAATTTTTGATTCGTTGATCTTTGAGTTTATCTTTGTCGCTCAACTATTTTTTAAACCATATAATTTCCTTGTATGAATATCATATTAGCCTCAACATCCACTATTTTCGGTGGAGAATATCTGGAATACCTAAGAGAAGAATTAATACAGCTCTATAAAGGAATTGATGAAATCATCTTCGTTCCTTTCGCCAGACCAGGAGGAATTTCCCATAACGATTACACAGCGAAGGCCCGTTCTTTTTTTGAAACCATCCATATTAAAGTGAAAGGTCTTCATGAATTTGAAAACAAAACAGAAGCTTTACATACTGCCAAAGGATACTTTACAGGCGGTGGAAATACATTTTTACTGGTAAAAACTTTACATGAAGAAGGCTTGATGGCTGTACTTAAAGAGAATGTTGAAACCGGAAAAGCTTATTTGGGATGCAGCGCCGGAAGCAATATCGGAGGTCAGAATATGAAAACGACGAACGATATGCCTATCGTGTATCCACCAAGCTTCGAATGTATGGGACTTGTGCCGTTCAATCTCAACCCGCATTACCTTGATCCAAACCCTGATTTGAAACACAACGGGGAAACCAGAGAAACCAGGATCAAAGAATTCCTTACTCAGAATGATACGAAAGTAATTGGTCTTCGTGAAGGAAACTGGATCAGAAGAATTGGAAATACAATTACCGTGGAAGGTAGCGAGCTAACCAGAATCTTTGAAAAAGACAAAGAACCTTACGAAATAGAGGCTGGAAGTGCTGTTTAGATCACTGAAACAAGCTCTTATTTTTACTATATTTGATCAGGCAATTGAATAACGGATGCTTCACCTATGATCAGTATGATGGTGCAAAAGAGCATTCAGATATCAGAAGTGTCATGCTGAGCGGAATCGAAGCCTATTGGTGAAGTTTAGATCTATAAAAACATGTCAATGAAAAAAACACTTGCAGTTCTTGTCCTGTCGGTTCAGATATTATCTGCCCAGAACATGGCGCAGAAGCTGGATAAAGCAACCAAAGATCTTATGGATTCTTCGGGCGCTGTTTCATCCGGTTTATCGTTTTATGTTGCCGATGAAAACGGGACATTTATATACGAATATCAGGGAAATAAAGGTCTTTCAACAGCGTCTACCCAGAAAATATTCACTGCAGGAGCAGCGCTTGAAACTCTGGGAAAAGAATATACGTTTAAAACAAAAGCGGGTTATTCCGGAAATATATCTTCAGGAGTTCTGAATGGAGATCTGATCATCACTTCAAATGGTGATCCCACCTTGGGAAGTTGGCGTTACGAGGACTATAAGCCGGAAAGTTTCAAGAAGAAATTCATTGAAGCCCTTAAAAACTCGGGAATTACTAAGATTTCAGGGAATCTGGTGATCGATGATTCTTATTTTGACCATCAGACCATTCCGGGAGGATGGCCGTGGGATGATCTGGGGAATTATTACGGAGCGGGAGCCTGGGGAATTAACTGGAGAGAAAATCAGTTTGACATCAATATCAATGGAACCGAGTTTAAAGGCTTTTCCTATCCGATTGACAATATAAAATGGCTGAATGACTTGAAAACAGGAGGTAATTCTGACCAGAGCCTTATTTTTACGGCTCCGTATTCTGATGTAGCTTTAATTAACGGGACACTTCCTGCTGGAAAAACAGTGACGGTTTCCGGTGCTTTGCCCAATCCGCCGCTTCAGCTTGGAACCGAAGCTGAGCAATGGCTTAAAGAATCAGGGATTGAAATCTCAGGAAAAGCAATCACCAGTTCACAACTTGAATTGGAAGGAAAGCAGGTGCCGGGAGCTCCGAAAAATGTAATTCTTACGTATCAGTCGCCAACTTTGGATAAAATTATCTATTGGTTTCTAAGGAAAAGTGTCAATCTTTATGGAGAAACTTTAATTAAAACCCTAGGAAAAGAAAAGAAAGGAAATTCCAGTTTTAAAAGTGGAGTCGCTTATTTGAAAGATTTCTGGAAATCAAAAGGAATCAACCCGAATATGATCAATTTTGCTGATGGAAGCGGACTTTCTCCTCAAAATTATGTAGCTGCCAAAGCAGAAGTTCAGGCCTTATTGTACGCGAAAAAGCAAGGCTGGTTTGATGCTTATTATGATGGTTTTCCCGTTCAGGATAACGGAATGAAGATGAAAAGCGGAACCATGAGGGATACCAAATCTTTTGCAGGATACCACACGGCCAAAGATGGAAAAAAATATGTATTTTCAATTATCATTAATAACTATCAGGGAAGTGGAAGTACAGAACTGCAGAAAATTCTGAATGTCTTAAAATAAAAACAGCTTTGAGGAAATCCATACTTTCCAGACTGAATAACTGGATCATATTTTTACTGATGACTTTGGTGGTTGTCACTATTGTGGTGGCATCAACTATCCTGATCAATTTTCTCCGTAAGGAAGAGATTAAAAGAGTAGACATTTTGGTGAGTGCTTTGAAATTTCAACAGGAAGTCACTACACCCAGTCTTGAAATCCAGGCATTGGTCCTTCAGATTTACAGTTCCAATACAACGATCCCGGTGATTATTTTAGATAAGGAGGATCGTCCGATTGAACATAAAAATATTCCCCAGGAAATTGAAAATGATTCAGAAAAAATTGTCGAACTGGCTAAAAAGATGGGAAAGAATTATCCTCCTATTGAATTAAAGTTCTCTAACAGGAACAATCAGTTTGTGTATTATGATAACTCAAAGTTGCTGAATGATTTGCGGTATTCACCTTTTATATTAGGATTTTTTATTTTATGCTATTTCCTGTTTTCATTCTGGTTTCTGAGAACCATCAAGAAAACAGATGAAGGGTATCTCTGGGCCGGACTGGCCAAAGAAACAGCCCATCAGATCGGAACGCCCCTGTCTTCTATGATTGGATGGATGGAGATCATGAAACTGGAAACCCCGGAATCTGAAGGTGTTTACGAGATTGAAAAAGATATAGAAAGGTTGAGAACCATTTCTGAACGTTTTTCAAAAATAGGATCCATTCCTGAACTGAATGATCTGAATTTCAATGAGACGATTGTACAGAATTATGATTATTTAAAAACCAGGATCTCAAAGAAAATAGATTTCAGTCTGCATCTCCCAACATATGCCGTTCTAGTTCCCCACAATAAGATCCTGATGAGCTGGGTAATCGAAAACTTAGTGAAAAATGCAGTGGATGCGATGAAAGGAGAGGGAACATTGCAAATGTCTGTTTTTGAAAGAAATAAAAATCTTTTGATAGAAGTAAAAGATTCCGGAAGCGGAATGACGAAACAGCAGGCAAGAAATGCTTTTAAACCTGGTTATTCCACGAAAAAAAGAGGATGGGGGCTTGGGCTTTCCCTGGCGAGAAGAGTGATTCACGAATACCACAACGGCGATATTAAAATTTCCCAGACAGAAGTGGGAAAAGGAACAACATTCAGAATAACGATCAGGAAAACTTAAGATTAGTTTGTTTAAACTTGTATTTCAAATTCTTTACTCTTACCATACAAATCCTGTTTTTTACAGGATACAATAGAAAAGCTACTTAAACGATTGGTTCTATTAAAAATAGTTAAATCTGTTTAATTTATATCAGTTTACACAAATTATAAATACCTTTGTCCTTCTTCCAAGCCGGAAAATATTCCAATTTTTTATATTATTAATCTATACTTAAGTAATCTTTGCTTAAGTAATTTCTGCTTAAGATTATCAATCAAATATTATGTAATAATGAGAAAAAGTATCAAAGTTTTAGTTATGTTGTTTTTATTCTTAATTAATTTTTTTAGCGCACAAGTAAGGGATTTTGTCATTGAGCCTCCTCTTGGTAAGAACCTGTATCTATACAAAACATTTGGTGTTTTTGATGGCAGAGAATATTCAACGAATGCTCTTTACCTGATTACAAAGAAAGGGGTTGTGCTGTTTGATGTTCCATGGCAGAAATCCCAATATCAAAGCCTTATGGACACCATAAAAAAGCGACATGATTTACCTGTAATTGCAGTATTTGCAACGCATTCACATTCCGACCGTGCCGGAGATCTGAGCTTTTACAACAATAAAGGAATTAGTACCTACGCAACTTCTAAAACCAATGAATTATTGAAAAAGGAAGGGAAAGCCGTTTCAAATAAAATAATAAAAGTTGGAAAGAAATATAAAATAGGAGGGGAAGAGTTTACGGTAGACTTCCTTGGTGAAGGCCATACCGTAGATAATGTGGTCGTATGGTTTCCTAAATATAATGTATTAGATGGCGGATGTTTAGTCAAAAGTATGAATGCCACAGATCTTGGCTATACAGGAGAGGCTAATGTCAAAGAATGGCCATTGACAATGAAAAAGCTTAAAGCTAAATACCCGGCCAATGCCAAAGTAATTCCGGGCCATGACGAATGGAAAGGGAACGATCATGTGAAACACACACTTGAGCTTTTAAATCATTAAATCAGAAGGCAAAAAAAATAAAAAGCGGAGAAAATTTTCTCCGCTTTTTTAGTACCTATTAATTTTTCATTATTTCTTCCCAGTCAGCCACTGATTCTGCAGTTTCTGTTCTGCCGGGGTTGGGTTTGTTTTATACTGCAGACTTTCAATCGTCATTTTATCCAAAACAGCTTTTCCCTTAAGGTCTATTTTATCTGTTTTGTCGCCATTTTTTCTAAGAATGGTAACCGTAACATTTTGACCTTCCTTGATTGATTTAGCATAGCCGATAAACTCCTGCATATTCTGAACATTGATTGTTTTTCCGTCCAGAGCAGCAATTTCGTCAGTGATTTTAAATCCTATACTTTTTGCAAAAGGTGATAAGGCAGAGCTTTCATCAAATACAAAAGTGTTATTCTTATCGTTATAACCAGTCTGATTTGGATCTTTGATGAACCAGAAAAGAGGAGGTGTATCTTTCTTCTTCGCTTCTACGCCTACCATATTCAGGTATTCGGCATAAGGTGTCGGTTGGTTTCCTGCAATATATTTGTTATAGAAATCCTTTACCTGAGGATATCCCGTTACTGTTACCAGTTCATCAATCAGTTTGTCATCTTTGAAAGGTTTATTTTCTCCGAATCTCTGAGACAGTTTTCTGATCATATCACGGTAGCCCATTTCGCCGTTAGACAGCTTTCTCAGCTCAATATCCAGACACATGGTCAGCAATGTCCCTTTTTCATAAACATTTCTGTACTGATCTTTGTATTCGTCTTTCAGGATGTTCTTACTCATCACTGTAAACGGCATTGTATCATCGTAATTCTTTGAATTGGTTATCTTTTCAGTGATTCTTTGAAGGAATTCATCTTTATTGATCAAACCTTCCTGGATCTGGAAAAGATTCGCAAAATATTCTGTTCCACCCTCATACATCCAAAGGTGTTGAGACATTTTAGGGTCTGCATAGTCAAAATAATGGATCTCTTCAGAATGTGTTTTCAAAGGATTCACCGTGTGGAAAAATTCGTGAGAAACCACGTCTGTAATTGTTTTGTCAATGGCTTCTTTAGGCATCATTTCAGGAAGCACTACACTTGTTGATTCATGATGTTCTAAGGCTCCGAAACCTTTAATTTGCGGTCCGTCACCTCCTGAAAGGTAAAGCATGATCGCATATTTTTTATTGGTATTCATATCGCCAAGAAATTTCTTCTGGGCCAATACCATTTTTTCAAGATTGTCTTTAAAATCTGCAGCTTTGTACTTTCCGGTTGGAGAATAAACGCCCAATACCAGATCCATTCCTCCGGCATTGAAGGTGATATAATCCGGTTTGGTGTACATCAGTGGAGAATCTGTTACTTTCGCATAATTAGCGAGTGTAAAAGTATCTGTAGCATCAGATTTATCCTGATCTACCAAAGCTGTTGTGCCATAGAAGCCTGCTGGTTTCTGAATGATCAGCTGATACGGAACATCCTGCATATTGTCAATATATCCAATGAAACCGTGGGTATTCACCATATATACTTTTCCTTGCTCGATATCAGTTCCTGACGGAGAAAATACAGCTTTATGTTTTGAATTGTCTATTTCATCATCAAAACTGTCATTAACCAGATAGGTAACTTTGGTTAAATCCTTAGCGTTTTTTAATGAATACGTATTTTCATTGACTTTCGTATACGTTAGTTCTCTCCCTTTATTATCATAAAACTTGATTCCTTCCACAAATCTTCCGTAGTCATCTACAGAATAAGTACCGGGAACCGTTTTGGGAAAATGAAATTTAATGTCTCCGGATTTCATTTTCGGAAACTCCATAGTAACGGCTACCTTGTCGTCTTTTACGTTCACAAGATCAATCGTTGTCTTTATAGATTGGGCATTCGCTAAAAAAGCGGCGAAAAGACCCAAGCTGATTGCTGTTTTTCTCATTAGGTTTAAATTTTATAGTTAAATAGTAGTTTTTTTGAACAATTTGTTACGGATAAGAGTATTAAACTTTTCTTAAAGTTTTCAAGGAAATAGTATTGATTTCATGATAGCTCAATTTGAAAAGCAATTTTTCGGGCTTTACAGGAAAATAAAAAAGGCAAATCCGTTACATACGGATTTGCCTTTTAGCTTTATTGAACTTCTTTATAATGAATATAGTAGTTTTTATTAAACTCTACCGGACTGTTCTTTTTAAGTTTTACAGTCTGCCAGCTTTCTGTAGGATTGATGGTTTGATTTCCGTCAATGATGATGGGAAGCTTAAGATCTTTAATACTATCCATATATCGGAATTTTAAAGATTCTCCATTCTGAGTATACTCAAGAGTAGGGATCTTTACTGTTCTTAAATATTGATTGAATATACTGGACAGATCAATTCCTGATTTTGACGACATATAATCTTCAATCTGTTTCGTAGTAACCGTCTGATGATAAAAGTCTTTGTTCAGTCCTCTTAAAATCTGTCTGAATTTTTCATCATTATTGATGATCTGTCTTATCGTGTGAAGCATGCTGGCTCCTTTTGGGTACATATCGCCACTGCCTTCATTTCTTACTCCATATTTTCCGATGATAGGAACATCATTGTCAATGTTTCTACGAATTCCTATTGCGTAATGGTCAGCAGACTTTTTATCCATGTATTTTTCTGTGAAAAGCACTTCAGAATACATCGTAAAGCTCTCATGGATCCACATATCTGCCTGATCTTTGGCTGTAATATTGTTGGCAAACCATTCATGGCCGCTTTCATGAATAATAATATAATCCCAGTTAAGGCCTACACCCGTTCCCGAAAGGTCTGAACCACGGTAACCGTTCACGTAGCCATTTCCATAAGCAACATTACTTTGGTGTTCCATTCCCAGATAAGGAGAATCTACCAGTTTATATGAATCTTCATAGAAAGGGTAAGGTCCGAACCAGTATTCAAATGCAGAAAGCATTGGTTTTACCTGCTGAAACTGTTTCTTGGCTTTTTCCAGATTATAGTCTATGACCCAGTAATCCAGGTCCAGTTTTCCCTTTTCCCCGTTGAAGGTATCTTTGAAATTGACGTATTTACCAATATTCGGAATAATAGAGTAGGCGTTAATCGCATTTTTCACTTCCCAGGTATAAGCTGTTTTACCGCCTTCCGTCTTTTTATCGGTCAGTTTTCCGTTTCCTACCCCTACAAGGTCATTCGGAGTAATGATTTTCATGATGACTCCATTCTCCGGTTCATCGCTCCAGATATCTTTTGTCGGCAACCAGATTGATGCTCCGATTCCTTCATCGGCAACACTCATCCACGGATTTCCTTTTTCATCTTTAGTGAAAACCCATCCTCCGTCCCAGGGTGCATTTTTAGCGATTACTGGCTTTCCGGAATACGTTACATTCAGAGTATATTTTTCTCCTTTTTTGAACTTCTTCTTTGCAGTGACAAAGATAAAATCACCATCCTGCTTATAGGTGGCAATTGGAAAGTCACCTTCAACCTTATCTGCCTTCATAGGCTTTTGCAGGTCGATCTGGAAAACAGGATCCGTAATGTCTTTTGTAATTTCAAAGCTGATCTTGTTATACCCTTTAATGCTTTTCTGATTAAAATCAGGTTCTACTGAAAGATCATATTTTTTGACATCCCAAAAGTTTCTGAATGAGGTATCAGAGCCTTTTAAAGTATCCTGTTTGGTAAAAACCTTATCTTTTTCAAAGAACTGCCCGAAGACCAGCCCCGAAGCGAATAAAAGTGTATATGTCAGTTTTTTCATTTAAAATCAAATTAAATTCTTTCAAAAATAGAAAAATTAATGGCACCATGGAGTGTTCCGTGAAAAAAATATAAAACTGATGTGTTCATCAGTAGAAGAGAAATCGCGATTATCCAATAGAATAAAAAAGCCCGGTAAAAACCGGGCTGTGATTGTATAAAAATAAAAGGATTATTTCTTAATAAATTTCAGTTTTGAAACTGTTCCTTTATCTTCAATAGTAATGACATATACTCCTGTACTTAGTTTTGACACAGGGATTTTCTGACCAGCAACAGTACCGTTCATTACAGCCTGTCCAGCCATATTGAAAATACTGAACTGTGCTTTAGAAGAAATGTTGGTTACATTCAGTACATCATAAGCTGGATTAGGGTAAATCTGCACCGTTGTATTGTCTTTTACTACGTCACTGGTACCTAATGCCTGAGGAAGAATTTTTACCGCATAATCTTCAACTTCTCCATATTGGAAGTTAGAACATCCGCTGGTTGGCTGGTCTTCATAGGTTAATACCACTCTCATCGTTGTATTGGCAGTTCCTGCATAAGCATCTGCCGGTACAGTGAATGTTGCTGAAACAGGTGTAACAGCATTTGGAGCGCTGGTATGGATGATTTCAGAATCGGAGAAATTTCCATCTCTGTTAAAGTCGATCCATGCAGTAACGCCTTCGTTGTACGTAGCAGATGTCCATCCTTTAGTAATGCTTACTGTATTACCGGAAGCTCCCTGTGTAAGGGTGATTAGTTTTGAAGGATCTGTAGTATAACTTGTATACGGTGAACCTACACTGGTATTTGACATAGCAGTTCCTCCGGAAGGAGTTACCGTAACATTTGAAATAAATTCATCTCCCGCATTTGCGGTATTGTTTGTACACAATGTATAACCTAGCGTTGTGAAATTACTTGGTGTAGAGAATGTTCCTGTTGTAGATCCACAAATATTAGCGATCTGATATTCATACTGGGTACTGTTGTCAAGTCCGGATACGAAAGAAGAGTTAGCGTTAATGGTAGCTGAAGTCCATGTAGGGGCACCTACCTTTCTGTATCTTATTGTATACTGTCCGCCCTGAAGCGCTGCCCAGTTAATATTGGCAGAAGACATGGTGATTCCTGAAACAGTGATTCCTGTAGGTTCTGCCGTAGAGCAGGCTCCTGCACTTGCACTTACCGTAGCACTTCCGATAGCATAGAATACATTACCGATAGCACTTACTCTGATCTTCACATTGGCACCTGTTGTAAGAGAAGAGAACATAAACGGTTCCGCTCCGTCATTAGGAGTAGATGGAGTGACAACTGTCCACGTTGCTCCGTTATCTGTCGTGTAATCAATTTTAACATTCTGTACCTTATAAGTATTGTTGTTGGTGTTGACAACATCCCACGTAATAGCTCCAGGTGTATTATTATAGACAGTCGTTGAAGTTACTTTGAATGGTCCTTCGTTTCCTATTTCAAGATCCATCCTTCCGCTTTGTGTCTGTTGTTTGGTGATATCAGGATTGTTATCTCTTACCGTTACTTTGAATCTCATTCCTCTAGGAACAGTAGAAACCGTTTCCCAACCTGCAATATTTGAAACAGAACCATTAAGAACTGTAGAAAGAAGAGGGAAATATCTCGTAGGAGATACCGTAGGCATCAGAGATCTGAAATTCGCTCCGTTTGTACGGGTGGCACTTACAGGTCCAAAAGTAGAGGCCGCAAGATCATATTGTTCCCATGTGTAGGTCATAGGATCATTTTGTGCGTCAGCAGCAGAAGCCGTTAATACAAACGCTGTTCCTTTTGGTACTGTTTTACTGGCAAGAGGCTGAATGGTAGGAGGCGTATTATTGGTAATGGTAGTCGTTGTTCCACATTCCTGAGAATCCACATAAGCCTGTACTTCCTCAATATTTTTGATATGGAAATAAGCATCGGAATTCATCTGAACATTGGCACCGGCAACTATACCGGCATAGCCCATAATAGTTGAGCCGGATCCAGGTTCCATGTGGGCACCGTGTAAAGCAACAGACATTGTATGGTTGCCTCCAAATTGGTGTCCGATTTCATGAGCTACAAAATCTATATCATAAGTATCTCCAAAAGGCTGGTCTACGATAAAAGGAGAAGTAATTCCTGCTCCTTTTGAAGTTGCATCATTATTATTTGCAGGATTTCTACATACATTTCCAACATCTCCTGCACTTCCACCGCCACCTCTGTGTCCGAAGAAATGCCCGATATCATAACCTGTATTTCCTATGGCTGCAGTGATTGTCTGCTGAACCTGCAGATTCCATGCGCCAGGTGCACTATAAGTACCATTTGTATTTTGAATTACATTAGAATATGGGTCAGTTGCAGCATTTGTGAAAATCAGCTGGGGAAGATCAAGAACATTCATATGGATGCCGAAATCTTTTTCGAATACCCCATTTACTCTCGTCATTGTAGCATTAATACGGGTTGCTGCACCAGCAACACCTCCTGCTAACTGCGTATATTCTGCATTTACAGAGATCGCTAATCTGTAAGTTCTGTATTTTTGGTCGTTATTTTTATGAGTCCCACCAAGGCCGTTTAGAACATTCTTAGATTGTAATAATTTGGACATTTCCTTTTTTGAATGTTCAGGCTCAGATGTTTTACATTCAAATGGATTTCCGCCTTGTGGTTTATTGGATTTTAAAAATACACCGTATACATCCTTTTCTTTATTGATAGGTTCAATAAACTCATATTTTCCGGTAACTGCGTCAAAAATCATTGACTGGAAATCATTTGGAGCTGTACTGAATCTGATTTGTCTATGAGGATTATCTACGCTAACCCCTGAATAAGCTCCCAGTTCATATCGGTCTGCCATAGATTTTTCCACTACTGGCGAACTGTAAACAGAAAATCTTTCAATTTTTCCATCTGTTGTAGGTAAAGAAATGATGACAGGGGCGCGACCTTGTCCTGCTTCAGGAGCATCTCTTAAAAGACCTCTCAAAGAGTTTAAATCTACCTTATAGGCATACAATACATTGACTTCCTTCCTTATAGGAGCCACTTTTTGGGATACTGGTTCCCAGTTTTGTGCCTGCAGGCCTATAAAGCTTGAAGCCAAAGCGCACACAAGAATAATTCTCTTTTTCATAATATTATTTATTTCGCGAAAGCAAATATAAAATAAATAAACCTTAATACAATCCTTAATTTGTTATTAAATAACAAATTATATTATAATATTAGGTGAGAGAGAATAGTGTTTTTGAACTTTAATGTGATTTTTTAGTATTTTTTATGGATTGCGATTTTTCTAAATGAAATTATTGTTTGAATCTTATAAGGATGCATTCATGGATATAGCTAAGTTCATCGTATCCAATAAACTAAAAAATTGAAATAACAGGGAGAGATAAATTTGAGTGGATCCTGTTACTCTTAACAAAACCTGAAAGAAATAAATGCCTTTATCATAAAGAGTAATTTCTTACTTCACGTTTCTAGAGACTGATTTTGACTGAACTGCATAGCAAGCTTTACACCCTAAAAAGTATAGAAAGATCAGACTGTAGGGTCTTTACATTTTACGGATGGGCAAATCGATATTTTCCCTTTTTCGTCTTTTATTTTTGAACTACCGGAAGATTAGCCGCATTTCTCTGTACTTTTTTGTAAGTGAAAGTACACATGATGATGCTGAATTCATACAGAATAAGCAGCGGAAAAGCAGCCATAATCATACTTAAAACATCTGCAGGTGTGATGATCGCAGCAACAACCATGATCAGAACAATAGCATGTCGGCGATAGGTTTTCATGAACATTGGCGTCAGGATTCCTATGCTGGTAAGGAAATAGATAAGAATAGGGAACAGGAAAATAATGCCCATCCCTAAAATAACCTGTAAAAACAGAGTTGTATAATCGCTTAAGTCATAAAGCGGAATGATAATATCTGAAATTTTGAAAATAACACCAAAATTAACGGCAAACGGAAGGATTAGGAAATAGCCGCATAAAACTCCGGTCATAAAAAGAATCCATACTGCATTGATAATAAAGATAGAATTCTTTCTTTCCTTAGGATGAAGAGCAGGCCCGATAAATCTCCATAACTCCCATACAATATAAGGAAAAGCTCCTACAATACCTCCAAAAACGGAAACCGCCATCATAACGTTGAACTGTTGGTAAAGTCTCTGTACACGAACCGGAAATTCTTTGGGAAGATGAATACTGTCTTCTCCTAAAAGCATCCTTGAAAAATGGTTGACTACCCTGAAAGTTGGAAAATCATTTCTTGTAGGTCCAAAAAAGATATGGTCCATGATCCAGTTAATATTGAATCCTACGGCAAAAGCAACAATTATAATAGCAATAATTGAGCGAACAAGATGACTTCTTAATTCTCCAATATGCCCCAAAAAGGACATTTCTTTTTTTTCGTCCATATACTACAGTCTATCTAAAATAGTAAACTCGTCCGAGTTAAGCTGTTTTAAGTTTGCGAAATTATGAAATAATAATCAGTATTTAGAATTATTGGGGAGGATTTTATTTAAGTTTATAGGGGAAGTACATTTATGTTTGATTTTCAGAAAAAAACAGACCGTATTTTGAAAGATACCGTCTGAAGATTTATTGTTATCAATGAAAAATGTCTTCAAGCAAGCTTAATTGATTCCTTCGTCTAATAATGTATGAAGGTCTATGATTCCTGAATATTTTCCGTTTTCTGTGACAATAAGCTGACCGATATTGTTTTCCTTAAGAATTTTCATCGCCTCTTTTGCCAGCGTATCGCTTTCAATGGTTTTAGGGTTGGCAGACATGATGTCTTTAGCCTGAACTTTAGTGATATCATCTCCCTTCATCAGCATTCTTCTTAAATCTCCATCTGTAATCACTCCGATGATCTTTTCCTCATCAGTTACTACCGTGATTCCGTGGCTTGATGCGCTGATTGAGATAATAACATCCCTTACCGGTGCATTTTCATCTACCTGAGGCTTCTTGGGTGATAAGAACTGGTCTACTTTAGAAACAAGATTCTTTCCTAAGCTTCCTCCCGGATGGAATTTTGCAAAATCATTCTCTCTGAAATCATTAAGTTCCATTAAGGCAACAGCCATAGCATCTCCAAGTGCCATTTGGATGGTGGTAGAACTTGTCGGTGCCAGTTTGTTCGGGCAGGCTTCAACATCTACATGTGTATCCAGAACAATTTCAGAAAATTCAGCAAGTTTACTGTTTTTATTTCCAGTCATCCCGATCAGAGCCGAAGAGTAGTCCTTTAAATAAGGCACCAGATTGGCTATTTCTGGCGAGTTTCCGGAATTGGAGATGCATAAAACTACATCCTGCTTCTGGATCACCCCAAGATCACCGTGAATCGCTTCCGAAGCATGCAGGAACTGTGATGGGGTACCTGTAGAATTTAAAGTAGCCACAATTTTATTGCCTACATGGGCAGATTTTCCGATTCCTACAACTATTAATTTCCCTTTTGCCGAATGAATGATCTTTACAGCTTTGGCAAAATCCTCATCTATTCTGTTTTTTAATTTTTCAAGTTCTGCAATTTCTATCGCTAAAGTGCTTTTGGCAATTGAAATAATGTCGGTTCTTTCCATTTAATTAGTATAAGGTATACAAAAAATCCATTGAAAAACGTTATATTTAAAAAAGAAAATTTAATATAAGTTTTATTTTTTATAAATTCGTTCGCTTTTATTTTAAGCAGAATTTTTATAACTTTGGGTTGGATGCAAATTTAGCAATAGAAAATTAGATGAGCGAAAAAAAAGCCAATTTATCAGGCGAATTGAAAAAGTATTTCGGGTTTTCTACATTTAAAGGCCAGCAGGAACAAATCATAGAAAACCTACTCAGTGGGAAGGATGTATTTGTCTTAATGCCAACAGGAGGAGGTAAATCATTATGTTACCAGCTTCCGGCACTTATTTCAGAAGGTACGGCAATAGTAGTTTCGCCCTTAATAGCGTTAATGAAGAATCAGGTAGATGCCGTAAATGGTCTATCATCTGATGACGGGGTGGCACACGTTTTAAATTCATCATTAAACAAGACACAGACAAAACAGGTCTTTGACGACATCAAAGGAGGCAAGACCAAACTTTTGTACGTAGCTCCGGAATCATTGATCAAAGATGATTATCTGGATTTCCTGAAAGAAGTGAAAATTTCTTTCGTGGCTATTGACGAGGCGCACTGTATCTCAGAATGGGGACATGATTTCAGACCGGAATACCGGAACTTGAAGTCAATTATTGATAGGATTGCCGATGTTCCGGTGATCGCTTTGACAGCTACTGCAACACCAAAAGTTCAGGATGATATCCAGAAAACTTTGGGAATGACCGATGCGCTGGTTTTTAAAGAAAGTTTCAATCGCCCTAATCTCTATTACGAGGTACGCCCAAAAGTCAATGTAGACAAAGAAATTGTGAGATTTATCAATCATCACAAAGGGAAATCAGGGATCATATACTGTTTAAGCCGAAGAAAAGTGGAAGAGTTTGCCCAGCTATTGCAGGTAAACGGGATCAATGCGCTTCCTTATCATGCTGGTCTCGATCAGAAAGTAAGAGTGGCCAATCAGGATAAATTCCTGATGGAAGAAGTAGATGTCATTGTAGCTACCATTGCATTCGGAATGGGAATCGATAAACCGGATGTACGTTTTGTTATCCATTACGATTTTCCTAAATCTCTTGAAAGCTATTACCAGGAAACGGGAAGAGCGGGAAGAGATGGCGGCGAAGGATATTGTTTGTCATTTTATGATCCAAAGGATATTGAAAAGCTTGAAAAATTCCTTGCACAGAAACCGGTTTCCGAAAGAGAGATCGGGCTGCAGCTTTTAAATGAAGTAGTAGGTTATGCTGAAACTTCCATGAGCAGAAGGCAATATATTCTGTGTTATTTCGGCGAAAATTTTGATCCGGTGAAAGGGGATGGCGCAGATATGTGCGACAATTCTTCCGATCCTCCGAAATTGAAAGATGCTACGGCAGATCTTACAAAAACCCTGGAATTGATTAAAGATACAGGAGAAAAATTCAAATCTAAAGATTTGATCTCTGTCATTGTAGGGAAAGAGAATGCAGTGACAAAATCATATAAACTGGAACAGACCTCCTATTTTGGTTTTGGAAAAGCAGAAAAAGACAATTACTGGAAAACCATCTTAAGACAAGCTACAGTTCAGGGATTTCTGCAGAAAGATATTGAAACCTACGGTGTTTTAAAAATGTCCGAGAAGGCCAGGGATTATCTGAATTTTGAATCTAAAGAACCGTTCTTGATTGCTGAAGACAGGGAGTTTGACCTCAGTCAGACCAAAGCAGAGAGCGAACAGGTACAAATGCAGGCCAGCAGTGGCCTGGATCAGAATCTTTTCAGTCAACTAAAAGATTTAAGAAAAAAAGTAGCCAAAAAACACGGTATTCCTCCATATACGGTTTTCATGGATCCAAGTTTGGAAGATATGACGGTACAGTATCCGGTATCGTTGGATGAAATTGCTAAAATTTATGGAGTAGGAGAAGGAAAGGCCAAAAAATACGGTAAAGAATTCGCAGACTTTATCAAAACTTATGTTGAAGATAACCATATAGAACGTACCCAGGATATGGTGCTGAAGCAGGTGGCGAACAAATCCAGTCACAAAGTTTTCATCATTCAGAGTACAGACAAAAAGATCGATCTTGAAGATATTGCCAGAGCTAAAAACCTTTCTATGACTGAGCTTTTGAAAGAAATGGAAAGCATTGTATATCAGGGAACCAAGCTAAATATCGATTATTATATTGAAGATAATTTTGATGAAGATATCGTAGATGGTTTCATGGAATTCATGACCGAATCTGAAAGCGACAGCATGAAAGTGCTTCTCGATGAATTCGGGGATGAACTGTCTGATGAAGAAGTGAGAATGCTGAGGATAAAATTCATCAGTGACGTGGCGAACTAAAAATGGATTTACACAGCAACGAAATAATTTTAAAAGAAATTCTTCCAAAGAAGAGTTTCTTTTTTAATATGACCGAAAAAATAAGAATCGTGTTTTCATTTTTTTATTTGGGAATATCTACAATCCTTCTTATCAATATGACGTCCTTCTTTTTCTTTTTTGCAATAGTATTTTTTGGAGCAGGGCTCTATGTAGCTTTTTTTAGATGGGTTTTACGGTATTTTGATTTGAGAGATAATTATTATCTCATTACTAACGAAAGAATTATTGTTGCTGAAAAGTTGACTAAAGAAATTGTCAAGGAAAAAAAGCTTACAGAAATAGATCAGGTTAATATTGAAATGAATAATAAATTTTTTGGAAATATTATTTTTGGTGAACCCGAAACTATTTTTGGGAAAAATAATGAACTTTTTTCTTTTAAAAGAAGTGGGATGAATTTTGATGAAGATGAATATGCCTTTATAAGTGTTGAAAATATCAGCGAAATTATTCCCATCTTTGAAAACTTAAAATTAAAGGTTAATAAAACTTTTTACTAACTTTAACTGATGAAAAAAATTTCTGTCATATTTATTCTGCCGGACCTGGAAACCGGTGGTGCAGAAAGGATTGTTACCACTATTGCCAATCATCTTTCCAGAGACCGTTTTGAACCAAAGATCCTGTTGCTCCGCAAACAGGGTGGATATCTTAATTTTCTTAAAAAAGATGTTGAAATTATAGATATCAATACAGAAAGGATCAGGCATTCCCTAAAACCTATTTTAGGTGAAATTTACCGCAGAAAACCGGATATTGTATTTTCGGGTTTTGGTGAAGTTAATGCTTATCTGGCCATGTTTATCAAACTTTTTCCGAGAACAAAATTTATTGCCAGGGAAACCAATGTGGTGACGCAGCATGTTACCCGAAAAGAAATTAAATTCTTCTATAATTTTTACAATAACTATCAGAAGATCATTGCACAGAGCGATGACATGATGCATGATCTGATCGACAATTTTAATATTAAGAAAAAGAAGATCGTTAAAATAAACAACCCGGTAGATTTTGATTTTATCAGTGAAAAACTGGTAGACTCACCCAAACCTGAATGTTTTAAATATAATTACAAAAATGTAGTAGCCATTGGAAATCTTTCTGCCAGAAAAGGCTTTGATAATCTTCTGAAGGTTTTTTCCAGACTTAAAAATGAAAATATTATGCTTCATATTCTGGGCGATGGCAAAGACAAAGATATATTGCTCCAGATGAAGGATTTTTTAGGGTTAAAAAATGTCATCTTTCATGGCAGACACGATAATCCTTACCAGTTTTTAAAATATGCTGATCTTTTTATTCTGTCTTCAAGATATGAAGGATTTCCGAATGTCCTTTTGGAAGCCGGAGCTTGTGGTACCTATTCTCTCGCCAATAACTGTCCCGGAGGGATCAATGAGATCATCCAGCATCAGGTGAACGGGGAAGTTGCGGATATTGAGGACTATGAAGATTTCTCCCAAAAAATAATGAAAGTTTTACAGGGAAATTATAACCGTGATGGAATAAAAAATTCTATAAGGTCAAGATTTTCAAAGGACATTATTATGGATAAATATGAAAAGGTTCTGATTGATCTGGTAAATAAATAATGACCAGATTTGCGTTATAGCTTCATATTTTTTTACATTTGACCTTCATTAAATTTATTTAAAATCAATATTCATCAATGAATAAAATCCCCAAAATTGGATGTGCTTGTGAAAAACCGACTTCGGACTATACTGAATACAGAAGTTCTGAATTAGGTATAGACCATACTAACGGAAGATACGCAGAAGTAACGATTCAACAATGCAAACTTTGTCAGAGAATATGGATTCATTATTTTGTTGAATATGAAAGCTTTTCCAAATCGGGAAGATGGTACAAAGGAATCGTTTCGAAAAAAGACCGTTCACAGATCACCCCCGAAAATGCGGTGGAGTATCTGGAAAGCCTTGAATGGTATGTTTATGGGGGCTCCTTTTTTGAAGGTACAGGAACTTTTGGGCAAGGAAAACTGAATGTGGATCTGGTTCATAAGCCATAAAAGACTTAGCATATAATTAAGAATAAATAAAATGGGAAATTTCATGAAGCCATTTATAATCGTTATTTTGATACTGAATTCTGTTGTAATGATTGCCCAGCAAAAGGCAATCTCCAGAAAAGAATTATTAAAAACGGCTATTGATCAGAGCGTTAAATCGGCGGAAATTCAGGAAATAACAATGGCTGCTGGACAAGGAGCTCCTGAACATCTGCACCCGTGTCCCGTTTTAGGATTAATAAAATCCGGGGAAGCCATTTTCCAGATAGAAGGTCAGCAGAAAGTGATACTTCATGAAGGAGATGCTTTCTATGAGCCTAAAAATGTAAAAATCCTTCATTTTGATAATGCATCCGCAGAAAAGCCACTCATTTTTACAGCAATCTACCTGAAAAAGGGGAATGAAGAAAATATAAAATTATTAAAATAATAGTTCCGTAAATCAAATCATCTGAATTGTCAATCTCAAAATTGATAAAACTCACTTTGGTGCTTGGTAATTTATATGTAAATTTGTGAGAATTAAGAAAGATAATAACAAACAAATTCATACAATAACATGAGTCAATTCGATGTTACCGTAATCGGTTCTGGTCCTGGAGGTTATGTAGCTGCGATCCGTGCAGCACAGTTAGGTTTCAAAACAGCAATTATTGAAAAATATTCAACTTTAGGCGGAACTTGTCTTAACGTTGGATGTATTCCATCAAAAGCGCTTTTAGACAGCTCTGAGCATTTCGAAAACGCGAAACACAATTTCGCAGGTCACGGAATCATTATCAATGAGCCACAAGCGGATATCGCAAGAATGATCGAGCGTAAAAACGAAGTGGTAAAACAGAATACAGATGGAATCAACTACCTGATGAGCAAAAACAAAATCACTGTTTTTGAAGGATTGGGAAGCTTCGAATCTGCTACTCAGATCAAAGTAACTAAAAACGACGGTTCTTCTGAAACCATCGAATCTAAATATACCATCATCGCAACCGGCTCCAAGCCGTCTTCTTTACCTTTTATTTCAATCGATAAAGAAAGAGTGATCACTTCTACAGAAGCATTAAATCTTAAAGAAATTCCTAAACATCTGGTTGTAATCGGAGGAGGAGTTATCGGTCTTGAATTAGGTTCTGTATACTTAAGATTAGGCGCTCAGGTAACGGTTGTTGAATTCATGGATAAAATCATTCCGGGAATGGACGGAGCTTTAAGCAAAGAATTGACTAAAGTTCTTAAAAAGCAGGGAATGAAGTTTATGCTTTCTACTGCTGTTTCTGCTGTTGAAAGAAACGGAGATACAGTAAAGATCACAGCTAAAGATAAAAAAGGAGAAGAAGTAACCGTAGAAGGAGACTACTGTTTAGTTTCTGTAGGAAGAAGACCTTACACAGACGGTCTTGCTCTTGAAAAAGCAGGCGTAGAACTTGACGAAAGAGGAAGAGTGAAAACAAACGATCACTTACAGACTAACGTTGCCAATATCTACGCTATCGGTGATGTTATCAAAGGAGCTATGCTTGCTCACAAAGCTGAAGAAGAAGGAGTTTTGGTTGCAGAACAATTGGCTGGTCAGAAACCTCACATCAACTACAACCTTATTCCTGGTGTTGTATACACTTGGCCTGAAGTAGCTGGAGTTGGTAAAACCGAAGAGCAGCTGAAAGAAGAAGGAGTAGCTTACAAAGTAGGTTCTTTCCCAATGAGAGCGTTAGGTAGAAGCCGTGCAAGTGGTGATATCGACGGTCTAGTGAAGATCATTGCAGACGAAAAAACTGACGAAGTTTTAGGAATGCACATCATCGGAGCCAGAGCAGCTGACCTTATCGCAGAAGGCGTAATTGCTATGGAATTCCGTGCAAGTGCTGAAGATATCGCAAGAAGTTCTCATGCCCACCCAACCTATGCTGAAGCTATTAAAGAAGCAGCATTGGATGCAACGGGTAAGAGACCTATTCATATGTAATTTTTAATTGAAAGATTTAAAAATTCAAATAATAAAAGATTAAAGAGAAGCATTTTGCTTCTCTTTTTTTGTGAATACAGAAAATGATTGATTTGTCCTCGTAATTCTTGTTTTTGTACTTTTTCGAAGGGTGAACAAGCACGATATTTTGATAAGAATAAATTTAAACATCATAATTATGGAAACCCTTGAATTGCATCTGTACTTAAAACGAATTGGAGCTTAAATGCCGGAAGAAAGTATCAGAAAACTGGAACTTTTGCAAAAGCTTCATCATCTTTCTGACAATGTATTGGAAAAAACGGATTTGAAATTGACAGATATTCAGGCTCATTTCAATGTCGCTCAATAGTAAAAGATAAAAGAGGGAGGTGCTTTTTTTAGTGCTTTTTTGATGAGATGGACATGTTTTATCAACGGTTTGAAAACAGAAAAGTGCTGTAGTTTGTAGTAAAATAGGATATGTAGTTTTAGAATCTTCAATTTTCCGTACCTTTGTGGCTAATTTTATATTCAATGCAACTCGGAAAAACCCAGACTTTAAAAATTTCAGAAAAAAATCATTCAGGATGGATCCTGGTGGATGAATCAGGCGAAAAAGCTTTCTTGCCTAAGGTTTTCACCAGTGATGATAAAGAAATTGATGATGATGTTGAAGTTTTTGTCTATCAGGATGACGGAAAATTAAAAGCGACCACTGAAATTCCATTGGCCGAAGTGGGAGAGTATGCTGTAATGAGCTGTGTACAGAGTCTTCCGAGCGGTGCATTTATGGACTGGGGAATTATTAAAGATCTTTTTATCCCTTACAAACAGCAGAAATCAAAAATCCTCGAAGGAAAAAGATATTTAGTTCATCTTTATGTAGATGAAGTTCTTGATCTGATCACCGGAACTACAAAATTCAAAAGAAACCCTCAATATCAGGATCTTCCTTTCGAAAAAGGTGAAAAAGTAGACCTGATCATGATGAATGAAAGCGAATTGGGCTGGAATGTCGTGATCAACAAAAAGTACATTGGACTTGTGTATACATCGGATGTATTTAAAAAACTGTACCCATTATCAGAAGAAGGAGGGTACATCAAGGCTATTCGTGAAGATGGCAAGATCGACATCTCTTTGCAGCCTGAAGGTTTTGAGAATGTAGATGAATTCAAGCAGAAAATTCTGGACAGACTGGAAGAGAACTACGGACTTCTTTATCTTTCAGACAAGTCTACACCTGAAGAGATCAAAGATGAACTTCAGATGAGCAAAAAGAATTTTAAAAAGGCCCTCGGTGGACTTTACAAAGATAAGATCGTTGAAATTCTAGACGATAAAATAAAATTAGTATAAAAATAAAAAACGAGCAGAATTTTCTGCTCGTTTTTGTTTTTACTCCCTGTTCTTTACCAGAAGCCATCCGCTGTAGGTTCTTCCGTCAGAAACTTTGATCGTATACCAATAGTTTCCCGTAGCTACAGGCTGCTGATGGTATTTTCCATCCCATACAAATGGTTTATTGGTAATGGTTTCTTTTAGAATAACAAATCCCTTTCTGTCGTATACATATATTTCTGTTCCGGGATAATTTTCTAATCCGGCGATTTTCCAGGTATCATTGTTTCCATCTCCATTTGGGGTCACTGCATTTTGAATGTTGAATATCGAGAATTTCTTCTGCCCGATAATACATCCTGATTTTGTCCTTACATATACCGTATATTCTCCTGTATTTAAATGCGTAAAGACATTGGAGTCCTGCCAAGTAAAATTATCTAAAGAATATTCATAGTTTCCGGTCTCAGAAAGAATAATGGTAGCTGTATTATTGTTGATATTGACCGCTACAATTGTTGCCAGAACAGAATAGGTGATCTGAACTGTTTTCGTATTCTCACATCCAAAGGCATTCTTTACGGTTACAAAATAGGTTCCTGGTGCAGAAACTGTAATTGTTCGGGTAGTTGCCCCTGTACTCCAGAGATAAGAAGCAAAGCCGGGGCCTGCATCCAGTGTAAGGGTTTTACCTTCACAGAAATCCAGTTTTTCGGGAAGTTCAATGAAAGGCTTTGGATTAAGCGTTAGAGTCAGTCTTACTGTGGTAAAGCATCCGTCAATCGTTGCTACCTTCACCATGATCACTGTTGTTCCTAGATTTAAAATATAGTTGGTCAGATTGGTAATGAGGTTTCCTGCATTATCTGTATAGGTGAAAATGTAGTTTCCAGGATTGTTGATGATGTTGCTTTCATAGGAATGAAGATTGACACTCATCGTATTTGCAGTCGTGCTGTTACATATGGCTATAGTCTGATTGGTCGCCGGAACATTGTTAGTAGAAAGTGTCACAGAAATAGCAAGCTTTTCAGATTCACATCCGTTGATGGTTTGTGTTGCATAATAGGTCTGTCCATGTACAAGAGGCGTAGTAATTGGCAGAACATTTCCTGAAGCATGGTAAAAAATAATAGATATCCCGGTAATAGTAAGATGAGCCAGAGTAGGAGATGCTGATGCACAGAAATCCTGAATAACATTCGCTGTTGGCTTGGGCGTACTGTTAATCGTTACCTGAACTGCTGTTTTACCACTTTCACATCCGTTAATTATTTGAGACGCATGATACGTTTGTCCATTAACGAGCGGTGTGGTAGTGGCTAATATATTTCCTGCAGGATCATACCATTTGATGTTCTGTCCTGTTACCTGAAGATCAGAGATCTTTGGAGTATTGGTAGCACAGAAGGTTTGAGCAGCGTTTGCTGTAGGATTTTGAACAGAATTTACAGTAACTGTTTGATTTTGTGTAAAGGTATTTCCGTTTCCATCATTATAATTCCAGTGGATGGTATAAGTTCCCGGAACTGAATAAGAGAGAGGATCCGGTGTAGTGGCCGTAATAGCTCCTGCACAATTGTCTGTTGCAGTTGGGAAACTGGTAATAACCGTATGGCAATCGCCTGTGATCATTGGTAGACTGGTGATATTGGGAACTGGAGCCAGATTATCTCCAACCACAACATTGACCGTGAAACTACCGTCGCAAGCTCCGGAACCTGAAACCTGACAGGTATAAGTTCCTGAATGAGCAGTTGTAGCATTTGGGATAGTGGGATTTTGCAGATTTGATGTAAATCCGTTGGGTCCTGTCCAATTGTAGGTTGTGCCCCCTGTTGCGTTGAATTGGACTGTTGAATTGGTGCAGACAGGAGAGTTGGAGGTTGCAGAAATTCCTGCGGCACAATCATGAAATTTTGCAAAGTTATTGGTTGTATTAGTTCCTCCTAAAGTATAAATGTTCTTGCTTTTTGCAAAAATAGAATGTATACCTCTATAAAAGTAAGAGCCCCAAATTTGATTTCCTAAGGTACTAAATTTTGTAAAAAAGCCTGAATGATAACCTCCGCCATTGTTAGGTAAGAATCCATTGGGAGTAGCGATTTGAGCATTGTTTGATGTTTGTCCGGCAAATACAAGGTTGTTATTATCATCTACAGAAAGCCCTAAAGCCAGATCATCATCTACATTATTATTGGTGGTAGCGCCAAAGTAAGTTCCCCAAATTTGATTTCCGGTTGAATTAAATTTAGTTAAAAAAATATCATTGCCGAGATTTGAAGTACGCTGTGTTTGGTGAGTTCCGGGTGTTGAAATTTTTTCATGAGCATCTGTATCTCCTAAAAGAATTATATTATTGTCTTTATCGATTTTTAAATCTTTTGAAGATGTTCTTCCTTCATTAGAATTCTGCTGAAGCCCATATCCATTTTTTCCGCCGAAGTATGTTCCCCATAACAATTGAAAATTGCTATTTAACTTTGCTATATATACGTTTGATTCTCCGATAATGTTCTGTTGGTGTGTACCTGCTGTTCCGGGTCCGCTATTATTATAAGTTCTGTGTACATCTCCAGTTACATATATATTGTCCGCGTCATCTTTTGCTATTCTTTTTATTCCATATCTTAAATTAAAATATGAACCATAGACTTGTTGTCCGTTAGTTGTGAATTTAGCTATAAATGCTGTTCCGTTATATAAATATAGATTGGTTGAAATTGCAGCATTGGAAGTTGCAATCCCATTATTACCCGCTGTAATACCCGCCAATACTAAATTTTCATTAGAATCAAGAACTAAAGAATTAATAGCGTCAAAATACTCTCCTCCAAAATAAGTTCCCCAAATTTTAAGACCATTATCATTTAATTTTACGATAAAGGCATCTGTATTATCAGATTGGTAGAATTGATTTACATATGATGAATGTTCTTTATGGGCTCCCGGAGTTGTAATAGTATTTGTTCCAGCTTGTGTATCTCTTGCGTAGCCTACAGCATATATATCATTGTTGCTATTAATTACGATATCTTTTAATACATTGGTTTCATCTCCGCTATTGTGATGATTTCCAATATATGTTCCCCATATTTTATTTCCTGAAGGATCAAATTTTGAGACATATCCATAGTTTTGAGAATCAAAATCCATCACAGTATAGGTGCTGGTAGCGATATTATATCTTGCAATAGTTGTAAAACTTGTATAGACCTCCTGATTAGAATTTGCTAAAACTCTGTAATATCCATACTCTGAGTGCCATACCCAATTTGACAAATTTTTAATCCATAAAGGTGTTGGTACAGGATCAATAACCAAAGTTTTATTATATACATCTTGTTTACCAATGAATCCATAAACATTTTCATCAATTTGTTTAAAATTAATCGCCGTTTCCTTTTTAGATGTACCTTCTAATAACCATGAAAGAGGAATGTTTTCCTGTATCTCTCCAAAGCGAACTTTCATGATGATTTTATTGTCTTTTAATGATGTTTTAGCACCATTAAATTTCATTTTAATGTCTGAAACTTTTCCGCCTGGTCTTACAATAAAATTATATTCAATCGGTTTTAAAGTATCTTTTGGTTTAAAAAAGACAAGATCTATATTGTTATAAATACCTTTATAGATCACTTTTTTAAATCTGTGTACGTTTGTTACTCCATTAGGTTTACTCGGGACGTTATAAAAATTTTCATAATCGGGAGATTGATCTTCGGCAATAATTTCTGTATTAAGATTAGAATTGACCAGATCTATATCAATTCGATGATATTTATATTTTATTTTTTCCTGCCTTTGATCAGATAAATTATGAGTCTTTTTAGAGTTGTTTTCTTTTATTTTTTCTAATTGATAAACATCATAAGAAAATCCATTAGAACGCAATTGCACATTCAATCCGGCAGAGTGGAAGAGATACTTTACATCGGCATTTTCCTTGCCATCCTGATCAACGATCTGACCTTTATTTTCATAGAAATAATATTCGTTGCTTGTTGTTTTGTTTTGGGAATAGAACAGCACACAGTAAAACACTGTGAACAAAAATAAAATTTTTCGCATCAATGATTAATATTTTTGCGGCAAAGATATAAAAATGCCCTTTCCAGCAAAGATTAATTCATAATAATCTCAAATTGAGCATCAAAAACATGATGCAAATCATGACAATTTTGTTTAATTATTTTGTTTAACAATTTTGTCAAAAACAGAATTTGATTTACATTTGCACAAAATTGTTTAACAATAATGTCAAATCAAGCGAAAAAAGACCAAACACAGGAATTGATCAAGGAGACAGCGAAGAATTTATTCTTTGTGAAGGGGAAATTTGATGCTACTACCCAGGAGATTGCAGATGAAGCCGGAGTGAACAGAACATTGATCAACTATTATTTCCGCTCAAGAGATAATCTGATTCAGATCATTTTTGATGAAGCTCAAAGAGTGGAACAGGAAAAATCCAAGATCATTCAGAATGCAGATCTTCCTTTTAAAGTGAAGATCAGCAAATTTGTAGAGGGCAGCCTTTCTACCAGTCTTCAGTATCCCTATCTGGAAACGTACATTGTTTCACAGATCAATAAAGGAAACTGCAATCAGAGAGACATCGAAGAAGATGTTCTTGAAACTCTTTATAAAGATATTGAAAAAGAGATGGAGCTCGGAAATATTGAAAAAATGGCTCCGGTTCAGTTTATTCTGAATATGGTTTCTCTGCTCGTATTCCCGAGTGCTATCAGACCTTTATTTATGGAGAATCTGATGATCAGTGACGAGGAATATGACAAGATTATTTCCGAGAGAAAAGAGATCATTATCAACATGCTTTTTAAAAATTAAAAAAATGTTAAAGTATTTTATGAAATGATTCGTCCTTTAGAAACAAAAACCTTGACAGAAAAATTACATTAAAAAAATAAACGAAGTATAATATTATGAAAAGAAAACGTATAACTGCTAAAAAGCTAAAAATTGGGATAGCTGCAGCATTTATGATTTTCGGCTTTTCATCGGTATCTGCCCAGCAGCAGGTTTCTTTACAGGAAGCTATCAAGCAGGCACTACAGAACAAAGCAGAGGCCAAAAAAGCTGCTTTACAGATCAAAAAAGCTGAATATAAAATTGATGAGGCCAGAGCTGGTGCCCTTCCGCAGATCTCTGCTACAGCAGGACTTACCTATAACCCTGTTATTCAGGAGTCCTTGCTTGAATTTGGAGGAGAGAAAATCAGAGCCCAATTGGGACAGCCTTGGAGCTCTACAGCTTCCGTACAGCTTCAGCAGGCTTTATTTGACCAGAGAGTTTTTACAGGTCTTAAAGCCGCGAAATCTACAAGAGAATTCTACGTTTTGAATGCTCAGCTGACGAACGAACAGATCATTGAAAATGTAGCAACAGCTTACTATCAGGTGTTTGTACAGGTAGAAAATTTGAAGACGGTAGAAGCCAGCTATGCCAATACCGAAAGAGTAAGAAACGTGATTAAAAGCTTGGTAGATAATGGTCTTGCAAAAGCCATTGACTTGGATCGTACCAATGTTCAATTAACGAATATCGGTTCAAACAAACAGCAGCTAATCAATTCTGTTGAACTTTCAAAAAATGCTTTGAAGTTTTATATGGGAGTTCCGATCGGTACTGAAATCGAGCTTGAAGAAAAAACAATCGAGCCAAAACCGGAATTGATCGCAAGTACTTTAAATCTTGATAACCGTACGGAAATTAAAGTTTTAAATAAGAACAGAGAACTTCTTCAGTTTAATAAAAAAGCGACCGAAGCCTATCTTTATCCTACCGTGAGCCTTACAGCAAACTATGGCTGGGCTGGTATGGGTAAAAAATTTCCTTTAACCAATGGTCTTAATAATGGAGTTCTTTGGAGCGACTATTCTGCCGTAGGTTTAAACATCAATGTTCCGATTTTTACAGGGGGTGCTACAAAAGCTAAAATTCAGCAGGCAGAAATTGATATTCAGGATCTTGATCAGGATATTCAGAATACGCAGCTGACTTTGGATCTGGATCATAAAAATGCCATTGCCAATATGGAAAATGCCATTATCAATATCCAGAGCATGAAAGATAATGTTGATCTTGCTGAAAGAGTTCAGAAAAATACACAGTCGAATTATCAATATGGTTTAGCAACATTGACCGAAGTTCTGGATTCTGAAAATGCATTAACGCAGGCAAAACAGAACTATTCAAACGCATTGCTGGATTACAAACAGGCTGAGATCAAATTAATTAAAGCTAAAGGGGAACTGAACACACTACAAAACTTATAATAAACTAAAATGAAAAAAACTTTAATATATATCATCGTAGCAGCGGTCTTAGTCGGTTTAGCGGCTTACAAGATTGCAGATAACAAAGAGAAACAGACAAAAGAAGTTAAAGAAGTTGCCAAACAGGTTGATAAAATCAACGTGAATGTGGTAACGGCTACAAGAGAAAATATTGATACTGATTACTCAGCCAACGGAACTTTCATTCCTAAGCAGGAAATGAATCAGTCTTCTGAAATCGCAGGACGTATTGTGAATGTTCTGGTAAAAGAAGGATCAAGAGTTTCTGCCGGACAGACTTTGGCAACCATTAAAAAAGATGCTATTGAGGTAGATGTAGCACAGGCTCAAAATAACCTGCAGAATGCTATTATCGACAATCAGCGTTACGAAAATGCCTTCAAAACAGGAGGGGTTACCAAACAACAGGTTGACAACTCAAGATTACAGCTGAAAAATGCACAGGCAGCGGTGAGAGCACAGGGAGTAAGAGTGAATGATGCTAGTATCCGTGCAGGAATCAGTGGTACGATCAATAAAAAAATGGTTGAACCGGGAACTGTAGTTTCAATAGGAACTTCAATGTTTGAAATCGTTAATATCAACAGCCTTAAATTGTCTGTATTGGTAGACGAAAGCCAGGTGGGAAGAATTGCATTGGGTCAGGAAGTTCCAATTAATGTTAATGTTTTACCGGAAGATTCTTTCAGCGGTAGAATTACATTTATTGCGCCTAAAAGTGACGCCTCTTTAAATTTCCCTGTGGAAATTGAAGTTCAGAACAGAGGAAACTTAAAAGCAGGTATGTACGCAACGGCTTTGTTTAAAACCAATCACGGTGCTGAAACTCAAAATATGCTGACTGTTCCTGCAGAAGCTTTTGTGAACGGAGTAAGTTCAGGGCAGTTATTTATCGTAAGCAACGGAACGGCTAAACTGATCAAAGTACAAACCGGAAAAGTATACGGTGATAAAGTTCAGATCTTAAGCGGACTGAATGGCGGCGAACAGGTAATTACCAGCGGACAGATCAACCTTGATAACGGTTCGAAAATCAATATCGTAAAGTAAGAGAAGATGAAGTTAGCAGAAATATCCATTAAAAGGCCGTCCCTGGTTATCGTATTGTTTACGATATTGACGTTGGGTGGTTTATTAAGTTACTCCATGATGGGGTACGAGTTGATTCCGAAGTTTGAAACCAATATGGTAACCATTTCTACGGTATATCCGGGAGCTTCGCCTGCTGAGGTGGAAACTTCGGTAACCCGAAAAATTGAAGATGCCGTGGGTTCACTGGAAAACGTAAAAAAAGTAGAATCTTCATCTTACGAAAGTTTATCGGTAATTATGGTTCAGTTGAATACCGGTGCCGATGTAAACTATGCTTTGAATGATGCACAGAGAAAGGTAAATGCTATTTTGGCAGATCTTCCCGACGATGCAGATCCTCCTTCTTTGCAAAAATTCTCCTTGGATGATCTTCCGATCATGACTTTGAGTATTTCCAGTGACAAGCTGAATAATAAAGATCTTTATGACCTTTTAGATAAAAAAATTGAGCCTATTTTTTCCCGTGTGAACGGGGTAGCTCAGGTTGACCTTGTAGGTGGGCAGGAGAGAGAGATTCAGGTAAGCTTAGATGAAAAGAAAATGCAGGGATATGGTCTTGCCATCGCAGACGTACAACAGGCCATTCTTTCCTCCAACTTAGATTTCCCAACGGGAGCTTTGAAGACGAGAACTTCAAGATCTACGATCAGACTTTCCGGAAAGTATAAGAGTGTAGATGAGATGAATAATCTTGTAGTTTCCAATAAAAATGGAGCTCAGGTTCGTTTGTCTGATATTGCAACTGTTTTCGATACACAGAAAGATGTGGAGAAAGTGGCAAGATACAATCAGAATTCAACGATTTTGCTTCAGGTTAAAAAACAATCTGATGCCAATGCGGTTTCAGTTTCAGAAGCAATTCAGAAAACGATTGCTAATGTTCAGGACAATTATAAAACTCAGGGGGTTAAAATCAATATTGTAGATGATACAACAGATTTTACGCTTGAAGCTGCAGACCACGTAATCTTCGATTTATTCTTAGCGATTATCCTGGTAGCAGTAGTAATGTTATTATTCCTTCACAACATCAGAAACGCATTTATCGTAATGGTTTCAATTCCGATGTCATTGATTGCAACGGTAATCGGGATGTATCTGATGGGGTATACCTTAAACCTAATGAGTTTACTGGGACTTTCACTAGTTGTTGGTATTCTTGTGGATGATGCAATTGTAGTTTTGGAGAATGTTTACCGTCACATGGAGATGGGGAAAAGCAGAATTCGTGCAGCCTACGATGGGGCTTCAGAAATTGGGTTTACGGTAACGGCTATTACCTTGGTAATCGTAGTGGTATTCTTACCGATCGCGATGAGTTCAGGGCTGGTTGCTGATATTCTGGCGCAGTTTTGTGTCACGGTAGTTATTGCGACGTTATTTTCATTGTTAGCCTCATTTACCATCATTCCTTGGTTGTCATCAAGATATGGTAAACTGGTACATTTGACAGGTAAAAATCCTTTTGAGAAATTTATCCTTTGGTTTGAAAAGCAATTGGAGAAATTCACTCATTGGATCACAGGAATTTTGGAATGGGCGTTGAAATCTACATTAAGAAGAGTTATGACGGTGATCGTTACGTTCATTATCCTGATTTCTTCATTCATGTTGGTGGCTTTCGGATTTATTGGAGGTGAATTCTTCCCTAAAATGGACAGAGGACAGTTCCTTGTTCAGATGGAATTACCAAAAGATGCTTCTGTAGAGAAAACCAATCAGATTACTTTAGCGGTTGAAAAATACCTTAGAAATGATAAAGATGTAGTGGATATGATCACGACAGTTGGTCAGCAATCATCAGGTTTTGGTGGGGCACAGGCTACATTGTATCAGTCAGAAATTCAGGTGATTTTAGTAGATAAATCTGAGCGTAATGAAAGTACAGATATCAAGTCTGCAAAAATAAAGAGAGCCTTGGAAGAAAAATTCACAGGAGTTGAATTTAAAACCGCACCGATCGGATTAATGGGAGCAGATAATGCACCAATTGAAATGGTGGTAACAGCCCAGGATAACGAAACAGCCAATAAAGAAGCAAACAGAATTCTTGAATTGCTTAAAAAAGTTCCTGGTTCTGTAGATGCAGAATTATCCACGGACTCCGGAAGTCCTGAAGTACAGGTGAATATCGACAGAGATAAAATGGCATCTTTAGGCTTAAATCTTTCCAGTGTAGGACAAACGATGCAGACTGCATTCAGTGGAAATACAGACGGGAAATTCAGAGCCGGAGAATATGAATATGATATTAACATCCGTTTTGGTGATGCCAACCGACAGTCTATTGATGATGTAAGAAACCTGATGTTTACAAACCCTAAGGGTGAGCAGATCAGACTGAGTCAGTTTGCAGATGTAAAAATGGGTTCAGGTCCGAGTTTGTTGGAACGTAGAGATAAAGCACCTTCTGTAAAGGTAAAATCTAAAGTGGTAGGTCGTCCAGTAGGAGATGTTGCCAACGAATGGGCCGCTCAGTTTATGGAAAACGAAAAGACCAAACCAGCGGGAGTAAGCTATATCTGGAGTGGTGATATGGAAAACCAGACTGAAGGTTTTGGTACCTTAGGAATTGCCTTGATGGCTGCTATCGTATTGGTTTACCTGGTAATGGTTTCACTGTATGACTCATTTGTATATCCGTTTGTGGTACTATTCTCCATTCCTCTGGCATTGATCGGGGTAATGGTTATTCTTGCCATCACCGGAAATTCATTAAACATCTTTACGATGCTGGGTATGATCATGTTGATTGGATTGGTAGCGAAGAACGCGATTATGATTGTCGACTTTGCGAATATGAGAAAAGAAGCCGGTGCCAATACGCATGATGCTTTGATTCAGGCCAACCACGCACGTCTTCGTCCGATCCTGATGACAACGATTGCGATGATCTTCGGTATGATCCCGATTGCGATTGCAAAAGGAGCAGGAGCAGAGATGAACAATGGATTGGCTTGGGTAATTATCGGTGGTTTAACATCATCATTATTCCTGACGTTGATCATTGTACCGGTAGTGTATTCATTATTTGATTCAATTCTGAGAAGAATGGGCAAAGGTGAGAAAGTAGACTACGATACTGAAATGAAAGCTGAATATCAGCATAAAGAACTAAGTGAAGACGGTTACACCCCGAAACACGTAGACTAATATAACAACCTTTAATTAACCTAAAAGCGCATCAGATTTCTGATGCGCTTTTTTGATCTTAAATGGCTCAGTTTTTTAACGCAAAGTTTCTATTCTGCACTTTTTATTTTGAGGAAGACAAAGAAAAGATAGCTACGCCGCTGATTAAGCTATCTGGTAACCATACATCTTAATCGAATCAATCTTTGATTGATTCCCTCTTTGCATCCTTATTATGAATTATAATAATTAATCCTTTGCGTCAAAAAAAGCATAAAAAGATTCAGCTTATAGGTTCAAACATTGTTTTTTAGAACTGAAAAAAGGCTTCCAGAATGAACTGGAAGCCTTTGCTTATTTATTTATTTATTTATTTATTTATTTATTGTTATACAGAAAATTAATCTGCCATAGCCTCACCGGCTTTTCTGTAGATAAAACTTCCGTAAATGTGCCTTCTTGCAAAACGGCTTGGAGAATCAGAATTCACCATTTTAATATACGTATTTCTTGGAACACCAATATATTCATACATATTTCCGTTCAGATGCTGAACCTTCAAAACTGCTTTCTCAAGATAAAAATCCTGAATATTAGATTTTGTGATCGTTTCCGTGTATTCTTCTTTATATTTTTCCTGCGTTTCCTCGTTGATGCTTACCAAAAAGTGGTAGGCTTCAATCACTGCCTTGCTTTTTTCTTCCGCTTCCAGCTTTCCGGCTTCGTCATTAGCAAATTTATCAGGATGCGAATCTTTCATCGTATTTCTGTAAATTGTCTTTAACTCTTTTAAAGTAACGTTTTTATCAACCCCAAGAAGCTTTCTGTGTTCACCAACTCTTTTCATACTATATAATCCTTATTTCGGGGTGCAAAATTAAGCTTTTAAATTTAAAAAATCATAACTTATTCAGTATTAATTTATTTGGTGGTTGAAAAATGTGATTTCTGTTGTTTAAATAAGATAAATGATTGAGGGCTAAAGATAATGGTGCTCTAAAATATTGTATAAAGTGAGCCTCAGGGAACGGCATTTGTTTTTTTAATATATTTACTTCATCTCAATCTCCACAACCTTCTTCCCATATTCCCCCAAATATTCCGTTAGCAATTTTTCAAAAGATTTATAACCATCATCCACATTAGTGAAAATCACAATCCCGTCTTTCGTCTTAGGGATGATAAAGAAAATGGTTTGTACTCCTTTGTCTGATCCGCCATGAGATAGAGTGATATTTCCATCTCCCAAATTGTAGATCTCGAAGCCCAGACCAAAAGCTTTTCCCTTTTTAGTGATCACCTGTCCGGTTTTCATATCCTCAACAACTTTTTTGGAGAGTCCATTACCATCCATCACACTGATTAAAAACCGACTGTAATCTGATATGGTAGTCATGAGGTCGTCTGCCGCGTTAGAGGTAGTTGATTTTACCGTTGGGTACATTTCCCCATCCTTATCATAGCCTTCTGAAAATAGTAGGGCATCCTTTTTCTCGTTCCAAATATAGGAAGTATCCTTCATCTTTAAAGGTTGAAAAATAAGTTCTTCCGCAAGCTGGTTCAGGGTTTTATTGAATTTTTTTTCCAAAGCTCTTCTCAAATATTCAAAACCTTCCCCTGAATACTGATATTTTGTTCCCGGATCAAACTGAAAATTCAGTTTTCCGTCGGCATTCATCCAACGCCAGTTAGGAAATCCTGTCTGGTGGCTTAAGATGATTCGGGTTGTCAGTTTCTTATTTCTGGGATCCTGGGCAATATCAGGATCTGTCCAGTACTTGTCAAGAGGCTCATCAAGATTCCATTTTCCTGCGCTGATCAATTTTAAGGCCACGATGGCTGTAACTGGTTTAGTAAGGGAAGCCACATTGAATAATGTATTGTCAGGCGCTGCATTTCCATTCCTCAGTGCTCCATAGACTTTTATCTTTTCAATTTTTCCGTTTCTAATAATGCCAAGTCCAACATTTGGAACTTTATTTTCCTTCATCCACTGTTCAAAATCTTTGTCATTATCCGTTTTAACTCTCTGATCCGATTGTTGATTCGGTTTCAGGTCAGGATTTCTTTCAGTCTGTGCAAATAAATTTGATGTGATGATGCACAGACTTACAGTGATAATGGTTTTTTTCATTAGGGATAATGGTTTTATGATGGATGTGATATCAAAACTACGGTAATTTTTATTGAGAAGGAATTTTATAGTAAAATAAATTTTGGCTAAAGCCGAATGAATATTTTCGTTTTTGAAAATGGGCTTTAGCCCATTTCTATTGAATACAGAGTTTGTGATAACAACAGTTTTTATATACGACCCTAGTACTTCCTCTATTAAAAATTCAATAGGAGCGGGCTTTAGCCCGCTTATCATAAAGGCAGAATGAAAAAGGCTTTAGCCAAAACATAAAAAAAGCAGAAGTAAAAACTCCTGCCTGAAAATTATAATGATTATATCTTTAGCTTTCCTGTAGTACATAAGCTGCGGCTGCTTCCCGTGAGGCTTCCACCATC
Source organism: Chryseobacterium pyrolae (assembly GCF_025153485.1). Taxonomy (NCBI): domain Bacteria; kingdom Pseudomonadati; phylum Bacteroidota; class Flavobacteriia; order Flavobacteriales; family Weeksellaceae; genus Chryseobacterium; species Chryseobacterium pyrolae. The sequence goes on from NZ_JANZQH010000001.1 coordinate 692,353, forward strand.
GCAATCAACGCCTTTTCCGTTTCATCCCAATGCCTTGTTTTCAAACCGCAATCAGGATTTACCCAAAGTTGCTGTGCAGGAATTACGGCCTGTGCTTTTTGCAGCAGATGAATCATCTCTTCTTTGGACGGAACTCTTGGAGAATGAATATCGTAGACTCCCGGACCGATCTCATTCGGATATTTGAAATCTGCAAAAGCCTGAAGTAATTCCATCTGGCTTCTGGAGCATTCGATGGTGATCACATCAGCATCCATATCAGCTATATTCTGGATGATATCGTTGAATTCAGAATAGCACATATGCGTATGAATCTGTGTTGTATCCTCCACACCCGAAGCTGAAATCCTGAAGGCTTCTACGGCCCATTTCAGGTACTGCTGCCATTCGAATCTTCTGAGCGGGAGCCCTTCTCTGATGGCCGGTTCATCAATCTGAATAATTCTGATCCCCGCTTTTTCCAAATCGTTTACCTCATCGCGGATTGCCAGTGCGATTTGTTTACAGGTTAAAGATCGGGGTTGGTCATCACGGACGAAAGACCATTGTAAAATGGTCACCGGACCTGTAAGCATTCCTTTTACCCATTTTTGAGTGAGAGATTGTGCATACTGAGACCAGTAAACCGTCATCGGGTGCGGTCTGTGAACGTCACCATAGATCACGGGAGGTTTTACGCAACGACTTCCGTAGCTTTGTACCCAGCCGTTTTGAGTGAAGGCAAATCCGTCAAGTTGTTCACCGAAATATTCCACCATATCGTTTCGCTCAAATTCTCCATGTACCAATACATCGATGCCGATCTCTTCTTGCCAGCGAATGGTTCTTTCTGTTTCTTTTTTAAGCAGATCATCGTATTGACCGGTAGTCAGTTCGCCTTTTTTGAATTTTGCTCTCCAGGTTCTTACTTCTTTAGTCTGAGGAAATGATCCGATGGTTGTTGTTGGAAACAGGGGAAGTTGAAGAACTTTCTGTTGATCTTCTTTTCGGATACTGAACGGGCTGTTTCTCTTGGCATCATCTTCAGTGGTTACATCTACACGGTCTTTCACATTCTGATTGTGGATTAACGCTGACGTTTTACGGGTATCGGTGGCTTTTTTGTTTTCGGCATATTGCTGTAAGGTCGGATAGTCTGCATTGCCTGAAGCCAGTTTTTTCAAGGTAACAATTTCATAGACTTTTTGTTTGGCAAAAGCCAGCCACTGTTTAATTTCAGGAGATAATGTCTTTTCATTCGTCTCCAGATCAAGATCGAAAGGTGAATGGAGGAGTGAGCAGGATGGAGCAATGAAAACTCGTTCAGAGCCGATCGAATGTATTGCTTTTTCTATGAAGCTTAATGAACTTTCAAAGTCATTTTTCCAGATGTTTCTTCCGTCTACAATACCTAAGGACAAGCTCAGCGTTTGAGGGATGGTATTCAAAATCTCATCCAGCTGTTCAGGAGAACGAACCAGATCAATGTGTAAAATATCAACCGGAAGAGAAGTTGCCAGTGTAAGATTATCTTTTAATCCATCAAAATAAGTAGCCACAATAAACTTTAAATGGGGAAACTGTTTCCTGATTTCAGTGTAAATTACTTGATAGGTTTCTTTTGCTTTTTCATTTAAATCTAATGCTAAGAACGGCTCATCAAACTGAATATATTCCGCACCGTGATTTTCCAGGTCTTTTAGAATCTGAATATAAACAGGAAGCAGGTTTTGAGCTAAATCCAGTTTATCGAAACCCTCTTCTTTTTCTTTTCCCAGCAATAAATAAGTCAGCAAACCGATAATGACAGGTTTTGCATTGATTCCGGCTTGTTTTGCACTAATAAATTCCTGGATGATTTTATTGGAGAATAATTTGAATTCCTGCTTTTTCTGAAATTCTGGAACGATGTAATGATAATTGGTATCAAACCATTTCGTCATTTCCATGGCAGTGATATCCAAACCATCTTTTTGAAAACCTCTTGCCATGGCAAAATACAGATCAAGCTCTGAAGAAGATTCTTTGGAGGCGATTTCCTGATAACGTTCCGGAATAGCTCCAACCGTCAATGTCATATCCAAAACCTGGTCATAATACGAAAAATCGTTGCATGGAATAAGATCTATTCCTGCTTCCTTTTGCAGTTTCCAGTTTTGATGGGTAGTTGTTTTTCCGATCTCCAAGAGTTCGTTTAAAGATGTCTTGCCTGACCAATATTGCTCGCAGGCTTTTTTGAGTTCTCTGTTGCTACCAATACGCGGATAGCCAAGTAGATGGGTTTGCATTTTCTTTTCAACTTTTAAATTAAATAATAATTGTAAAGTTCTTTTAGAATGCTTCGCAACGCTGCCGAATAAAGTGATTTTGAGAAATAGAGTAGATACAGTCAGAACATAATTTGAGAATTGGTTTAAAGTTTTTAACGCAAAGTTTTAATTTAAATTCCTTTATATGTTAAGAAAGCAAAGAGGAATCAATACATGATTTTCTGAAGCTAACGTTTTATCCATAAGCTTCATCAGCGATTTATCGCATTTCTTTGCAGCCTAAAATAAGGCATTAGTATAAAAAATCTTTGCGTTTAAAATCAAAACTATTCAAAATTAAACGCTCAAAAAGTATCATCTGTATGACCTAAAAAGCTTCAAACCGCGAAAGCATTGTCCATTCAGAATAGGCAGGTCTCCTGACTTGTAACAGTTTTTATCATCCTTCCCGCTTGCGCAGTGGATATTCATGGACAAAAACCCTTGTTGTGTTACTTACAGTTGCGCGACAGCTCGTGATTTTCACACGATTCCCTATTAATCTACGTTATGTAAAACCTTTTCTGTTTGATGAAGGATGTTAAAGAACAAAATCTGGGATAAAGGTATTGATTAAAGTGAATTGATTGGTTGTTGTACTTTAATTAAGTATATAATTCTGTTTAAATGATATTTTAAAGTCAAATATTCTGTACATTTGAAAAAAATAACCCCAAAAAGAATATTATTCTGTGGAAAGACTTGATGAAAAGGATCTTCAGTTGCTTAGAATCCTGCAAAAAAACGCAAAACTAACTGTAAAGGAACTTGCTAAAGAAATTAATCTTTCGCCATCACCCGTTTTCGAACGGATGAAAAGGCTGGAGCAGGAGGGATACATCAAACATTATGCAGCCATTTTGGAAGCTGAGAAACTAAATCGGGGTTTTACGGTTTTTTGCCAGATCAAGCTTAAGATCCATGACCGTTCCGTAGGAAATCAATTTGTTGAAGATATCTTACAGATCGACGAAGTGGCTGAATGTTATAATATTTCCGGAGATTTTGATTTTCTGCTTAAAGTTCAGGTAAGGGATATGAAACATTATCAGGATTTTGTCTTCAATAAGCTTGGTTCAGTAGATTCCATAGGAAGTGCGCACAGTACTTTTGTGATGGCTGAAGTAAAAAACATTCATGGAGTGAATATCTAAAAAATAAAAACAGTACCCAAACCGGATACTGCCATTATAATTTTTAAATCATTCAATCATTCAATTTTTCAATCTTTAAATCAAAATCATGGCTCATCACAATCCTGCTTCAGTTTTGTAAAGACCTTATCGAATTTTTCGTAGAGCGTTCCTTCATCATTCGGATCTGGCCTGAAACTGCCGTTGGCACAGTTATAGAAGCCGAAACCTATCAATTGAATCAGTGCATAATCATCTTTTTTTGGATCGTTGAATTGGGCTTTGAATTTATCTATTACTAATTGCGGATCAGAGTTATCCTTGCTTTTAGCTTCGACGAATTTTTTCCAAACGGTGTACATTTTCTGTTTGTCAGGAGAAGAAACAGCATCAATATATTCTTTGCATGTAGTATAAAACTTGCTGTTTTTTAAGGATGCAGGATCAGAATAAGCAATAAGATCTTCTTTTTTCAGCTGATATTCGTTTTCAAAAGTCTGAATCGTTTCCTGGTGAAGTTTTTTCCACTCAGGAAGATTGATGACCTGTATACCGTACAGTTCTTTTTTCTTTTCCTGATATTGCTTTTCGAGTTGCTGGAGATAGATGTTTTTATTTTTCCGGACATCTTCAAGATCAGAAAGTTTAAAGACAGTATGATTGTCAAACAGACCGCTGTTGAATTGATACAAAAGCTTATTAACGCCGTCTATTTCCTCTTTCTTATATTTTCCCGGATCAAAATACCCTTTATTGTCACAGTTGAAGGTTTGATAAGTGTACAATACCAGATTACTGGTTTTGGTGGCTTTCTTCTGTCCCATGACTGTTACAGAAAGAGCCAGTGAAAGAGTAAGTATTAATTTTCTCATATATTTTGGTGTACGATATTTTTTGAAAGGTGCTTTTTGAATTTAATTGTAAAATTAATATTTTAGATTTAAAACAGGAAGAAATGGAGTTCATCTAACGAATAAGTTTTAAGTCATTAAGATTTTTGAGTTGTAAAGTGGAGTTAAGGTAAAAATCAGTTATTAGCCGTAATTACTCACTTCAATAAGGTTCATATCAGGATCGCGGAAATAGACAGATCTGATTTTTCCCAGAGCACCGGTTCTTTCAACAATACCTTCTATAATTTGAATGTTTTTTTGTTTCAGTTCTTCCAGCACCTCGTGAATATCCGTTTTTGCAATAAAACAGAGGTCTGCAGAACCACAGGTCTGTCTTTCTGCCTTTGGTTCAAACTCATGACCTTTTTGGTGAAGATTGATCTTTTGATTACCGAATGTCAAAGCTTTTCTATTTTCACCGAAAGAGATAGCCTTAAAACCTAGAATAGTAGTGTAAAATTCTACGGTTTTATCAATATCTGCTACGGTAAGCACGATGTGGTCTAGGTTTTCTATTTCCATTTTCTTTGTTTTAACGAATTCCACGAATCATTTTGTGAAAACTTGTGTTTGAAATTTGTGCTATTTGTGTTTTTATTTTAATTACACTTATTTATAGATCTGTTTATTGTTTATTAATTTTAAAATAATAGTTTTGATATAAATTTAATAACTATGGACTGGGAGCTACTTTTTTTCGTCTTTATTTTACTGATCTTCGCAGGGATATCTTACCTTGTTACACGTTTTTTTAACCGATGGACTGCAAAATCTCAATATAAAACTGCATGGAATGTGTTGATCTTCGTTGGATCATTGGCATTAATCCTTTTCACCTCATTTGTTATTTTTATGATGAATGTCAATTTGGGACGTTAATATCTTTGGCTTCTAATCATAAAAAATGCTACAGAAAGATTGATTGCCATGGAAAGCCAGACATTCAGTCCGTAAAATAGTTCATAATCATACAGGTTTTCCTTATAGAACAGATTTTTTATAATTCTGAAAGTAATAGCCGTAATAGTCACGGCATAGCTTAAGATCATATATTTTTTATGTCCGGCAATATGCCCTTTCTTTATTAAAAGGACAGCATTAAGCGTGAAATAGGCCCAAAGAATATCCTGTAAAATAAATCCTGTAATTCCTATTATTCCACCATTTGAAAATAGACCCAGAACAAAGCAGGCCGGAACATTGATGATTAGAATATTGTAAACATACATCTTTCCTACCCATTGATGCAGCTTCCTGTTTTCCATTAAAAACCGATTCGAGAATTGCGTAAGTCCGGCCAGAAGACAAAGCGTAATCGAAAAAATGTGAATGTAAAAAAAGACCATCCAATATGGATTGCCAACTACTTTCTGCTTAAACATCAGGAAACCCACATTTTTATCAAAACCTGTATATTGGGAGATTACTTTCAGCATCAGCATGCTGAAAATCAAAACGGCAGGGATAGCAAGTACCCTGATGATCTTTATCCCAAGAGATCTGTTCATCTGTTTTAGCGGCTAATATTTTTACATATTATTTCAATAAAGCCAGTGCAGGCAATAATTTCTCATCGTATTTTTATAGAATGCTTTTAATCCGTAAATGCTGCAACAGCATTATTGTTTTGGCATCCATGATCTCACCTGTATCTATCATAGAAAGTGCCTGATCAAAAGGAAGTTCCAAAACTTCAATGTTTTCACCTTCCTCTTCAAGTCCGCCACCATCTGTGATCTTCATTTCAGCAGAATATTCGGCCATGAAAAAATGAAGGATCTCCGTTACAGAGCCTGGCGACATATAGGCTTCAAATACTTTTTCCACTTTTGAAATTTTGTATCCGGTTTCTTCTTCAGTCTCTCTTTTGATGCACTCCTCAGGATTATCATTATCGAGTAAGCCGGCACAGGCTTCGATGAGCATTCCCGTTGTATTTCCATTGATGAAAGTGGGCAGCCTGAACTGTCTGGTTAAGATCAAAGTCCCTGCCACTTTGTTATAAAGCAGGATAACCGCACCGTTTCCTCTGTCATAGGCTTCTCTGCTCTGGGTTTCTGTGGTTCCGTCTTTCTTTGCAATGCTGTATGTGACTTTGTTTAGTGTATACCAGTTGTCAGAAAGAATTTCTGTTTTAAGAATATTGATGTTAGGAGTATGCATAGTTGTTAAGATCTTTTGAATAATTTTTTATTTTGGTTGATTGTGAATTAATAAATTTTCCAATGCTTTCTTCAGGTCAGGAAATTGAAACTGGAATCCGGTATTCAGGATTTTCTGTGAAGAAGCCCGGGAACCTTCCAGCAAAGCATCAGCCAGTTCTCCAAACATCAGTTTTAGAACAAACGATGGTACATTTGGCATAAATAAAGGTTTCTTCAGAACTTCAGCGATCTTTTTGGCCAAATTTTCATTCGTGGTATGTTGAGGAGATACTGCATTGTAAGCCCCGTCTATATTGGTGTTTTTCAAAGCAGCCTCATAAATAGAGCAGATATCATCAATGTGAATCCATGGCATATACTGCTTTCCGCTTCCTAAGGCAGATCCTATCCCGTATTGTATGGTTGGGAGCATTTTCTTTAATGCGCCATCTTCCTTGGAAAGGACCACGGCTGTCCTTATTTTGACCACTCTTTCGGCAAGATTCTGTTCTTTAAAATCATCTGCCGCTCTTTCCCATAAAACCACCACTTCGCTCAGAAAATCATTTCCTGGTGGATCTTCTTCCGTATAGGTTGTATTGGTCGTTACCGTTCCATAATAATTGATCCCTGATGCGGAAATGAAGGATTTAAGCTTAATATTTTTCTTTCTTAAAGTTTTCAATAGAAGTCCCGCTGAATCTACACGGCTGGAAATTAATTCTTTTTTTCTCTCATCGGTCCAGCGCTTTTCAGAAATATTGGCTCCGGCCAGGTGGATGATGTGGGAAACATTGTCGAGAGCAGACTCATCGATTGTTCCATTTTTGATGTCCCATTCAAAATCATGGTCATGTTTTTTCTTTCGGGTCAGGAATCTTACAGTATATTCTTTCTCTATTTTTTTAGACAACTCACGGGCGATCATACCGCCGGCACCAGTTATCAGAACGATTTCTTTCATAATATTCTATTTTTGAATGGTGTGGAATTAAGCCTGATTTCTTACAATCAGAACAAAATCTTCTTCTAAAAATTTATAACCGTAATCATAAATAAACCTGTATTCAGAGCCGTTTTTATAAACTTTCAGATTGGTGAAGTAATCAAAATCAAAACCTAAGCCATCCATTCTGGATCTTGCAATTTTTGCTTTGCCGTCCGTATTCAGTTCCATAAGGATGCGGTAGTTTTTGCGAAGTTTGTTGTTCACATTCCGCATCAGATTGGTGGAATCTTTATTCTGCTTATTATTGTAGGCATTCCGGCAGGCGTCATTGCAGAATTTTTTATCAGACCTTCCGATAATTTTTTCGCCACATTCAAGACATTCCATGTTTTTATTTTTTCATTTTGTGTGTATGCTCATGTTTTTTTCTTAGTAACCTTTTGAACCTGGTGTGGGAAGGGTAGCTTCTGTTCGCGGTCATATTGTTGAATAATAAAGCTGTGAGAAGAAGAATGATACAGCCTGACAGAACAGGAGAAAGAACATACCAATATCCAAGTTCAGGAATCTTTCCTACAGAACTCACCGCGATCAGCGCGGTGGCTCCTCCTGGCGGATGAAGCGTTTTGGTATATTGCATTAGGACAATAGAAAAGGCAACGGCCAGCGGTGCAGAAAGCCAGATAATATCAGGGACGATCTTATAAACGGTAACTCCTACAATGGCTGAAATAACGTGTCCCCCGACCAGATTTCTGGGCTGAGCCAATGGACTCTGGATGGCTCCATAGATCAAAACACTGGATGCTCCGAAAGACCCGATCAGGAAAATATTTTCAGTGGCTGATACGGAGTGGGACTGGATAAAGGCGATGAGGCCAATTCCTACGAACGCTCCCAGAAATGACCAGAAATGTTCCTTGTAGTCAACGAGCGTTTCTTTATATATGACGTATTTCGAAACTCTGAATGTTCTTTTTATAGTCTTCTTCATTAATCTTCTTTATTTTTTATTATTTGGATTAAATTTTTTACAAACGGTTGGGTATATATCCCATCTTTATCATAATCGGGATCCAAAATCGTGATTTCTATTCCAAAGCATAGGGGAGAATGAACCAACGGTTTCAGGATCTCCCTTAGATTATCATAATCGATTCCGTTTTCCATTCTGCTGTCTACGGCAGGCATTAGTTCATCATTCAGAACATCTACATCAAGATGAATGAAAAATCCAGTCAGTGCTTTGCTGTTGACCATTTTTAGAAAATCCTCTGCCGTTTTTCCGAAACCATTTTTTCTGAGCTCGTACAGGTCAAAATAATGGATATCAGAATTGATGATCTGTTGTACATATTCATCATCATCGGTCTCCGCATTTCCGGCACAGTAGATGTTTTCTTCCAAAAAATAAGGCTTAAGCCCTTGAATATTGGTTAATTTTTCATGTCCTGTTCCCGTAATAATGGCAAGATCCATTCCTGCGGCGGCAGATGTTTCAGAAAGATGGGCCGGAATAAAGTCAGTATGCCCATCCAGATAAAATAATCCAAAATTTCCAAGCTTCTTTAATGCCAGAGCAGTTCCTATCAGTATACTACAGTCCCCACCAAGCATAATGGTGAACGTGTTTTTCTGATGGTTCTTGGAGATGAAATCTGCTTGTTTTTGAGCATAGTCAATAATACCTTCTGCATTTAAAACGCCTGATTCCTGATCAGGTTCCATCAAATAGTCTGGTGCTTCCAGTCTGAAAATATGGTTAGGATTGATTTCTTTATGAAAATCAAATTTTCTAAACCAGTCCGGAAGTTTTTTGACACCAGGCTCAGTTTCGTGATCTTTTTTCCTAAGCCCGAGATTGAGAGGGAATTCAAAAATATCGATATTCCTTTTCATAGATGATGTTTCCTCAAAGGTACGGAATTATCCGTTTGAAAACGGGTAAAACTATATATAGCAATGTTTTTTTAATCCTCTTTAATTAATACTATTCTTAGGATAAGTAAGAAAAATAATGGAAATGTTTTAAAATTTTAATTAAAAGAAATTGATTGTTATTTTTTATTACTTGATTTAAAAAAGAACAGCTCATTTTTTAAACTTAAAAATAGAATAGGGCATATCAAAATGTATCGAAGTCCATATCTATATTTAATAACAAATGATTTAATAAAGATTTAAAAAAAATATAAGACAACAAACGACTACAAGCGAATTTAAATAGTTTATAACCGATTAAGGTGCTGCACCATGACAATCTTTGCAACAGAGATTTGAGAAACACAGTGAACGTCTCTGATCTGAATTATTAATCTTAAAAATTTATAGCTATGTCACTAAGAAACAAAGTAACATTAATTGGTTACACAGGAAAAGAAGTTGAAACCGTAAACTTCGAAAGCGGAAACGTAAAAGCAAGCGTGTCTTTGGCAACCAGCGATCATTACACCAATGCAAAAGGCGAAAAAGTAGAAGAAACACAATGGCACAATCTGATCGCCTTTGGAAAAGCAGCGGAGATCCTTCAGAAATACGTACCCAAAGGAAAAGAAATTGCTATTGAAGGAAAGCTTACGTACAGATCGTACGATGATAAAGATGGCGTGAAGCGATATATAACAGAGATCAGAGTAGATGAAATTCTTCTTTTGGGAGGTAAATAATTCTAAAAACACAAATGATGAAAGTAAAAGTTTTTAAAATCAGACTTCCTGAAGAATTTCTCTACAAAGATCAGAAAATGCTTGATCACTTTCTGGAAGCAAACGAAATTATAAAAGTGGAAACCGCTTTTGTAAATGATGAATCTTATTGGTCTGTTGTCCTGTATTTTGAAGAGCTGAAAACGGCTAAAAATAATATAGTGAAAGAACCAAAGGCAGTAAAATACTCTGCAGATAATGATGTTTTAAACTCCGATGAAGAGAAAATTTTAGATGCCCTGAAATACTGGAGATCAGAGAAGGCGAAAGAACAGAATCTCCCCACTTATTTTATTGCGAGCAACAAAGAACTGATGTCTGTAGCCAAGTATAAGCCAGTGAAAAAAGAAGAGCTGCTTGAGATCAAAGGTTTCGGAAAACATAAGATTGAAAACTATGGTGAAGAAATCCTGGAAATCATTGAAAGCGTCTGATTTTTCAGATTAAATAATGATTAATGCATCCAGAGCTGGGGAAGATTTCTTCCTCAGTTTTTTATGTTTCGGAAAAGTCCTTTCAATTCCTTATTTTTGCATATATCAAAATGACATACAGCAAATGAAGCCAAGTTTAGCAAAAGGAACAAGAGATTTTACAGCACAGGAAGTTTCCAGAAGAAAATATATCATCAATGTTTTACAGAATAATTTCGAGTTATTCGGATTTCAGCCATTGGAAACGCCAAGCTTTGAAAATCTTTCTACTTTGACAGGAAAGTACGGAGAAGAAGGGGACCGACTGATCTTTAAAATTTTAAATTCAGGAGAGTACGCCTCGAAAGTGAATCAGGAAGACTGGGACAATAAAAACCATCAGAAACTGATTTCACAAATTTCAGATAAAGCCCTTCGTTATGACCTTACCGTACCTTTTGCAAGATTTGTGGCGATGAATCATGGAAAGCTTACATTCCCATACAAGCGTTACCAAATTCAGCCTGTATGGAGAGCAGACCGTCCGCAGAAAGGAAGATTCAGAGAGTTTTACCAGTGTGATGCGGATGTGGTAGGAAGCGAAAGTTTGCTACAGGAAGTGGATTTGGTTCAGCTGTATCTGAAATCGTTCTCAGATCTTAAAATTCCTGTGACTATCCATATGAATAACAGAAAGATTCTTTCCGGTTTGGCGGAATATGCCGGTATTACAGAAAAACTGATCGAATTTACTGTGGCTTTGGACAAACTTGACAAGATCGGGAAGGAAGGGGTCGTAAAGGAATTATTGGAGAGAGAAATTTCTCAGGAATCTATTGATAAATTGGAATTTTTATTCAATCAGTCGGATGATGCATTGGAAAACCTTCTTCAGTTAAAAGAAAAATTTGCAGACAGTGAAATTGGACTGAAAGGAGTGGAAGAGCTAGAGTTTGTTCTTACTCAATCTTTGAATCTTGGAGTAGATATGCAGAATCTTGTGTTCAATATTACGCTGGCCAGAGGTCTGGATTATTATACCGGAGCTATTTTCGAAGTGAAAGCGGATGAGGTAGCGATGGGATCTATCGGCGGCGGTGGAAGATATGACAATCTAACCGAGGTTTTCGGAGTTAAAAATATTCCGGGAATTGGTATTTCATTCGGTTTAGACAGGGTTTATCTTGTGATGGAAGAGCTTAATCTCTTCCCAGAAGAAGCTTCAACTCAGGTAGAGTACCTGTTTGCTAATTTCGGAGGAGAAGGAACGGTAGAAGCTTTAAAACTGATCATGCAGCTGAGACAAAAGGGAATTTCTGCTGAACTTTATCCGGAAAATGCCAAACTGAACAAACAGTTTACCTATGCGGAAAAGAAAGGCATTAAAAACCTAGTCTTCTTAGGAGAAGAAGAAATCAAAAACGGAACGGTTACTTTTAAAGACCTTGCTGCCGGAGAACAGAAAACACTTTCTTTGGAAGAATTTTTGGGATAATATCTAAAAAAATATAAAAGAAAAAGCATTATCTATTAGGTAATGCTTTTTGTTTTTAATGACTTTTATTATAGCTGGGTGTTGGCTGAGCTACTGTGGGATTTATTAATTGGTATAAAATAATAGCCTTATGTCTTTCCGTATTTTAGAAAAAAATTAAATTTGTAATATCTACCATTTATAAAAACAAATAATGAGTGAAAAATCAAGACTTGACGAAATAAAAGATGAGCTGGAAATATTAGATATCAATCCCACCATTTTTGCCAGAAAAGAAATTCATGCATTGCCGGAAGTGCTTTCAGAGAATGAAAAAATTGTGTATCTGATTGAAGGAAGAAATAAACTCACCAACCATCATATCATTTTAGTAGCCACTGAAAGGAGATTGATTTTTGTGGACAAAGAATTTATGTATGGATTGAAAGTAGAAGATTTTTCTTACGATAAAGTCAGTTCTATACAATATGAAAAGTCTTTCATGCTGGCCTCCATAGATATTCATATCTCGGATAATATTCTTGAGATCGATAATGTAGGAAAATATTATGCAGAATTATTTTGTGAAAAAGTAAGAGACTTTATGGCCCGTCCCAAAGAATATTTTCAAAGTCAATCCGAACCTACGGTTTTAGATCAATTGGAACAGTTGGGAAGACTAAAGGAGAGCGGAATTTTATCAGAGGAAGAATTTGCTGCACAGAAGAAAAAGCTGATGGAGAAGCTCTAAAATAAGATTAATGGGAAATATAGAATACCAGATCAGAAAAATGAATCCCTATCTTTTTTCATGGGCGCAGTCAGAAATGAGTGACTTTTCTCATTTCAGAGGAAGAATTTTCATCACAAAAGAAAAAATTGCTTGAAAGATTGTAATATTATCTTTCATTGTAGACACAAATTTGTAATTTGGATTAATGCCAATACTGTGTGGCATCAATCATTAAACTATTAAACATAAAACCAGATGAACACTGAATGTTCTTTATGCGGAGTTCCGCTTACATCCATGGATACCCTTTTAGGCGAAAATAAACTTTCGGACGGAGGGATTTTGTGCAATAAATGCCTGAATAAAGCCACGAATATTAATAAAGATCTTGTATCCGACCTTGGAAACTATAGCATTGTCCAGATCAGGAGTATGGTACTGAACGGAGGTGGTGAACAGGAGATGGCCATCGAAACTGAAGAGTTTCAAACCATACAGATTGCCCAACCCCGAATTGTTGAAACTCCATCTCAAAGTATCCAATTCACTTATACAGCGGACGCACCTTCGAGACTTGACGAGATCAAAGACCAAATCGTAGCTACAGGGGCTAAACTCAGCCTTTTCGTAGACAGTGAAGTAGAGGAATTGGTTAATGTTCTTGATAAAGACGAAAAACTTATCGCGATTGCAGAAGGGAAATATCTGTATAACAATCTGGAAGGAATTGTAGTATCAACCGAGAAAAGAATCATTTTCGTTGATAAAAAGTTTTTCGGGGGAGTTTTTGAAAATGAATTTCCACTTCACAAAGTCAGTTCAGTACAGCATGATACAAACCTGATGTCTTCAACGCTAAAAGTATATACACCCGGTTTTACGGCTGAATTTAAACTTTACATAAAGAGTGCGGCAAAAAACTTCTTTGATGCTGTACAGAACTATATCGGCCGTTCTGAGGATCAGATCAGACTTCAACAGATGCAAGTGAAGCTGCAACAGCAGCAAACGGTACCTCAACCTCAGCAATCTCAGCCGAATTCTGAACCGAAAGAAGCTCCCGCCGTGATTTTTGATCAGCTTGAAAAACTGGGAAAACTTCGCGAACTAGGTGTTCTTACCGAAGAAGAATTTGCCGAACAAAAGAAAAAGCTGCTGGCTAAACTTTAAAATATCATAAAAAATGAGCAATACCTGTGTATTATGCAACGCTGAACTGACGTCCATAGACACGCTTTTAGGCGAAAACAAACTTTCAGACGGAGGCAATCTATGTAATAAATGCCTGGATAAAGTAAGCAGTACCCATCAGGAACTTCTGTATAACCTCAATGCGTTTAGTATCAATGATATCAAAAGTCTTGTTCAAACAGGAAAAATAGAACCGGAAACAGAACAACTCCAAAAAAGAACAGAAGAAGCTCAGATAAACAGTATGGTTCAGTTTATGGAACCAGGTGATATGCCTCATGATCTTTATAAAAGAAGACTAAAAGAAATAAAATATCAAATGGAGCAGATAGGCGCCAACCTTTCCATGTTTGCAAAAGGGGAAATCAAAGAATTGCCCCGTATACTTGCCGTGGATGAAGTCATTTTGGCGGCAACAGATGCCCAGTTCTTAAAGACAGTGGACGCAGGCGTTTTACTGGTGACTCCCAAAAGGATTGTTTCTGTCTCAAAGGCTATGTTTGCACCGGTAAAGGTGAATACCTATCCCAATGAAACCATCACTGAAGTAAGTTTCGTAAGTAATCCCATATCTCCGGTTATTAAATTGCATACTGCAGATAAAGTTGTGGAATTTGAATGTTTCTGTGACAGACTGGATGCGGAAAGGTTTTATGGTTTCATCAACAAAATTTATAATCAGGTTAAAACTCAGAAGGAGATCGCTCCCACAAAGGAAGTAGAATCCAACCTTATTTTTGAACAGCTTGAAAAACTGGGAAAATTAAGAGAAAATGGAATTTTGACCGCTGAAGAATTTGCGGAGCAGAAAAAGAAATTGCTGGATCAGCTTTCATAAATAAAACCATAAAACCATGGAAACCAAAGTATCTCATGATATTGTAGAAAAATGGCTGAAGGCATGGTCGTTGTCCAGAAAGCTTTCGCTTCCGGTCAGATATAAATCCGGTTTTAAAGTAGAAGTAGGAGAGGAAAGACAAAAAATACGGTATGTTTTTTCTGAGCTCAATCATGATTTTATCAAACTCTCAAAACAGATTGATGAACCCTGGACCTATCTTAAAGTCTGTGCATTGCCGGATGAGGTAAAAAATACCGTATCAGGAAAGTGGATTATACAACCTCCAGGATACATGATGCATTGTTTCGGACCGATGAAAAATTCCGATACAAATCTTTGTGAAGATTATCGAATCGAGTATAAAAAATATAATTCTACAACAGTAATCAAAATCATTGCTGAAAACGGTGAACTGGCGTCTATTGGCCATATTGTAGTCGCAGATGATCTGGCGGTTTATGATAGAATTATAACCGAAGAAAAGTACCAAAGAAAAGGCCTCGCTACTTTCTTGATGCGGGAACTTGAGAAAATAGTCTTATCAAAAGGTATCACTAACAATTTCCTGGTAGCAACAGAGCAGGGAAAAAGGCTTTACGAATCGATGGGATGGGAGCTTTACAGTAATTATACTTCCATCGTTATTCCTGGCGACTGATTTTTCAGATAGCAGTTCTCAATTTATTAAAGTTTAAAAACTATCAAAACAGTCTCTCTATAAGAAGATTTAAAAACATTAGCTATATTAGCCTAAACTATTAAAATCATGGAAAACTACCTGGAAATCAATAAAAACTCATGGAATGCTAAAGTAGATCCACACCTGAAGTCGGATTTTTATTTTGTTGATGAATTTTTACAGGGTAGAAGTTCACTCAATTCGATAGAACTTGAGCTTTTAGGAGAGGTCAAAGGCAAAAGTATTCTGCATCTGCAGTGTCATTTTGGACAGGACTCTATTTCCCTCTCAAGAATGGGAGCGGACGTGACAGGCGTAGATTTGTCAGACAAAGGAATTGAGGCTGCACAGGATCTTGCACAGAAGTGCGGAACTGATACAAAATTTATCTGTTCGGATGTTTATAGCCTGCCAGATATTCTGGATGAAAAATTTGATATCGTCTACACGAGCTACGGGGTAGTAGGCTGGCTTCCTGACCTCGACAAATGGGCAGGATTGATTAATCATTTTCTAAAACCGGGCGGAAAGTTTGTGATGGCGGAGTTTCATCCTGTCGTCTGGATGTTCGATGATGATTTTACAAAAGTTGCCTACAATTATTTTAACGAAAAGCCTCTGGTAGAAACCTATGAAGGAACCTACGCGGATAGGTCGGCGGATATTGTTCAGGAGTATGTGATGTGGAACCATTCTTTAGCTGAGGTTTTACAGAATTTGATCAAGCACAAGATAGAGCTGGAAATCTTTCAGGAGTTTGACTGGTCACCATATCCGTGTTTTAGTCATGTAGAAGAATTTGAAAAGGGAAAATGGAGAATTTTACATTTAGGGAATAAAATCCCGATGGTGTATAGCTTGAGAGCACAGAAGAAGTAATACATTTTTTGTTTATACCATAAAAAAAGTCATCATAATCCTAAGACTATGATGACTTTCTATATATGAATGTTAAAAAAACTAATTTGCTCTTAGCTTAAAGTATCTTCAGCTTTTGTTTTAGCCTCATCTACTTTGTTCTGAACTTGGGAAGCAACGTCATTTGCTTTGTTCTTTACATCATTTCCCCATTTGTTTAGATTGTCCTTAGCGTTATTAATTTTATCTTTTACTGCCTGCTGCTCTTCAGGAGTAGAGTTTTTGTATTTCCAAAATGCTAAAGCACCGATACCTAATAAAGCTAATAATCCTTTTGTTTTATTTCCCATGATTTCTATTTTTAAAATGTTGTATTAAAATTTGTTATTGATTAACATGTAAAATACGTGCCAAAAAATTCAATCAGATGATAAAAAAATGTTAAAATTATTGGAAGACCTGAAAATTTTCACCATCGAAACTTGCAAAGACCATCGTAGGGTAAGAATCCTGATGGTACATATTTCCATCTTTATCAATAGCGATCGCTCCTGCGAATCCGTCAATGGTTTTAAGTTCCTCAAAGGTCTTCTGAAAAGCCTGTTGAAGACTCATCCCATCTGTAGTTCTGGTAACGATCTTTGCGGCGGTGGCATTGCTTACAATATCTTCTCCTACGCCGGTACAGCTCACTGCACAAATAGAATTGGCATAATTTCCGGCCACTGTGGCTGAATCTGAAATTCTCCCGGGAATCTCAAAACCTTTTCCGCCCGTGGATGTCGCTACGGCCAGTTTTCCTTCTTTATCCAGAGCCACACAGCCTACAGTTCCTTTTCCGCCGATCTTAAGTTTAGCTTCGTATTCACTTCTTCTTTGAGGAATCTCAGTTGAGAAGTTTTCAAAACCATGTTCGAATGCATACGTTTTGGCACCGTTTCCGCCGAGAACCCTGTCATCTTCTTTAATCAGCTCTTTCGCTACAAAAATAGGATTTTTGACATCCTGAAGGTTGATGACACCGCTTAGCTTCTGCGTTTCGCCATCCATGATAGCTGCACTCATCCGGATTACACCATCGCTCTGAATCTGAGAACCTATGCCCGCATTGTACAAGGGATCGTCTTCCAAAAGAGAAACTGCATACGCTGCCGTATCAAAAGCGGAATGGGACTGAAGATACTCGAAGGCTTTCTGTGTTATATGTTGTAAAGAATCTTGTTTTGCTGTTTTTACTTCATGGCTTTGGTCGCTTTCAGAGAAAAAACCGCCGTGGATTATTATTTTCATATGTTGTAGGTGTCAATTGTGAAAGTCAATTGTCAATTTTAAAGATAAGGTTAAAAATTTTAGCTGGTGAAATTCACCATTCACCATTTACCATTAACTTTTACTTATCCTGCGGTATCGGATTAAACTGAGAATTCTCGATCGTAAGTTTCTTTGTGGTAAGATCGTAATGGTCATTCATAGACATTACGTGTACGGTAAGATTATCGATTGAAATAGGTTCGCCCAGATTGATATTGGTAAGATTGGTATCCTTAATAAATCTTCCGTCTACCAGAATCACAAGTCCGGAACCTACAGCAGTCATGACATCATCGTGGATAAAAAGTCCTGTATCTTCACCCAATCCTATTCCTAATGTTCGCGGATTGTTGACAACCGCCTGGAAAAGACGTCCGATTCTGCCTCGCTGAACGAAATGCGTATCGATGATTACATTATCGATTAAACCAAGTCCCTGTGTTGTTTTGATCTCTCCTTTTAAAAGAGATTCAGAGCTGCTTCCCTGGTAGATCATATTTTCAGAAGCGGCGGCAGCACCTGCAGAAGTTCCTGAATAGATGAAATCCTGCTCCTGGTATTTCAGTAAAATAGTATCGTGAAATCTTGTTCCACCCAGAATAGAAGTCAGCCTAAGCTGATCTCCACCAGTGAACATCACCACATCAGCTGCATTGGCTCTTGCAGCCATAGCATCAGAATTAGCCTCTTCACGGTTGTGGATGTCAAGGATATTTACATTTTTAGCACCAAGAAATTCAAAAGCTTTTTTGTATTCGGTACCTACAATTTGAGGGATTTGGGAGGCTGTCGTTACAATTTCGATGACAGAGTTTTCCTTATGCTTTGATTCGTTAATGATCTTTCTCAAGATGCCTCTTTCAAAGAAATTAAGGTTTTTTTCAATGTTCTGATCGAAATCGGTTTCTGCAAAGCTTCCTTTGTTTACAGCTCCTCCGATAATAATTAATTTTCCAACGGGTCTCATCATATGTGCAAATTTAAAAAATATTTAACATTTGGCGAAATCCGTGCCACATTTAAATGGTTTTTAATGTTTTAGGATTGTTAATTTATTTTAATTCTTTTTTGAGAAATGTTTAAACGTGGTATAGTTTCGTTTAGGGTTTTACATTATCTTTGATTTTTGAAGGAGTTATTGTTAACTGATAAAAATGCAAATAGATTATGAAAATTGAGAAGATACAGGCATTACGCGGCCCAAATATCTGGAGTATCAGAAGAAAGAAGCTGATACAGATGAGATTGGACCTGGAAGAAATGGAAAATTATCCAACGAATAAGATCGACGGTTTCAGAGAAAGAATCCAAAAACTTATTCCATCTCTGATCACCCACAGATGTTCAGAAGGTGTAGAAGGCGGATTTTTTCATAGGATAGAAACAGGAACCTGGATGGGACATGTCATCGAGCATATAGCGTTGGAAATACAGACGCTGGCAGGGATGGATGTAGGCTTCGGAAGAACCAGGGAAACAAAATCACCGGGAATATATAATGTTGTCTTTAATTATATTGAAGAGAATGCGGGGATTTATGCCGCCGAAGAAGCTGTGAAAATAGCACAGGCTTTAATCGATGATCAGGAATATGATATCCAGGCCTGTATTCACAAATTGAAGGAGATCAGGGAACGTGTCCGTCTGGGACCTTCTACAGGAAGTATCGTAGAAGAAGCTGTTTCCAGAAGAATTCCATGGATCAGATTAGGAACAAACTCTTTAGTACAATTAGGTTACGGGGTGAATCAACAGCGTTTTCAGGCTACTATTACCGGAAAAACAAGCTCCATTGCGGTAGATATTGCGTGCAATAAAGAACTGACAAAGAAAATGCTTCACGATGCTGCCATTCCGGTTCCGATTGGAGATCTGATCATAGATGAAGAAGGTTTAAATGATGTGATAAGAAGAATAGGGTATCCTATCGTTTTGAAACCACTGGACGGAAACCACGGAAAAGGTTCTTCCATTAATGTGAACGATTGGGAAGCTGCAAAAATAGGATTGGAACATGCCCAAAAATATTCAAGAAAAGTAATTGTAGAAAAGTACATTACCGGATATGATTTCAGGGTATTGGTCATTAATAATAAAATGGTGGCTGCAGCAAGAAGAGTTCCTGCTCATGTGGTAGGTGATGGTGAAATGACTATCCAGCAGCTTATAGATAAAGAAAACAGCGATCCGAGAAGAGGATATGGTCATGAAAATGTCCTTACCGAAATAGAAGTGGATAAAGATACCATGGAACTTCTTGAAAAGCTCCATTATACCCTTGAAACGGTTCCCCAGAAGGGAGAAATCGTTTATCTGAAGTCAACGGCTAATCTTTCTACAGGAGGAACATCCATAGACGTTACAGATATGGTGCATCCTGAAAACATAACAATGGCTGAGAGAGTCTCTAAGATTATAGGTCTGGATGTTTGCGGTATTGATATTATGGCTGAAAATCTTACACAGCCCCTGAAAGAGAGCGGAGCTGCCATTATTGAAGTGAATGCAGCACCGGGATTCAGAATGCACCTCGCACCAAGCGAAGGCCTTCCCCGAAATGTAGCTGCTCCGGTGGTAGACATGCTCTATCCTCCCGGAAAACCTTATACAATTCCTATTATTGCCGTGACAGGAACGAATGGTAAAACAACGACAACGAGACTGATCTCGCATATCGTAAAAAGCAACGGCTATAGAGTAGGTTTCACGACTTCTGATGGTATTTATATTCAAAATACCATGTTGACAAAAGGAGACACTACAGGGCCGCTTTCTGCTGAATTTGTTTTAAAAGATCCTACCGTAGAATTTGCGGTTCTGGAAACTGCCAGAGGTGGTATTCTTCGTTCGGGACTCGGGTTTTCACAATGTGACATCGGGGTTCTGACCAATATTGAGGAAGACCATTTAGGATTGAATGACATTCACAACCTGAAAGACCTTACCAAAGTAAAAAGAGTCGTTCTGGACAGTGTGAAGAAAAACGGATGGAGCGTACTGAATGCCGACAATGAATATTCAATGAAGATCATGAATGATATTGACAGCAATATCGCGATTTTCAGTATGGATGAAAATAATCCTCATATTGTAAAATTTGCTAAAGAAGGACGGATTACCTGCATCTATGAAGAAGGTTTTGTAACCATCAAAAAAGGAGACTGGAAAATCAGAATAGGAAAAGCTAAAGACTTCCCGATTACCATGGAAGGGAAGGCCCGATTTATGATCGAAAATGTTTTGGCAGCAAGTTTAGCGAGTTACCTTTATGGTTTCGGAATTGAAGATATTTCCAATTCCCTGAGAACTTTTATTCCAAGTGCACAGCTTACACCAGGAAGGCTGAATATTTTTAAATTCAAAAGCTTTAAGGTACTGATTGATTTTGCACACAATCCTTCCGGTTATGAGGCCATCGAAGATTATCTGAAAAATGTGGAAGCTACAAAGAAAATAGGTATTATTTCAGGAGTAGGAGACAGACGTGACAGTGATATCAGAGAGTGCGGAAAAATCGCAGGAAGAATGTTTGATTATATCATCATCAGAAACGAAAAGCACCTGAGAGGAAGAACGGAAGAAGAGATCAACGGACTTATTATCGACGGGATCAACGAAGCAGGAAGAGATGTGAGCTATGAGATCATTCCTAAAGAAATAGAAGCTTTAAAGCATGCTATGGGAATGGCTGAAGACGGAACTTTTATTACCGCTTTAAGTGACGTTATTTCGAATGCAATCGACCTTGTACAGGAATATCAGGCAAGGGAAATTCTCGAAGACGATAAAAATTCATAAAAAATAAATAATCTATAAGAAAACGGCTGAATTTTCAGCCGTTTTTTCTATTTTAAATATCTGGTTTTAAGATCAGTATTTGCTTTGAAAAACAGACAGATTAAACAACTTCTATTTCAAATCAAATAATAACTTAGCTTTTTGAAGATACGATTCCGCGCTTTGAGATAGATCAATAAAATATACAGTCTGCCATTTTTGGGTAGCTTTAGCCTGTTTACTTTCCGTAAGATCCCAGCCTGGATAGACCCTGATTCCTCTTTTTCCAATTCTGTTTCCGTGAGACAAAATTGCTTTTTCGATAAGCATTTCCTTCGGGAAGATAAAAATGCCTTTGTCATTATCTTTGGATGCAGAGATCAAATAGAAATCAAAGGGATCATCCGAATCAAATGGAGCCGTTTCTCCGTCTTCATTCCGTTTCCAGATGGTGAAGAACTGACCGGTTTTAGTCGGCGTTATTTTAGACGTACGGAATTTTATATTCAAACCGTTTAATACAAAACTACAGCCGGAATATTCTCCGGATTCTCTGTCTTCCTGTGCATTTAAAAGTTTCAGTCCAAGCGGCTGAAAAATTGTTTCATCAACATTTTTAAGGGTCATTAAAATCATTTTTATTTTCTGTATCAGAGTTATCTTCTCATACAGTGAAGTTTCTATAAAGCTAAAAGCTTACTATCAAGTTATTATTTATATCTTAAGAACAAATTACAAAAAAAAGAATACATTATCTTGTTTTACTTTGTTGGTCTTATAAGTTTATAGCTTTGAAAATATCTTTCCAGCTATAATAAGAGTTGAATTCATAAAGAAATCAACTCTTGTTTTTATAATATTTTACTGAAATATTTAAATTTTCAATGACTTCTTTACAAACTCAATGATTAATGGGTTTGGGGCTTCAAGGGTAGAAGTCAAAGCGGGTTGGAATAATGTTCCTACAAAAAAAGGATGATCTGTAATCTCAAATGATCTGTGATTTCCATCCTCAGAAATTGATGTGAATACCATTCCATGATCCCTTAATTTGTTAATATATAGTTCGTTAATGCCGTAGCTGCAGTGATATTTTCCTAAAAGCGTATCCTCTTTTAAAATTTGATACAGAAAGCTGTTTTTTTCAGTTATATTAAGAATTTCTTCTTCACCTTTTAGGGAACAGGCTAATTTTTTTATCAGAAGATCCGGGCTTGTAGGGTCTGTTTCTTCATTTCCGGCATCTTGTATACCACATACATTCTGGGCAAATTCTATAACCATATGCTGGAATCCTCCACAATTTCCAAAAGTTGGAATATTATTTTCTCTTGCATAGCAGATGGTATTAAGTACACCATTCATATCCTTATACGGGCTTCCGGGTGCTACCCATAAACCTTTATAGTCTTGTTTTTCAAATACAATTCTTGCATCAAAAATATCTGTCGATATCCAGTCAAATTGAATCTCTTTTTTTAAGACCTTCTGTACATCCCTCGTTGTATTATTTAATTGGTGTAAGGTGTAATGTATGGGATTAAAATCTCCTAAAATTGCTATTTTTTCTATCATTTGTTAGTCTGTTTTTTTTATTCAAAAAATGCATTAGAACTTCCGATCCATATGGCATCTTTCTTATTAAAATCTACATTCACCATAGCTGCTTTAGTCATTCTTCCCAGATTTTCCAGAAGAATAGGGCGTTCCTCATCTTCATGCCATACATACAGCAGTCGGATCTCTGCTTTTGAAAATTCTCCGTTAATATCTTCGAAAATAGGCTCGTAAGTTACTTTTCTCTGTAAAATGTAGTTTTCCTTATCTTCAATAGCCTCTGTGATTTCTTTTGTAGGATTTAAATTAACTCCACTTCCTGCAAACGAAAACAAAGGTTTCAGAACAAAGTTGTCAAGATTTTCATGCTCCGGAAATTCATGCAGAAAATAACTTTTCGGAACAAACTGATGCTTCAGCATCGGAAGAAGAAATTTAGAGATTTTAAAGAACCAGTTGGGGTGCGTGATCCATTTTACGTCAATATCTTCACGGAAATCAAATCCTGCTTTTAAATCTGGAATTCTGTCCAGCTCATCAAAGATGACACGGTTATAGATTCTTTTGATCTCAACAAGTTGTCCATCGTTTTCATAGAAGAGCTTTCGGCCTTCTTTTTTTACTTTCGTAAGGCATACGGTTTTTATTCCTAATAACTTTTCTGTTAATGCAAAATCTATTGCCGTTTTCTGTTTCTCCGGAAATATTTCAAGAAGAATAACATGTTCAGGATTTTCGTCTCCTATGATCAGTTTTTTTAAATGATTTGTGAATTCATCATCAGGCATTTTGTTTCCGAGCTCCGAGAGAAAAGGGTAGAACTCACAAAAGGTTTCTTCAAAAGTTTTCTGAAAGGCATATAATGATGGAAAAGCCTGCAGCTCTATCAGTTGTGGTTCTATTTCTCCGTTTTCACTTCTGCAGATCCCGAAATCTATCGTGAAAAAATGAGGTTGAAGGGTGTCGTTGGGAACCCTGCAATTTTCAGGAACGGCCTTATAAAGAGTTTCAGCAGGGAGTTCCTTGATTTGGTCTATAATACTATCGCTGGCGTTAAGAAGTTTATTTTTAAATTCATGAGTAAGAAAAAGCGGACTTTCTGAAATTCTGAATGCAGGTGCAATACCTCCTTTCTGAGCAAGACGCTCTTTAAGCTGTTCGTATTTTTCCTGGGAAAACTCCTGGTTGAATTGTTTTCTATATTTTGAGATCATATTTTTTTCTTTGTGGTTTGATTTTAAAAAATCGAGCAGTGATTGCCCGATTTTAGTGTATTGTGGTTAATAAAATATCATTCTATTAAGATGCTTTGACCCGCTCAGTATGACATCTCTGATGCTAACTGTTTTTTAGCATTGTCCTGCCGGGCGGAGCCGAAGCATTTATTGTATAAAAAGGATTAAGCCAAAACTTTACTTCCCTTCAAAATGTTTTTTTTTGCTGACTGAAGAAATCTTGGCAGGATCTGGCCTCTGGTAAGTATGATCTTGTCTTCATCATCGATTCTATCTACCGTTTCAAGGTATTTTTCCATTCCGAAGTTCTCAATCATTGCCGTTTTATTTTTCTCGTCTTTCAGGTTTTCAATCATGCCTTTTGGATCAGCTTCCGGATGGAACTGTGTTCCAAATATTTCATCAGAGAAACGGACGGCCATTACAGCTCTTTCAAGATTGATATGGGGTCTGGATTTCTCGATAGCCATAATTTCCATACCTAACTCCTCAAAACGGTCTACATTGGGTTCGATGAACTGATAAGCTCTTGAATCTACAGCATAAAAAGGATCCTGAAGGTTTTTGAATAAAAATTCCTTCTCGCCTTCCTCTGTTTTGTGAACCGGCATTACCCCGAAAGAATAAGATCTTCTTTTGCAGATATTACCCAGTTTCCAGTGGATACTTGCCAATTGGAATGAATGGCAGATCAGAAATAGATATTTTTTATCCTCATTGTACTTGTTGTGTTCCAGAACAGCATCCAGAAAACCTGCATATCTGTCTTCCCACTCCAAGCCTTCTCTGTGTGGATTTCCCGGCCCGCCTGAAGAGATAAAAATGTCAAAATCTTCAATGTCCGGCATTTCATTCTTGAACCTTACATCAAATGTTTTGATGATTACATTTTCTTCAGAGCTTTTCTGGAATGCTTCCGAAATTTCTTTAATATTTCTAAAGCCTTGATTGACATGGTTG
This sequence comes from Chryseobacterium pyrolae, assembly GCF_025153485.1. Taxonomy (NCBI): domain Bacteria; kingdom Pseudomonadati; phylum Bacteroidota; class Flavobacteriia; order Flavobacteriales; family Weeksellaceae; genus Chryseobacterium; species Chryseobacterium pyrolae. Next base: position 717,494 of record NZ_JANZQH010000001.1, read on the forward strand.
TTGTTCATATCCACCAGAGCGATTCGAATATCTTTCATACTACTTCATATTTTTTACAAAGTTACCAAAAATATTATGAAGCCATTTCGCCATGTGTTATGCCATACTCCGTTTCAGAGATCATATAATCCACTACTTTGGTAAGATCGCCTGTTTCATTAAATACTTTAAGTTGTCTGTCGGCTCCTGTTCCGTTTTCCAAAATGGTCCAGGCGTACTCAACCTCTTTTCTGCAGTCGAGCTCATCAACAACATCATCAATGAATTCCAGAAGTTCCTTCAACAAATGCGGATAAGGAACAGATTCTTCTTTTCCGAAATCGATAAGATGGGCCTCGATACCGCTTTTGGAAGCTCTCCATTTATTTTCGTTGAGCAACAGTCTTCTGTAGCTTCTGAAACTTAAATTCTGCTGGTGAAGTTTATAGATTTTGGCCACAAGACACTGCATGATGGCAGCCATACAAACCGTTTCTTCTATTCGTAAAGGCATGTCGCAGATTCTAAACTCAATGGTAGGGTAGAATGGGTGAACACGAAGATCCCACCATATTTTCTTGGCATTATCTATTGTTCCTGTTTTTACCAGAAGTTCTACATAACTGTCAAACTCAGCCAGTGAATTGAAATAGCTGGGAATACCGGTTCTTGGGAATTTCACAAAAATTTCCTGTCTGTAAGATTTGAAACCCGTATTTCTTCCTATCCAGAAAGGAGAGTTTGTAGAAAGGGCATAGACGTGCGGAAGGAAATAACGCATCACATTCTGAATTCTTACGCCTTCTTCACGGTTGGGGATTCCGATATGCACATGGAGCCCGAAAATTAAATTTCCGCGGGCAACATCACCCATATCATCTACAATTTTATTGTAACGTTCACCGTTAGTAATGGTATTATGTTCCCAGTTTGAAAAAGGGTGTGTTCCTCCTCCGGAAACCCGAAGTCCTTGTTCATGGGCTGTATTGATTAAATGCCTTCTCAGGTTAGTCAGTTCTTCCCTGGCTTCTTTGATATTCTGACAGATGCCGGTTTCCATTTCAATCATGGATTCGTGCATTTCATGCTTTAAATTTTCACTTAAAACCGCTTTGCCACCCTCAATAATTTTCGAAACATGAGATATTAAGTCTCTGCTTTCAACATCAATGATCTGATATTCTTCTTCGATTCCAATAGTAAATTGATGCATTTTTTTTCGTGTTTTTTTGTTTTTTTAATTTTTATTTTACTGAGTCTTTTACAAAAGTACCCCATGAAATATTAGGTTTTCCGGGAACGTATTCTTTAGCTTTTTCAATGGCAAGTTTAGCAGAATGCTCTACAATCCAGGCAAAGTTGTCTTCGCCAACAGAATTTCTGTCCGCATCAGGAGCTGGGTTACAGAAATCGATAGCATATGGAATTCCGTCTCTGATAGCAAATTCTACCGTATTGAAATCATAGCCAAGCGCTTCGTTCATTGTGATCGTGTAATCATGGATCGTTTTTAATAATTTCTCCAGTTCTTGTCCCTGAGTCTGATGCGTTGTAGCATATCTCAAATGGTGAGGATTACGCGGTTCATACGGCATAATGTGAACGTATTTTTTGCCCAGACAGTAAACCCTGTAATAATCGTCGAAAACAATTTCTTCCTGAACCATCATTACCAACTGTTCTGTTTCGCTTAATTTATTCCAAAGATCATCCGGATTTTCCACTCTGTATACGCTTTTCCAGCCACCGCCGTCATGGGGTTTCATATACGCAGGAAAACCAACATATTCGAAAATGTATTCCCAGTCATGAGGAAATTTAAGGTTTCTGAATGATGTTTCTGAAGTGTCTGAAGGTCTTTCGTGTGAAGGAAGCAGTACCGTTTTAGGAAGTGGAATTCCTAATTTTGACATCAGTGCATTATTGAAAAACTTTTCATCTGCGCTCCACCAGAACGGATTATTAATTACATAAGTTCCGTTAAGTGCGGCATTTTTCAAATAAGCTCTGTAAAAAGGAACATCCTGCGAAATTCTGTCGATAATTACTGCATAGCCGTAATCAGCACCTTGTTCTAGTTTGTCGATATTTACCGGTTCAGCAATGATTTCTCCGCCACCCAGTTCATTCACCTTGTCGATAAACGCCCAAGGAAATGTATCTTCCATACCGAATAGAATTCCCACTTTTTTTGCCATAATTTCTGTTTTTAAATTGGTATATGTGTTATTATTTTATCTTCTTAAATGTACTGTTTTTTATGTAAAAAAAGCACCTATAAATGTAGGAAATACCATTCTCCATAATGGCCAGTCGTGATTGATCCATTTTCTTTCGTCGTACCAGAAGTCTATTCCTTTTGCCTTTAAGATCTCTGCCATTTCAATATTTTTATCCCTGCAGATGTCCTGGTCGGAAGTACTCAGAACAATGTGCATATGTTTGTATTTCCAGGCTTCATCATTTTTGACAAATTCTTTCGGACAGTTAAAATAAACCAGTTCATCCGAATATCCATCCATAAAATTTCTGATGCTGAATGCCCCCGAAAGACAAAATAGATGAGAAACTACATCCGGAAACCTGAAGGCAAAATTGGCGGCATGATAACCTCCAAAACTTGCTCCGGCTACTGCTACACGGTGTGTCTTGTGGATCTTCTGGATGTATGGGATAAATTCCTGAATCAGGAACTGCATATACAGCTCATAATTCTTTATTCTTTTCTGGGGTGAAATCTTTTCATCATAGAAACTCCACGCGTCAATGGTCTGAACATTATAAAGCTTTATTTTCCCTTGTTCTATAAACCAATTGATGCTTCCGTTAAGATGGAAATCATGATTTTGGGTGTACTGTCCCTGAGAAGTCGGAAACATAATGATCGGATGACCATAATGTCCTGTAACTTCTACCTTAAGACTTGTTCCTAATATGTTCGAATAATAATCTGTATGTTCTATATGCGGCATAGATAAATTTCTTTGATTATAATGTGTTTAGCTTGTCAGTTTACTTTTAGGCGGCAGAATATTCAGCATTTCTGCCTGAATTTTTTCTGCAGCACTGTCTAACCTTTCCTGTATAATATCCGGATCACTGGATTTGTAGACAATTCCAACGTGATGATCGATCGGAAGGAACTTTATAGCCTCTTCACTTTCAAATACACTGTAATCTGGATGTTTGTCCTTGATCAGGGCAACGATCAATCCTGAATAGTACCCTGTAGGTTTTGAGGCCTGGTAGCTGTTTCCACGCAGCAGGGCATCTTCAATTTTTGCCCATTCGCGCCAGATATTAATATTGCTTGAAGCTTCAACAAGATCGGGAATGTGTGCACCACCAACTCTGGAAGAGGTTTCAAGAAAATACCATTTTCCATCAGCTTTTCCCCGGATAAATTCAGTGTGGGTAGCTCCGTTGAGAAGTCCAAAACTGGAAAGAACCTTTGCATTGACCTCATCAAGCGCTTTAAATTCCTCAGAATATCTTCCCAATGTTTTCGATCTGAACACGCCACCTTCATGAGAAACCTGCATAGGTGGGGCCAGATATTTGGAAGCAGAGGTAAATACAATTTCTTTATTAAAAGTCAGGCTGTCTACATGGTAAACATCTCCCGGCTTAAAGCTTTCGAGTAAAAAAAGATGCCGCTCCTCTCCAAGCGCATCCAGTTCAGCCCAAAGCTCATCTTTGGATGAAAACTTTTTAATGCCCGATGCGGATGCTTCCGAACGTGGTTTTAATACCCACGGGGCAGGAACCTTTTCTGTAAAGCTGTTGACTTCATCATTATTGAAGACGGCCGTAAACTCCGGAACACTAATTTCTGAATCTTTTGCTTTCTGACGCATGGCCAGCTTATCTCTGAAATACCTGTGTGTAGTTTGACCCATTCCGGGAATACGGAATGTCTCTCTGATCAATGCGGCTTTTTCTACATCATAATCATCAAGTGCCACTACGGCATGTATTTTCCGGGTTTTCATCAGATGCGAAAACCCTTGCACAAGATGCTCTAGATTCCAGACAGAAGGCTTCAGCTCAGTCATGTAAAAGACCTCGTCAATCGCATGCCAGGGCCAGTTTTTTTCTTTAAGACTCTCTGATGTTACTAAGATGATTTTGTTACCGAGCTTCTTCATTTCATCCATGAAGTCATAGCCCTTATAATAGCACGAAATACATACTATGATTTTCTCCTCCATATAATGTTTTTTTATTTTTAGTAAATTATCAAAGATAAAAGTAAATTTCTGTTGATTAATTAATGTTAAAAGTAGAAATAAACTGCGTTTTTGAAAACATACAATCAAGTATACAGAGAAATTTTGAAAAAAACTAATTTTTAGTGATAATTTTCAATTAAATCAGCCAGTAATTGTACCCCAAAGCCGGTTGCAGCTTTTTCCTTTGCGTATCCCGTATTTCCGAAGGCAACGCCTGCAATATCCAGATGCGCCCATTTAGGATGGTTTTCAATAAACTGTTCCAAAAATTTAGCAGCCACAATACAGTCTCCAATCGGTTTCATTGAGATGTTTTTAAGATCAGCAACGTCAGACTGGATATCATCTTTCCAGACATCCCAAAGAGGCAGATTCCATACCCTTTGATTGGTCATATCTCCGGTTTTTATCAGAAGGTTTTTAAGTTCATCATTATTGGAAAACATTGCACCACAAGTATCTCCAAACATTCGGACGGAGCTTCCCGTCAATGTAGCAAGATCAATAAGGAAATCTGTTTTATAGTTTTTGGACAGATAAGAAAGTCCGTCTGCAAGGATCATTCTACCTTCTGCATCTGTATTCAGAACTTCAATAGTTTTCCCGTTATAAGCTGTAATAACGTCGCTTGGAAGGAAAGCGTTTTCAGAAATAGCATTGTCTGTGATAGGAAGTACCACAACGATATTCACCGGAAGTTTCATTTCTGCAGCATAGATCAGTGTTCCTATAACTGCAGTAGCCCCACCCATATCAGACTTCATATAGTGCATGTTGTCCGGGTTCTTCAGAGAGATACCTCCTGTGTCAAAAAGGACGCATTTTCCTACCAGGCCAAATGTTTTGGCGTTTTTAACGGTAGTTTTGTATTCTATGATTGTGAAAGCAGCATCATAAGCACTTCCTTGATTGACAGATAAGTAAGCGCCAAGGCCCAGTTCCTCACATTTTTTCCTATTGAATGCCGTGTATTTTAAATCGTATTTCTTTGCTAAATTTTTAAGATACAGACTTAAAATATCCGGTTTTTTAAGGTTGGCAGGTTTGTTCAGCCATTCCTGGCAGGCCGTTTGTCCGTTGGCCAGTGCTTCAGCTTTTGAACCTATCGCATCTAATTTTTTCTGGCTTAAATTTTCGAAATGAATTTCAAATTTGGCGTTCCAGAATGCATGTTTTTTATCAAAAGGGTAACTGTATGTTCCTAAAAGTAAACCTTTGACAAACTCCTCAAATTGTTTTTCTTTCAGGAAATCTGCCAAAACAAGGGTAGGAGCGGCCTGAAGCTTTTCTTTCTGCGTTTGAGAGAATTTAACAGCTACCTGCTGGATTTCGAAATTCTGAAGCGTAGATTTTCCTAAACCGATCAGATAAGTAATACTTTGGGCATCCGTATGAATGAATACCTCATTTTTCTTTCCGGAGAAAAAAGAAGCAACATTTTTATTGTAATTTTTGCTGGATTTTGTCCATTCTTCTTCCGTAAAAAGCTGAAAGATCTGGGTGTAGTTTTTATTTTTTTTGTTGATTAATTTCATAAACTTAATTTTTAATGCTCTGTTGTTGTGGTTTTACTTCTACCGGGTTTTCTATGTTGTCATAGAACAGCCATTCAATGGCTCTCGGGAACTCCTGTGACCAGTAAAATTCACTGTGGGTTCCTTCCGGATTGATACTGGTTTTAAATTCAAAATCAAAAAGATTCTTCTTTTCCCAACGTTTTAAATATTCTTCAAAAACATGGATTCTTTTTACCATTTTAGAACCTTCCTGACCGCCACCGTAGAGGTAGATCTTTGTTTTAAAAGGAACTCTGAAGTTCATCATCGGAAAATTATTATTAGGCTCCACCCAAAGGGAAGGGGAGAAAATCAGCAGTTTAGAATAAACCTCCGGATAGAGGAATCCACTGTAAATACTTATCAAAGCGCCCAAAGAGCTGCCTCCGATTCCTGTATTGTCACGATCTTTCTTGGTACGGTAATGTTCATCCACAAAAGGCTTCAGTGTGTCTGTAATGAAGCGGATGTATTTTTTGCCCTCCGATCCGTTGGCCACATTGTCGTTGTCAAAGATATATTCCTTGATGCGTTCTTCGCTACCATGTTCTATGGCAATAATAATAACGTCACCACGGCCGTATTCCGCAAGGATAGATAGTTTTTTATCGATTTCCCAGTTTCCGTAGCCGCTTCCTTCGTTGAATAGGTTTTGGGCGTCTTGAAGATAAAGTACGGGGTAGCTTTTATCTGCTATGTAATAATCATACGGCAACACGGCCCAGACTTTACGGTAGCGGTCGAGCTGGGGAATATAGAATTCGTCAGAAATAACTTCTGCAATCGGGAAAAATTCTTTTTTGAAAGGGCCCCAGTTGAGCCTCCATTTTTCAATGATATCTGATGTTTTCCCCTTTGCTTTTTCAGCCTTACGGTTGGGTGTGATATTTCCGTACTTATCGAGCTCCACGTTTTCCCAGCCTCCCTTTGTGAATTTGTACTCCACGGTATCGGGAAGGATTCCACTGTCGATTTCTATGAAATAATTGTTCGGATCCAGCTGTTTAAGCTGATAATTGGAGTCTCTGGGATTCCAGTTGTTAAAATTTCCGGTGATGTATACCGTTCTGTCGTCGCTTTCTTCGCTATAAAGTTCAAACCTCATCCTATGTGTTTAATATAAATTGGTAGCTAAATTTATAAAAAAGATTGTTTTAAAATCATAAAAAAATGAATGTAAAAAATAATATATTTGATTAATGTGCCAAAAAGGTAGTAATTAACATAATAATTATTTGATTAATTATTAACCATTATTGCAGGGAATTTTCGTAGTTTCAAAGAAAAATAAAGTACAATAATATCTTGATGAATTCTGTTAAAACCTATACACTGTTTACGGACCATGATGTCTACCTTTTCAAAGAAGGAAGACATTATAAGCTGTATGGGAAATTTGGTGCACATTCTGTTGAAAAAGACGGTGTAAAAGGCGTCTATTTTTCGGTGTGGGCTCCCTATGCAAAAAAAGTTTCCGTCATAGGGAATTTCAATAACTGGAATCATCAGGATCATATTCTCTTTCCCCGATGGGACGGATCCGGGATTTGGGAAGGTTTTATTACCGGACTCACCTGGGGTACTTTATATAAATACGCTATAGAAACGGCCAGAGGCGAAATTCTTGAGAAGAGTGATCCTTACGCGTTGAGCTGGGAGCAAAATTTGCAGGCAGCCTCACTGGTTTCCACGACTTGGTATGAATGGAGTGATGAAGAGTGGATGGAAAAGCGATGGAAAAATAACAGTCTGGATGCCCCGATATCTGTTTACGAACTTCATTTAGGTTCATGGGTAAGACAGGGTGATGCTCCCGATAAATATCTCAATTACCGGGATATTGCTGAAAAATTAGTTCCTTATGCTAAGGAAATGGGCTTTACCCATGTAGAATTTATGCCTGTTATGGAATATCCGTATGATCCGAGCTGGGGATACCAGATTACGGGGTTCTATGCCGCTACTTCCCGTTTTGGATCTCCGCAGGATCTGATGTTTCTGATTGATCAGCTTCATAAAAATGACATTGGGGTTATTTTGGATTGGGTACCTTCCCATTTTCCTGGAGATGCCAACGGACTTCACCGTTTTGATGGTTCTTACCTTTATGAACATGAAGATCCGAGGAAAGGCTTTCATCCCGACTGGAAATCCTATATTTTCAACTATGGCAGGAATGAAGTTAAATCTTTTCTGATCTCCAATGCGATGTTCTGGCTGGAACGGTATCATGCCGACGGACTTCGTGTAGATGCCGTTACATCAATGCTTCACCTGGATTATTCAAGGAATGAAGGGGAGTGGGAACCTAATGTAGAAGGTGGAAATGTAAACCTTGAAGCCAAAGCTTTTCTTCAGGAATTTAATACAGCGGTTTATAAAGAATTTGGAGATAGTATCATTACGATTGCTGAAGAAAGTTCAGATTTTCCTTTGCTTACCAAACCTGTTCATGACGGGGGAGTAGGTTTCGGAATGAAATGGATGATGGGATGGATGCATGATACGCTGGATTATTTTAAAGAAGCTCCTGAAAACAGGAAATACCATCACCATAAAATTACATTTGCCTCCGTGTACATGTATAATGAAAATTATATGATGCCATTGTCACATGATGAAGTGGTTCACGGAAAAGCAAGTTTAATCTATAAAATGCCGGGTGATGAATGGCAGAAATTCGCCAATCTCCGAGCGCTCTACGTATATATGTATACCCATCCGGGCGCTAAACTCCTCTTTATGGGAGATGAATTTGCGCAAACTGGTGAATGGAATTTCACCCGCAGCCTGGACTGGCACCTCCTGGAGTATCCGGTTCATAAAGGAATACAAAGCCTCATAAAAGATTTGAATCATCTTTATCGTGATGAATCTGCTTTCTATGAAAATCAGTTTAATAAGAGCGGTTTTGAGTGGGTAGAAGCTGATGATCTCGAGAATTCTGTCTATGTTTATCTGAGAAAAGGTAAAAAAAGAGATGATGTTTTGATGGTGGTTTTGAATCTTACCCCACAGGTTTTAGAATATAAAATTGGAGTCAATGCAGGAACCCATTGGGAAGTTATTCTCAATTCTGATGACAACAAATACAATGGAAGCGGTACAGATGCAGATATTTTGAGTGAAAAACATGAAGAATGGATGGGGCATCCAAAATCCATTACCATAAAACTTCCTCCACTGGCGGGAATTATTCTAAGACAGAAAAAGGATAAAAAGTATAAATTACACAGAATAAAGCATAAGAAATAAATCATAATGCTGCTGAGGACAAAAAAACGGACGAAATACAAATGACATTGAAATTATGGTAATATATCACTTAAGTACAGAATGTTATCCAATCGCCAAAGTAGGCGGTTTGGCAGATGTTGTGGGGGCACTGCCGAAATATCAGAATAAAATAAAGGGAATAGACGCTAAGGTGGTGATGCCCTGGTATAACAAACCTTTTGTTCATGATCATAAATTTGACATTGTTTTTGATGGTTTTATCCATCAGGGACCGGATATGCTGCAGGTTCAGGTGATGAAGGAGAAATCGGATGTTTTGGGATTTGAATTGTATATGGTGAAAATTCCGGGACTTTTGGACAGGGAAAATCCTTATGGTTATCAGGACGAGAGCTTTCAGTTTATTGCTTTTCAACATGGTGTACTTCATTGGCTGAGCGCTATGAAGATCCGTCCGGATGTATTACACTGTCATGATTACCATACAGGGCTGGTGCCTTTTATGACCCAGCACTGCCCAGAATTTGCATTTTTAAAGGGAGTAAAAACAATAGGGACAATCCATAACGGAGAATATCAGGGGATGATGAGCTGGAATATGGCGAATTATATGCCGTCTTTTGATTCTTACAAATGGGGGCTGATGGATTGGAACGGTTTTATCAATCCACTGGCGAGTATGATCAAATGTTCCCATGCCTTTACAACAGTTTCTGAGGGATATCTGGAAGAACTTTTTATCAGCTTCAGAGGATTGGAAAGTTTGGTACGCGAAGAATTCGGAAAAGCATACGGAATCATCAATGGCATTGATACAGAAATTTGGGATCCTGAAACAGATCCGATGCTGGATTTCAATTTTAATATTAAAAATGCGGTTGCCCAAAAGAAGAAAAATAAAGAAAAACTCTGCAAAGAATATGGTCTGAAGCCCGAACTTCCATTGTTTGCTTTTATCGGAAGATTTGCTACGGAAAAAGGAGCAGATTTCCTGCCAGATGTGGTATGGAAGAGTATAAAACAAAGCTATGGAGCATTAAATATTATGATTTTGGGTTCAGGAAACAACTATATTGAAAATAAGCTCAAAGAATATGAGCATACCTATACCAATTTTGCCCTGGATCTGGGGTATAAAGAGCATCTTTCCCATAAGATCTACGCTTCGGCAGACTTTCTGCTGATGCCATCAAGAGTAGAGCCTTGCGGACTGAACCAGATGTATTCTATGCGATATGGTACTGTGCCGGTCGTAAGATATACCGGGGGCCTCAGAGATACAGTGGAGGATATTTCCACGGGAGGCGCAGGTCTTAATTTTACTTATCCGGGTGTAGATGATATTGTTCATGCGATGAACAGGGCGCTGGGAATTTATAATCAGAAAGGTGTGATGAAAGAACTTATTCATGCCAACATGAATTTTGATTTTGCATGGGAGAAATCTGCAGAAAAATATATAGCTTTATACAATAACTGATGTGATGAAGGTTTCCTGTTTTCTTTTTATCATCATGATCCTGCTTTCTTCATGTAAAGAAGATGAGGGAAGTTACCATGGCGGATATTACTGGGTTTATGGAGCAGGCCTTAAAGATATGGATAGAAGTGAAGCTGTAGAAGGTATTTCTGAAAAATGGAAAATTAAATCTATAGATGCTGGAGGCTGTACTATTGATGGTGATATCACAAATAAAATAAAGGCAGCCAATAAGAAAACGTTTGCTGCAATAGAGAAAGAATACGGAAAACATTGGATGGCAGCTTATGATAAAGACCTGCATGATTTTGCCATGAAAAAGATAGAGGTCATGGATGTTCTGATCACGAATAAATTGTTCAGAGAAGAGCTTAAAAAGCATTACATTGAGGTCTATAATGTAGACAAAGAAGTGTTTGAACTTAATAATGAAGGTGAATTTAAAGTCATTGTGTATAATAATGAACTCAAATACGAAAATAAAGAGTGCTTTAGATTAGCAGTAAACACTAAGAATAGAACAGTAAATTTAATTCAATAAAACGCAAGATACCTATGAAACGAAATGTAATCTCCATTGTTTTGGGAGGCGGCAGAGGGACAAGATTATTCCCGTTAACATATTCAAGATCAAAACCGGCAGTTCCTATTGCAGGAAAATACAGGTTGGTAGATATTCCTATTTCAAACTGTCTGAATTCGGGACTGAATAAGATCCTGGTTTTAACACAGTTCAATTCAGCTTCCTTAAATTCACATATCAAGAATTCTTATCACTTTGACATTTTCAGCAAAGGATTTGTAGATATTCTTGCTGCCGAGCAGAATGTAGAAAACGAAAGCTGGTACCAGGGAACAGCCGATGCAGTCCGCCAGTCGATGAAGCACCTTGAAAAGTATGATTATGACTATATTCTGATCCTTTCCGGCGATCAACTTTATCAGATGGATTTCAGGGAAATGCTGGATTTTCACATTGAAAACGGAGGCGATGTGACGATTGCCACCATTCCTGTGGTTGCTAAAGATGCTACAGGATTCGGAATTTTAAAGTCTGATGATGACGGTAACATCACCTCTTTCTATGAAAAACCTGAATATGAGATTCTGGAAGGCTTAAAATCTGAAGTTTCGGAAGAAAATAAACATAAAGGAAAAGAATATCTGGCTTCGATGGGGATTTATATTTTCACGAAAAGTATTCTTAAAAAAATGTTTGAAGATGGAGCAGGAGATGATTTCGGAAAAGATATTATTCCAAATTCTATTGGGAAGTATACAACGTTAAGCTATCAGTTTGAAGGATATTGGACGGATATTGGAACCATCGAATCTTTTTATGAAGCCAATATAGATCTCTGCCAGGATTTCCCTCAGTTTAATTTATTTTCATCTTCGCCAATTTATACAAGAGCGAGAATGCTTCCGCCGTCAAAAATCAATGGCTCTTATGTAAGTAAAGCCGTTTTCGGTGACGGATGTATTATTATGGCTGATAAAATTGAAAATTCCGTGATTGGAAACAGAACCAGGATAGATAAAGGAAGTACCATCGTGAATTCTTACGTAATGGGTGCTGATTTTTACCAGAATACAACAGAAATTGTTCTTAACGACAGAAAAGGCCGTCCAAACATGGGCATCGGAAAATATTGTTATATCGAAAAAGCAATTTTAGATAAAAACTGCTATATCGGAGATAATGTAAGAATTATTGGCGGAAAACATCTGCAGGATGGCGACTTTGGAACACATTCTATTCAGGACGGAATTGTAGTGGTGAAAAAAGATGCCGTGATCCTTCCGGGAACTCATATAGGTTGATAAAAAAATACCCAAAATAAAAAGAGGAGACCAGCAAAGGTTTCCTCTTTTTGTAGATATAAATATCGATCTTTTATTGAGAAAGCAGGTTTAAGGAATATTCCAATTCCGGATCTTTATGTTCCTTTAATGATTTTAAAAAAAAGTCGGTTTTAACAGTGTAATCAGGGATTACACCTGTACATTTGGCAACATTTTCTTTATCATGATTATTAAAGAAAATTTCCGTCCTTGGAATGGAAAGAATAGACTTAGTATGAGGCAGCCTGTAAGTGAGAAACCATGCAGCAGTAGTAAAATTACTGCAAGAACCGGTTTCTTTTCCTACAATTTCTCCTCTTTTTTCACTTTTGAATAAAGACGCAAAATAAGTGGCAGCAGAGAAGGTACGGTTGTTGGTCAGCAATATAGTCTTGCCATCAAAAAACAATCCGTCTCTTGGATAGCTTTTTATATAAGTGTCGTCTAGCCTTGAATTTCCAAAATAATAATCGCCTTTCTCTGCTTTGTCAAAGCGTTGTCTCATAAAATTATTTTGATCTGCAATGTCTTTATCCGAATAATAGCGGTTGGTCTGGGGATCTACCAAATAATCGGTATAATTAATGTCAACAACTTTAGTTCCGTATTTATACTCGTTATTAAAGTTTTTCTCTTTGGCTATAAAAGAATATAATAAAGCTACATTGCTGATAGCCCCACCTGAATTGTTACGGATATCTATGATAAGTTTTTTAGATTTCAGATTTTTTATGTCCTGGAAATATTTTTTTAATCTTTCGTAGAAAAAACTTTCATCGTAAGAGAAGGATTTTACGGATAAATAATATGTTTCTGCATCTATTTTATACCCATAAATCCCGTAGCTTTCTGAAACTAAGTCAATAGGTAATACAGCATGTTTAGTTTCGTAATAATACTGAGGGTATTTTATGCCATTTACTTTCGCTGTTTTTTGTTCTCCATTTAAAGCTTTATATTTTAAAGTAAAATCATGGGGGCTGTTTTTTAAAATAAAAGGGATATTGAAAGGGATATCCAGATCTTCCACTTTAATATTTCCGTCTGCAGCTTTGGGGATTTTTTTCAGAATAGTATCTGCACTTAAACCATTAATTTCAAGGATCTGACTGCCTGTTTCAATAGCGTATTTGTTGGCTCCGTTCACATATATGTTACCATTATGGACATACGTTGAAAGAGGAAAATAGTAGGTAGAATGTATAACATCTTCAAAATAGTTGGGATCAGTACCAAAAGAACTGTGACCATCACCAATTATTCTTGTAGGGTTGTTAATAAGCAAATTGATATAGCCGGGATTTTTTTTAATTTCATTACGGAGAGAATCCAGTTTCCTGATAATAGCTTCTTTGCCGTGAAATCTGTAAGGGTTAGGATGTTGTTTTTGAATGATATCCACTGCAATATCGAAGTCTTTGAGATAACCATCTTCAGGGATTTCTGAAATTGAATACTGAGAAAAGCCCATTGAAAAAAGTAAAATCAAAGGAAATACAAATAACTTCTTCATAGAAAAATATTTAATTTTAGGCTTTTTCACTCATCAAAAAATAGACCATTTTTCTGTTATTTAAAAGTGGAGTTATTTTTATAAAATAATATATTTATAATTAAAATTTCCAATTATAATGAGCTTTTTTTAAGAGTAGGAGGTGAGATAATTCACTTTTTTATTTTGCTCTTTTTGGGAAATTAAATTTTTAAGAATAACTAAGATATTGGTTACTTTTTTTATTTGTCTTACTTTTGTGTAATGCGTTTTTTTAAAATAACAGCCGTGATTCTTGTTTTACTGGTAGGAGCTTATGCTGCTTCCATGTATTATTTTGTAGATGAAAACAAGGATTTTAAGATAGAAAAAGAGATTGATTATCCCGTAGATAAAGTCTTTTCCCAGTTCAATAATCTCCAGCACTTTACCCGCTGGAACAATTTTTTCACAAGTTCCCAGTCTATTGATATCGATTATTACACTCCCTATGAAGGACAGGGCGGTGCAATCAGTTATGTAGATCCGAAAAACGATACAGACGGTGAAATGTTTATCCGTTATGAAAATCCACAAAAGAGTCTGCGATATCAGCTTTTTGAGGATAGAAACGAGAATCCTACGGTAGTTGATGTTCAGTTTAAAGCGGTTTCTGCGGGAAAAACAAAGATCACCTGGATGGTACATACGCCAAAACTTTCGGTATTGAGAAGAGTTGAAAACTTCTGGACCGAAGACCGGTTTGCTGAAAATATTAACAAAAGCATGATCAACCTGAAAAATGTGCTGGGCAATAAAGTAGAAAAAGATAACCAGATGGCTTCCATTAAGTATGACAGTCTGATGGTAGAAAATGAAGAAGACAAGCTTCTGTTGGGGATCAACGTAAGTACATCCAACAAAAAGGAGACTCTTTATAAAAATATTGTCATGAATTATAGTAAAATTTATAACTATGTGACAATGGATCTGGGTAAAAGAGACGATGAATTTGGCTTTCCTGTGTTGATTACTGATGCAGATAATTACAAAGATAAAGAGGTTTCTTACTTTCTGGGAATTCCACTTTCCAAGAAGATTGGAGTAACAGATAATAATTTTAATTTCCGCACCATCAATGCTTCTCAAAACTATGTGATGTACTACAAAGGAAATTATGAAGGCAGAATAAAGGCGGTTCAGCAGCTGATTCAGAAGGCCAAAAAAGACGAGATGCGCTTCGGAGATGTCCGTCAGACCTTTATTGAACGTCCGGTCGAAGGGCAGGAGGTAAACATGAAGCTCTCATTATCAGTGTTTAAGTAATTTTTTTTAAGTAATTTTTTTCTTAATTTTTTTTAACGGTCTCAGACTGTCTTAACTCGGTTTTTTTTATTAAATTTGAAGATTAATTCTACAAATAAATTTTAATAATAGATAAACTGTAATAATGGACAGATTTTCATTCCTAAACGCAGCTCATTCTCAGTTAATTGAGGATTTATACCAACAGTACTTAAAATTCCCGGATTCTTTGGAGCCATCATGGAAAGCCTTTTTTCAAGGCTTCGATTTTGCTTTGGAGAACTATGGAGATGATGATAGCATTCAATACATCCAGGCTCCGGCCAATGCTGCTCCGGCAGTACAGCAGATCTCTCAGGCAGTATCCAGCGGAGAAGTTCCTGAGCACATCAAAAAAGAGTTCAAGGTAGTAAACCTTATTGAGGCTTACAGAACGAGAGGGCACTTGTTCACAAAAACAAACCCAGTTAGAGAAAGAAGACACTATACGCCTACTTTAGACATCGAGAACTTCGGTCTTAGCAAGGAGGATTTAAATACAAAATTCAACTGTGCTGTTGAAACAGGTATGAAAGAGCCTGCAACACTACAGGACCTGATCAAGCATTTGGAAAGTATCTACTGCGATTCTATCGGGGTAGAATACACGTATATCAACAATGTTGAAGAAAAAGATTTCATCAAGAAATGGCTTCAGGTGAACGAAAATCACCCAAGTCTTTCTGCAAATGAAAAAACTGAAATTTTACTAAAATTAAATCAGGCAGTCGCTTTTGAAAACTATCTTCACACCAAATTCGTAGGACAGAAAAGATTCTCCCTTGAAGGTGGGGAAACATTGATTCCTGCATTGGATCAGTTGATCTCAAGATCTTCTCAATTAGGAGTAGATGAAGTGGTTCTTGGAATGGCTCACAGAGGAAGACTGAACGTGTTATCAAACATTTTTGGGAAATCTTACAAGCAGATCTTCTCAGAATTTGAAGGGAAAGAATTCGAAGAAGATGTATTCTCCGGTGATGTTAAATACCACTTGGGATCATCCAAAAAAGTAAAAACAGCTTCAGGAGAAGAAGTAGCGATCAACCTTACACCGAATCCATCTCACCTGGAAACCGTAGCAGCTCTTGTAGAAGGGATTTGCCGTGCGAAGATAGATGATAAATACAAAGGAGACGGTTCTAAGATCCTTCCTATCGTGATCCACGGTGACGGAGCTATTGCAGGTCAGGGAATTGCTTACGAGGTGGCTCAGATGATGACGCTGGAAGGATATAAGACAGGAGGAACTGTTCATATCGTTGTTAACAACCAGGTTTCATTTACCACTAATTATGCAGATGCAAGATCTTCAACCTACTGTACAGATATTGCGAAAGTAACGGAATCTCCGGTAATGCACGTTAATGCTGACGATGCTGAAGCGGTAGTTCACGCAATGCATTTTGCAGCAGATTTCAGAGCGAAGTTTGGTAAGGATGTTTATATCGATTTATTAGGATACAGAAAATATGGACATAACGAAGGTGATGAGCCTAGATTTACACAGCCTAATTTGTACAAATTAATTTCAAAACACCCGAATCCAAGAGAAATTTATAAAGATAAATTACTTAAGGACAGCATTACTTCCAACGATGTGATCGCAAAAATGGAATCAGATTTCAAAGCGCTTTTAGATAAAGACTTTGATGCTTCCAAAGAGATCGAGAAAAATGCAATGGACCTGTTCATGGCAGATGACTGGATCAATTATCCTATCGGAAAAAGAGGAGCTGTTCAGATTCCTGTAGATACAAAATATGACTTGGAAAAGCTTAAAGAACTGGCGATTAAAATGTCGTCTCTTCCAGCTGACAAAAATTTCATCAATAAAATTACAAGACTGTTTGATAACCGTGTTAAGGCTATCGAAGGAAATTCATTAGACTGGGCTCTGGGAGAGTGGTTGGCATATGCTACACTTCTTGTGGAAGGCCATAATGTAAGAATTTCCGGAGAAGATGTTGAAAGAGGAACATTCTCTCACAGACATGCGGTGGTAAAAACTGAAGATACTGAAGAAGAATATATCCCGTTAAGACACGTATCAGAAAGCAGATTTGATGTATTCAACTCTCACCTTTCAGAATACGGAGTTTTAGGTTTCGACTACGGATATGCAATGGTTTCTCCTAATACATTAACGATCTGGGAAGCTCAGTTCGGAGACTTTGTAAACGGTGCTCAGATCATCGTTGACCAGTATCTGGCTGCAGCAGAAGAAAAATGGAAGATCCAGGACGGACTGGTGATGTTATTGCCTCACGGTTCAGAAGGTCAGGGAGCAGAACACTCTTCAGCAAGATTAGAAAGATTCTTAACGCTTTGTGCGAACGAAAATATGGTGGTAGCCAATATCACTTCACCTGCCAACTATTTCCACTTACTAAGAAGACAGCTTAAATGGTCATTCAGAAAACCATTGATTGTGATGAGCCCTAAATCTTTATTGAGACACCCGAAAGTGGTTTCCCCATTAGAAGATTTTGCAAACGGTTCATTCCAGCCAATATTGGATGATCCTACGGCAGATCCTAAAAAAGTTGAAAAATTAGTATTGTGTTCAGGTAAATTATACTTCGAATTATTAGCGAAGAAAGAAGAACTGAACTGTGAAAATATTGCATTGGTAAGATTGGAGCAGCTATATCCGCTTCAGGCAGATGCAATAGATGCTATCTTCAGCAAATATGACAACAGAACACAATTGGTTTGGGCTCAGGAAGAACCGGAAAATATGGGAGCTTGGTCTTATATCCTGAGAAACTTCAGAGATACAGGAATCCAGGTAGTCTCTCCGGTACCAAGTGGTGCTCCGGCTCCGGGAAGTCACAAAATGTTTGAGAAAAACCAAAATGCAGTGATCAACAGAGTTTTCGATAGAGATGATGCTCCTGCAAAAAGACCCGTTACAGCGTAATTAAGAATAATACCCAATTAAAAAATAAAAAATACTCAATATGTCAGTTTTAGAAATGAAAGTTCCTTCACCGGGAGAATCCATTACAGAAGTTGAAATTGCAACTTGGCTTGTGAAAGATGGTGATTATGTAGAAAAAGATCAGCCCATCGCAGAAGTAGACTCAGATAAAGCAACTCTTGAATTACCAGCTGAACAAAGCGGTGTAATTACATTAAAAGCAGAAGAGGGTGATGTAGTACAGGTTGGTCAGGTAGTTTGTTTAATTGATGTGGATGCTCCAAAACCTGCAGGCGGAAGTGCTCCAGCTGCGGAAGCTCCAAAACAGGAAGAGGCTCCAAAAGCTGCTGAACCAGCAAAACAGGAAACTCCAAAACCAGCTGCTCCGGTATCTGCTCCACAAACTTATGCAACGGGAGCTCCATCTCCTGCAGCTAAAAAGATCCTTGACGAGAAAGGGATTCAGGCAGGACAGGTTTCAGGAAGCGGAAGAGACGGAAGAGTCACTAAAACTGATGCAGAATTAGCTGCAGTTCCTGCTTTAGGAGGAACTCCTGCAACTGCAACCGGTGCACGTACAACGACGACGACTAAACTTTCAGTTCTAAGAAGAAAAATCGCTTCAAGATTGGTTTCTGTAAAGAACGAAACAGCGATGTTGACGACTTTCAACGAAGTTGATATGTCTGAAATTTTCAGATTAAGAAAATTATATAAAGAAGAATTTGCTCAGAAACATGGAGTTGGACTAGGATTTATGTCTTTCTTTACAAAAGCGGTTACAAGAGCTTTACAAATGTATCCTGATGTGAATGCATCTATCGACGGAGATTTCAAAATCAATTATGACTTCTGCGATATTTCAATTGCCGTTTCAGGCCCTAAAGGATTAATGGTTCCGGTATTGAGAAATGCTGAAAACATGTCTTTCAGTGGAGTTGAAGCAAATATCAAAGATCTTGCTACCAAAGTAAGAGACGGTAAAATTACTGTTGATGAAATGACGGGAGGTACATTTACCATTACCAATGGTGGTACTTTCGGATCTATGTTATCTACACCTATTATCAACCCGCCACAATCTGCTATCTTAGGAATGCACAATATTATCCAGAGACCGGTAGCTGTTGACGGACAGGTAGTAATCAGACCAATGATGTACGTGGCGATGTCTTATGACCACAGAATTATCGATGGAAAAGAGTCTGTAGGATTCCTTGTAGCGGTAAAAGAAGGTATCGACAACCCTGTTGAAATATTAATGGGAGGTGACGAAAGAAAAGGCCTTGGATTATAGATTTTAATACAATTATACTATAACTTACAATCTCGCCTTAAAAAAGGCGAGATTTTTGTATTTGTTAAAGAAATACTAAGATGATGTTCTCAAAAATGACTTCCAATATCAAAGTTTCAGTATTACCTGAATATGATAGTAAAAACAGTTATCCATCTGAAAACCGTTACGTCTTCAAGTATAATATTACAATAGAAAATGACGGCAGTTTTCCTATTAAAGTAATTAAAAGAAAATGGCTGATCTTCGACGTAGGTTTTGGATACACTGAGATTATAGGTGATGGAGTAATTGGATTAACACCAGAGATTCCAACAGGCGAAAATTTCGCTTACTTCTCCAATGTAATGCTTCGGTCCGGTGTAGGAAATATGAGCGGAAAATACCTTGTTAAAAACATGGACACACAGGAAACCTTTGAGATAGACATTCCGAAGTTTAATCTGTTGTCCGAAGTTTTAAGCAATTAGTATGATTCCTTGATGAATTGATGTCTGCTTAGACCTTGTTGAGATTTGATTTCTAAGAAATATCTTCCTTTTGACAGGCTCGAAACGTCTATTTTGGAATTAGCAGAATTTTGCTGAACGAGTTTTCCTTCAGAACCGTAAATGCTTTGTCCATTCGAGATGTTCTAGGCCTTTAATTTAAAGGAAACCGCTCTCAACAGGGTTAGGTTAGGGTGTTTATTAATGATTATAGTCGGGGGTAAAAACTTTTTACATTTTAAGGTTATAGTTTCTTAACGTATTTACTTAAAAAGGAATCATGTATTTCTTCATTTTGAGTGATGATTAACTTTTCAAAAGCCAACAGAGCGATTTTTGCACAAGCTTCTGCGTCATCTCCGGCCCGGTGATGATTCAGACTGATCTGATGGTGTTCAGCCAGATGTTTTAGTCCGTATTTAGGAAGATAGTTCCATGATTTTTTGGCCAGCTGAATGCTGCAAAGGTAATTCAGTTTTGGGGTAAACATTCCGTAATGTTCAAAACACCCTCTTAAAACACCAGCATCAAAACTGGCATTATGGGCAATCATCAGCGATCCGTACATCATTTCTTCAGCTTCATACCAGATCTCATCAAAAGTAGGGGCGTCCTTTACATCTTCGGGTTTTATCCCATGAACATCAATATTGAATCTGCTGAAATAAGGAAAACTCGGTGGTTTTATAAGCCAGGTCTTGGTTTCAACGATTTTGGAGTCCTGAACAATACAGATACCCATTTCACAGGCCGAATTTTTTTCGTGAGTGGCTGTTTCAAAATCTATTGCGCAAAAATCCATTTTTTTTAAGTGATAAATTAAGAGTTATGAATGATGAATGTCCTGATACTGCCTGAAAATAGCAGAAATCGATGATTTACAGTTTGAAATTTAAAGGGTAGAATTTAAAATTATTAAAGTGTAAGTTATACATTTTTTCCGAAATCAGAACATCCCATAATTTTAAACTACTTTGTCTGTTTGTTCGGTGAAAAATAGTCTACTTTAGAGAAAAGCCAGCGCTTATTTTTATCAAAGTTAAACCTTATCCCGGAACAGGTTTCAGGATTACAAAACTGTTATTTGCCTCCTAAAAAATGTTTAAAAATCAACCATTTTGATTGGTAGAATTCACTTTTTTGGTGGTTCTGACGCAGTTTCCATGTTCCAGGAAGTTGGGCATAAAATCCAAAATGTGCTCGTACAACCGCCCAAAGATGGGGGAACCCATTTTTTAATCCAAAATAAATTCCTGCAATTCCATCCAAACAAAGCCTGAAGAATATCAGTCCTACCAGTTGGGGAAATGGGAGATTTTTCAGCATCATCGAAAGATTATTTCTGATGTTTAAATAAGTTTTCTGTGCGCTCTGTTTGTTCAGTGTTCCACCGCCTACGTGGTAGACTTTTGATTTTCCGGTATAGAAAATTTTCTTTCCTGAATTAATAAGTCTCCAGCAAAGATCAATTTCTTCCTGATGGGCAAAAAACCTTTCATCGAAACCATTTTGTTCCCAAAAATCTTTTGAACGCACAAAAAAGCAACACCCCGAAGCCCAGAAGATTTCCGTTTCGTCATTGTATTGTCCTTTGTCTTCCTCCACATCATCAAAAACACGTCCGCGGCAGTACGGATAGCCCAGATTATCTATAAGACCTCCTGCGGCACCTGCAAATTCAAAGTGATTTTTATGGTTGAAAGATAAAATTTTAGGTTGAATAGCGGCTATGGAAGGGTCTTTTTCAAAGAGGTCTATAACGGGATTTATCCAGTTTTCGGTAACTTCCACATCAGAGTTCAGAAGACAGTAATATTCGTTCTTTATTTCCTTTAAACCTTCATTATATCCGCCTGCAAAACCATAGTTTTTATCGTTTCTAATGATTTTTACGGATGGAAATTGAGTTTTTGTAAATGCTATAGAATCATCGGTAGAAAGATTGTCAATGACATAAATATCAGCATTCTGAGAAAAGCTGACTACGCTTGGAAGAAATTTTTCGAGCCAGTTTTTACCGTTCCAGTTTAAAATAACAACTGCTAAATTTTTAGGCATGAGAATTATATTTTTTCAGCATCAAACGTTTTAATGGAATCCTGATATTTCCACTTTCTGTGCGACCATAGGTAGTTGTCCGGATGTTTGTGTAACGTGTTTTCAAGAAGCTTATGAAATTTTCTTACGACTTCATGCTCTGTAAACTTTTCACCGTCAGGATAAATTCTATGATAATTCACCTGATAATAGCCTCGTTTTACTTTTTTCATTTCACAATAAATAAAAGCAAGGTCCATTCTGGTGGCCAGTTTATCATATCCGATAAATGCAGGCGTTTTCTGGTTTAAAAATTCTAATCCATAGTTCACATGGGCTACATGTGGAGTTTGGTCTGCAACAAACATATAAGCTGATTCGCCGTCATTTTTAGACCTGAAGATATTCTTGATCACTTCATTGGCCTCCAGTGCTTCATTTCCAAACTTATTTCTCACTTTCTTCATCTGATTTTCCCAGAAATCGCTGTTTACCTTTCTGTAGACCGGGTGACAGTGTTTTTGAGGAATAATCCTGGCGAAAGCATTCATCCACTCCCAATTAAAGACGTGTCCGGCAAGCATAATAATATTTTTGCCTTCAGCTTTAGCTTCGTGAAACACATCCTGGTTGATGTGCTGCATTCTGACTCTGGCCTCCGTCTCGGAAATACTGAAAGATTTAATGGTTTCTACCAGATAATCTGAGAAATTTTCATAAAATTTCTTTCTTATAATGGCAATTTCTTCTTCTGACTTTTCAGGAAAAGAGTTTCGTAGATTTTGGGTGATCACGTTCTTTCTATATCCTACCAAATAATAATTTAGAAAGAAAATAACATCCGAAAAAATGTATAATACTTTAAGCGGAAGTTTAGAAATGAAATATAATATTTTGATTAAGAAATTCATAAAACATGCAAATTTAGTGATAAAAAAAATATGGTTCTATTTTTGCTTGTAATAAGTATTATTTTTTTATTTTTATGTTATGAAAAAATTGTCGATCATAGCCTTTCTTGGATTAAGCGTCCTTGCTTTTTCTCAGGATACCAAAAATCAACCGGAAGCACGAAAGCAGGATAATGCACTTCTGGTAAAAGCTGATCATGCAGAGCTTGATGCGAAAAAGAAAGCAGGTGAGGAAAAGGCAAAACTTCCCAAGCCTTACGACCCTAAAGCAAATGCAGAGGCTGATATTAAAAAGCTGGTTGCCCAGGCTAAAAAAGAAGGAAAAAACATTATCATCCAGGCTGGTGGAAACTGGTGTATTTGGTGTCTCCGTTTTAATAATTTTGTCCAAAATACTCCCGAACTAAAGGAAACTGTAGATAAGAACTATCTGTATTATCACCTGAACTATTCTCCGGAAAATAAGAACGAAAAAGTTTTTGCCCAATATGTTGATATCAAAGAAAAGCTGGGTTACCCGTTTTTCATTGTTTTAGATAAAAATGGTAAAGTGGTTCATGTCTTAAAAGACAGTTCCGTTCTTGAAGAAGGAAAAGGATACAGTAAAGAAAAAGTAAAAGAGTTCTTTGATCAATGGGCTCCTAAGTCATAAAGTTAAAACCGGGAAATTTTCCCGGTTTTTTATTTACAACAGCTTCCTGATCCAGCTTAATTTCTTTTCCGTGTAGGGAGGATATTTAATGCTCGGTTCGCCCCAGGTTGCTTTTTCGAGAATAGATTTCTGATGCGAAAAGGCTTCAAAACCATACTTTCCATGATAATTTCCGATACCGGAGTTTCCAACACCTCCAAAGGGCAGCCGGTCATTGCCTAAATGCATGATCACATCATTGATACACCCGCCACCAAAAGAAATTTTAGACTTAAAAGCTTCTTTTTCCTCTGAATTCCGGGTGAAAAGGTAAGCGGCAAGCGGTTTTTCCAACTCCAAAATGGTTGTAAGCACCAGATTAAAGTTCGTAAAACTAATGACAGGCAGTATTGGTCCGAAAATCTCTTCCTGCATCACATCATCTTCCCAATTGATATTATTTAAAAGAGTAGGCTCTATATACAGCTTTTCTGTGTCGGAATTCCCTCCGAAATAGAGTTTGTCTTCAGGAATAAGCTTGACCAACCGATCAAAATTTCTCCGGTTGATAATTCTTGTGTACTGTTCGGCATCCTGCCCGTATTGAAATTCTGTGATATACTTTCTCAACATTTCCAGAAACTGCTCATGGATGGATTCTTCAACGAGCAGGTAGTCAGGTGCCACGCAGGTTTGTCCGGCATTGAGAAATTTGCCCCATACAATTCTTTTGGCGGCAACTTCAAGGTCAGCATCTTTGGTTACAATCGCAGGAGATTTTCCACCTAATTCGAGGACTACAGGAGTTAGATGTTCTGCAGCGGCTTTATAGACAATCTTTCCAACTTTAGTACTTCCGGTAAAGAATATCTTGTCAAATTTCAACATTAAAAGTGCTGTGGTTTCATCAATACCGCCTTCGTAAACATATAGATATTCAGGAGGAAAATTTTCATTGATGAGTTTTGCCATTGTTTTCATTGTATTTTCAGCAATTTCACTCGGTTTTAAAATACAGCAGTTTCCTGCAGCCAATGCAGCAATCATAGGAGAGAGTGATAATTGGTAAGGATAATTCCATGCACCAATAACCAAAACACAGCCCAAAGGTTCAGGATGAATACTGCTTTTTCCGATCTGATTGGCTAGGTTGGTCGTTACCTTTTTAGGTTTTGAAAGTGAATTCAGATTCTTGAGATAATAATCAATATCATTAAGAACAAAGGAGAGTTCCGTGGTAAAAGTATCAAACTTTGACTTGCCAAAATCCTTGTGAATGGCTTCACATAAAAGATCTTCATTGTTGATAATGATATCCCGAAGTTTTTCAAGATACATTTTCCTGAACTTGATGTTCTTCGTTTGCTGGGTGTTGAAAAAAGCTTTCTGATTCGATACGACTTCCTGAATTTCCATACAATCAAATTTCAGAAATTACAGCAAATTTCCGGCCTAAAAATCACATAATATTTCTCACTGCAATTTTCACAGGATGATAGAGCAGTAAAGCGAATGCCGTGATCAAAGCCAGCCAGAACAGTCCGGTAAAAATTTCCATATTGGAAAGAAGGATCGATTGGGCGGTTATTTTGGCTTTAAATGCCCCGGCAGTCATAGATAAAGATTCATTTACAGGGAGTTTAGACAGATTAGCACCAAATAACTGGCTCCATTGGCTGTAGAAAACAGGATTGGTATCGGTCAGGTTAAAGCTTAAAGTATCAGCATGCTTTAACGTTAAAAACAGCATCAGATTCTGCATTAATGCATACCCAGTCGCGGTAGTCCAGAAACGGGTTGTTGTTCCTAAAGCCGTCGCGTTGGCCACGTATTGCTCCGGCATTCCTGAAATTAAAAAGAAAACCAAAGGCGTGAACAATAATCCCTGTGCAATTCCCTGCAGAAATAGGGGTGGACAAATCGTGGAAAGGGTAGTGTCAGGATAAAAAGTATAGGTAAACCACGCGCAATCTACAGCCAGCAGCAGAAATCCGGTAAAGAAAACAATTCTTGAGGAAACGCCCCGCATCAGGCATATTCCTGATAAAACCACCCCCAATAAAGTTCCTGCTACATTCCAGTATTGAATGTTGACAATATAATCCCAAGGCCATTTCCATACAGTAGCCATAATGCTGTAGACATTATTCAGCCCGGAGCGGATCAGGTAAAAAATAAAAAACAGGATCATTCCGGCAATGACATTCTTTGAACTAAACACTTCAAAATGAAAGATCGGTCTTTTGGAATTTCTCTGTTTAAGCATAAACAGCCCTCCTGAAATCAGGAATATGAACAAACACATGATCATCGTGTCAGACTCAAACCACATCAGTCTTTTACCATAAATAATAGCATATCCTCCCGACTGCAGGCAAGCCCATAACAGGAACCAGCTCGTAATATCCAACTGGTAAAGGGGCATTTTAGGGAAAAATCTGTTGGTATTGAAAAGAGCAATGCCAATGATCAGGACAAAAATGTGAAAATACACCATCATTAAAATCATATGCTGGAAATTATAATTTTCAATGCTGGATTTCAGTAAGGAAGTTGTAATTGTTCCGCCCGTCAGCATGATGGTGTACATCAAGAGATAGGCTATGACCTTAGCATGTTTCGTTTTTAATTCGGCGATGATCAACGGTAGAAAGATGGCGCCTTCCATCAATCCGAAAATGCCTTCCAGAAACCGGATAATCAGGATGACCTGATAATTGTTGGTGACGGACAAAGCGTATAAAATGATTACAGAAACGGACGACATCAGCAAGATATAATATTTCACACTGAAGTAAGACATAAATCTCTGTAAAACTAAAAGGGTGACTACAAATGTCCCATACATCAGAATCATTAAATATTGAATGTCATCTGAATCTACATCCATAAAAGAAGAGGTAAATGCACTGTTGGAATGTAAAATGGACAACAGCATCAAATGGGGAAACAGGGCGAGTACCAAAAGAGGCAGTTTCAGCCATTGGGGCACCCATTGATGATAAACGGTATTATGCTGCATGAGGATGTGTTAATATGATGACTTGATGATGCTATAAAGCAGGTAGATAAATTTATGAATTGGCCTTCTTGAATTTTTCCGAAAAAAAAGCGAAAAGACAAAAGAGCAGGTTGTAAAAGTAAAAGGTAAATGACAAACACTAATAAATCATCAGAAGCTTGTCACTGCAGTTCTACCTTTCCGCTGAAAAAATCTAATCTGGCTATGTATTGAATTGATCATGTGGTTATTTGAAATGCGCTGGTGTGATCATTATTAAAGTATTCTTCTGCATTAATACCATCCGGTTCTAATAACTTTCACACCCTCACATTCTCTAACATTCACACAAAATCACTATATTTTCTTCGCACTCACCAGAACATTCATTCCGGAAAGTAGTTTTTCGTTATTTTGATTGTTATCGAGAATAATTTTCACGGGGAATCTCTGTTCGATTTTAACGAAGTTTCCCGTAGCATTATCTGGTTTTACCAGAGAAAACTGTGAACCGGACGCAGGTGAAACGGAAACCACTTTCCCTTTAAATTCAAGATCAGGATAAGCATCTGCGGTGATCGTTACTTCCTGTTTGGGATCGATCTGCCCCAGTTGCGTTTCCTTGTAGTTGGCAATGATCCATTTTTCTTTGCTAACGATTTGTACCAGAGCCTGACCTTCCTTGATCAGTTGCCCTTCCTGGATTGTTTTCTTTCCGACCCAGCCGTCATAAGGAGCTGTAATCACGGTGTAGGAAAGGAAAAGTTTGGCATTGTTCAGGCTTGCAGAACTTTGCTGGATCTGGCTTTTCACGGGAGCAACTTTGGTCTGTTGTTCGTTGGCGCCCGCTCTTACTGCATTTTTCTGTTGTTCTAAAGCTAAAAGATTGGCTTTTGTCTGCTCATAGGAAGCTTTTACATTTTCAAACTGCTGTTCGGTTGCGGCATCTTCTGAAACTAGATTTTTATATCTCTTAAAATCCTGTTCTGTTCTCCATATATCGATTTTTGCGGAAGCAATCTTGGCATCGATGATTTTAGAATCACTTTCTTTTGTACTGACTCCACTTTCTATGGTA
This sequence comes from Chryseobacterium pyrolae, assembly GCF_025153485.1. Classification (NCBI taxonomy): domain Bacteria; kingdom Pseudomonadati; phylum Bacteroidota; class Flavobacteriia; order Flavobacteriales; family Weeksellaceae; genus Chryseobacterium; species Chryseobacterium pyrolae. Next base: position 745,004 of record NZ_JANZQH010000001.1, read on the forward strand.
GTGATATTTTCAGCATTGGCGTGAAGGCCTGCTTCAGCGATTTTAACCTGGTTAACGAATTCTCTGTTGTCTATGATGATCAATGTATCTCCTTTACGAACAAACTGGTTCTCGTCAAACTGTATGGTTTTAATAAATCCTGAAACCTTGCTGGAAACGGGAGTAATATATTGTTCGATCTGAGCATCATTGGTGGTGACATTTTTTCTTGAAAAAAGATAGAAACTTACCATTCCTGTAATCCCGCTGATGATAAGGATCCAGGCCAGGAGCGTGATCGTTTTATTAATTCTTTTTTCCTTTTGTGTCAGTTGTTTCTTTGCCATAGTTTTTATAAGTTGCCAATCGTGTACTGGAGTTGGTAATATTTTAATTGTCGGTTAATTTTTACGGAGATAAGATTGGACTCAGCCTCCAGATAAGCATTGTCCGCATCGATGAGTTCGGTGATAAGACTCAGTTTATTAGCATATTTTGTTTTTACAATGCGATAGTTTTCTTTGGCCTGGCCAATGGCTTCCTCTGCGATTTTTACTTTCTGGTCGGTTTCTTCAAACTTTTTATAGGCTTCGTAAACGGTATGTCTTACATTTTCGTCGTTTTCTTCAATCTGAAGTTTTGCCAGATCAATATTCTCCCTGGCTTCCTGCATTTTATACTTGTTTTTGTACAGATTTTCGATGGGATAGGTAAGGTTTACGCCCAGCATTCCCAAACGGTAGGCATAAGGCTCAGGAGGGAAAAACATCATATTGGGGTACTTTATAAAATATTCTCCACCTGCTGTAATCTTCGGTAAATAATTCGCTTTCGTGATCTTCTGATCCAGTACCTTTAACGATAGGTTTTTATGGGTCATTTCCACCGATTCGTTCTTGGCTAAAGCGGTTTTTGTTAAGTCATCAATACAAGGGATCACTGTTTTATCAGAGATAAGATCTTCGGTGTCTACATGCATTTCCTGGTTTTCCGGAAGCGAAAGGATTGTTTTAAGTTTATGTTCCGCAATCTGGATGTCATTGTCCAGTTCTGTCCAGCTCATGGTATGATTGGAAAGCTGTAAAGAAGTTCTCAAAACTTCATTGACTGTGACAACACCGTTGGCTTTTAAAGATTTTACCTGTTTGATATTGATAGAATCTTCCTTCATTTTATCATTGATAAGACTCTGTTGTTCTTTTAAATGATGGATCTGAAGAAAGGCTGTAATGATCTCCATTTTAAGCTGTCTCTCATCCCGGTGTGTTTTCAATGCCGAGATTTCAGTGTCGATGGATGCCTTTTTCTCTGTATTTCTGATTTTTCCGCCCATATACACCGGAATCGATGCAGACAGGGTAAAATCATACATTCCGTTGATGACGTCATACTTGGTGGCTTTATTGAAAAATCCATTTTGATGCTGGAAAAGATTGGTCACCTGATTGTAGCTGGTATGAAACTCAATATCCGGTAATTTTTCCATCGAAAGGCCTTTTTCCCTGGTGGCAGACATTTCCTGTTTTAAATGGCTTATCTGAATGTTTTTGTTATTTTTCAAACCAGTTTCTATGGCCTGTTGAAGACTGAGACGCTGGTAGTCGATCATCTGTGAGTGTAAAAAACTGCCTGTCAGCAGTAAGAACAACGACATGCACTGATATCTGCACGCGTTAAATATCATATTCATAATTTATTTAAAGGATTTTTGCTAAAGTGATTTTGATACTGCAAAGTTACGTTAGAGAGCATGGGACCCGATTTGTGAAAACAGAAAAATATTTGCTCATTTACGCCATTATGGAATTTTCTTCCTACCTTTATTTTATGAACGACAGCCATTTTAAAGCAGTAGAAGAGGAAGATGCAGAATTTTATGTCTATAATGTGCTCGCAGGAAACGTTACCACGGAGATTCACCATCACAGTTCTGCCCAGTTGGTATATGCAGAGGGAGGGATAGTACATGTTTTTACAGATCTCAAGCATTGGTATCTTCCGGCAAGATGTTTTATGTGGATCCCGGCGGGTATACCTCATTATATTTTTTCAACCAGTCCCAAGGTAGATCTTTACAATTTTTATTTTAAAAAAGAAGACCATGAAAATGGCTTTTTTGATGAAATTAATATTTATTCGGTGAGTCATCTTCTTAGGGAAATGATTTTGTACACAAAAGACTGGAATGGGAAAATCACAAAAAATGATGTTCCAAAATATTATTTTCTCAAAGCTTTAAAAGGAATTCTTCCTGAAAAAAGAGATAAAAAACTGGCTTTTCCGGTCCAGCATCCGTTTCCAAAAGATGAAACGCTGCTGAAGATTGCCAGGTACATTCATGCCAACCTTGAAAAGCCTCTTACGATAGAATCTACGGCGAAAGAATTCGGAATGAGTACAAGAACGCTCTCCCGGAAGTTTAAAGAAATTTTAGGGATGAATTACGTCCGGTTTTTGCGGGCATTGAGAATCACCCGTTCTTTGGAATTGATGTTGGAAGGGAAATATAATATGTATGAAATCGCTATGATGGTAGGGTATAACAGTTTGTCTTCCTTCAGTACTATTTTCAAAAAAGTAATAGGAGTTGCTCCAAGTGAATATCAGCAGAAATTGAGAGGGAATCGGTAAGTGGGAGAGTTGATGTGTTTTGAGATTGCTTCGTCGCTACACTCCTCGCAATGACGGAAAGTAGTGATGACGACGAATGCCCTAGCCCCGATAGGAACGGTTACCCCGCAACTGGAAGCAGGAAGTGGAAGGGTTTTGGAGCTGGCGTGTTGGCGTGAGGAGTATGAATGGATAGCGGGATTAAGCTTCTCAATAGGATTGAAAAAGAAAAACCACTTCAGACGAAGTGGTTTATATATTTGAGAAAATCTCTGGACGATTAAGCTTCTTCAGAAGGAGTTTCTTCTACTACTACTTTAGCTTTAGGAGCAGCTGGTTTAGGAGCTTCTACCGGAGCGTCAGATACAACGTCAAATTCGAAGTTGTACTCAACATTTCTGTGTAGTCTGATGTTTGCAGTCACTTTACCAGTTCTCTTGATTGTGTTCCCTGGAATTTTGATGTATTTCTTCTCTACAGAAACTCCAGCTTTAGCAAGAGCAGCAGATAGGTCAGAATTGTTGATAGATCCGAATAACTTGTCACCAGAACCTACTTTTGTAGGGATTGTGATAGAAGTTTTCTTCAATTGATCTACTACACCGTTAGCTGCAGCGATTAGTTTAGCTTCTTCTTCTTTTCTAGCTTCTAAAGTAGCTTCTAGAGCTGCTTTGTTTTTAGGAGTTGCTAAAAGTGCAATTCCCTGAGGAAGTAAGAAGTTTCTAGCATAACCAGGCTTTACGCTTACTGTATCAAACTCAAGTCCTAAGTTTTCTACGTCTTTTTTTAGGATGATATCCATTGTTGTTGTCCTTTTTTAGAATTTAGATGCTAGATATTAGACATTAGATATTAGACATTAAGTCTGAAATCTGGAATCTGAGATCTATTAATCTAAATTAAGTTAGAATTAAAATTATTTATTCAGCAACAAAAGAAGAGGTTGCCCTCTTCTTTTATTTATTTTTTTGTCTTATTTCAATAAGTCAGCTACGTAAGGTAGTAAAGAAAGGTGTCTTGCTCTTTTGATCGCAGCAGAAACTTTTCTTTGGTATTTTAAAGAAGTTCCAGTGTATCTTCTTGGTAAGATCTTACCTTGCTCGTTTACAAACTGTAATAAGAAATCAGCATCTTTGTAATCAACGTGCTTAATTCCGTATTTTTTGAATCTACAATATTTCTTTTCAGATTTTGTATTGATATCAAGTGGAGTAAGGAATTTTACTTCTGATTCTCCTCCAGCAGAGGCTTGTTTAGCCATTTCGTCTATTGCCATGTCTTGTCTTTTTTAAAAAATAGGGTTAATAATTAAGCTCTAGCCGCTTTGATTTTAGTTCTTCTAGTTACAGCGTACTCAACAGCGTGCTTGTCAAGTTTTGTAGTCAGGTAACGGATTACTCTCTCGTCACGTTTGAATGCTAATTCTAGGTCAGCAACTACAGTACCTTCACCTTTAAACTCAATTAAAGTGTAGAATCCATTCTTTTTCAATTGAATTGGATAAGCTAATTTTTTTAGTCCCCAGCTTTCTTTGGCAACGATTTCACAGTTCTTTTCTTTTAAAAGATCTTCAAATTTTTTCACTGCTTCCTCTACCTGAGCATCAGATAGAACGGGAGTTAAAATGAAAACAGTTTCGTAATTGTTCATAATGTTAAATGAATTTGTTAATTATTTCGAGGTGCAAAATTAGAGAATATATTTTGAATATACAATACTTGGGTGAATATTTGTGCCCGGGATTTATTGGTTCTATGGGTGACAGATAGTGAGAACAAAAAGTGGGAGAAAAGAATAAAGAATAAAGATTTTCAAAGCTCAAATGAGGAAGAAGATAAGTAGTGTTAATTTTAATCCACTTATTGATCCAAAACTGAAACCCCGGATCCTAGATCGCTAAACTACTCCTTCTCCCTGATCTCCGTCAGAAAATTCACCTTAATTACATCGTACAAAGAATGTCTGCTCACTAAAATAGAAGCAATGGAGGAGACCATTCCCGCCAGCATTAAATGAAAAATCAGGGAATGCCTGTCCGTCATTTCCAGTACAATAATTGCTGAAGTAAAGGGTGCTCTGGTAATTCCGGTAAGAAAGGCCACCATTCCCGCAAGAATAACCACATTGGTTTCATTAGGCGTTAGGTGGATGGCTCCGGAGATCACAGATCCGATACTCGCACCCGCCGTAAGGGCAGGAGCAAAAATTCCGCCTGCACCGCCTGATGTGAAAGAAAGGGCAGGGCCAAGCATTCTTAAAATCGGGACATACCATTCTTCATGCTTATCTTTTGTAAAAAGGACCCGTTCCATAATCTCCTTTCCGGAACCCAGGATTTCCCTGTTGATGAAGTAGGCAATAGAAGCGATGAACAGTGCGCAGATCACCAAAAAGATAACATTGGCTTTATCGGTTTTAAGTTTCCTTTTCTTCCAGTCACTCATCTTAAGCATCATTACAGAAAGCTGGCTGGCCAGAATCCCGGCGGTTCCCGCTACAAGAATTATGGGAAACATGACCATTAAAGAAACATCGTTTGTTTTCGGATATCCTAAATACAGATAAGATCCGGCTAATGTCTGGGCCGTTAAACCTGCAATGATTACCGCTGTAAACAGGGCTGTTTTGAAATAATTGATATGCGTTTTGGAAAGTTCTTCTACCGCAAATACAATTCCGCCCAGTGGGGTGTTAAATGCTGCCGCAAGCCCTGCTGCTGCACCTGTCATAATCATATTTTTCTTGGATATTTTCGGCCACCAGTGCGGAAGATATTCGTTTACTTTCCTGAAAACAGAACCTGCAATCTGGATGGTTGGTCCTTCGCGTCCCACAGCGCCACCTCCGATCACCAGAACAACGGATGAAATAATTTTAAAAACAATAATCTTTAGACTTAAAAGGTTCCTGATCTTTGTGTGTTCCTTGGGATTGGCCAGTTCTACAGCTGCCATCACCTGTGGTATACCGCTTCCCTTGGCGTATGGAGCAAATTCTTTCACGAGCCACCAGGAAAGGACAAAGCCAATTGGAGCAATGATGAAGATCATCCACGCATGCCAGTTCATCATAAAATTCAGAAGGTGTTCTCCCCATGCAAATATCTTGGCATACATCACTGCAAAAAAGCCGGTGATCACAGAACCAATCCAGAAAGGAATTGCCTGAAGCAGATTGTTCTTCAGCTGCTCGTTGCGGATATTGTCAAAAGACTTTTTAAGGCCTTTTCGTAGGGAGGAGAAAATTTTCAGCATTTGTGGGCTAAGGCATTTTATTCAACTGAAAAAATAAGAAAATTACATGGTAATTAAAAATATCTGCTGTAAAAAATAATTTGCATTGTACAAGTAGGTTAAATACAGAAAGTAAAGACTGCTATACTTGATGATAGTTAAGCGTGAATCTACACCCAACCTGCATAGATTTGTATTTTAAATTAAAGAATATGAAAAAAATAAATGGAAATATCCTGGTTATCGGTGGTAGTGGAAAAAACGGACGCCGTGTTGTAAACAAATTAAGAGCTTTTGGGCATCCTGTTCTTTCTACGGTACGTGTGAAAGAGGAAATCAGTGAAGAAACTCGTTTTTTTGACTGGAATGATATCACAACTTATGATCAGGCCTTAGAAAATATTGAAAAAGTATATATCGTACATCCTGATGCCTCAATTCCGGGTGCGCAGGAACAGATAGCAGAGCTGGTAAACAGTATGGTTGACAACTCTGTCTCAAAAGCAGTTTTACTTTCAGGACGAGGTCAGAAATCAGTGGAGAAATGTGAAGACATCCTCATCAGTTCGCCGTTGAAATGGGCTATTTTACGTTCTGCATGGTTTAATCAGAACTTTAGTGAAGGACATTTTCTACATGGTGTACAGGCCGGAGAAGTTGTTTTTATGGCCGGCTCTGTGAAAGAACCTTTTGTAGACCTAGATGACCTGTCCGATGCTGTAGTTGAATGTCTGATAAATGAAAAACATGACGGGAAGATTTATGAGATAACGGGGAGTGAACTATTTACCTTTGAAGAAGCAGTTAAAATAATCGGGGCCAAGCTGAACCGTACCATTAAATACAACTTCCTGAACAAAGAAAAGTATCGGGAATTTCTTCTGCAGGTTGGCTTATCACCGTTTGTGGCCGAGCATATGTCTGTTGCATTTGATGAGATTTTAGATGGACGGAATGAGAATACAGGCGACGGTATACAAAAGGTCTTAGGCCGGGATCCGAAAAGATTCAATGAGTTTGTTCAGTCAAACGAATTTAATTAACTTTTCTTAGTTGGCTAAGTGGCTTAATTTTAGCAGTATGTGGTGAAGCTATTAACTTAAAAGACAAGCTCATGAAAGAACGAGAAACAGGGATTTCCCAATGTCCTTTACATTCCGAGAAAGTATTGTTGTCTATCGGCGATGCTCTGGAGGCGGTAAATGGTAAATGGAGAATAAAGATTATTGCTGTTCTTCTGGATGAACCTAAAAGATTTAGAGAAATTTCGTTGTTGATTGGTCAAATTACGGATAGAATGCTTTCTATTGAGCTTAAAAAGCTGGAAACTAATTTATTGATTAAAAGAGCTTCGAAATATTCTGCCCAGGCTGAATATGAGCTTACAGACCACGGAAAATCATTAAAACCACTGATTATGGAGCTGATTAAATGGGGCGAAATGCATAGAGAAAAAGTGATCAGCAGTTTTAAGTTCCATGAACATACAACCTGATCCAAAAAACAAAAAAGCTTTCCAAAAAATGGGAAGCTTTATATTGTATCGACGATGAATATTATTACAACTGTATGTTAAAAACAGTAATGTATGCTATACAATACAAAATGAGGACAACAGCTGAAAATATCAGATTGACATTTCTAAGAATGTATTTTTTATTGATGTACAGGATGAATGTTTCAATAAGAATATAAACAAACCATATAACATGAAAACCAAACATAATGATCAGGTAACCTATAACGTCCCAGCCGCCCGAACTAAATATCACCGCCGTAAAACCTATAGTTCCTGCTATAAATATCGCAAGACGGATCAGAATATGCTTTGCAATATTTGGCTTCTCTTCTGAAACTTTTATTTTATGGTCTTCTTTGATCTCAAAAAGCTCTCTTAATTCATTATCCATTATCGTTGTTTTTGATATAACTTAATAAAGAATGGCAAGATGCCCAGATAACCCAGGAGGTTTAATACACCAAAAAAACGGTATAAGTAAATCATATTATCCAGGTTGAAAAAGCCTATGATAATTTCGACGAAATAAGTTGCTATGATCAGGCATAAGGAAATGATCGCAATTAAAGTTACTCTTTTCATATTTTGAGATGGGGTTTGTGTTTCTATTTGAGATTATTTTGTTAAATGCTTAGTTTCGTACTTGATCCAAATGTACAGATAATCTTTTAATAGAAAAACCTTCGAAAAGATCGAAGGTTTTGTATTTTAAGATGTTTTGACAAGCTCTGCACAACTTTTGAAATAATGGGTCACTTATCAGTCATCAGGTATTAAATTTCCGTGTTCAGATCCCAGTTCTGAAGATAATCATGAACATGTTTCAGCATCATTCCTCCCAAAGATCCGTCTACCACTCTGTGGTCATAAGAGTGAGACATGAACATCAGCTGACGGATGGCAATCACATCGCCGTCTTTAGTTTCAAGAACTGCAGGTTTTTTAACGATAGCACCAATCGCTAAAATAGCTACCTGAGGCTGAGGAATAATAGGAGTTCCCATAAGGTTTCCAAAACTTCCTACGTTAGAAATCGTGTAGGTAGCACCTTGAGTATCTTCCGGTCTTAATTTTTTATTTCTCGCTCTGTAAGCCAGATCATTGATGGCTTTTGCCAAACCTGAAAGTGACAACTGATCAGCATTTTTAATCACAGGAACGATAAGGTTTCCGTCTGGTAAAGCAGTGGCCATACCGATATTAATATTTTTCTTCTTAATAATGTTTTCACCACTGATAGAAACATTGATCATTGGGAAATCCTGAATCGCTTTGACAATCGCTTTCACGAAAATCGGCATGAAAGTCAGTTTTTCACCTTCCCTTTTTTCGAAAATATCTTTATGCTTGTTTCTCCATTTTACAACGTTGGTAACGTCTGTTTCGATGAAAGAAGTAACGTGTGGAGCAATGTGTTTTGCCTTTACCATGTTTTCAGCAATGATCTTTCTCATTCTGTCCATCGGGATGATTTCATCACCTGCTGCTACAGAAACAGTAGAAACCGGTGCTTTTGGAACTGCCTCCTGTACAGGTGCAGCTTGTTGAGCTGGCTGGCTTCCTCTGTTGGAAACGTAGGCTAATATATCTTCTTTTGTAATTCTTCCTTCTAAACCACTTCCTTTAATAGACTTCAGTTCAGATTCAGAGATGTTTTCCTGCAGTGCAATAGATTTTACAAGAGGTGACAGGTAAAGGTCTCCTGAGAATTCTACCGTTGAAGCAGCTTGTAACGGCTCCTCAATCGTTTTTAAGGTTTCAGTATCCGGAGCGGCTGCCGGAGTTTCAGTTTTCACTTCCTCTGAAGCTGTATTTCCGCCTTCTCCTTCAATTTCTAAAATAGCAATGGCCTCACCAACTTTAGCAACTTCGTCCTTCTGTTTCAGGATTTTTATAATTTTCCCCGAAACTGGTGTCGGAACGTCTGAATCTACCTTATCTGTTGCAATTTCAACTACGGAATCATCCTCTTTTACATTATCACCTTCATTGAATAACCAAGTGATAATTGTCGCTTCCATAACACCTTCTCCCATGGAAGGAAGCAATAATTTGTATTCTGCCATTTTTAATTTTTAGATTTTGACAAATATATAAAAAAAATCGGTTTTTTTATGAAATATATAATCTTAGACGAATTCAACATAAATATTCTCGCCTACATTAAGTCCAAACAGGCTTTTGGCCCCGTTTTTTTTACTTCCTTTATAGATGGTGAGCTCCAAAAGCTGACTGTCATTGAAGATCGCTGCCGACTGTCCATGGAATTCCGTTTCCCTTTCCCAGTCGGATACCACCTCGGTATGACTGGAAAAGACTCTTGAAAGTGTTAAATTTCTGAATTTTATGGTGAAACCCTCATTGCCTTTTCCGGTGCTTTCAAAAAAGTCTTTACTGATATTTGAGATTATATTTCCGAAATTATCAATATATGTTACTTCACCAATGATCATCTTTTCAGACTCATTGAAGACCGGTTTCGGAAACAGAAGCTCTTTGGCAGAGTCTATTTTTCGCCCGATTACTTCCGGAAGTCCGCCGTTGGCCAAATGTACGGCAGCAGGGACAAAAACGTCGGTAGAAGTGAAGTTCACGATATCATCAAAACGATTGTTCAGAGTGATCTCATAGATGGCTTCCGGTTTAATGTCGAAAAATACAAGACCTAAAAGTCCGTTATCTGCCGCCAGAAAATAAGAGCCGTCTGCTTTATAGAGTATATTTTTCCTTGATTTATGGTAAAAACTGTCTACAGAAAGGATATGAATGGTGCCTTTAGGAAAGTATTTATATGCATTTCGTACAATGTACGAGGTCTGTATAAGGTTGAATGCCTGGATGTCGTGGGTGATATCAATGATATTTACCTCAGGGTTTAGAGACAGAACTTTGCCTTTCACAGCGGCGACTCTGTAATCTAAATTTCCGAAATCCGAAGTAAGGGTGATAATTGACATGGATTTTTGTGTAGAATAAATAGTGTTTACTGCAAAGTTATTTAAAATAAAAAGAAAGCCCGAAAGATTGTAGAAAAGAATTGACATAAATTTGAAAAAAAGCTTTAATTTTAAAATCTAATAAAAATAAAATACTGCATGTTCGAATTAACATATGATTTGGAAGATGTCGATGTAAAGACCTTCTATGGCGTTAATAATCAATATTTCAATTTGTTAAAATCAAGCTTTCCTACGCTTAAGATCACAGGACGGGATCATTTTATCTTTGCGATGGGTAATCAGGAGGCTTTAGATATATTTAAACTAAAACTGGATGATATTGTAAAGTTTATCTCTAAAAACAATTCTATCGCGCTGAAAGATGTTGAAAATGTCCTGAATATCAAAGATGAGAATGAAAAACATTTAATTTTTGATCAGGATATTATTGTAAAAGGAGTCAATGGGAAAATCATCAAGGCCAAAACCACGAATCTTAAGAAGCTGGTAAAAGAAACTGAGAAAAAGGATATGGTTTTTGCCATTGGTCCTGCGGGAACAGGTAAAACCTACACGAGTGTCGCATTGGCTGCAAGAGCTTTAAGGGATAAGCAAGTCAAAAGAATCGTTTTGACAAGGCCTGCTGTAGAGGCAGGGGAAAGTCTGGGATTCCTGCCGGGAGACCTTAAAGAAAAGCTGGATCCGTATTTACAGCCTCTATATGACGCGCTGAGAGATATGATTCCTCATGAAAAACTGGAAGGTTTTATGGAGAAAAAGGTGATTGAAGTTGCGCCGCTGGCTTTTATGAGAGGACGTACGCTTGATGATGCTTTTGTAATTCTTGATGAAGCTCAGAATACTACCCATGCGCAAATGAAAATGTTTCTGACAAGAATGGGAATGAATGCCAAGTTCATCATTACCGGAGATCCAACACAGATCGATTTACCTCCAAAACAACAATCGGGACTGAAGGAGGCTATGAGGATCTTGAAAGACGTAAAAGAAATTGGTTTTGTATACCTTACTGAAGAGGATGTAGTTAGACATCCGGTAGTTAAGAAAATTATTTTAGCATATAACGAAGAAGATAAGAGACTGAAAGATTAAGTTGACCATAGCGTTACCCACTATATCGGATGTACATTAGAAGAAAATGAAGTTTTGGAGAATTTTTGAAAGATTTTATACATGTAACCATTGTTATGTGATAATTATTTTAACATTATTTGGTATTATGAAAAAAATAGTTAGTTTTGTGACCGAATACTAAAATAAAATCATGAAAAAATTTTTACTTATTGCAGCAGCGGCTGTGGTAAGCGCTAATTTAAGCGCTCAAGAAACGAGATTTGGAGCCAAAGCTGGTTATTCTCTTTCAACTTTAAAATTTAAAGACGGAGGAGATTCTGAAAGTACCGACCCTTCACACACTTTTTATGTAGGAGCTTTAGTAGAGCACAAACTAAGTGATAAATTTGCTCTTCAGGGGGAGGTTTTATATTCTCCACTAGGAGGTAAGATCAACGAAAGAGTAGAGGATGAGGATGATGCAGGTACATTCTTTAACATTAAGAATAAAACTACTTTTGGAACTATATTGATTCCGGTTTCTGCTAAATATTTTATTACTGAAAGTTTATCAGTTTCTGCAGGGGCAAGTTTCGGACTAATCATTTCTGCAAAAACAAAAACGGTAGCAGACCTTGGATTAGGGGTAATTCCTGGATTTGAAATTTCTGCAGATGATGAAACAGATATTAAAGATCAAACCAATACTTTGAATATCGCTCCTTTCCTGGGTGCAGAGTATGCATTGGAAAACGGATTGTTCTTTGATGCAAGGTACAATATGGGAGTTTCTAACTTGGCAAAAGATTCCGGAGACGGAAAACTGACTAACAGCTTTCTTCAAGTGGGTATCGGTTTCAAATTCGGAGGAAACTAATTCTTTAGAACGAAATTAAAAAGATATAGAGCGGGACAAAATTTTGTCCCGCTTTTTTACTGTTCCTATGAATGGGTATCGTTAATTTTATGTTAATAATGAAAATAATTAGTAATTTTGTGGTATCAATCAAACTATTTAAAAAAATGAAAAAACTATTTTTACTAGGTGCTTTTGCACTATTAGGGAGTGCTGCACACGCGCAGGAAGGTTTTAAGTTAGGGGGACATATCGGTATTCCGGTAGGTGATGCCGGCGATGCATCTTCATTTACATTAGGATTGGATGCTGCCTATATGTGGAACATTACAAAAGGGCTTGATCTTGGGGTTACCACAGGATACTCTCACTTTTTCGGAAAGGATAACTTTGATGATTTCGGATTTATTCCTGTAGCGGTTTCCGGGAAATATAAATTTTCGGGAGCACCTATCTTTGTAGGGCTAGACCTGGGATATGGGATTTCTACAAAAGATGGAGTAGATGGAGGTTTCTATGCACAGCCTAAATTTGGATATCAAATGTCTAAAGGTGAGCTTTACTTAGGATATCAGACGATCAGCAACAAACGCGATTACGGATGGTATACAGCCAGTTGGAACGTAGGAGCCATTAATATTGGATACAACTTCTTCCTGAAATAAAGAAATATTAAGAATAATACAGTAAACTCCGGCTTTTTGGCTGGAGTTTTTTTTTTTACAGGTTCACTTATTGGTGATAAATATCATGTTTGTATTTTTTTTAATCTTAATCTGGTGATATATTTTTGCGGCTTAGTAACCTATTAAATTTAAAATTATGAGAAAGCTTAAAGCTGTACTGGCCCTGTCAGTTCTTTTATCTTCATTATCATGTCAGTCCGATCAAATGAATGAAGAGGTGATGTCCGGTGAAAATGTTCAAACCAAAGTTGCCTATAAAATAGATGGCAAAACTACAACGATGACTTATAATAGTAAAAAAGAAGTAGTAAAAGATGATCAGTTCTACAGTTTGAAAAATTATCTTGAAAGTACTACTACTTATGACTATTTACAGTTTGCTGGAAGTAAAGAAGTACAATTGAGAACTAAATTGGCGACACAGAAGCCTGCTGCAAAAGGTGTTATAACAAGAGTTTGTAGCGGTTGGTATAAGCTGTATGATAAGAACGGAAATTTACTTCTTGAGAGACATTTATCAGAAGGTAATGAGTATATGGATGATATAGGCTTTGTTAATAATGAAAACCTTGCGCTTAAAAACACCTATTTTATACAAGCTTCAAACTGCCTATTGTATTTAACTGCAGCTAAATATGTAGGCTTTCCAAGTAATAAATGGACATTTAATAGTGTAAATGAGTTTATAGATTCCCGCCAAAAAACGGGTTATTACTTCCTTTCTCCAAGTCCTTCTATAAATGGACATTTTGTACCAGCAGGAGAACTGTATTCAATCAAGGGAACTTATCATTGCTACGTATCTGCTTAGTTATATTGCTAAGATATATTGTAAAAGGCTGCCTTAATGTATTTAAAGCAGCTTTTTAGTTTTATTTTAAGACTAATGTCTTAAATGTTAACATTTTAAGATAATACTGTTTACGATAATTTCAAATAAGAGAGAATTTGCAAGAAAATGATAAATCTAAAAAGCTAAGTTTATTTCGCTCTTGTTGTAAAATCATTATTTTTTTATTCTAAATATTGTGAAAAAAACAAAGCTGCTTAATTGATATGTTTTAATTTCGGAAAACATCAATATTCATCAATGATATTAATCACGTTAACAAATTTTAATATTAGCGGGACCCACTGTAAATTTGCCATCAGAAAGTATTAAAATTATTATAAAATGAAAAAATTAGTATTAGCTGGTGCAATTGCACTTTTCGGTTTATCTAATGCACAGATTGCAAAAGGAACTGCATATATTTCAGGACAAGTAGGTTATTCTCAAGAAGAGAACAACAACGATGATTCTAAAATTGAAAGTTTCAAAGTTATCCCTACTGTAGGATATTTCGTAGGTACTAACTTAGCTGTAGGTTTAGGAGTTGGTTATAAGAATGATAAAAAGACTACAAGCACAACTGCAAGTTTTGGAAATTCTACTGTTGTAACTGAAAGAATCGGAACTAAATCTGCATTTGTTGTAGCTCCTTTCGTAAGAAAATACTGGACTTTAGCTGAGAAATTATATATCTTCGGTCAATTAGAAGTTCCAATGGAATTTGGTAATGAAAAAGTTGAATTAAACTCAACAGCTAACACTGGAGGTACTACAACTACTACATCTACTTCTACAAAAGCTAACTACACTTCAATCGGTGTTAACATTAAGCCAGGTTTGGATTATTTCTTAAACAAAAACTGGAGCATTGAAGCTACTATCGGTGAATTTGGATACAACACTTCTAAATTTGATGTTGATGGTGCTAAAAGTGTAAATAACTACAAGTTCGGTTTGAATTTATCAGCTGTAACTTTCGGAGTTAAGTATGTTTTTGCTAAGTAATTAACAAAGCATTTATAAAATAGGAGCCCTAAGATTTATTTTAGGGCTTTTTTTACCTTTAAAAACAAAATTTTATTTAATAATAATCATGAAAAAAATCTTATTGGCATCAGCTCTTGCTTTTTTTGCAGGCATGAATGCACAAACAAAATTTGGAGTAAAAGCGGGTTACGCGTTATCAAATTTAAAATCTAATGAAGATCTTGATGCTTTTGAAGGAGCAGACGGAGGTTTGAAATCCAAATCAGGTTTTTATGTAGGCGCTTTGGTGGAGCATAAATTCAATAATAAATTTGCTTTACAAGGGGAGGTTCAATATGCTAATTTAGGAGGTAAAGTTGAAGTTTCAACATTGGGAATCACTGTCACAGAAAAATTCAATTTCAACAGAATCGTAGTTCCTGTAGCGGCCAGATATTATGCAACTCCTGAATTAGGATTGTACGCAGGACCTTTTGTAAGCTTTAGAACAAGTACTAAGGTAAAAATAGATGTAGCTGGAGGAATAGCAGACCAACAGATCTTAAATGCAGGTGAAAATGCTTTAGAAAAGAGTTTTGATGACAACCTTAAGTCTACGGAATTTGGTTTGTTTTTAGGAGTGGATTATAACATCTACAAAGGACTATTCGTAGATGCACGTTACAGTTTCGGACTAACAAATATGATTAAGGATCCTGTAAATGACGAAAAATTGAAGATGAATTTCTTCCAGATCGGATTGGGATACAAATTCAAATAAAACAAAAAACTCTCAGAATAATTTCTGAGAGTTTTTTTATGTCTTCTTATCTAAAGTTTAAAATCTTTATTATTTCCCCATCATTCCGCCCATGCCTGGCATATTTGGCATTTTGCTCATCATCTGCATCATTTGTTTTCCCTGAGGTCCCTGCATCATCTTCATCATTTTACCCATCTGGTCGAATTGCTTCATTAATTGATTCACATCTTCAATCTTTCTTCCTGCTCCTTTTGCAATTCTCTGCTTTCTCTGACTGTTAATGATAGAAGGTCTTCTTCTCTCATCAGGGGTCATAGAGTAGATAATCGCTTCAATGTGCTTGAAAGCATCATCGCTGATCTCAACATCCTTAATGGCTTTTCCAACTCCAGGGATCATTCCCATAAGGTCTTTCATATTACCCATCTTCTTGATCTGGTTGATCTGCTTCAGGAAGTCATCAAAACCAAACTCATTTTTAGCAATCTTTTTGTGAAGCTTTTTAGCTTCTTCTTCGTCAAACTGCTCCTGAGCTCTTTCTACCAGGGAAACAACATCTCCCATTCCCAGGATTCTGTCAGCCATCCTTTCCGGATAGAAAACATCCAAAGCTTCCATTTTCTCACCGGTAGAGATAAACTTAATCGGTTTTTCTACGACAGAACGAATCGTTAAAGCAGCACCCCCTCGCGTATCACCATCTAATTTGGTAAGAACAACACCGTCAAAATTCAATGCATCGTTGAATGCTTTTGCCGTATTCACAGCATCCTGACCGGTCATGGAATCTACTACAAATAGGGTTTCCTGTGGTTTAATGAAGTAATGCACAGATTTGATCTCGTTCATCATCTGCTCGTCAATAGCAAGACGTCCTGCTGTATCTACGATTACGACATCATGACCGTTTGCCTTTGCAAAAGCAATTCCATTTTCAGCAATCGTAGATGGATTGGTTGATCCTTCTTCAGTAAAAACCGGAACTCCGATCTGGCCACCTAATACTTTAAGCTGGTCAATCGCAGCGGGACGGTAAACATCACAGGCAACCAATAAGGGTTTTTTTGCTCTTTTTGTTTTTAAATGAAGAGCCAGTTTTCCGGAGAAAGTAGTCTTACCGGATCCCTGAAGACCAGCAATAAGGATCACAGATGGTTTTCCTGAAAGATTGATTCCTTCCTGAGAACCTCCCATGAGTTCTACTAATTCGTCATGAACGATTTTCGTCATCAACTGTCCCGGTGTAAGGGAAGTAAGAACGTTTTGTCCTAAAGCTTTATCCTGAACTCTTTTGGTAAGATCTTTTGCAACTTTATAGTTAACGTCGGCATCTACCAACGCTCTACGGATTTCCTTTACGGTTTCCGCTACGTTGATCTCTGTGATTTTTCCGCGTCCGGAAATATTATGTAGAGCCTTGTCTAATTTATCCTGTAAACTATTAAACATATTGATTGTAAATTATAGGTTTGCAAAAATAAGGAATTTTTGGTATATCCAAAGTCTTTATTTTGTAAACTATTAAACACTGCAGTTGCTTAATATCATTTGTATTGGTTTATACCTATTAAATTTATATAGAGAAGTTTAAAAGATTGGATGAATAAGAGGAGGTATAAGTTTATCAGAAACGGCTATATGATATAATTTGTTTTACCAGGGATATAATAATGGTCAGCTTACAGTAATTTGGTTTACCTTATTAGATAATCATATAATTTGAGAAAATAGGCAAATGGCTTCAATCCATTCAGATTATGAGTGCTAATAAAATCTTTTCCTCTCCCACAAACATTATACTGGTTATATTTTACGCGAACCATTTAATTGGTTGAATTTCAGTGGTTTGTGAGATGTCACCCTTAATAGCAAGATGACATTTATATTTATGATTGATGAGTATCTCTTTTAGAGAGTAGATATTACTATTTATTTCAGCCTTATCGTCATTTATTTCAAAGGAATTAAGGTCAATATTTAAACCATGTCCTGAAGCCTTAAGAATTGCTTCCTTTTGTGTCCATAAAGATATAAAATCGGAAACAGCATTTTGAGAAACGTCTATATAATCCCATTCGAATTTAGTGAGAAAATTTTTAAAATCATTAATATTGATATCTTGTAACTTTTCTATATCAATACCTACCTCATTTATATCTGTAACAACGCAAATAACAATGTCATCACTATGTGAAATATTAAAAAAGACCTGCTCTTTTTCAAAATAAGGTTTTCCGTTTACATTATAGGCTAAATGTTTAATACTTAAATTTAAATCAAATGTTTTAACAAGGATGCCTAATAGTAGACGTCCTATTATTGATGCCTGCGTATCCTGCCAATTTTTATATTTTAAAACTTTCTCTTGAAAGTCTAATGGCATTTCAAGGAGATAATTATTTAGAAAAAAAGGATGATGTTTTTTCTCGAGATAAGAATATAATATTTTTAGCATTTTTATTTAACAGATAATATTCCTGAAAAAATAAAATATCTGATTCTTTGAATTAATAAAAAGTCAAGCCGTTCGAGAAAATCATCCATATCTTTTGATCCCGATTGTCGTGAAAATACAATGAGATTTTCATAGGGTTGCGATAGAAGAAAAGATTTTAAGTCATTAATAGCTTTTTCTATTGGGATCGGATGGCGGAAAGTGCTTAAAATGATACTTTCCAATCCTAAATAATACTCGTTTAATTCATTTTTTTCGTTAAGCATAATGATATATTCACAATCATCAGCATCTTTCTGTAAGTTTTGCTTTAAGAATTGTTTGTCTGAAGCATAGGTCCAATTCCATTTACTATGATTTACATATACATTTTTTGATATTTCTGCAGATTGTTGCAGGAACCAATGGTCATTATGGTCTAAAAACCTAAGAGATTCTTTTTTATGCAGAAAGTTTTCAATGTATTTATTTATATTAGACTCTTTATCCGAAGTTTTAATATTGTATCTTTTCTTTTCCAGAAGATAAATGTCTTGTAATTGATCAGCAATTTTTGTTCCTTTAAAATTCTTTAATACATTCTCCACAAACTCGATAAAGCTATTGGTTTCCGGAGTGTTTTTAACTTCTGTATTAAGATATTTACCTAATATTCTGGGAAGTGATTCCTGTAAAAAATCCAGAGTTCTTTTAAAAAAATGAGATAATATGATGGTTCTTACTTCTGTAAGCTCATTAAATGAAAGTTCATTACTTTTTATAGGGCCATATTGAAAAGGTTCCAGTATATTTTTTGAATCAATATTATTATTTAAAAGTTTCAAAAAGAAGTATACTTTTCCCAGTTCTCCAAATAGAAGTCCTCCAGATAGATCGTCAGAAGTTAAACTTTTGATAAAACTTGTAATAATGGATTCTAATTGTAACCGGTTACTAAATGAATTATTGGTTTTGTATTGTTTTAAATAAAATAGACCAATACTGCTGAGACCGTTGAATAATGATGTATTTTCTAGTGTGACTAGTGCTTCCTCTGGTATGGGGGAAGTATTGTATTGTTCCCATGGAAGCAAGATGCCTAATAAGCCTTGGCTCCAGCTGGTTTCATATGTTGGAACAGAAAGCGAGGATTTGTTTTCAAGATATTGATTAATAAATGTAGAGAATACTTCATTGTTCAAAATATCTTTTTCAAGGTTTTCGAAATTATTCTGCTGTTCGTTCCAATGTGAATGGATATACTGATCAATATTTTTAATAATATAGTTGATTCCAGCATTTTCTGAAATACTGTTTATGGTTTGTAGTGAATATCTTATACCCGCTGCTCCAAAAGCAAACCCTACGGAGTTTTTTATATTTATTTCTTCATATTCTTTCCAAGATATTCCATCTTCAGAAACTTCACAACGATTTAATAACTTGAGATAAATTAAACTAATGTAATCAAGGACCTTTTTGTCACCAGTAAGATGATAAAGATTTACAAAGGTCAGTAATGTCCCGGCCCTACCATTAAAAATATAGTCGCTTGTATAAGCGGAGTTTACAAATTCTTCGATATTATATGACTCAATAAGTTCTAGACTGTAATTAAGATATTTATTATCATTAGTAATTTCAAATAATTGAATCAATGTATAGATCACTCCGGATCTTCCAGTATAAAGGGAGTAATCCTGTGAGGTATTTTGACGACAATAAGCTACCAAATCGCTAACCATTGTTTCAATTTTGTCCAGACTTATAATTCCCAAATGATAAAATTCTGTCATAATGAGGATAATACCACTATAACCACTGCATAGGCTTTCAGGAGCTGTATAAGTAATGAAATTATTGTTTTTCTGGTATTGATCTTCCCAGTTTTTAGGGGTAAGAGATACTAATTGTGAACATATTTTATTGAGAAATTCTAATAGATCTTTTTTTTCCTTGTGATCTATTATATTTCCAATAGCCGCATTATCTATTATACTCATGTTTTATAATTGCTTGGTCCTTAATAAATTGATTATTTCATAGTAATATTCTGGAAAATCATTTAAAAGTCTGTGTTCCAAAATTTCATTGATTGTTGGCAGACCTTTATAAAATCCTACAGTATGAATAAAGCTCACTGTATTTGGAACTTGAGTGAAATTAGCAATACCATCAAATGATGGATTGATATCTGAAATGAAAGGATTGACTGTTTTATTTGATTTTTCAGCTAGAGCATTGAATAAAAATTGTTCGTAAACTGTATTGAACATTCCGATATCAATTTTTTCCAAATGTGAAATATTCCTATCAATAAACTCAAATGCACAATGTGTATATTCCTTAAAAAATTCGATATCATTTCCTCCAAATAATCCAGCATTTACCGAAATTATTTTATTGTTTTTCTCTATAGAATCAAATAAGGCTTGAGGAACATAGTCAAAGTTTTCCTTCAACTCATTAAAAACTTTATCATAAAAGAAAAAACCTTTTTCAAAGTTTTGGACTATTAAGCTAGACGTTTCCAGTGATGAAGGAAAAGGTTTATAAATATAAATATCACTGTCAATGTGAATAAAGGGCTCTGTCTGTATTTTATATGCATGTAATTTTCCAACTGCCCAGAGATCCGGATGATAGTGATTGAGTTCATCAAGAACTACGGTAACGTTTGTATAAGGAAGTTTAAGTTTGTTGATTAGAATGTCATATCCTTTTTCATCTGTAACTAGTTCTACTTTTTCATAAAACTTTCTTAGCTGTAAACAACTTAAAGCCCAGCTCATATAATTGTGTTTTTTCGTAAGCCATCCTCCTTTATTTCTGTCAGTAGAATTAATTTTATTGTTCTTAAAAGTTGGTTTTGTCCAAAAGCTTTGAATTATCTTCATGAGACGGTTAAAATTATGCGCCAAAAATATAAAATTATTTTTAATTAAAAAGTGCTGTAATTCAAAAGAGATTTATATTTTTGGGGCGAGAAATTAATTCTCTACATTGTAGAGATAAAAGGGAATGAAACTTAACATAATATCATACCGTAGAGAATTAATCTAGATTTGTAAGACACATATTCGGTATGAAAAAAAAACTAAATGAAGATTTAAATTCGATCGCAAATGATACGATGGAATTCCTGAACGAAATTGCAGATAGTTACCCTTCTGCTATCTCTTTAGCCTCAGGAAGACCAGACAGTAGATTTTTTGATCTTGAAAAAATTGATTACTATATCAATACTTACATCAGTTTTATTTCTGAAACACAGAAAAAACCTCTGAATGCTCTTTTTTCAAGCTTAGGGCAGTATAGTGAAGCAAGTGGAATTATCAATGAAATAGTTAGTAAATACTTATTGGTAGAATATGGATTGGAAATTGCTCCCGAAGATCTTCTTATCAACGTAGGGACACAGGAAAGTCTCTTAATTTCAGTTCTTACATTATGTAGCAAAAACGATGATGTTATTATTGTTGAGGATCCCTGTTATGTAGGGATAAAAAACTATGCCCTTATTGCAGGTTATGATGTGTCTGGAGTAAAGCTAAATGCAGACGGAATGTGTCTGGAATCTTTGGAGAAAAAGATTCTTAAATTTCAGGAAATAGGTAAGCATGTCAAAGTAGTATATGTTGTTTCCGATTTTCAAAATCCTTCCGGAATCAGAATGTCTGTTGAGAAAAGGAAACAAATAATTGAATTGGCTGATAAATATGATTTTTTTATCCTTGAAGATAATGCCTACGGAGATTTTTGTTTTGCCAATAAAATGTACCCCACATTAAAGAAATTAGATAAGTACCGGAGGGTAATTTATCTGCACACATTTTCTAAACTTATTTACCCTTCTGTGCGAATAGGTGTAATGGTTGCGGACTATAGATTTGAGGATGGAAGCAAATTAAGTAATCAGCTGAAAAAGGTGAAAGGCTATACTACAGTCAATACTTCTTCTATCAATCAGGCTATTATTGCCGGGATTTTAATAGATAATAATTTTTCATTAAAGAAGTATAATGAAAAAAAGATAGAAAACTTAAGAGAAAAGAAAATACTGACTTTAGATGCTTTACATAAATGTTTTAGGACTAATAATGAGGAATGGTGCAAAAATGTAAAATGGAATGACCCGGAAGGAGGTTTTTTCATGGTCATTGATCTGCCATTTGATGTAACAGAGCAGGATGTTATAGACTGTGCTGAGAGATTTGAAGTGATTTTTACACCGATGTCTTTTTTTCAATTAGATGAAATTAACAAGAAAAATATAAGAATTGCATATAGCAATATTAAAGAAGATAACATAATAATTGCAGTTGAGAGACTTTACAATTTTTTTAAAAATAAGATTGAGAATGGAAAAACAAAATATTGAATCCGAACTTCACAATATCAAAATTGAGTTTGTTGAATTTTATGTTGGAACTGCAAAAGCTGTTGTGTATTGGCATGTTAAAGCATTAGGTTTTAAGGTAATTGCATATTGTGGCCCTGAAACAGGAAATACTGAAAAGGTTTCTTATTTAATTGCAAAAAATGACATCAAATTAGTAATCACATCAGCCATTAACCCCATTTCACATCACATACTGTCTTATGTAAATTTACATGGTGATGCAATTAAACGAATTGGTATCAAAGTCAACGATATTACTACTTATTTTAATAAATCTGTTTCAAAGGGAGGAATTCCGATTGAAGGTCCTCAGGCTTTAAGAGATGATAATGGTATTGTAGAGTATGCTGTTTTGAAGCTATTTGATGATAATGAAATATTTCTGATAGATAATAGCGGATATTTTGGTGATTTTATGCCGGGATTCATAAATGTAGAAGCTGATTGGCTGGATATTGAAGAAGAAAATTCAGAAATATGTGAGATTGATCATATTGCATGTGCTTTAAGGATAAATGAAATGTTTCTTTGGGAGAATTATCTGAATAATATCCTTGCTTCGAAGACTATTGAAGAGTATGATGAAAGAAAAACCATAGATAGTGATAAGAAAATAGGGATGTATTTAAAAGCCTTACAAACCCAAAATAAGAAAATAAATAAAGTATTGGTTGAACCTGAACTCAATAAGAAAAACCAGGTTCAATTGTATATCACTGAAAATTATGGCTCAGGGATTCAGCATTTAGCATTTAAAACGAATAATATCGTTAAGACTGTTGAGGTATTAAAGAGAAATGGCGTAAAGTTTAATAATTATCCCGATTCCTACTACGTATCCTTACAACAGAAGTATCCCGATCTGGATATACAAGATCTAAAAAAATATGGAATCCTGTGTGACGTTGACGAGAATTCTTTGTTGTTACAGACTTTTACATCTCCTATTGGAGACAGACCAACTTTTTTTTATGAGTTTATTCAGAGAGTTAATGATTATGATGGTTTTGGATTAAATAATATACAGGCATTGTTCGAAGCACTGGAAAGTGAAATCATAAAATAACCCTATGAATAATATAAGATCTGGGCTTTATGAATTGAAATCAATTGTTGGAGCTGAAAATGTATTACCCTATAATGAGTCGGATGAGCATCCTGTAGAAAAAGATTATTTTGATACTCAAAATCCATTGGCAGTTATTGTTCCCAATAATGCAGATGAAATTTCAAATATTATGAAATTTTGTTATGCAAATAATTTGAAAATAACCATTAGAGGAGGAGGAAGCAGTGTGAATGGTGGGGTAATGTCATGTGGAAGTGACATTATTTTATCATTAGAGAAGCTGAATAATATTATAGAGATCAATGAATTCGAAAGAATAGCAGTTGTAGAAACAGGTGTTGTAACAGAAGTATTACAAAAAGAAGTAGAGAAGTATGGATTAAGCTTTCCTCAGAATATCAGCAGTGCAGGAATGAGCTTTATTGGAGGTAACATTGCCATTAGAAGTGGAAGTCCGAAATCTTTTAAATATGGTACAACAGCAAATTATATCCTCAATTTAGAAGTAGTACTTCCTAATGGAGAGATCATATGGACGGGGAAAAATGTTAAAAAAGATTCTTCCGGATATAACCTAACGCAACTTTTTACAGGCAGTGAAGGTACGTTAGGGATAATTACCAAAGCCGTTATTAAACTTATTCCATTGAAAAAAGAATGGCTTTTCTTTATTCCATTTTCATCAGTAAGTCTTCTGTATGATTTTATTAAAGAAGTACTCACATTAGGTCTGAACCCTTCAAGTATTGAATTTTTGGACGCAAAAGGTTTTGATCTGGTTTGTAGTTATCTTAAAGATACAAGAATGAAGCTGGATGCCGGATCTTTTCTCTGGATAGAGTTTGAAACTGAGGTATGGCAGTCAGACCTTCCTGAATTAGAAATTATCAATCAATTGATCTTTAAATATTCTGACTATGATGTTTTGTTCGCTGAATCCTCAAGAGAAAGGGAGAATCTTTGGAAATATAGAAATAAAATAGGAGAATCCTGTATGGACTATTGTGAGTTTGTAGATTATGATTTTTCTATTCCGTTTTCTGTTTCGCAGGAAGTATATGAAAAAATAACAACAATTCTTGATGAGTTTAATTTTGAAGGAATAATAGTTGGACATATTGGCGATGGAAATTTCCACATCAATGTTTTTCGGAATAGAAATTTATCCTCAGAAGACTGGAACTTAAAAATCAATCAATGCTTTATGAAGATAAATTCTGTCATCGTAGGTTTCGGAGGTAGTGTACCAGGTGAGCATGGTGTAGGATACTTGAATAAAAAGTATTTTAACCTTTCGGTTGGTGAAACACAGATAGGAATAATGAAAGAAATTAAAAAAATTTTTGATCCTCAGGGCATTTTAAATTTTGATAAAATATTTTAATAGACATTGAACACTACAACTAAAATTTTAGCTTTACCTTTTGCGGGGGGAGGGAAACACTCATTTTATCGGTTTGCCGAAAAAGTTCCCAATTTTTATACTTTAGAGTATCCTGGGAGAGGGACTCGATTTAATGACCCTTCTATTGACGATATAGAACTTTTGCTTGAGGATTTATTGCAAGTTATTTTACCTCATATAAATGCTTCCCATAAATATTTTTTGTACGGCCATAGTATGGGAGCGCTACTGGCCTATCTGATATCTCATAAAATTGAACAAAAAGGGTTAAAGTTACCTTCTAAACTGATTGTTTCTGGCAAAAATTCTCCTTGCTGTGCAAGAAAACGTGAGAAAATATCAGATTTATCTTCAGATCTATTTTGGGAAAAACTGAAATCTTATGGTGGAATCTCTGATGAAATCATTGCTAATGAGGACATTCGAACCTATTATGAGCCCATCATTAAATCAGATTTTAAAATCGTGGAAAATTTTGAATACGAGCCGATGAAGCCCTTGTCAATACCCATTGACGTATTTTATGGTGATAACGAAGAGGTAGAAGATTATGAGATTATAAAATGGCAAGATAAAACATGTAAAAATGTTAATATCAAAAAGATGAAAGGAAACCATTTTTTTATATATAAACATGAACCTTATTTAGTTCAATACTTTAACAAATTACAGACGATCATTTAAAATTCATATATGATAAAGATATCCAGGAAAAGAATACTTATGCTTTTTCTTTTTTCCATACCTAATACTATTTTTAGCTTTTTAATGCTCCATATCATAAATAGTGTTGTTACAGATGGCGTTTCTATTATTAAAGAATATAAGGGAATCGTCTTTTTTCTAATGGCAATATTATCGTACATATTTACACTATTATTTCAAAAAAGACTCATATTTCTTTCCAAGAATTTTGTGTACGACAATGAATTGAAAATATTCCAGGCATTGCAAAAAACGTCTTTAGATAAAATTGAAAAACTTGGAACAGAGAGAATATATAGTATTGTTGAAGATATTAGAGTTTATATATTTTTACCGGATACAATGGTTACAGCATTAAATTCTTTTTTAACGCTTCTGGTCTATATAGGATATCTTATCTATATATCGAGCTTTTCTACAGTTATTATTGTGATTCTGCTGATTTCTATGATTACGTGTCACATTATAGTCGGAAAACGACTGTCTAAAAAGGTTGAAGAAATCAAGAAATTTAATGATAAATACTTCAAATTTGTTGAGGATGCTATTAAAGGGTTCAAACAGTTTAAAATAAGTAAAACAAAAACACAGAACTTATACAAAAAATTTTTAAGACCCAATAGAGAGGCCGCAAAAAAGAAAGATATTATACTATCTAATAATTTCGTCGGAATAAATCTTCTTAGCCAGTATGGGTTGTACTTTATTTTAGGGACTATTTTATTTGTTTTACCAGCTCTCAATATCCTTGAGAAAGATAAAATAAACTCCTTTTTAGTGGTATTTCTATTTATTTTGGGTCCAATCATGACTTTGGTTTCTACCCAGGAGTTTTTTACTAGAATTTTTACTGCTGAAAAGCGTATCAAAGATTTTTTCAATGATTTTACAGAAGAAAAAGAATTGAATATTACTTCTAAAATCAACCATTTTGATAAATTGGAAGTTAAGGACCTTTATTTTGAATATGGAAATAATGAAAATAATTTCGCATTACAATCTATTGATTTTTCAATTAATAAAGGAGAAGTTATTTTCATTGTAGGTGGAAACGGTTCGGGCAAAACTACATTTATGAATGTCCTTTCGGGGCTATATAAGCCTACAAATGGGCAGATTTTACTGAATAATCAGGCCATTGATAATAATGACAGTAACTATAAAGATATCTTTTCAATAGTTTTTTCTGATAGCCATTTATTTTCAGAAAATTATAATGACTTTTCATTGTCTAGAAATAGTAAATTCAGTGATTTTTTAGAACTCATGAAGCTCAAGAATGTTGTTAAATACAATGACGAAGATTTTTCTATTCCACCATTGTCTTCCGGACAAACAAAGAGGATGCTTTTGATTTTGACTTTATTAGAAGAAACTCCAATCATTCTGTTGGATGAATGGGCTGCGGAACAGGATCCTTTTTTTAGAAACTACTTCTATAAAACATTGTTACCTATACTGAAAGAAGAAGGAAAAACCATAATTGCTATAACTCATGATGATGAATATTTTGATATAGCGGATAAGGTTGTAAAATTTGAATACGGTAAAATAGTATAAATAAAACTAATAAAAAAACATGGAACTTACTTTATCTCAAAAGGATATATATAACGAACAATTTTTATTTCCTGATTTACCAATCTATAATATCGGAGGTAAAATTGAAATAAAAGGTTTTATTTGTATTGATTCTTTATATAAAGCATGTAATCAATTTATAGAAGATCATGACTCTTATAGGATGATCATCAAAGAAGGATCAGAAGAACCACAAATAGAGTTTTTAAAGCATTATGATTTTCAGGTGTATTATAAAGACTTTAGTGGATTGGATGATGCTAAAATGGAGAAAGATGAGTTTTTGAAGAAAGAGTTTTTAATACCTTTTACCTTTAAAGATGAAAAACCATTAAACAGATTTATTTTAATTAAAACTTCCGAAGATTTCCATTGCTTGTTTATTTACTATCATCACATAATTACAGATGGTTGGGGATCCTCACTGATGTTTCAACGTATTGTTCAAAACTATAATGAAATTGTGACTTATGGAAAAACGATCACTAGTTATAATTATAAATATGAAGACTATGTAGTAGAAGATAATGAATATCAGAAGTCGGATACTTTTGAAAATGATAAAAATTACTGGAAGAATAAATTCATAAACAATAGATCTGATCAAATTTTTGTAAAAAAGAGCAACAATGCTAACCTTTTTAAAAGTGAAAGGGAAGAATTGATCATAAACAGAACTTTTTATGATGAATTGATAAAATTTTCTGCTGATAGGAATACTACTTTTTTTCATTTTATCCTTGCATCATTATTTTCATATATCGGAATAAGTCGTTCATTAGATACAATGACAATAGGCATACCAACACTCAATAGAAGCAGTCGCAGATACAAAAATACGGCTGGCCTTTTTGCAGGAGTATCTCCATTCAAAATTAGTTTAAATACTGACGAAACATTTACTGATCTTTTAAAAAAAATTTCTAAAGAACTCAGAGAAGATTATCGTCACCAAAGATTTCCTCTGGGAAAATTAATGAACGAACTGAACATATCATCTGATCTCAATGAATTGTTTAATATTGTTCTATCCTATGAAAAGCATGATTATTCATATGATTTTATTAATACAAAAACAGAAGTAATTCCTTTTAATCATGGTTTGGAAAGGGTAGCTCTTGCTATCTACATACGAGAATCGGATGATAAAGAGGATGTGAAAATCCATTTTGATTATAATCAAAATTATTTAAACCAAAAGGAAGTTTCTAATTTCAAGGACAACTTTTTTTTCTTTATTAAAAATATTATTACTGATTATAATAAATCAGTAAAAGAATTGTCCTATCTCATTCCATCAGATTATGATAAGCTTGTATATGAGTTTAACCAGACCAAGGCTGATTATCCTAGAGATAAAACGGTTATTGATCTTTTTGCATCTCAGGTGCTTCTTCATGGTGATAAGATAGCCTTGAAATACAATGATCACAGTCTTAGCTATCATGAGCTTAATGAACGTTCGAATCAGTTTGCCCATTACCTTCGCATCCAGTATGGTATTGGCAGAGAATCTCTTGTAGGGGTACAACTGGAAAGATCTGCAGATTTCATTATTGCGATTTTAGGGATTCTCAAAGCGGGTGGAGCATATGTTCCTATTGATCCTTCGTATCCTTCCGAGCGTATTGCTTATATGAAGGAAGATAGTGGTTGTAAGGTTGTTATTGATCCTGAAGCCATTTTAAGCTTTAAGGATATTCAGGGCGATTATTCCGTCTTATCTTCTGAGCACAGTAGGTCTCCTGAGGATCTAGCCTATGTTATTTACACTTCGGGTTCTACAGGCCGTCCAAAGGGCGTTATGGTAGAACATGGGGGATTGGTCAATATGGTTCTGAGCCAGATCCGTGAATTTGGAGTTGTAAGCAGCGATGTTGTTTTCTTTTTTGCTTCCGTTGCTTTTGATGCTTCTTTTTCAGAGATGATGATGTCTCTGTTAAGTGGAGCTAGTCTTTTTATCCCGGATGATACAGCTATCAAGGACAAGGAAAAATTTGTTCAGTTATTAGGATCTTCCAAGGCAAGTGTGATTACGCTTCCTCCTGCCTATTCAGAAACCCTTTCGCCTGAAGACTTATCAGGTTTAAGAGTTCTTATTTCGGCGGGGGAGTCCGGTCATATAGAAAAGGGGCTTTCTTTGTCCGGTCACTTATCTTATTTTAATGCTTATGGGCCAACAGAGTGCTCTGTA
The DNA here is from genome assembly GCF_025153485.1 of Chryseobacterium pyrolae. Classification (NCBI taxonomy): domain Bacteria; kingdom Pseudomonadati; phylum Bacteroidota; class Flavobacteriia; order Flavobacteriales; family Weeksellaceae; genus Chryseobacterium; species Chryseobacterium pyrolae. The sequence goes on from NZ_JANZQH010000001.1 coordinate 774,251, forward strand.
TGTACGAGTATCCATCGTCTTTCAGTGGAGGATGGCTGGAGAAAGTCTATTCCTATTGGCCGTCCTATTTCTAATATTCAGATGTATATTCTCTCCGAGAATGAGATTCTTTGTCCAATAGGAGTAGTAGGAGAGAT